>NZ_JAHESD010000047.1 GCF_018598585.1 Chryseosolibacter indicum
ATTCTGGAACAATGGTGTCTTGGGCTTTCCATATCGAACATGAACGTAGCTACTTGCACCTAATGGGGGAAATGGAGAATCATCTGAATCTAAGTAAAGGTCCACTTCCGACCCGTCACCTTCTACATCATAAATTTTCTCAAAACTGTCTGAATTAAAAAGACTTTTGGAGACACTAAGCTTTACTATAACCTTCGAAACCTTGTACGGAAACGGGATAAAAGCTAATTCCTGATAATTTGAAATTGTACCATTACTATACGATTCACTATTTCTATCAAGAACTTGAGATGTCAAGCCATTTGTAAAGCGAAGTGATACGCTATAATCAAGTCTTAGAACGGTAAAAGGCAATTGAATTCTTGTATCAATCTGTACAGCAGACAAATTCTGCCCACTTGACAATGACAACGGTTTAACATTTACTTTTAAAGAACTCGCCTCGTGATATCCCTTAAATGTTCCATACCATACTTGCTCGCCCAAACATAAATTTCGAGAGAAATCACTGATAATATTCTCCCCACCATCCTGGTGTTTACAATCAACTAAATTTTCTGTGTATCGCTGAGAGATACATTTGATTTGTACTACAGGATTACTTGCTTTATACGAAAACGTTTTTTTATAATTAGCCCAAGAATTTTTACTCATGGATAAACCCTGGCGCCATTCCCACGTTTCACCATTTTGAAGAACAAACATCAGGAGGAAGTGACTACTGCACTTAACGTCATTCGCAGAAGTCATAATGTCTATCTCAACATTCATTTCATACTCCTGCGCCAGCAATAAGTTGCATAGAAATAGGCAAGGAATCAGAAGAAGAACCTTTTTCATATAATTAATCTTTACCAACAAATGTTTTCGCGATAGCACCAGTCTTTCCATTAGATAGAATGGCGCGAATAATGTATTCATATTTATGACCAGGTTGCGCTTCCATATCAACAAATGCTTTGTCATAACCTTTAACGACCTTCCACAAACTCACCGAACTACCCGCCTCGCCCCTGTAAATTTCAAATTGCTTTACATCCTTTACATCATGTTCCCATTTGAGCTCAATCTGGTTTGTTCTCCAATTCATTTTACCTGTAAATGATTTAATCATTCCTGCTGTTACTTTTTGCGTAGATGTTTTAACTGTAATGAGGGGTGATGGATCGGATGATAACCCTTTTGATGTAAATGCTTTGATATAGTATTCATAAATCTGATTTGACAGCGCGGTACTGTCTATGTACTCGCGTATTGATCGATTACTGATTTCCTTAATGGCCGTTTCATCGTTTAATAATTTTTCTGTGCGATAGATCTTGATTGAAGCTATACTTTCTTCTCCTCCTGTTTCCCATTGCAGCAATACACCTCCTGGTGTAACCCGATAGTTAGTAATCAATGGCGCAGAAGGTGGTACCAGCTCAGGCTTATCAAGCGCAGCAATTGGAGATTTCTCTGATTGGTTATAACGCTGATCCAAAGCTGTTACAGCATAGTACACCTTTGCATTCAGGTTCCTCACTTCAATGGTGTCGCGGTAGAAATTGTCGCGTATGGCAACATCAGTCAGTGGAATGAGTTCTTCATTTTTATTTTGAGCACGATAGATACGATAGCCGAGAATATCTTTATCTGTATTTTTATTCCATGAAAGGGTTACTATACCAAGGCTATCGACAACACCAGTTAAGCCTGTGGGTATTACCGGTGGAATAGTATCAACCGGCTGAACCAAGACGGGGAATGAAAGTGTAGGCTCACCATGATGTGGTAAGGCTGCAATGACGAAGTAATTTGTTACTTTAAGGCTATCAAAGCTAACGCTGCGAGTACCGGGCGCTATATCTTTCACAACCGTTTTAAAGGGACCTTTGTCATTATCAGCGCGCCTGAGTTCAAAACCTTTTATTATATCATTACCTCGCTCATCAAACTCCCAATCAATGTCTACATGGTTCGCATCTGTTGGTACTGCCCTGTTAATATGAGGAACGTAGATCAGTTTATCGGTCCCTTTACCGCTGATAATGTCTGAGGGCGGTCCTGTTTCACTGAATGATGTAACACCACGGACACGATAATAAACAGTTGAATTATTATTCGCCACAGAGTCGATATAGAACATTCGTTCTGACAATTTACCATCACGCGTGTTCATATTTGTCAATGGAATATCCGAAAGCCTGGTAAAAGTTTTACCATCATGCGACTTTTCAACATAATAACTGATGTAAGTCTTACTAAGAACACCGTAATTCCATGTTAGCATTACACTTTTATCTCCATAGATACCTGTTAGTTCCTGGGGTTGAGGGAGAGGCTGATATTCATTAAGGCTTACATAGACTGATCCCATTTCTATCTTAGATACCTTATCTGGCGTGAGCGGTATTACCCTATACAAGTATCTTTCGCCCGGCTTAGCACTAACATCATCATATCCCCATCCTGCCAGTCTTGCTGCTGGATAACACATATCAGCTGCATACATTGAAATCATGAATCGCTGTTCAAGCTCTTGAGCCAATGCTATGAATTTTGAAACACCTTTTGCATCATCGCCTGTTAACTGAAATTTTTCACCAAACAACGCTTGCGCTATTACTGCTGCGTAATTGTTTTTATTGGCTAAGGATTCCCACGAGTTCAGAGGTTGAGGCTTTAACACAGGCACCAGCACAGTCTTTTCAGCCTTTGGAAGTATTTCATTATTTCGAACAATAGTATACCGTTCAAGCCGATAGCCATATTGATTCCCAAGCTTCCACGCCATCGGTGTATTAACAGCCCATCGAAGCTGAATGGTGTCTTTCTTGATGTTGGCAATAACACTAACACGCAATGAATCCTGCGCATAAACTGTTACGCTTGTTATTAAATACGTTAGGAGTATTACAAAGTATAATCGACCACGTGGTATCATTCTTACTTAATGAAATTATAATAATCAAAATAGGCCTCTGTACCCTTTGTCCCGTCGGGCATTACATACTGGAATTTCACTTTATAGTACCCTGACCGAACAAACTTGTAATAACCATTAATTATATAGTTGTATTGTGCCTGGGATGGTGTGTCAAAGAAACGATTTACAATCTTATGTTGAAGATCAATAAAGTCTTCTTTATATATCTGTGGCAGGTTGTATATATAAGGTATCCATTTACGGGCGTATCCATTGAAATTATTTAACTCTACTTCTGTTAAGTATGAGGTTGATATAGGAATTGCTTTAATAGGAGGAAGACCCAAAATATTAACATCCCGCTCTAATTTTATCCCTGCAACGGGATAATTTTGGTAAAGTATTGGAGAAATATCTTGCTTATAATACTCATCGTCCAATACCGCAGTGGCATTAACAGTTGGCTTAAATCCACTAAACTCAGTTCCCACAAGTTCTGTTACATCAAACGGCTCACCTGATGATATTTCATATCTGAGGTCTATAACATCTGAAGCCAACCTTCCAGCAGCTGCACTGCCCTTTGTTATACTTTGAATTTTTTCTGCCAATGTATTATGACGGCTGGTTGTAAACTGATACGCGAGTAAAACTCGGCCAACATCGGAACGTATAAGTGTAGAGGCTTGCTTATTAGCTACAGTGATTATATCATCTTCATTACCCACGTTTACACTTTCTGCAACTGGTGTATTTTGAATCGCGCTACCATCTTTATTTAAAGTTACCAGGTTAAAACTATACTCTTTCTGTGACATTAAATCTGGCATGTTATACTTAATTCTGTTGCTTGCAGCGTCATAGATGAAGCCAAGCGATTGCTTGCTACCATCGGCTAGGAGAAATTGAACCTCATGTTTAAAATCTTGTGAGAATAGATAACTCTGACCCCGCTTTAACTGAACATAAGCATTTCGCGACTCTCCTTGCAGAAAGAATTTCTGATCAACAACTGGATAAGAATACTCAACATTATTAATAGGAATTACATCTGGCGCAATACCTGTGGAGAAGCTTGCTTCCATAAGTTCTTCCGCCTTTAAGCCTGCGGTATATACAGTAACCCATTGCCCTCTTTGCCATTCCTCAAAGCCAACTCTTACTATTGCTTTTAACGACTTACCAGGCGGTAACACTTCAGTGGAATAGAAAGATACGGCATCCTTATTCTGAGTCCATACCAGCTTCCCCGGAATTGATGTGCTTCCATCTTTTACATCGAAGCTAATCAGTTGTATACGGTAGGCTTTCACTCCACGATCATCTTCGACTTCAAATGGCACACCCATTTTCATTACAAAGGTAGCCTGGGGGGCTGCGAACACATCAACATCTTTTGAATTATCACGTGGAGACAAATCACTGATCATTCTCATATCCAAGGGACTTCCACCTGGTATTACAAGATCACACTCCTCTCCTACTGTAAATTTAAATTTGCAACTTCCGGATACCAACCCTCCGAGTACGTTAAATTTTACGGCTAAGTACCCTTTGAACCATGAAGGGTTAGGAAGTTTTGCTTGGATCAACGCAGCAGCTGCGCCTTTGATGATAGGAACTTTTGCTTTTATGAAAGTGAGGTTTACCTTGACACCCAGTTCGCCTTGCAAGTAAGCATACCCTTGTCCATTCGCATACCATCCATCAAAACCAATTTTACCACTTCTCCCCTTACACTGTACATCATTATAATCTTTAAGCATAATGTCGAAGCCCATGCCTGCAGCAAAGTTTGCATACAATATCAAAAAGGTGATATCGCCAGTTGCAACTCGCAGGCTAGAGCCGAATGCCAGGCCTTTTCCATCACCTAATGCGTTTAGATCACGCATGTAATCGAGTTGCTGAAGATCTACGCCAAGAATATCCGCCACCTCTTTGGGTGGTGGAGGTGATGCAGGAATTTGAGAACCTAACATAAAATAGGATCCTGTCTCAACACTTACGATGTTTTGAATAGTCATCTTCAAGCCGAGGCGATCGGTGGGCGTCCCCATATGGATGTACCAATCTTGAGGATCAATATGTAATACAGCCCAGCCTGCTCTGTTACCTGATGCGGCTCCACGCACAAATCCCCCGACAGTTGTTACGTAGAGATCGAATGTGGCATGGAGCGATTGCTGTGTAAAATCATATTGAATTCCCATGGCTGCAGCAAAGCCGTCCTGTCCGGGCTTTTGTGTTGCCGGGAATATCTTATCCGGTACTTTATCTGGTTCGTATTGCTTTAACTTCGTAAGCATATCCTCCATACCAGGATTCTTGGCGAGGTATTCCTTCTCCATCTCAGCAATCTTTTTCATTTTATCACCTACAAATTTTTCAATATTCTCAGTACCAGGAATCTTACCAATGAACTTTGCAAAGCCATAAAATCCTATGAAGTTCAAACCTCCCGAACGATTGAATGCTACTTCAAACGCTGCCTCTCCGTTGACAGCAGCATCATTTGCTACATTAAATAAGACAGAAGCTTTAATACCTAAGGCAGTACCCGAATCAGGTACATATTTAGCTCCAGTAGGAGATGTAGCATCAGCGCCGTCGCGCTTCATGCGATTTGAAATACCACCACCAAAACCTTTAAGATTTACTGGAGGAAACGCAGGAATACCTTCACCAGGCAAAGCAACAAGACCATCAACGAACCAATATCTAAACTCCTTTTTACCAAACATTCCCCTGGCCTTAACATCAAGTCCTTTTAGTACTTTATCAAATGTTAATTGAATGTTACCGCTAAAGCCATCTCCATATACAGGATCGTTATTTAGTATTAGCAGTCCTCCTTTGATGGTTACTACTTCCGCTATCTTGGCGTTTACTTCAACACTATTAAGAATTAATTTTTTATAATGCCATTGTTGCCGCGCCTCCTCGCCTTGTATAGATTTTTCTGTCAGATCACCAACAAATTCAAGGCTTGTACTTCCTGTAAAAAGGTTTTCTCCCAGAGTAAGTTTAAGATCCATACCTAGACCAACCTCATCTCCATTGGTCCTTAAGCCAATACGTTTTACAGAAACCGGGAAATTCATCATGGCCAATTCTCCTTTGTATCCAAAATACTCAGCGGTAAAACGAGGAGCATCTGTTTTAAGACGAAGACTTCGGAATTCAATTCCTTTAAATTGTGCTATTGATTTACCAGAGACATCTTCGGAGGATGATCCGTCAAGTCTTGCTTCGATATTCAAACTTCCGTGAAGCAACGCTTCTGGCTTGAACTTGTCATCAACTACCTTTAACTCCACATATGAATTAGGTAGTAGTTGGGCTTTTGCATGAAATACATCAAAAGAAACTGTGTCAAGAGATTTTACTTTAAGAAAGTACTCATTCTCCATGGTAATTATTGCGTCATATCCCAGGTTAGAATTCTCTGACACCGGAAGTCCGATGGCTCCTGAAAAGCCTGCTGAAGTTAATTGATTTGCTTCGAGCTCTATACCAAAAGCATCGACGGAAAACCTCCACCCCGAAGCACTCCCTTCATTAATAGGCAATATACCTGCAGCTGCAAAAGAACCACTTACCCCATTGTTATCAATAAGTAAATTATTGGACTCAAAGGAAACACGTTTATTTCCTCTCTTCACAAACTGCTTTGGAAGCGTAATACTTAAATCTTTTACAAACACGCCACGCCAAAGAGCGATGTTGTCGGGAATCAAATAGTTCTGTTTGTAGTTTAGAGGAAATGCTACTGAGGGATCATTTCTGTAATCGCTCATGTCGAAAACTGCCTTACCTAAAGTGAATATAAAACCTTCAAGACCATTGATCTGAAACGGTGGTAAAGAGATATTTACCAGAAGGTCATTCCAATCTCTGATAACTGTAGCAAAGGCACCTTTGACTCTTCCATTGACTTTATTACCTGTAGAATCTATAGGCGACATCATGCTCTCAGGAAACTCAACCTCGGCAGCAATGCCCATCTCGCGGAATCCCTTACAATCAACCGAAACATATGTGAGCTCTTTTGCTCTTCCTGTATTTTTATCAAATGATCCCTTCAATTTAAGCGCAGCTGTATTGCCGTTAATGGGTATGCTAAAATCGCCCATTAATACCAGCGAGGCATCTCCAATTATATCTCCTGTATGAGACAGCTTAATGCCCTGTGCACCAAAAAAAAGCAATTTATCATCTTGAGGAATTTTTATTCTGGCAAATAATGTAAGCTCACTGTGTGTTGTTTCGAGACGCATATCACTAACAGCAATTGTTACTTCCATATTGCCTACAGTTTTCTTTATGCCGATAGGAAGAATATTCATATCAGCATAAGTCAACGACTCTGTGTAATTGTTGGATTGATCGAGTTTATAAAATGTTTCCGTAGCTTTTCTCTGTTCTTCCAGCCATGATGGAGTTGGAGTATTTTGTGCCGTTTGAGCACTAATATTTGTAACTACAAGAAAACATACCCATACAAAGAGTTGAAATATAAATTTCTTCCTAACGAACACAGGTATATCAATTGAAAGCGAGCTAGTACTGATAACAGATATGGGGTACATACGAGTTAACTATGATTATTATTAAGAAAATAATGATGGTTTAACCACAGAGGAGCATTTAGCACAAATCTTAGAATAGACCTGACAGGTAAGCAAGAGGGGTTTTTCATCATAAAAAATTCCAGTTAGGACTACAAAAATCCGAAATCCATACTTCACCGATGCTTCAAATACCAATAAATTATTACATTCATATTGGTTATTTGAAATTCTACCTTCACCTATCTATATCGTACTAAAAAAGGAAATCTTTATAAAAAGAGGGCTTTTGCCTGTATTTAAACAAACAAAAACTTACATCTGTTAAAAAGGACATTTTTCTATAACATAAAAAGTAATGAGTACCTTTCACTGCTCATCGCAATGCTACACCTTTTACCACCCAGAAAACGATTTTTTTTCCAAATTTTTCACCCATACCTTCTGTAAAGTCATTCTCTTTAATTAAGGCCATTTTTTTAATGATTTTTAAGTTAAACAATTATTTACGTATCGCATCTCAGACAACCCGCGGTGTTATCATTGAATTGATGTTTCAAATATAGGCTGGCAGACCGCAGTTAGTACGCGGACTATAATTCAAGTAAATATTTTTTTAACTTTTTTTTAGAACCTGACAAAATTGCCGGAAAATCAATGAAACCTGACTCTGGGTTCGACATGCATCCGTCATGCTTATATTGTCAGTATACCCTGATGTTAGGTGATAGGGATTGGGGATGGGTATTTAATTAAGCTATTCGTTTGTTTAATTGGGTCATACCAATTTTTTGATCTAAATTTTAGAATATGAAATGGATTACGCGAGAAAGGCCAAAGATAGACCGCATTGCATGCCCCTGGCTGATTAAAAGATTTGTAGATAATGAAGCTGAATTCATGTATGTTCCTTCGGATAAGGTAATTCAACTATCGAAAGAGCACGGGGCCATTCCGTTTGATATCCCAAATGTCGAGTATACACATTATGGGGACGAATGTACCTTTGACTACATTATAAAAAAGCATAAGATAGCAGATCCGGCGATTCAAACTTTGGCTATTATTGTCAGAGGTGCTGACACTGATCGTCACGACCTTGCAAGTCAGGTTGCAGGTCTTTGGGCTATCTCTGCCGGAATGGCTTACAACATTACAAATGATTATGAACTTTTAGCGCAAGGGATGATTGTATACGATGGTCTTTATACATGGGCAAAGTTGTTACAACATGAGAAGCATACTCAAAATCCTTTTGAGAACACCCTTCGGGATGTATACCAAAAGTTTCTTAGTGAAAAGAAGAAAAGCAAAGATGTACCAGGCTGGGCAAAAGAACTAAAGGAGATTATACAAGACCAGATTGATACCAATCTGACGTTAAGTTTGAAGGAAATATCTCATAGCCTTAATGTGCATCCATCTTATTTGTCGCGCGAATTCTCTAAGTACTTTGGCGATCTCTCTTTTGGCGATTACATTCGTAAGTTGCGCATAGAAAAATCCATTGAATTACTCAAAGATCCCAACTACTCACTTGCAGAAATCGCATACCTTACAGGCTTCTCAGATCAAAGTCACTTCAATCGGATATTCAAGAATCTTATAGGAAAAACACCAGCTGTTTATCGCAAAAATTTGCGTGAAAAGTAAAAAGTATTCAAATCAGTAATTCCTATTCAAGATTTTCAACCCTCCGTGTAGTAGCGTTGCGTAAGTTTCTCTTATGTCAAAACAGGTTAACCTAATACATATTTGCGCTGCCTACTTTTAGACTGATTTAATCATTTCTGCTTAAACGTCGGATAAGGATATTCATTCTCGTAAGCAATTGTGGTTACACCTTTTTAATCAGACGAGACCTAAAGAAATAGACTTAATTTGAACCAATGCCTAAATATTCCCTTAAACAATTGATCATTTATTTTCTTAAACTAGGAACTTGGGGATTCGGAGGACCTGTTGCGCTTGTAGGATATATGCACCGCGATCTTGTTGATGAAAAAAAGTGGATTAGTGAAGAAGACTACAAAGAAGGTTTGGCTCTATCTCAGCTTGCTCCTGGTCCTCTTGCAGCACAACTCTCAATCTATATTGGCTACATTCACTATAAAATTTTAGGTGCAACCTTGGTTGGCATCGCTTTCGTTATTCCCTCATTTCTCATGGTGCTTTGCATTGGCTACGCTTATGTGTCTTATGGAGGTTTGCCATGGATGCAAGCAATTTTCTATGGCGTGGGTGCAGCGGTAATCGGAATCATTGCTATCAGCACCTATAAACTGACGTCTAAAAGTATTGGTAAAGATAAGCTCATGTGGTTGATCTTTATTGTACTTGCTGTAACAACTTTCATAACAGAACAAGAAATTTTATGGCTCATTCTGCTAGGCGGATTTGTTATGTGGTTTGTTAAGGCACCTCCAAAATGGTTAAGCAGTGGAGCTCAAGGAATATTACCGACTCTATTGGTACAGCTTCAACCCTTAACCGCAGAACATAAGCTAACACAGATTGCCTGGTTCTTTACCAAAGCTGGTGCTTTCGTATTTGGAAGCGGTCTCGCTATAGTTCCTTTTCTATATGGTGGTGTAGTGAAAGAATATCAGTGGCTAAACGAACAACAATTTGTAGATGCAGTTGCAGTAGCAATGATAACACCAGGACCGGTAGTGATCACCGTGGGATTCATTGGCTATCTGACGGCTGGGTTCTGGGGCGCGGTAGTTGCAGCACTTGCGACTTTTATTCCATGTTATCTGTTCACAGTAATACCTGCCCCTTACTTTAAAAAATACGGAAAGCATCCCGGGATTAAAGCATTTGTAGATGGAGTTTCTGCTGCAGCCATTGGAGCCATAGCTGGAGCTGTTTTAGTTCTAGGCAAACGAACATTGATAGATATTCCAACTAGTTTGATTGCAGAAGCATCCGCAGCTGCATTGTTCCAGTTGAAAAGATTACAAGAACCGTTCGTGATCCTTGGTGCAGCTCTTATCGGTATTTTGCTAAAAATATTGATTCAGTAAATGCCTTCTTTCGAAGCGTCCTTAGAATATGATGGCACTTATCGAGGCGGCTCTGGATTAATTAAGAGAATAAAACTACTTCACCCCTATTGCTTTCAGTGTTCGCCTCAGGAACTCGTCAAGTTTGTTGTTGTCCATCCAACGCACTACAATTAACAAGTCATGTTCCTGATCAATGAAGATGTAGTTGCCACCAAAACCATTTGCGTAGTACATACTTTTGGGGGCTGACTTAAATGTACCTTCTTCGTTTGTCCACCACATATAGCCATAGCTCTTGTTGGGCACAGATGGCTTTCTTGCCATATCAATCCATTGGCGGGAAATCAATTGTTTGTCTTTCCACTTTCCTTCGCGTAAGAATAACAATCCCAGTCGCGCCTGATCCATGGTGTTGATGAACAACCCGCCGCCGAAATGACCGCCACCACTTACAGATTGCATCATAATGCCATCGATGTTCACAAACGAATCATCATAGCCATACCAGCGCCATGTTGTAGACGCGCCGATAGGATCCATGATCTGATCTTTGAGCACCATGGGCAATGGTTTACGGAGTACGTGAAGCAACGAATATGCTAGCAGGTTTACCCGAACATCATTGTATTCGAAGGTTGTTCCTGGTGTCAGCAATTTTCTATTGCGCCAGTTATCAACAGTGCCCTCACGGGGCGGGCGATCTGCCCAATCGCAAATGCCGTGCAAACATCCATACCAGTCTGATGTCTGCTGTAACAGGTGCTCCCAGGTTACTTTGCTGTTGTGCTCCCCCTGAAAGGTACCATCCCAAACATAGCCACTAACAGGATCGTTAATATTACGAATCAAACCTCTGTCGTAGGCCAAGCCCGCTACTGTAGAAAGAACACTTTTTGTAACACTGAAGGTCATGTCGACACGGTCTACCTCACCCCACTGTGCTATAATATATCCGTTCTTGATGATAACACCATTCGGCCCTCCCCTTTCTTTCATCGGCCCCAGAATCTTGTAATCCGGTTCCCGTACATAAGCTTTAAGGTTAGCAACACGCAAGTCTTTCTCTACGCTGTTCTCACTACTCTTGGCAAAGACTACCGCACTATCAAGCGATGCAGCATCTACCTTTAATTCTTTGGGAGACTTAGTTTGCCATGTAGCTTCAGGGTAGTACGGTTGTACTTTTTGTGCAATGGCAGGAGCAGACAAAAAAGTGACGGCTACTAGGGACCAGCGTATCAGTTTCTTCATATTGTCAGGCAAAACGTTATCATTAATTGTTGACTTATTCGGCTAAGTTAGTATTAAATTATTCTTAGTAAAGCATTAACCCGTACCACCTTGATGGGCAAGTAATTCTCACCTCTCTCACATCCTCTTTAGTGTTACGTTATAATAGATTTTAGCAGTGCGTTCATTTTCCGACGTTTGGTTCTCTATAGCTCATCGGCCGCAATTTAAGCAATGCGAAAAATTTTCTCCATCTTTCGCCCTTTTGCTAGTTCATCCACTAGCTTATCCAAATACCTTACTTGTTGCGTTAACGGATCTTTAATTTCTTCTACTCTATACCCGCATATTACCCTGTAATCAGGTGAGTGTTTGGATTTATTGATGCATTTTTAAAAAACGTCTCAAAGGTCACTTTTTCTTCGATGAGTTTATGAAGTTTTTTCTCATCATAACCTGTAAGCCATTCGATTACCTGATGCAATTCTTCTTTTGTTCGCCCCTTCTTCTCAACCTTTGTTACATAATGGGGATATACAGAAGCAAAAGTCATTTTCGCTATTCGGTCATCGTGGCTATTTGTGCTTTTCATACAACGACGTTTTTATGTATTATATTTAAGATCATTCTAATTGCCCCAGCTTTCATCTTTAAAAATGCAACAAAAGTTTGATTTCAAAAGATTAAATACCTAAAAAGAGTTGGATCAAAAAGATTATTAAAAGTAGAAAATGTAACTTTAGCCGCACATCCAATAAAACATGAAAAGTTTCTTAATGATAACTGCACTGATTATTACATCACTTCTCTCTTTTGCAAGAGAAATTGATGGGGTAATCATTACCGATGGAAAAGCAAGGGATGTGACCTTCATTATCAAAGTGCCACTCCTCGCTAATGAGCCTAATTTTGAGCGCATCCAATTTAAAGTAAAGTATTATGACGGAAGCGGTAAGAAGAAAACTCTTCGTCCTGACGACGCCGATGAAATCCGATTTAACTATTATGGTATGGAAGTACGGATGATCTCCTGCTTTAATACAATTGGTGCCGGAAGTCTGCTGATGAAAGCGCAAAAAATATTTCTGAAGCTGGAAATAGATGGACCGTTAAGACTTTATAGGTACTACTATAGGCAGACCAATCCGGGATATTACGGGGGAGCAGGGGGCTATTCACCTGAAACCAGCTATGTGGTAGACAACTTAATCTTTCAGAAAGGTGATGGGCCCTTGAAACAACCCAGAGCGCTGGGGTGGAGAAAAGACATGCTCGAGTATTTCACTGATTGTCCGGCTTTACGTGAGCGAATTGAAAGTAAAGAGCTGAGAAGAAAGGAAATAGAGGCCATCGTTATGTATTACAATCAGCATTGCGGGAGGAGATGATTATTGTGCATCCATACATTTTAGAAATAATTGTAGTGCCTTTATTTCACAATAATTGAATATCCTTCGCTACAATTGACAAATCATTCTTAAGCTGGTGACCTCCACTTTCTATTTCCCGGACTATAGCATGTGGCATCTTCTTCTTGTAAAGTTCAAGATGATCGAATGGAACTTCTTCATCATCTCGGCAATGGTAAAGAAAAACAGGAACATTCTTTGGCAATTCGTCTGCAAAATCTGCTTTCAGCTTTAAACCTTGAACCCACTCCTCATCACCTTCCCAAAAGGGCGTAGCCATTAAAAAAATACCAAGGATCTTTTCGGCAATTTGATTTTCTGACAGACATTTTAAGAGCATTGAAGCGCCAAGCGAATGCGCTACCAGGATAACATCATCATCAATGCTCACAATTTCATTGCTTATCTGTTTCAGCCATCCAAAATCCGACAGGTTCTCATCTGAGTGCAGATGAGGAAAATGTATTTTATAGACAGATCCCAATTCTCCTTGCAAAGCGTCGACTAATTTGGCATCTTCTTCGTAGCCGTCATCACCGGCGCCTTGAATAAATAATATATGTTTATTATTGCCCATGCGTGTTACTTTTATACCCAAATGTTGCAAACATTAACATATTACTTACAGGGCACATGCGACAAATTATAGTGCCAGATGCGACAGATGCTCATAAAGCACTCTTACTCTTAACTTATTCCCAGCTATACAGGCTTGTGAAGCTTTTAAAAGGATGGTACGCCTGTTATCTCCGATCTTAGTTAATATCTCATTTCAAGTTTGTTACACCATAATGCATAAGATCAATGATAGGTGAAATCAATTTTTTTTACTTCTTTATATCTTTAGTTTTATCAGCATAACACGATGCAAAATTCAAAAGCCCTTGCAAAAGTTATTGGTCCAACACTAAGTGTGATGGCTGCAACAGAATGGATTAACCTTCACATTTGGTCGGACCCAGTACCTCAACTAACATATTTAAATGGTGTTATTTTGTTTGCTGCAGGTATATATATCGTGCGAATCCATAACCAATGGGCGTTCAACTGGACTATTCTTATAACACTTACAGGTTGGATAGGCATGGCAGTTGGCCTGTTCAGAATGGTCCTTCCTGAGGCAAAGCAAGCCGAGGGAGGTATAACAACCCTGTTCATGCTGAGCGTGCTCGCACTTGCCGGAATAATTATGGCTTATAAAGGATACTATAACCGAACTGAACCCGACTGAAAAATCAGACAGGCGCATTCTCGCAATATAGCTATACACAAGCGGCTAATTGAACCGATACCACTTCTATTAAAGCACCCGTAGCGAAAGTCCGGAATGCCGTCTTTTTCAAAAGGAGTATTCAATTCGTTTAAGGCTGAGAAGCTATATTCCTATTCATAAATTTTTGAAAAGAAAAGTCAGGAAGCAAGATCTCGCTTTCGTTCTTGCTTGTTGCATATTGTGCTTCTGCTGTATAGTTAAACATTTGCTGCTCGTAGTCCTTTATTGCGTCTTCTATCGTTTCAAACTTTTCATTCGTTAAATTGTCCGATAAAATTAACGCATCCAATAACCCCGTATTGACACCCTGTCCGGCAAATGGAGGCATTATATGAGCAGCATCTCCAATAAGCGTTATTGGCAACCGACGATTATTTTTCCAAGGTGAGCACAATGATATTTTCCTGGTGCGCCATAGGACAAAAGAAGAAGTTGCACGGAATAGTTGCTTATAGCACTCATGCCAGTGTGAGAACCTGTTTAAAAGAAAAGCAATACTATGCTGCGTATCCTCAAAGTTTAGGGCATTTTCGAGACTATCATCCTCAGGCAGTTTAAAAATTACATTATAGCTTAACATGCTCCCATTCCTGGGGTTGGCAACCAACATATTTCCTTTGCTTGCAGTCATCAAAATGGTGTTGTTGCATGACTGGTAGAACGCTGGGCATTCCACTTCCGGTTGAAGTACATCGCCCTGTAAAATGAGCGACCCAGTATATTCAATTTCTGTATCTGTTACATATTTTCTCACCTTCGACATTCCACCATTGGCACCTATAACAAGGTCAGCCGTGACATTGTTTTCATTTTCAAAATGCAGAAGCCACCTTCCGTCTTGTTCTTCAAGACGAGTAAATTTTCTGTCCCACACCACGGTACTATTTGTCAAGCTTTCAAGCAGCATCCTTCTTAAGTCATTTCTGTTAATCTCAGGGTTGTTATATTGATTTTCGCGTTCAGGCTTTTTTGAAAACAGCACATTCCCTTGTTCGTCAACCACCGTTCTTCCCATAGGTACAGCCGTTGCATAGTAGCGGTCCAACAACCCCGCTTTTTTCAAGGCTTCCTGTCCTGACCCTTTGTGGAGATCAAGTGTACCTCCTGAAATTCTTGTTTGTGCATCTTTGTCTCTCTCGTAAACAGTTACATCTACTCCTTTTTGTTGCAGTAATATCGCCATGGTAAGACCTACTGGGCCCGCACCAATGATAGCTACTTTTTTATCCTTTAATATCATGTGTTTTATGTTCTTCAACTACGAACACAAAACTCTCAAATGTGACACTAGTGGGCTTGTATAAACGCGACAAAATCGTGGGCTGCAGTCCATTTTTCCTTCTTTGCTTTTCGTGCGAATGCTCCAGGCGTAGTTCCGCTGTAGCGTTTGAATTCTCTGCTTAGATGAGATTGGTCTGTATAACCGAGTTCCTCTGCCAGGCCTGCAAGGTTGATATCCGGATGAAGCCATAAACGATTTCGAGCCTGCTCAAAGCGAATAAGCGCAGACACATCTTTAACCGTATGACCTGATGATTGCTTGAAGTTCCTTTCCAAGGTACGTACAGTTGCGTGAGCAGCATCCGCTACCTCACTTACGGGCAGAGTGCCATTTGCTTCTCTCATAGCAACACCCGCCTTAAACAGCATGGTGTCAGGAGCAATACGCAAGCGCATCTCAAGAAAATACTGTTTTACCAGATCTAACGCCACGGTCATGCTCCCTGTGTCAACATGTTCCGCCAACGCGGATTGAAGCCCGGTGATTGGATGTTCGAAGATATACACTGTGTCTTTGCCAGAGGGTAACCCTAGCAAATCGAACACAGTCCATGGATAGCACCTAACACCAATCACTTGAAAGGTACTCTTCGCATAAAAAATAACTGGCTTATTAAGCAGACCTAACAAAAACGGTGAAGGCAATGGACGCAATACCCCATTGTAAGAAACACTACAGGAGCTTCCGAAATAGAAAATAATTTCAGCATAGCCATCAGGCACCACCTCAAAACCCATTTCCTCCTCACCTAACTCTCTTCTGTCGTACCAAAAGCATTTGATGGTATCCCGCAAGGTTTCAGGAGGTTCAATTTCTTGGTGCTGATGCATGTTGAAAGATAGTGAATCTCGATTACTTATAGAAGAAGTAAGGAAAGAGCCAAACACTGATATGTATATCAACAATATGCACTTAGTTCGTTAAAGTACTTTTCTTTTGGCGCTGCCGCCCCCCAACCCACTCGCCACTTCTACGGCCGGGTACCGCTATACTCCTTGTGCTTGTGCGCAACGCCAGCGCCTCTTCCCGGTGTCGCTTCCAGACCTTACTAATGAACATCAGAGCCCAGGGAAAACCAGGGCTCTGATGCAAAATTGGTAAACCTTTTATTTTCCTATTGAACCGCTATAGCACCACACAAGTTAACAGGGTACTCAGAGTCTATATCTACAACCATAGGTACACAACGCGCATTAACAATAACTTTTCCATGCCATTCAATTTTACAAGTTCCACCTGTAAATGACTGGATGTTTCTTGTAACTGTGGTAAACTTACCTCCGCCATACCTTGGCAAGGAAATAGTGGTAACCCTACCTGCACAGGCAGGCTGTAGAACAGTGAAGTTACTACCATCACCATATACCACAAAACCATCCGGATAGCAGGCTCCAGGAGTATAATATGCACATGTTACAGGCCATTCTCCTTGTATACCATTTTTGAGGTCTCTTGGATTAGGGCCATAAAACCATACTGGCGTACCAGCGAAGTTTCCATGCCAACGTCCATCACCATTCCAGGTTAATTCGGTACCAACTGAAGTACCTCCACCTGTGCTTCCTCCACCGCCTCCAGTTCCTCCTGGATCGCCAGGACGCCGTGCGTTAGAGCTTTCATCTGCTTTGGCATTTTCTTCCGACTCTTGTTCTGTCTCCGCTGGAGAAGGAACAACTTGATTTTCGTTGCATGAAACAATTGAGAATAGTACAATAAGGAAAAGAACTATTCCTTTTGTGAGGGTAATTTTTTTCATTCGGGTATCTTTTAAATTTGTATTGTAAATTTAAAAGATTGCTTTAAAAACACAACACCTAGATACATTTCAATCTCAGGTCTAGCAACTTGGATAACTGAATTAGTCATAACGAAATAGCGAAGTTTCTTCTCATCTTCCCCCTATCCTTTATAAGCAAGAGATTGCTTCATGCAAACATACTTTCGATGAGTGAGTTCCCCGGCATACTTTCGCAAAGGTGTAATGACGCTGCTCTAAAAGTGGCACTTGGTTCCGACGTCTGGCGAAAAATGGGTGCTGGCAGTATGAAGGCTTCCCTTCAGCCAAAGTGCATGCATAACTGATGACGAACCTTCACAGCACGTGATATCGAGCCTGCATGCGTAAACCATTGCACTACGCTTACTGTGAATTTCGGAACGACTTAATTTAACTACGCGTGTTACCTGATAAAAGGCCGTGGTTCCTTATAAATGTTCTCGAGGTAATATTCCAGGGAGCACGGTGGATAGATTTCTATAAAATTGACTTCATCTTTGGTTACTGAAGCTGTAATACCATGAGCAGCAAAAATTAATTGATTTGCAGTTTTACCTGCACGGGAACGTACTCTTTTTTCCGATGTGTTGGTGATGCTTTTAAATTCATTCCATAACTTCTTAGTCAACGTATCGCGTGAAATGTAGATCAGTTTCAACTTCCCCTCCTTAAAATAGAAATTCTTACCATCACCCAAACTCACCCGTGTTACGCTTGTTATTTTTTCATAACTCACATCTTTATGGATCTGACTGCTCTGTACATCATTTTCCGTTATAAATTGATCGTAACTTAGGGTAAAGTAATCCTGATAATCGTTTAGTCCCATCCGTTTATGTTGATACTTAAAATTTGAGTATTCAATTTAGAGAAGTTTCCCGAGTTAAACATAGACGGTTTGAAAGCCATTTCCTTTTCTGCAGGAAACGCGAGGCTATCGGTAAAAAGCCAAAAGAGTATGACTATTTTTATACTTATCAAGGTATGTGAAATCTATGAATGAGCATACTGCCCGGTTATGCCTTGAGATGCTGTACCAGCCATTGATATAATGGGATATCATTTTTTAAAACTGCTTCACGCAATCTTTCGACATCATCCTCAGTAATTAACTCATCTTCCAGCCCCATTTCAACAAAAACAATAAAGGCTTTATGAGGGATATCTAGCTCCATGTATTCCTGTAATAATTCTACAAAGATTTTATACAGGTCATCTGGTTCCCTGTCTTTTAATACCCACATAAAGAAGGCACGCGTATATCCCTGCAACATCATTAGTCTGTCTCCTTGCGGTATGTGTTCGCTTGTACGTCTGGTTTTATCCATTTATAAGCAATATACTTGTCAATATAATATCTGTTATTCGATTTCTCAACTGCTTCTTATCACGAGTAATACCAATTCGTCATCACTAACCGAATCACTTTGTACAAGTGCAATGCTCCCGTTGTGAGTATCGCACGTAAAACGACATTCAAAAAAATTGACTAAGCAAATCGATTTTAGCTTTGAATTAGAGAATTACTCAAGTGTATTAGAAGCACGTATGAACTGGATTAACAGGTAAAAATCTCATCGCAAGATTGAAACATAACTAATAAAAAACTCTATTCAATTTATATATATGCAATACCATGTGATATTAACCATCTTCATTTATCAACCGACTCATATGGCAATTCTTTTCAACAAAAAAGAGAAAACGAGAATTTTACATATGAGCAGGTTAGTATCATTTGTATTGACATTCGTTTTGCCGTCTTAATTCCTTGTGGAATTACTGTAATGCTATTTGTTAGCGTGGGGTTTTAGTTGAAAATTTATCCAACTTCCTTCTTCTATTTGTGATCGTACTGATTTCAATTTCAATCTGCAGAAATAATTGAGAGTAAATTACAGGGCAAAAAGATTACTGTATTGTAGCACGTGTCTCTCCCGCGTGAGGCGATGGCAGTGTAAAGCCCACAGCGAAGGGTTGGCTAGCGTGCCGGAGCGAGGACTTGTAACGAACAGCCCGACCTGAGCTGCGTTTGCTCATGTGCGTTTGAGGCGAAGGGCACGCCCATATATATCAATATTTGTGTTTTCATGTCTCTTAATTCGGCTTATTCTTTATATCTCTCTTGTCCTGTTATATAAATTATACCCTGCACTGCAATTATCGCTTATCGGGAAAGTTGATTTAACTCCTTCTGATTTACCCTTCCCATGCAGGCTTCAATCTTGAAGGTTAATACGTCATCTGTCGGAAAACGGGTTAATCGAAGCGTATATAACCTCGCCAAGGCTGATATCCTTAAAATAAAGTAAATGCAAGTCCATTATTATTAAAACTGCAATTGCGAATAATATAGATATTACTATATTTACTGCAATTACGAATAATATTGATCTGATGAAGAAAACAAAGCTTGGCGAGTTTGAAGAGCTTGTATTGCTTACCGTTGCCGCCTTGCAACAGGAAGCCTATGGTGTAGAAATAAAGCGCGAGCTCGAAACGCGCCTGAAGGAAAAACTCAGTGTAGGGTCAATCCAATCTGCACTAAAGCGCATGGAGGAGAAAGGCTTTCTCACCTCTGAATTTGGTGAGGCAACACAGAGACGCGGGGGCAAACGCAAACGCATTTACAAGACTACATCATATGCTCATAAGGTATTGAGGGAGATGAAAGAGATAAGGGCAGGGTTGTGGGAGTCTATTCCTAAACTGGCCCACGAGCTGAAAGTGATATGACAGAAGCGAATGATATGCATCCGCCGCAATGGCCGCGGAAGTTACTAAGACGTTTGCTGAAAGATGAATACCTGGAAGAGATCGAGGGTGACATGGAAGAGATTTTTCTGGATAACGTTGAGCAGTTTTCGTTGCGCAAAGCGAAACACATGTATGTATGGGAGATGCTGAAACTGCTTCGTCCCATCTTATTAAAGAATTTTAAATCATCACCCACCTTTAACACATCCGCTATGTACAAGAACTATTTTAAAGTAGCCTACCGGAATCTTATTAAGAAGAAAGCCTACTCTTTCATTAACATTTACGGACTTGCTCTCGGTATTGCCTGTTGTGTTCTCATCTTCATGTTTGTGCGCGATGAGATGTCTTACGACAACTATCATGAAAAAGGAGATCGTATCTATCGCCTCATACACGGTGAGCTGGCAGCGGATGGCAGTACACCTTATCCGTTCTGGGTATGGAACAACGCGCCTGTAGGCCCAGCATTGAAGGACGATTTCCCGGAGATTGATAAGGTCGTTCAATTTTCGGGCAGGTCAGATATTTTGCTTACGTATGGCGACAAAATATATCAAGAGGATGGCGTCTTCTTTATGGACTCCACTGTATTTGATGTGTTTAGCTGGAAGCTGTTAAAGGGCAACCCCAAGACAGCGCTTGCAGCTCCTTATAGCATTGTGCTCACTGAAACTACGGCCCGGAAATATTTTGGTAACGAAGACCCAATAGGCAAAACGTTGAAAGGAAGTGAGTCTGCGGGAAGATCGAATGCCGGCGATTACACCGTTACTGGTGTGATGGAGGATGTTCCTTTAAACTCACATTTCCGTTTTAACGTATTGCTCTCGCTGAACACATTTAGAAAATCCATCCCACAAGTATTTAGCGAATGGGGTTACGTTGATTTCTATACATACTTTCTTGTGAACGACAAATTTGATGAAGCCGCCTTCAACCAGAAAATTCCCGCCTTCACAGCAAGACATATTAAGGACCCTAACTGGAGGTATACGATTAAGATAGAACCTCTGAAAGATATGTACCTGCGCACAACCGCCGACAGGCAGCCAGGTGAAACAGGTAGCTTACCAAACATCTATGTATTCTCTATCATCGGCGTGTTTATTCTGGTTATCGCCATAATTAACTTCATGAACCTGGCAACAGCCCGATCGCTAGAAAGAGGTAAAGAAGTAGGCATCCGGAAATCAATTGGTGCCTATCGCAGCAGTTTAATATCCCAGTTTTTGGGTGAGTCTTTCCTTATTGTTTTTCTTTCAAGCGTGCTTGCCTTCCTTATCGTATTTTTTGCATTACCGTATATGAAAGACTTCACCGGTAAGGAGTTAAACATACAAAACTTTATTACCTGGCAGAGCATTTCAACATTTTTGCTACTCCTATTTTTCATCGGCTTCTTATCAGGCTCCTACCCTGCGTTGGTACTTTCCGGATTTAATCCCGTGCTTATCCTCAAAGGAGTTTCACGATCAACAGGCAACGGCGCCACCCTGCGGAAAGGCTTGGTGGTTTTTCAGTTCAGTCTTTCCATTGCACTGATTGCCGGAACTATTATTGTCTATCATCAGATGAATCACATCCTCGATAAAGACCTGGGATTTGACAGGGAACAAATGCTTGTACTAGACTACAATTATGACAACGTTGTTAATGCAAAGTCGGAAGTATTGAAGGCGGAGCTTGAAAAGAACCCGCAGGTTGTCTCAGTAGCATTTTCAAGGAGCGTACCTGGAAGTTACTATCCACATGCAGGCACTGAAATAGAAACACCCGATGGTGAATTGAAAATGATGGGACAGCCTATCTTCCAGGTGGGCTTAGATTTTGTTAAGCACTTTAGCTTGCACCTTATTGCAGGACGAGCCTATTCCAGAGAATATCCGTCAGACTCAAGCAAAGCATTAATTATAAATGAGGCTGCCGCACAACAATACGGTTATACTAACCCTGCCGATATTGTTGGAAAGAAGTTCCGTCAGTGGGGAAGAGAAGGTGTAGTGATAGGGGTTGTAAAAAATTTCAACTTTACTTCATTACATCAAAACATCGAACCACTTACATTACCCTTTGAAGCGTATGCGAGCCGGTATGCAACAGTTAAATTAAAACCCGGGAACATTTCTGAAACCATTCGAAACATCGGTGAAGTATGGAAGAGCATAGTACCGCACAGGCCTTTCCTCTACAGCTTTCTTGACGATGATTTTAACAGGCAATATAAATCTGACTTCATGTTCAGAAGGTTGTTTACCACATTCTCTTGTCTCGCTATCTTCATTGCTTGCCTCGGACTATTAGGACTAGCCACTTACACCGCACAACTAAGAACGAAAGAGATCGGCATCCGCAAAGTATTGGGAGCAGATGTAAAACAAATTGTAGGGTTATTATCGGCTGATTTTATTAAGCTTGTGGTCATCGCCATTGTTATTGCCACACCCATCTCGTGGTATGCCATGAACAAATGGCTTGAAGGTTTTGCTTACCGCATGGACATACAGCCGTGGGTGTTTATCCTCGCAGGATGCGTTGCATTGTTCATTGCAGCCTTCACCATCAGTTTTCAGTCGTTGAAGTCCGCATTAATGAACCCGGTATCATCATTGAAGAGTGAGTAAAATTTAAAGGCTCCAAAGTCGCACGTTTTTTCGAGGACGTGCGACTAGCCTTATCAGAATAATAAGCAAAACATACAATGAGCGTTCGTCATTCCGAGGACGGACGAAGAAATTTCCTTGGATGAAGCGTGCAAGTGGATATGAGGATATTTATACGAATAAATGTTTATTCTGCTTCTTCCCTGCTCTGTATTTCATAGTGAGGAGAATGCTTCCTCCCCTGCACACATTCTTCCTCCTCAGTTCGCAATGACGAAGCCCTAAAAACTTCCACGTCTTTCCGAGGACTTGCGGGCAATGGGCAGCCAGCCTGCCGAGTGAATTTTTTGAGAAAAAATATTTTAATTTATTTACTATTTCTTTTTTTGGTAGGCAGGTGTTCTCTAAGTCTCCTCTAACTCTCCTCCTAGTCTCCTCTAACTCTCCTCCTAGTCTCCTCTAATACTTTCCCAAGACTTTCTCAGACTTTCAAATACTTTCTCAGACTTTAGCGGTCTGCGGTTTTATTCTTGATTCTGCCAAAAAGGGAGTGTTCTAAGGATAAATGCGAATTGAGCACGTCATACCGAGCCTGGATAAACAATCATCATATTGCTCTTGTTGCGAGTGTATCCCTTCGATATCTTACTCAAACGGGGAGTGGTAAGTCTATCTATTAAAGATCGCTGGGAACGGGATTCCTCATAAATATTTCATAGCACTGCACAAAGCCTGTAGTTTCGGAATGACGTCCTAAAAAGCGAGTAGATCAACATAGATCGGTGACCCTGATTGGAAGTATTCTTCGCTCTGCTTCCTTAATTTATTGTCAATCCAATACCTCACACATAAACCCATACTCCTTTATGAGTATCATAATGCTTAACGCTTCCATATTTTCCCCTTCAACGCGTAGCACCTTATCGCAATCTGACAGGTCAAAATTCATTTTAAAGGATGGAAATTTTTCAGACAAAACAGAAAGCAGCATCCTGCTCTCTGTTTTCTTCTGAACATTTGTTTTAAAAACTTCAACCATTTGATCAGAGCCGATTTGTGTTTGGTTTTTTCTCTTCATCCCTTCTTTCAGGACTGTTGCACCAGAGGTGCCAATACGTTGTCCAGGTTTTTCAATGACGCTTTAAATCCTTCAGTAAAGCCCATCTCAATCATCTTCTCCATGCGTTCCAGCGATTCATTATAAATGACAATATTCACTTTTGTTTTTCCGCCTTCTTCGCTGAAGGTGTAATCCCAATCAGAACCCGGCAATTGAGGATTCTCATCTTTGTCTGCAAATGCATTGAACATTTTAAAATTGGTTTTGGGACTGATGGAAGTGTATCTCTGAATTGACCAATACTCTTGTCCATCAGGGCCCACCATAGCATAGAATCTTCGCCCGCCTACTTTGAAATCCATAAATTTTGTTTTTGCTACAAAGGGCTTAGGCGCTACCCACTGGTCAAGGATTTCTGCTTTTGTAAATGCATCCCAAACCAGTGAAAGGTCTGCATCAAATTCTCTTGTTATGAATACCTTTTTCGCTGCTTTGTCAACGGTAAAATCAAATGCCAGATTGTTTGTCATTTTCTTTGTTTTTTTAGTGTTAATAATACTTTATCTAACTGATTGAACTGAGTTTCCACGATGTTTCTGAATTGCGCAATCCATTTATCGATCTCATCTATTTTTTTGGCATTGATGTGATAATAAATTTCTCTTCCTCTTTTCTCTTGTTTAACCAATTCACACTCGGTGAGAATTTGAATGTGTTTAGAGACGGCTTGCCGGCTGGACTGAAATTCCTCCGCAAGCGCGTTTGGCGTCATGGCCTGCGCTGCGATCAATAATAAGATTGCCCTCCGTGTCGGATCCGCTATTGCTTGAAAAACATCTCGTCTTGCCTCCATTTATGTGCAATTAAGTAGTTGCAAGTATACATGCAATTATCTGGTTGCACAAGTTATTTTTTAAACACGGAGCGATCTCTGTCATTTATCTAACGCACGAGATTGAGGCTATAGCCTTAGAATAAAGGAGAGTGAGAGCTTCTAGAAGAAACACGTTTTACTATTCTGACACCTTTATTGTTCCTGGAAAACGTTCTCTTACAGGATTAGACTGGCGTCGTCGTCATTTTTCTCCTAATCTGTCAAAACGCAATGAATGCCAGAAGTTTTTAGTACTGACTCCTACCGTTCCCGTGGGCATGTATATGAAGTGTTATGTACAGCTATTCGCTGATTTTATCTAACAATAAATCGCAATTCAATTCTACGTTATCTATTTCTGCTCCAAGACTTTTATAAAAATCCTGGGCATTTATATTCCAGTTAGATACTTGCCATCTTAGCTTATGACACTTTGATTCCTTTGCAAATGTTATCACGGAATTTAAAAGGCTCTTTCCAATTCCAACGCTGCGAAATGATTCCTTAACATACAGATCATCCATGTACAGACATTTGCCTATCCAAGTATGATAAGTAAAAAAGAATGTTGCATACCCTACAATTTGTTTTTCATTTGTCTCAGCAATAAAACAATTAAATAACTCTTTTTCAGAATTCATTCTTTCAACAGAATTAACCATTTTATGAGGAAGTTTTTCAAAAAGAGCAAACTCTTTGATCAAGTCAATGATTGTTTCAAAATCTGATTCTTCTGCAACTCTTATTTTAAATTCCATTTTAAATTACACGTAAACTACTTGTTTGCTTTTTGCTTTAAAGACTGACCATACTTTTGTTGTTATACTTCGTTATTGTTTTATGTTTTGTCAATCCTTTCCCATCCCCACCAGGTATAGTGATAATCGCGTTCTATTATCTTAAACTTTTGATGACACCTTTTACACGTTGCCAAATAATAGTCAACATAGTTGCCTTCAAGTAAAACTTTATCAGTGATTGTTATATATCCTCTTTCTTCTTCTTTATTTGGTTCCATTGAATCATGTCCGCCAAATAATGCACACGGACAACCCATATTATTTTTGTGAAACTCCAACGTCCTGATTGCAAAATCAATAAATCTTTGATTGAGGGCAAAAGCTCCACCCATTTCTAACCCTATAGTTTTTTGCCTTATTAATGGAATAAACTCAATCAAAGGTTTGATTAACGTGGGTTCTTGTCCTAAAGAAATTATTTCACAGGCCGAACGCCACACTTTATGCGAATCTCTCGAAGTAATCTCTTCAATTATAGTCCTAGCGTCCATTGTTACTCTCTTACATCACGGTGGATAAACAAAAGCTAAAATTAAATAATTAAAACGTGATGTGCCTTTCAAATGAAATATATCATAGCACCGTACAAAGCTTGTAGTTTCGGAATGACGCGCCTATTTCTTTTGTGCTCTATATTGAAAAACATGAGCGAGCGGGTAAACCTACGGCAACGCTATCCTAATTAGGAGAATGTAGCCCCAGTTTGTTTCCTTCCGAATCAAGGAATAATGCAAAGTATCCGCTTTCATCGGCATGAAGTGTTTTGGGAACAAGAATTTTTCCACCGTTATTCTCAACCTTATCAAGAATAACCTGAAGATTGTCGCCGCCATTTAAATATAGTGTTACACCATTAGCGGAAGGTTGGTATCCTTCTGCTTTTATTATAACGCCTGTAACCATTTGCCTTTCATATGGGAATACTCCCATTTCCGTTTCGGGCATATCCATTTTCTCAATATTAATGTCCAAAATTGCTTCATAAAAATTCACTGCCCGTGAAACATCGGTAGCTGGAATTTCAAAAATTGAAATAAAACTTTTCATATCATTTACTGTTTTAGTTGCTGCCGTGTCTGCGCTTTGTGTTTGTACATCCTGATGCTTTTGGTTTTGACATGCGCTGACGATGACGCCTGTCACTACAAAAGTGAATAGCATTCTCTTTTTCATACTCTTTTTGATTTGACGATGCAGATTACAAGGTTACTCGTTACTGTAATTGTAAAAATGCGACACTACTCGTTTTTATAGATAGTGGAGGACAGAAGCATTTTGCCGTCCTGCAGAAACGCTTTGGGTGTAGTTCCTGTAAACTCTTTAAAGTCCTTTATGAAATGTGCCTGGTCGTAATATTCATTGTCATAAGCTATCCGGGTCAACTTCTCCGATTTTCGGTTGAGCAACATCTTTAATACAGCCTGCAGCCGAATTACCTTACCTAACTTCTTCGGGCTAATTCCAACCTTTTCAACGAATCTTCTTTCAATCTGTCTCCTCTTTCCGAGAGAGTTTTTAAGAATGGAATTAATCGTTGTGCTCCCTTTCGTCAAAAGCATGGCGTCAATGGTGCTCTTAACCACGTTGTCAATGATGGCTTTGTCTTTCAGTTTGTTCAAAAGAAAAGCCTCTACAATTTTTATTCTTTTCCGGGTGTCTGTCGCCTTCCTGATTTTTTGTGCCAGCTCCTGTGCTGAGTTTCCAAATAAAACCTCTAGCGGTGTCTCCCTATTTGCCAGTTTTCTGATAGGCATTAATACAAAGTTTGCAAAGCCATACGGATAGAAACGAACAGCAAAAGAGTTAACATATCCGGTCGGCTCTATAAAAAATGGTTCTGTGATTTGTCCGAGAACTAGTTCGCGAGGTTGTATGATAAACTTTTTCTTCGATGTATATCGCCTGACATCATCACCAAGAATGAAAATCATTTCAATACAACCATCTGGTATAATAAGTTGTTTTTGATAGTCACCATGCGGTGGAACCTCCAACGTCCAATAACACTTTATCAACGACTCTAAATGAGGATGAGGTCGAAATGTTTCATACTTTAGGTTATTGTCTTCCATTTGTGCGCTTAGTCTTTAACGAAGTTTTAAAGTCCATTGTTCTGCATGAAGCTGAAGTTTCCCTGAATATAGTC
This sequence comes from Chryseosolibacter indicum, assembly GCF_018598585.1. Lineage (GTDB taxonomy): Bacteria > Bacteroidota > Bacteroidia > Cytophagales > Cyclobacteriaceae > Chryseosolibacter > Chryseosolibacter indicus. The sequence continues at coordinate 27,702 of NZ_JAHESD010000047.1, forward strand.
AAGCGAAAATTGGATCGTTAATACACCATTCTCAATAATAGCATAATTTGCGGCTAAGCACTAGCCCTACCATGCTGAAATTTTCCAAACACTACATTCCCTTTCAATGATATACCCTCTCTCGCTGGAGGGTGAACTGTAAAAACGAGAGGGAAGGGCGGTATTCTGTGTTGGAGGCAAAGACACATCTAGATTAGTATGCCATTCAGTAAATAACACTATAAAGCGAGCAGATAAACTCACATTGAGCACATCATACTGAGCCTGTTTACTAAATCATTGTATCGAACTTGCTGCAAGGTATCCCTTGAATAGCTTACTTCCTCGTGCGTGCTGTGACTCTTTCTATTAAAGGTTGCACGAAACGGGATTCCTCAAATATATCTTACCGCACTGTACGAAGGTTGTAGTTTCGGAATGACGAGCTATCTAGTTATGCGAGCACCAGAGTCAGGAAACCGATGACCTTCATGGAGAGGAAAGGTCAGCAATTCTACGATCTCTTACTGCCCATAGCTTGACGTCTTTTGAAAATAACCTTAACGTGTCCTGAGAAATGCCGTAGCTAAATACCTGACCATAAACTTTCATCGGTTCTTCAAATTCAACTCGTTCGTTGGCTGTTTCATTTCGTTCTGTTGAATCAATCTTTGAAAAGATTCTAGCATCAAACGTACTAAAGGATACCTCATCGAATCAATAGAAAAATGAATTGAATCATGTTCCATCGTCCATCTCGCGTAGATATTACTCGAGTTGGTTCCAGGCAAAATAATTGTCTGATCCTTTCCAAAGTTAAGTGGTCGAATAATTTGTCCATTTTGATCGGTGAAGAATATCCTGTCAGTACTTTTGAATTTGATTCACCTATCCTTGAAAGTTCCGTCAATCAATATCCAACTGTTTTCAATGAGAACATCACGCTGTCCACATGCAGAAACAATAAGAAAGATGACTAGAAAACGAAATAGTGTGCTCATTTAGCTTTCTAATAATGCCTAACACTCCCATGTAAAGCGTGCGAGCATATGAAACAATAATTAATCATCAGGCACTAACGCATAATCCACATGCATCGATAGAGGCTGTCCATCACTCCGATCTCAAAATCTTCACAGGATTTACTATTGCAGCCTTGATAGCCTGGTAGCTCACCGTGAGCAGCGCAATACCAGTTGCTATCACTCCAGCCAATGCAAAGATCCACCAGTCTATGTCGATGTGATAAGCATACTCCTGCAGCCATTTGTTAGCGCCAAGCCATGCAATGGGAAACGCAAAACAGCAAGCGATCAAAACCAGTTTCACAAAATCTTTTGACAGCAATGCCATAATGCTGAAGAGATTGGCACCTAAAACCTTTCTCATGCCTATTTCTTTTAGTCGTTGTTCTGCGGCATATGTGGCGAGTCCAAAGAGGCCGAGGCATGCAATGACCACGCTGGCCAAGGCTACCCAACCGAGAATAGTTTGGCTACGCTGATCTTCGATGTAAAACCGCGCGAGCTGATCGTCAAGGAAGTGGTATTCGAAAGGCTCGCGTTCATCATTTGCCACCATGATTGATTTAAGCTTATCAAGCGTAGCCTGAATATTCTGTGGTTGAATCTTTACAGAAAAATAATCAATGGGATAAATGGGGTTGTCGTGATAGGCAATGATTAATGGTTCTATCTTCGCACGCAATGATTGAAAGTGAAAATCTTTAACAATGCCGACAACGCGTGGCTTGAATGAAGTGTTGACGTCATCATAAAGTGGCCCAAAAGATGATCCGCGTGCGATCTGCGGAATTTCAACAATGTCTCCTGAAACGTCAGTGATCCCTAGTATTTTCGCCGCCGCTTCATTGATCAGTATGGCTGAGCTATCATTCGCATTCCTGAAGTTTCTTCCGCTGAGCAATTGGATATCATAGGTGTTAAGAAAGTCCTTATCGGCAGCAATTGCATACGCTATCTGGAAATCGCCAGGGCTTCCCTCCTTCTTAAGCTTTGCGCGTACTAACGTTTTCCATTCTCCCGGCACGTGTGATGACACTGAAACATGTTGTACCGTCCCAACCTTCGACATTTCATTTTTCACCCACTCGAAGTTTGAACGGGCCTTCACCACATTCACGTCAATCACCACCATCAGATCTTTGTCGAAGCCTAGATTGCTGTTGTTCAGGAAACGCACCTGCATAAACAGCACTATTGTTCCGATGATCATAACAGTGGAAATGGTGAACTGCACCACAACCAATGCTTTGCGTATGGAGAAATCATTACGGCTTTTAAGTTTCAAACCTTTCAATAGAGAAACAGGATTGAAACGGGAAAGCAACATCGCTGCATAGCCTCCCGATAATAAACCAATAGCAATGATCAATCCTATGGCTGCAGCCCAGAAACGCAAGCCCACTGAAGTGAAAATTGAAAAGTTTTTATTCACAAAGTTATTGAAAGCAGGTAGCAAAAAGCTTACAATGAGGACTGCAACTAAGAATGCGATAACAGTTGTGATCATGGATTCGACAAGAAACTGCCGGACTAGATTACCGCGCACCGCTCCGATCGCTTTTCGAACACCGATCTCCTTAAGTCGGCTAGACGCTCTCGCAGTGGTCAGGTTTGTGTAATTGATGCCTGCGATGAGCAGGACAAAAATGGCCGTAAAAAAGAACACGGTAATATAGACGGGATTCCCCTGCGGGATGCTATCCACATTTGAATTTCGACCGCCATCCGTTATCCCTTCAGATTTTAAATGCACATCTTTCAAAGGTTGAAGGCTGTACGAGAGTTTGGTACCCGGTTCAAGCGATGCATTGGCGTAAACAAGCTGGGTCATTTTACGGGAAACAGAATCAGGATTTGCATCCGGCTGTAACAATGTGTAGACAGTATAGTCGGTAGACGCCCAGTCACTCTCAGCCTCCCGCAAAAATCCCTCGTTGGCATATCGCGTTGACTCAGACAATACGCTGGTAAAAGTAAAGCTTGAGTTCTTAGGGTGACTTTTCAAGATCCCGGTGATCTTCACCGGATTCGTCATGTGATTAAACTGCAGGTTTCTATTCATTACATCCTTTGTGCCGAAGATCCGCATAGCAAGGTCTTCCGTGACAACAATAGAATAGGGTTCCTTCAAAGCGGTACGCCTGTCACCTTCAATAAACGGAAAATCAAATACCTGGAAGAAATGTTCGTTGGCAACGGTGATCGTCTCCTGCACGTTGACAGGATTCTCCGGATCAACAAGGTTAGCACGCCCAACGCGCTGCATACGTGTTGTCTGTGCTACTTCCGGAATTGCATGCTTGGATTCTTCAGCAAGCATGTACCCTGCTGCAGCAACTGTTGTAGCTTCATTGCTGGAATTTTTCTCATGCGTGATTACCCGATAAATCCTTTCGCCTTGCGAATGCTGCGTGTCAAAGTTGAGTTCGTCATACACGTAAAGACCAATCAGCAGGAAACAAACCATGCCGAATGTAAGGCCGAGCACATTCAGTGTTGAGTAGAGTTTACTTTTCCAGAGGTTTCTCCACCCCATAATGAAATAACTTTTGATCATACCATTGTGTGTTAAAGGTTGATGTATAGTAGCCGAACGAATAATTCCTGGTCTGAACAGTAATAGAACATCTTTGCACAAGCGTAAATTTGCCTGTGTTCTTCCGAGGTCTGCTACTCTTCTATCATAATATTCAAGAAGGTCTCCTTCGATGTCCGCATGATATTCTGGCTTACAAAACCATTTCAGGAAACGCAGGATGAAACGTGGCGGCTCAACTCTTTGCATACAGTTTATTTAAGCTTCAGCACAAGTTTAGGCAGGGCCTTCCAAAGTTGGTCGCGCGACTCTTTGCTATAGTCCAGCGCTTTCTTGCCGTAAGCGGTGATCTCAAAGAAAAGCTTTGGCCTTCCCCGTCGGCTTTCCGTTGACTCTCCCAGGTTTGATTTTAGAAAGCCTTTGGATTCGAGTCTACGCAACGTGATCTGCAGTGCACCTATTGTTACTTCCCTGTTAAGCCGTTGTTCAATTTCATCTTTGATTGTTACTCCATACGCATTGCCGTGCAATACGCCTACTGTAAGAAGGACAATCTCTTCAAATTCACCGAGTTGAAGATGTTTCATGTTTAATAATACTATTACGTAGTAATAATAGAAATACTTATGTTAAAATACTAGTTTGTAGTAATAAATCTTTAAAGGTTTAATGCCTTTGGGCCAGAACTGGTAAGGAATGAAGCACAAAAGAAGCTAGCAGATAAACGTATATCGAGCACGTCATACCGAGCCTGCTTAATTAAATCATCGCACTGAACTTACTGTGAGGTATCCCGTGGATAGCGCACTTCATCCGTGCGATGCATCTTTCTATTAAAGATTCCGGGAAACGGGATTCCTCAAATATATTTTACCGCACTGTACATAACTTGTAGTTTCGGAATGACGGATTTGTATTATTTGTTTGTTTTCTATATAAAACATTAAGTGAATAGGTAAGCGTACATCGAGCTCGTCATACCGAGCCTGCTTAAATAAATCGTTGCATTGACCTTACTGCGAGGTATCCCGTGGATAGCTTACTCATCCGTGCGTCTCGTAAGTCTTTCTATTAAAGATTGCAGGAAACGGGATTCCTCAAATATATTTCATCACACTTACAAAGTCTGTAGTTTCGGAATGACGGATTTGTATTGTTTGCTTGTTTCTGTATGAGCGCAAGGCGAACAGGCAAGAGTACATAGAGCACGTCATAACGAGCCTGCTTAAAATAAATCATTGCATTGAACTTACTGCGAGGTATCCCTTGAATAGCTTACTTCATCCGTGCTGCAAAAGCACTTCTATTAAAGATTGCAGGAAACGGGATTCCTCAAATATATTTTACCTTACTGTACGAAGGTTGTAGTTTCGGAATGATGAGGTATTTTCGTTGTGCGACCATCAGAGTCTCGGAAATTCGCGACTCTGATGCGAACGAGATTACTTAATACTGCATGAACAACCAAGTTTGGTTTACAACCTAGGTAGCCACATACCCATTGTGGCAGACATAATACCTATCACCATTCCTATGGTGATGCAGGCAAGGATGGTTGTAAATCCGCCCTTTTGTACTACACTGTCAGATCGCTTCACCTGAAAATAATATAAGCCCATTACCTGCGGAAAGATATATACCATAATGCCGAGAGTAGTCAGGAACGGCCCGGTAAATGTTTCCGGATCAAACCCTACGGGAGCTTTGAAGATAGCTAACCATAACATCAAAAATACGCGAAAATACCATACACCGCTCATTGCAAGAAACAAATGCACGGCCCATCGTTGATGAAGATCTATCTTTCGTTTTAAAGCGCTTTTAACAGCATAATAAGCACAACCGATGATAATCAACGCGTTTACACTGATGATTGCAGCACCAAGTCTATCGCCCACTGAACCCTTTACCCAGGAAAGGTACAGACCTGCAACACTAATGATAAACGCAGTTAGAATATAAATACGGCCACTTATCCTGTGAACGCGCGGCACTCTTTTTCGAATGGATGGTATTAATTGCAGTGGTCCGAGTACCGTTACAATAAAGGCAAGGCCTACATGTAAGCCAAAAACCGTATTGCCAATCCAATCGCCCTTAATATAAAAGTGAGGCGTCGCAGTATTCCATTTTTCGAAGTCGCCCTGCGCCGCCGACTTCCAATACAACATAAGTATGTAATAAGCAAAAATGATTTGCCCGACAAATACCACGGCAAACCAGCTTTTAACAACCAGATTCATTGCCACAGTGGCAACCTTTGATTTCTCTGACTTCATGTGTGAGGTAAATATTAATGAAAATAATCAACCTTTTACCCCATGCAATTAACATTTGTTAAGAAATCATTTCTCTCCTGATTCTGCTAAGACTTTCAGGTTTAATTCCCAGGTAGGATGCTATGAATTTCTGAGGAACATTTTTAATTATCCCGGGATACTGACCAACAAATTTAAGATACCGCTGCTCTGCCGTCAGGTTAGCTAAGTCGTTCATCCGTTGGCGGTCTTCCTCCTGAACTTGTTCAAATAATTTGATGGTATAATCCTTTTGCGTTATGCTTGTTTGAGCAGAGCTAATGGCATCATGTATAGAGATTCGCAGAAGCTCGCATTCAGTAATACAATGCAAGTATTCATTCGAAACCGTCTGATTCATAAAATGAAAGTACGATGTAAAGAATCGCGGACCGTCGTTAAGGTCCACCGTTACTTCTTCGCCTTTATCATTGATATAGAATTTACGCATGAAACCCGAGACAATAAAATTATGATAGAAAGGGATGTGCCCCTCCTTTTCAAGTAGTGTATCCTTAGGTACTTTTAATGGCTTGAAATTCCTCCGACATTGTTCCTTATCGTGCTCCGGAAGGGTAACTATTTTTGCCACATAGGCGAACAGCGTATCATAATAGTGTTCCATTATATTAAGTTCGTGATTCTCTTTGATACTACAAATAGTGTTTAGTTGTTATACAGAAAAAACAAGACAATAACTTCCTAGCAAATGGGAGAGTACTCATCTTAAATGCTGCTGAGATGCATTCTTATTTCTTTATATCACCTTATTTCTGACTTCATTTGACAGTAAAAAATGGAAGACATTTAAGATAACTGGCCATCGTTTACCTTAAAAAAGGCTACGACTTTTGATGGTTTGTATTCAACCTTACGGAGACAAAGAGTACCCCTTACTGGCTTCTTTTACAAATTCCTTAATCCAGGGTTCCCCTTTTAATAATAACTCTCCGTGCTTATACGAAATTGCGAAGCTCTTAAGAGAGACGTAAGAGAGCTGTTGGTTCCCCTATAAATAATAAGCTTATTTGGAGTAGGGAAACTGCGTAGAAAGGCACAAGCACGTCATACCGAGCCTGCTCCAGTAAATCATTGTATTGAACTTACTGCGAGGTATCCTCTGGATAGCTTACTTCGTTGATGCATGCGGCGTGTCTTTCTATTAAAGATTGCAAGGAACGGGATTCCTCAACTATATCTCACCGCACTGTACGAAGGTTGTAGTTTCGGAATGACGAGATATTTAGCTTATGCGAGTGGGTGAAAAGAATGGATTAGTTGTTCATTACAAAGAATCAGGTGAGATTTAATCACCCACTCAAAAAGCTAAGCAATATTAACACCAAGGAATACGGCAAAAATAAATTCATATTTTAATTATGTAACACTGTAAAGATAAAAAAGGCCTACTGAGAGCATTGTCCTGTATAAAAGTTGTGATGGTTAGAATGACGAGGTACAAGTTTGTGTGAGCATCAGAGTGTCGGAATTCGTAATTCTCAAGGTCATTTTAGGAATGTCACAATGAATGGTGATATTCCGGAAAGAGCCATTAATCAAGCTCTTCTCAAGTATTTCTTTCAATTCTGTCATGGAGTATCTATCCTAAATAAAGTGATTACAAAATTCGCATATAAAAGGTGTCGGCAAACAAAAGAATAATTTCCTCAAGCGTACCTCGTGTTTATATAGCCTTCCTCGCCAGTTGTTATATTCCCATCACTTTTTTAATTCGTTGTTCCGCGACTTCATTATTTATTCCTTCATAATAGTCACGAACAAATTTATTGCTCATTTGGTCATCATGTGGAATTACTTCTGGCGCATCTTACCTCGCAAAATAACATTAGATTTGATTGATAGTGTATCTTCGTATCCAGTCAAATTATTACAGAGAAAACCAAAATAAGTAGCTTCATAGTCTCCGTTGTCATAATTATCTAAATAATCCTTGTAACTTTTCTCACTTAGGATACCCACACTCCGTAGTCTAATGTCCGACAATCATCAACTATTCTTTGATGCAAGACTGTCCTAATGAATCTATCCGTCTGTTCAGGATGTCGTATCTCACAAAGATCTTCAGAAAGTTTAGCTATCGACTTTTTGTCTACTTCATTTAACTTGGCATAGTGATAGGGACTATCAAATGCAATTGATGGTCGCCCCTCGTGCTGCTGTCCGCACTTTAAACATTTATATTTCATTGATCTGTAAAAATTACGCCCAAAATCGTCATATAAAGCGTTGATAGGGGCTTTATCTTAGTTTTATTTGAACACAACTTTTCTTTGCGGTCCGTTTTTTAAAAGTAGTCTCAAGAATTTCATGCATTTCGATAGCTTCCCAGACCTTTCGACTGGATGGGTCCTTCAATATGAGGCTATAATACGTACTGCTCCATTCAGTTAGTGGACGTTCGGCATAAATTCTATTTTCTATTGGATCATAGTATACCAAATTACAGTCTGAAACCACAATCGCGTACATGCCATAGCCCTCATCATGCGCTAAATCTATTTCATCCGTGTTGTTATGTTCAAGTAAATAGATATTTCCAACTATATGCTTTTGAGATTTAACTCCATCATTTTCAAAGTAACCACATGCAATCAATAGTAAAGAAACTGAGAAAACAAAGACAAGCTTATTCGTCATTTCAAACGTGTATCGCATAGATAATCTGCCTCCTCGAGTAAAATTCCAACTGCCAAATTTTTATTTCCGTTACGGCCATTCCTGTTCAATCACAAAGGTAAGCAATCCTTATCAGACCTGCCTACTATGGAGGTGTTCATAAGGAAAACAGATAACATACGTCTGACTTACTCATCTGGTTTTAATACACATTCGGAGATTCATCTTAACACAAACTGGTTCCCGTTAAGTTTACCAGGCTTCCAATTGTTCCCATGTATTACCGGTGAGAAACGTAGTATTATTATTTTGAGTGAAACTGTATGAATGCAATGGTCTCTTAATGATTTAGCATGGTTCTGGTGCTCGATGCTTAATACTTGATGGCTGGATTTTTGGTTGCCTCGGTGGCGCTTCGTTCAGGCTTCGTTCACGCTTCATTGTAGGACTAAAATTTGGAGCATACCCTTCGGGACTATGCGGCAAAATCGTTATGCAAGACCGGTTGCCCCAAGGCAACCGCTAGCCTTGGTCTTCATATTCATGAAGCAGTCACTTATTTTTGCTTATAGACTGAAAAGGAAACTTTTGAGTGGCCCAATTTTCGGGGGAGGTTACAATATACTTTGTTGTCCGTCTGTGCCTCTTATCGACGTTTGCTTGATAGGGTAACAACAAGAAAAATTACTCCACCAATAAATAGCCCAACTCCGCAAAGCAATGACAGCGTGCTTACTGAAGGTCCCAATTTTGTCGTCCACGCGCATGCATTTAGGAACCATCCTGAAATCATACACGCGATCGAAGTTAGCACATTGTTACTCCTTGTCATTTTTGCATTATAATATCTATTTTACCAAATCCCTCAGGAAAGTTTTAATTTTTTATTTAAGTCGCATTTAGGTTTCTTAGTCATTTTCTTTTTCCATTTTGAAGCAAATTCTCAGTACCATGCGAAATGAATAATAAAGCCTTACTGAATTTCGACACTTCAATTGTTATCGGTTCGTTCTGCTTAATTAGAGTTTGCAAATCGTCATACAAATCTAGTTTTAGTTTTAATGGACTTATTGTTATCAAAATGACCCCAGCCTTACCCTTTTCTATTTTATAATCGCTTGTCGTGAAAGTCAATTTCCTTCCAAAGTTAAGATCAATAAACTTGATTAGATTTCTCCAGGTAACTACTAAGTAAAACAGCAAAACAAGCGAAAGGATAAACAACCCTCTTTTCAAGAAACCATCAGATGGTTCACGTCCAAAAATATGTGCAAGGAGAGGAATGAGACCAATTAAAAGGACGGAAACAATAATTACAACAAATCCGAAAAAGAGAGTCAATTTTATTCCATCGAAAATTCTTTTCTCGTCTGACCTATTCAATTTCGATTCTATCATGGGAGTATTTTTCCAGGGTGCATTGCTTCCAACATTTCGATATAAGCATACAGCTTATATCCTTTATTATAAAATTTAATCACTCTAATACTCCCATGGCTTTGTGAAACTTATCGCCTAAGGAAAGGATGGTAAGCTGTGTGGCTCAGATGGAGTGCTGAGGAATTGTATTTTACTAAAGCTAAAAAATTCTTCACTAAGCAGTCTACACTTCATTTCTGAACCTCTTTACTTTTAAAGTCCGTGATGGTGTTTCCATCATAGCGATACACTCCGTTCATAGCTCCAAACCAAATACTTCCATCGTTAGCTTCCAGAATTCTCAAAAGCGCCCCTTCTTTTATTGACATTATTTCGGTTACAGTAGGATTTTTATCGTACAAAGATTTTTGATCATAACGTGAAAGTGCCCAGCCCCCTGCATTTACAATACCCGTAGTCCAGATATTCCCTTTTTTATCTTCGATTATTGCATAAGCTCCCCTGCGCGATACATTAGTAAAGGTTCTGCCGTCATAGCGCCAAAGTCCATTATTGTCACCGAACCAAATATTTCCCTTTCTATCTTCGATTATTGACCACACGTTGTTAAACGCTTTGCCTTCTTTGTTCTTTAAAACCGTAAATGTTTTTCCCTGCCCGATTTCGCCATTCAGGCGGGCATCATAAACGAACATATTTTCTCCTTGTGCACCAAACCAAAGCTTGCCGGTTTTGTCTTCAAGAAGTAAACGAATACTGTTACTGGGAAATCCATCTTTTGTGGTAAAGCTTCGAAAAGATTTCCCATCGTAACGGCTTGATCCGAACCAGATATTACCTGATCTGTCTTCATAAATATGAAGCGCTGAATTAATGCCAGATCCATCCTTTGCTGTGAAATGCTTAAAGCCTGTCTGCCCGGCAGGCATACGGTAAACGCCCGAATCTTGGGAAGCCAACCAAAGATTTCCCTTTCTATCTTCCAGCACATCCCAGAAGGTCGGCCACTCTATTGTGCTTGTTATATTGGTAAAAGACGTTCCATCGTATCGATAAACACCTATATAAGAAGCAATTAAAATATCCCCATTTTTTGCTTGCCTTACATTCCGAACCATACTCACGGGCACCTTGGAACCCGCGGCCTCCTTCAGTTGAGACTCGGATAATCCTGTTCTATGGTTCCTGATATTTTGTTTGGGTACGCTTGTTTGATTTTGCCCGCAGGAAGTGCAGAAGATAAATATAAAGAGCAAGCCAGGTATGCATTTCATCATTGTGTCATTTTAATATCAATTCCACCAAAACTACAGGTCTTAGTGGCCCGCATTGGTAAAGGGTATGTAAAAAAAATGTAAACGAAATGTAAAAGTTGCTTGGATGGATTGATTTGTCAGATACTGATTTTGTTAAGGGTTGACAATTGATTTCTCATTCCTCACCTAGACTGACTTTTGCAGCACTCGAGATTTCGTATTTAAGGTTCTCTTCTTTACCAACCTGGTTGAGCGACTTATTGATTGATTACCTGAACAAATCAGGTTTATCGCGACCGCCCTTGTAACTGTATTCGATAAAACGTACGCGTTGAAGGCTATCATAAAACGTACAAAGAATCAGGTGAGATTTACGATAAAGTTTCAGGAAGCTCAGCGTCCTCTAACGAGTGACGCTGAGCGGGAGGTTAAGAAATACAATGTTGGCGGCGTCTTTGTCTTAATCAGGCTTTTTTATAAAGTATTGGCATAGCTGCAACCTTGTTAGCATAGAAATTGTCAAGCACGTATGTTTGAAAGGTTCTTTTAAATAAAAGCGAGGGCAATATGTCACTCATATTGTCCCACCGACAATGATTGATAATGGTATATTTGGTGTTACTGTTCCCCTGCGGTAGTAAAACGGTTGAATTGTCAAGTCCCGTCTCTTGTTGAAACCATCCTGCTGTATACTCCCAAATTCCGATGTTTTGCTGAAGGTCATCCGCAAAGAAGTAATTGAACAAAAATACGCCCGGGCTTTTGTGGTCCACTGAATCAATCCGCTTGACATTAACAGCAGTTATGAAATGAGTCGCAGTAGCGATAGAAGTAATTTTTTGAACCATTTGCTTATACTCATCGCTATTCTGTATTTCTTCCATTTTTTGCCGGGAACTTGTTTCGATAAGGATGACAAAGTCATATTTTGCCACTTGAACTTCTCCCTGTCTTTCTTTCAAATATTTTCCTATGCCGGGTGGAATCAGACATGCATAAAATGTAGTTGCATCTATAGCTATCCCTTGTTTTAATAACTCACCAGACCATTCTTTTGCCTCACGGATTATGTATTTCTTTTTTTTGCTCGTGGTTATAAAAAAGGGAAACAATGAATGATCGATTTCCGCGGCCAGAAGAAGGTAAAAGGAGTTAGTAGTTTCTTTGAGTGATACCTTCTGAAATTTTTGATGTTCGTTGATGATTTTAAGATCGTTTTTCATGCCTGATTATTTCAAAACAAAACTACCTTAAGCACTCAGAATCGTTTTTTACAAATGATAAAAAATTATTGCTTAGACCTTATCCTGCTCAGGGATACTTGTGTAATGCCCAGGTAACTTGCCAGGTCGCCCAAACTAATGCGCTGCATCAGCGATGGATTTTGTTTCAAAAAGTTATGGTACCGTTGTGTTCCGTCTTCTTCCAGCATCTCACTTATCCTGGCCATCATATTGGTGGAAGCGTGAGCAATAAATTTTCTGAAAGCCGCTTCAACGCAATGATGTTTTCTACACAATTCCTCAATCTTATAAAATGTGATATAGCTAATTTCTGTAGGTTCTATAGCAACGATGCGATATGAAGAAGGTGTTTGATTGAGAAAGCTGTCGAGGACGGTTGACAAAGCGTTTTCACTGAAGAATCGCATGATAAACTCTTTGTAGTCTCCCTCGAAGGATAGCTTTACCAATCCTTTTTTTATATAAATGAGTTTTCCGCACACCCTACCTTTCTGAACAAGTACATCTCCCTTCAAAAAGCTTTCTTCAACTATGCAGCAGTTAAGGTCATTAACCGCATCGGGAGTAAATTCTGAAAAGTTGTTTAGAAAAGTAGTCAAATTTCCCATCTATCGGAACTTTACTAAAGTTGCTGCCAACGTTCGCATATAAAGCGTGCCGGCAGACCAAATTAATATTATCAACAAATTCTGCCGACATGATTTATACGCCATTGTTAGGCGCTGGCTTTTTTGTCATACACATAATAATTAATCAGTCTGTGTGTCCCAGTTCTTTTAATTTGAATTCTTTGACCTTCTTTCACGTTGTCAAAGTAGTCCTCGTGTTTTCTGACACTAAACAGTCTCCAGTTATCTAGTATTAAAATTTTTACATTTCCTAGTTCTAGGATTTTCGTTACTTCGAAGTCAGTTAATTTTTTGTATCCAAGCTTGAGGTCAATGGTGGAACGTAGTATAACAGCAAGAAGGGTGAAAATTATGAGAATAGGAAACATGATGAGATTTGTTATCAGTCGTTCATTATATTCCTGTCCCGTTGTAGGTGGATTCCAACTCCCACCATATCTAGGTGGAAGAAATGGAAAAATAAAAGAACCGATTAGTCCAATGATCAGCAAAAGCCCAAGAGCCGTCCATATTCCTTTTAAGGAGTACTTTTCCTTTAGGCTTTTTCTTTCCCAGTCACTAAATTTTTCTCTTTTAAATCCTATCACTTGTCTGTCTTAAAAAGCTTGCTCCCAAACAATTCGATATAAGCCATATGGCTGATATCGTTCGCATATAAAGCGTGCCGGCAGACCAATTAATAATAAATCATCAAACTCTGCCGGCATGATTTATATGCATTGTTGGCGGCAGTGGCTCATTGTCTAAATTTAATTTGAAACTCCTTTTCCAGCGTCCCTATTATCTCGCTGTATTTTCTTACTTCGTCAACGTCTGAATATTTTTGAGAATACGTCCAAGGTTCATGGAACGAGTACCTGATAAACTTATCGTCCTTCTTTAGGTTTAGGTTATAGTTCGAACCATCCGTCACGACCATCACTTCATAACCTTTGCCTCTTTTTGTGGTCACCTCTTTTCTCAGTTTATCTTTTATGCTGTCCTGGGTAGGCAGGATTAGAATGTCAAGGTTCTCCAATTTAGTCCACAAAGAGTCCCAGTCTTTCGATTTCAATTCCGTCTTGGTGGTCTTTATTATTTTATTAATGACTGTCCCTTTCTTCATTTTAAGGAGGTAATCATATTTCACACCAGTCCACCCTCCGTTGTTTTTAACCAAATGCACAACATGTCCACCGTTTGTGATTCCGCGATCGAGGAAGATCCTTAGATCAATTTCGTCACTTGACTTAGTCAGGGTGGCAAGTCCTAATTGTTTTTCAAGCCAATTGTCCTCTGTCAATGGGGTTGAATCTTGTCCCATTGTCTGAATTGATATAAGCGTCAGAAGAATTATTGATTTGAAACCTGTCATGTCATAAGAGCCATTGCCGCCAACTCCTTATTATTAAAATATAAAATTCTAACGACTCCCATGGGCCTTGTGAAACTTATCCATCTGAGAAAAGGATGGTAAGCTGTGTGGCTCAGGTGGAGTGCTGAGGAATTGTATTTTTACTAAAGCTAAAGATTCTTTGTTAATCATCAATCCTCTCTACCCTGAAACTTTCCCAACCACCACATTCTTTTTCCGAAGAGTATGGTTCTCTCACCGAGGACTTGCAACGGAAAGTTTGCATACATCTTCGATTAGAAGCATGGACATCTGGATTAATTCTGAACATACTCCATCACATAATCTTCCTTAACAGTAATTGCTACAACTTCAATTGACACATTAATTCCCATAGTGGCTGCAGGATTCTTTATTCCTAAATAAAATTGACCTGTATTGCAACATGTAACCCTCACATTTCCCGACTTGAAATTTTGTCTTCCTCCATCAGGGTAATGTCTCAATTGATCATCTTGCTTTGCTTCAAATGTTGAGCGGTACTCGGAGGGCAACAAATAGATATCACAAAAATCAGAGCCAGGGGGTTGAGCAAGGTTATTAAAAATACTTTCGGTTACCATACCACTTACTCCTGTCAATCCAAAAGTTGCAGTAGCAACTTCTGAAAGAAGCTTAAAGTTTGTTTTTACATTCTCAATATCTTCCTTATTTCTGGAAGCTGAAAACCGATAATACCATTCTACTGTATTTTCGGGCAATGATATGGGAATTGTAATTCGAGATTTTCCATTAGCAAATGTTGCATTTAAGCCACCGTTAATAAAGAAATCCTGTACTTCATGAATTGAAATAGGTGTGTATATCTTTTTAAGCGAAACGGTTGAATTAAAAGTTGTAGTTTCAGCGGTCGCGGGCTTCCTATGAATTTTAAGAAAGCAATTTCTATCAAAAGCATGGTTTGTTGCTAAGACAAAAGCAAAGATGCCACGCTGCTCAACTTTAATTCGAACATCTTTAAGTTCTGTAAAACCATTGTTTGAGTATCTGACAACTTTATCTGGATAGGTTAACACATTAATAATATTCGTCCCGTTCCTATTTGACATTGTTGCGTCAAGAACAATCTCATCACCTTTCTCAAAGGCAAACCATTGGGTTGGATATGGGTAGTTTTGATTTGGATGGTCGGAGTTCCAGGCGCTAACTGTAACAACTCCTGGTAGGGAGATATTTAAGTCTGCTACTTTTATTAACTCAACACTACTACCTAACCGCTCCTCAAATTGAATTTTTAAAATCTTTTGCTTGTTAGATTCAAGTAGAACAACTTCTCCCTTCGTTTGTAAAGCTGGGTTGATCGGCTGAGCTTCAATATAATGTTCACCTGCCGATGTTTCCAATCGCACTGATGAACCTGATTTTGAAACGCCTTTTTCAAGTCCATCCAGCAAAATTTTACTATCCGCATTCGGTATCACCAGCACGACTGCATCGTCTTGCGCATAAACTTGAAAACCAACAGATAGCAGCAATAGAATAAAAAACTTCTTCATATGGTTAAGCTTGAGGGTTTATTTCCTTTGCCTCCTCCTCAAACCGCTCTTCAAGTACTTGAATCGGGTTTTCAGTTGGTGCTGTTGGCTTTATCCTAGTCTTCTTTTTCTTTGCTTTGAACTTGGGTATCTTCAATTTTTCAAGCGGAATTTCTAAGCATACAATTTCCGTTAAGGCTTCAAGGATATCTTCGTCCTCAAACTTGGTGTCGTACTTCGCTCTTAGCTCTTTCTTTAAAAAGCTTACTACATGAGGTGAGAATAGCAACCCGGCAAGGCCTATTGGCTCTAAGGCAGTATACCGAGCCCAAACATTGTCGAGGCTTTTCTTTACAATCGCATCTTTATGGAAGTATGTTAATAGCTCAAGAGCTTCTTTTACATCATAGTCCTCAGCATGGAAATCTATTTCGAAGACGAGCTTCTCACTTATTGGTTTTTCAAATAGAATTCTATAGAACTGGAACTGCCTGCCATTTGTGAGTACCGCCCATTCAATACCTTCGTTAGCTCCGTAATTAATGGCTTGCCTTAAATGCTTATCAGAAAGATCAATGGAAAAAGCTTTTACTTCTACCAAGAAATGTCTTTTGCCTCCTGTTTGCACGATGTAATCGGCATAAGTTCCTTTAATCATGAACTCTGTTTTAATCTCTTCCAACTCCTGATAACCAAGAATAGAAGTTAAAAAAGTGTTTATCATGATGCGTGTGCCTGACTCGTCAAGGTCTGATAAGTTCTTTGTTAAATAACGCTTCTTGTAATCCTTTAACGCAAGAAGCATCTTTTCTGATTTGGAAGAGGAGATCATAATTCGGGTTTTTATTTAAGTTTCTAGATTGAACTCGCACGAAAGCAATAGCACACTCATCCAAAGGATGAACTCTACTATTTATTGTTTTTATTGACTCCAAGTGGGCTTGCGATCGAGTGGATCAGGTGGGTCTAGGAATCAGTTATCAACTAAGATAAAAAATTGCAAGTAAACTACCAATCTCTTCTCGCCCGAAATTTTCCCAAACACACAATTCTCTTTCCTAAGGGTATGTCTTTCTCGCGTGAGGGATGAAATGAAAAGCCCACAGTGAAGGGTTTGCTTGAGTGTTGGAGGCGAATGACAAGCCGTATTAAAATGCGTGAGTAAATGACCCGAGCAGATGAACTCACATCGAGCACGTCATACCGAGCCTGCTCACGTAAATCATCGCGCTGAACTTACTGCGAGGTATCCCTTGGATAGCTTACTTCATCCGTGCGTTGCTGTGCGTCCTTCTATTAACGGTTGAAGGACACGGGATTCCTCAAATATATCTCATCGCACTGCACAAAAGGTTGTAGTTTCGGAATGACGGTATCTTTAGTTTGTGTGAGCATCAGAGTCCTAGAACCTATTAAAATGCCCTTCAGTATGACTCCCTAACTAATTTTGACTCAATATTGTATAAAAATTTTTATTGGCGGCAGTAGGGCAGTTGTTCTTGCTTCATTCGTAGCCTTGTCTTTCGTCACTCATTAATGTTACGTTTCTTAATCAAGTCAGTCTTGCGATGAAAATATTTCAACTCTACCTGTCAGCTTACCACCGAACTCAGCACACTTATTGAATGGGTTCGATGTGAGACCGGGCAATGTGTCTGATTTAAGTAGTTAGTATTTCTTCCATTCAAAATTATTAAACCCACTTTCTTTCGCCCACTTTCGCCATACTGCTTCTAGAATTTCATTATCTCTTAAACCTTTTGGGTATTTATAGGTTTGGTTTTTCGTATCAAAATCTCTCTCATGTGTTTCTAATATATGAAGGTTAATGTGTTTATTTTTCTTGCTTTTGATAGTTTGTAAACTCAATGAACTGTTCATGTCAAGTGCTGTTGATATATCTACACTATTAATCTTACAAAACTGTCTAATCTTCTCAATTTCAGGGATGCCAAAATAAAATTGATTATTCCCGCTTTTATTAAGGTATTCCAAATAACCGTCTGTAAAAATATAAATATCATTCTCGTAGTTGATAAAAGTTGTATCTACACCGTCCGTTACAAATGTATTTTGCTTAATAGTTGGTTCATTTTCGATTTTCTCAATTAAAACACTTATTAAATCCAATCCTGGATTTTTTGTAGTAGCGTAAACCTTCCTTACAGATTTTTCAAAATCTTCAATTCTCTGAATTAGTCCACTATTTTTATATTCACCGGTTGAGTTTATGAAGCGTTGCTTTTCACCTAAATTTTTAATTTGATTGATGTCTATAGACGTAGAATTTTTTTCAGAGAATGCTGAAAAGGAAATCGATGATTTATCTCCTATTTTTTCACCTGGTTTGACACACTCGTTTTTAAAATACTCCAGTATTTTATGAATTTCATCAATATCTTTCGGCGGCGTATTGTTAATACGGCTCGACATATCGGAAAGAATGACAATATTTTTATATGATAAGTTCTTGTTCTCTGGTGCCGGACCACAAGTAACAAGTATTACTATCGAACAAACGGTAAATATATTTTTCATTTAAAATAACTTATTTAATTGGTGCAATGACTTGTTCAATTCTTACAACTCTATTAGCTACTTCATCTTCGGAAAAATAAGTTGGTAAATATTCAATAAAACCCGATTTATATGCTGACACAACACTAAGCAAAATTTCATCGGTAAATATTTTACCACTTATTACTTTTGCATTAAAATCATCAAAAATAGTTTTAATAGGCCTTAGCAATTGGATATATCTGTTATGAATATGATTTTGAAGAGCGTCCAATTCTACTTCCAATTTCAAGATTTTATCATTGCTTTCTTTTAGAGCATCTTCTTTTTGTTTAATTCTGTTGATAATAGCTTCTCTATTAGCATCAAGGTCCAGCATTTCTTCATCTAGAATTTTAATCTTTTTTTCTTTTTCTGCATCAACAAGATGCCTTTGGGAATTTCTGTAAGCATTGTATATGTTATCAATGGCATAATGTGTAACAATCAATGGCATCATCCCGAAAACAAACATCAGCCAAAACTCACCATGCTCCACAACTTGCCAAATTTTAAGATGAGATTCTTCGCCTTTTAGTAGCGATTTTATTTCGTCAGTATTAAATGCAACCATTGCTGCAACCACGATGTCAAATATCAGTAGGCCAACCCAAAACAAAACGTTACTTACCCACTTTTTCTCACTACCAAATAATTTTATATTTGATATTAGGACAGGAAAGAGAAAGAAAATTGCAGCAATAAATCCAAACAATGCTCCCTGTTGCCTGAAAATCTTAAGGATAGCATTAGCATCAACAAGCTGTGGTAATCCAGGTGTTCCACCTGCCTCTAATGCTTTACGAATCACATTACCCTCAAAAAACACTTTATACATTGCGGAAGCAAAAAATAATGATAAATAAAAAGCAAGTACTGCTAATAAGAGCGTTACGAGAATAGTACCGGTAGACCAAAACTCTTTAATAACAAAAGATTGTTCTAACGACTTTTTATCAAGTTTAATTCTTTCAATTTCTTTATTGAGTTGTAATAAGCCTTTTTCACCAGTGTTTTGATTGCCTGACTCTAGTATGGTCTTCTCTTGTTGTAGGCTTGATGTTTTATCAGTGAGTTGCCGTTTCTCTAAATCATTACTTTTTGCAACTGCATTTATCTCCTTTTCCTTATCAATTTCCAACTCCGCTTTTTTGGTTTCAAAAGCATTAGTAATATTTGCTAATAATATGTTTTTTTTGCTCACCAAACTGTCATCAGTAGCAAAAACTTTAATTTCTTCCTTAATGCTTAAGTATTCAGATTCAAAAATGTCAATGTTGCCAACGCTTTCTTTTGATTTTTGAAATCCTTTTCGCTTGAAGTCTTCTGTATTAATTTGTGCTGATGAATAAACAAGGTTATATAGTTGCTGATAAAAAGTATCAGGGTTTGTAGGCTGTATTGATTGCATTGGATTTGTTTGTTCTGGATTTGTGTCTTTTACTATCGTATTTACAGCTATGTTATTGTCGATATTATATCTTATCCGTTCAAATTCAGAAAATAGTTGTCGGTAAATGTCGTAATCATCTGAAACATGGATGTTTTCAACATTATTGTTGGATGCATTGTAAGAATAATTGAATGAACCATTAATCGAAATTTTATTATCGATAAGACAAAATTTATGGTGCATCGTTCCTCTTTCATCGCCTGTCTGGAAAGCATGGACATTGATATTTGCTGCTATTAGCATCTGCTTAACAATTTCGTTTTGAGCATTTGAGGAAAGAACAACATCAACTATTACATTTCTTCTTTTTGCCTTAATGAATGCGTTAGCAATATCTCTGTCAGTAAACCAAGCCATAGCGAGATAAATGCCTTGTCTTGCATTATCAATTTCAGATATAATTCTCTGTTTAATTTCGGTTCCGTTTGTGAGAATGTCAGTCATACTCTCTTACAAATTTTAGTAGGTCAAATACACAAGTAGCTTTGGTGTCGCAGTGAGTTTGCGTGGCTGTGGTATGTGCCAAATGCGCAGGACTATTCGAAGCACCATCTCTTTAAAAAGCGAAGGGTTGGCTGTGTCAATTTTTAGCCTATCCCTCGTTTTAATTTTTTTAAAATCAAGCGTTGTCTCCATGCCGTTTATTTGTACCAATATGAAAACTTATTGAAAAATTGGTCTTTTTTTGAACCACAAATTTGTCCGGCTCTATTGGCCCAACAATTCGATATAAGTCATATGGCTTAGATTTCCTTATTATAAAATATATTACTCTAAGACTCCCGTGGGCTTGTGAAACTTATCTGCCTAAGGAAAGGAGGGTAAGCTGTGT
>NZ_JAHESD010000048.1 GCF_018598585.1 Chryseosolibacter indicum
GCTCTATATACTGTTGCCCTGCTTCTTCGTCGTATTATGGTCAGCGCCACCCGACTCATCCTTTTCATGCTTTTTTGCTGTCTTGCTACTTCCGTTCGGACCGCCCTTATGGTGCTGCCCCTGATGCGCTTTGATTTCCTGAGCGTCCTTTTTTTCTGGATGATCACCTTTCTGTCTCATAGTTGTAATCGTTTTACTGTAATCCTAGAAAAATTGTGCCCCGGCCGATACTTCTTACCCAAGTAGCATTTAAAATGCTTGTCAAAACATTTCACCGCTTTGCATCAAAAACGCTTAACGACATTTTGTAACATTCTATGTCGGGCGGCGTCTTCCCATAAATCCTTCGCTTATGCTAATTAGCTATTTTAAGACTGCAATCCGGAATTTTGTACGTCACAAATATTTTTCTCTACTGAACGTATTAGGTCTGGCTCTCGGCATGTCTGTCAGTCTTCTTTTTATTTCATTCTATTCCTTTGTTAGTTCTTTTGATGACTTCCACTCAAAGGGCGACAAAATCTACAGAATCATTTCAACGGTAGAGAAGGGCGTAAAGCGAACGGATCTGGCATCGGCGCCTTTTATTCTCACCAAAGTTTTAGAAAATGAAGTACCGGAAATAGAAGAGGTTGTTTGTATTAATGCTGCGTTCAGCAGCGTAGTTGTATCAAGTAAAGTAAATATACCGGTGCAAGGCTATTATGCTGACGACAATTTCTTCTCAGTCTTTGATTTTAAACTTATTCAAGGTAACCCCCGAACTGCCTTGTTAAAGCCAAACAGCATTTTACTGAAAGAATCAGTAGCTACCAAGTTAGGAAAATCGCGAGAACTTATCGGAAGCATGATCGAGATCGAAGGCGCAGGATTGTTTGAGGTTACAGGAATTGTAAAAGACGAGTCGCTTTCGCACTTCAGTTTTGAAGTGCTGGTGTCTATGAGTACATTACCTGACACCATTACTCAAAGATATATCGCAGGAGTATGGAAATCTTTTAGAGATCAGTACATATATATTCTGGCGTCTGACCAAACCAGACGCGAGAAACTTCAGGAATCTTTAGATCGTATTACGAATATCCTTAACGAGAAGGCAAGAGATTCAAGGATATCACTAAAATTGCAGGCATTAGCAGATATTACACCCGGCCCTGATCTGGAAAATTCTCTCGGGCCTGATACAGACTATTTATTAATCTTCATTTTCGGAACGATCTCTTTATTGATCCTTGCACCTGCATGCTTTAATTACAGCAACATTTTCATTGCCCGGGCATTAAAACGCTCTAAAGAAGTTGGATTGAGGAAGACAATGGGTGGCGCAAAGCTGCAAATCTTCGCGCAATTTATCGCAGAAACCGTGACCATGACTGTTATATCCCTTTTCGGTGCCTTGATCATCTTTTTTCTCATCCGACCGGAGTTTGAGGATATGATGCCCGGCAACTGGCTGGACCTGAGCTTGACGTGGGAAATGGTTGCCGTATTTCTGGTATTTGCAATTGCTACTGGTATGATCACTGGTGTTTTACCTGCATTACATTTTGCAGGTTTGAATCCTATTCAGTCACTGAAGGGCCTTTCTGTCAACAACAAATTTTCTCGAATGCGGATACGGAAGGTGCTTGTTGTATTTCAATTCGGACTATCTTTTTGCTTCATCGTCCTGATGTTCATATTTTCAAAACAATACCAATACAACCTTAATTACAATTACGGCTTTAATACTGATAACATTCTGGATGTTGAACTGCAGGGGCTTGATCCTGCAAAATTTGATGCTGAATTTTCAAGGCTTGCTGAAGTGCAAACTATTTCAAAGTCATCGGGAATATTGGGAATGTCATTTACAGAAACGTATGTGCGTGAACAATCAGGTAAGGATTCATTGGCAGTCGTGCAGTTGTTTGTCGATTCGAATTATATTGAAAACATGGATCTTTTGTTGGTTGCAGGACGCAATTTCCCTCCTGGCGATTTCACTCAAGAACGACATATAATTGTTAATGAAGAATTTGTTCATGCCTGGAATATTGATCATGCTATTGATGCAATCGGGAAGACCTTCCTGGTGGATGGAAACTACCTGGAAGTGATTGGTGTACTGAAAAACTTTCACTATGCACCATTGCATACACCTATCCGAAGTTTCTTCTTTAGAACGGATACAAGTCAATTTCGTTATGCAAATGTGAAATTAACCACGAACGACATTAAAAATACGATGACTTCCATGGAGAAGACCTGGAGTACACTTCACGATAGCAGAAAACTTGAAGCGAAATTTTTTGATGATGAGATGGAGGAATTTTACTTCTTTTATCGCAAGCTCTTGGAAATGATTGGATATTTAGGTGTACTGGCCATTTCAATTTCCGTGCTCGGACTTCTGGGGATGGTAATTTATACAACCGAATGGCGCACGAAGGAAGCCGGCATTCGCAAGGTATTCGGTGCCAGCGATTCGGGCATAGCATGGTTACTATCAAAAGACTTTTTAAAATTAATGTTCTACGCGATAGCACTGGGAATTCCGATAAGCTCTTGGCTCTTCGACGACTTTCTTTCAGCAATTCAATATTACCGTGTAAGCATCGGTATTTGGGATATCGTAATCAGTGTTGTAATATTCTTTGTGGTAGGTGTTTTGGCTATAGCCTCTCAGGTTCGGAAAGTAGCTGTTAAAAATCCAGTAGATACCCTAAGGTATGAATAACGGTGGCACTTAATACAGACCACGAAGAAATCACCATCAAATTCTTTCGGAAGCGGAAGCAAGAACCACCGCTATATAAATTTGTGACTTATGAAAAATTAGATGTATATCGCAGCGTGTGATCACATGAAGTATGTATACATTATCAAAAGAAAAACAAACTGCCCTAAAGGAAATTACTACCAGGCTGAAGGGCATTAAAGGAATTCAAGCAGTTGTGCTTGGAGGTTCGTACGCTGCAGGTCGTGCACACGAGAAGTCAGATCTGGATTTGGGTTTATACTATCGTGAAGACAATCCATTTGAAATTGAAGATATCAGAAGTTTTGTGAAAGATATATCGTTTAATGAAAACCCGGTCGTTACCGGATTTTATGATTGGGGACCGTGGGTTAATGGAGGTGCCTGGATGGAAACAAAAGTGGGAAAGGTTGATTTTATTTATCGCAATACCAACCAGGTTCAGAAAGTAATTGATGATGCCGGCGAGGGAAAATGGCATCACAGTTATGATCAGCAGCCTCCCTTTGGATTTCGGTCGACCATTTACCTGGCTGAAATAGAATGCAGCCAGATACTCTTTGATAACTCAAATGTATTGACGCATTTAAAGGAACAAGTGCGTACATACCCTGAAAAACTGTATCAAACTATTGTAGGCGATTGCCTTTGGTTAGCGGAATTTACGTTACAGCAATCAGCAAGTTCGGCGCTCTTGGGAGATGTTTATTCAGTAGTAGGCGATATAACGCGTGCGCTTAATTATATCGTGCAGGCTTTGTTTGCCCTTAACAAGAAATATCAAATTGGAGATAAGCATGCGATAAGTATAGTTGAAACATTTGAAAAGAAACCGTCAAACTTTAAGCAAAGAGTACAAAAACTGCTCGCCTCTCCGGGTTTGCTTACTCATGAACTAACAGCCGCAACAAAAGAACTTACATCGATATGGTTAGAAACCGTTTACTTGACTAATGGTGTCTACAACCCAAAGTTTACGCTTCATTAGATTCACTTACTCCGCTGAAACACAAGTTCGTCCAGTGATCTTAACAAGCAGGTTATAACAACTGTGCATTTACGATACAGATTGACGTAATTTGAGAAGGTAGTTTGCTTCGTCGACTACGTTAACTTTATGTTTGGTTGCTGAGAGTTCACGCCAGACCCAATTGTAGTGATCGATGACTTGTTTCGCCTTCAATGCAGGCCGATCTTGGGTAGTATGAGCGTTTGAAATAACAGTTACATTAAAATCATAAGTCAATGCCGACTTAATCGTTGCATCTACACAAAAATCAGTAGCAGACCCGGTAATAACTAACTCCAATACATTTAACTTTACTAATAGGTCTTTTAGCTCAGTTTTGTAGAAAGAGTCATTAGCAGTTTTCGAAATGACATGATCTACCTCCTTTGGCTGAAGATCAGAAAGAATCTCCCAACCTTTGCTTCCAGGAAGGTAACAGTTCTCCAACGTACCATCGTGCTGAATAAAAATCACGCTGTCTCCGTTCTTCCGGAAGGCTTGCGCTATATTATTTATCCTCGATACAACTTCATCCGCCTCGAAGGGTTTCTGCGGGAAGTAGGATTCATTCTGCATGTCTATAACCAATAATACTTTCATATCAACGAATAGGAAAGCCAATAATACAAAAAATCCACATTTTATGAATTTGATTCCTATCGTCGAACAAGGTGAGAAGCAACTGTTACAATCTAACTCATTAACACTGTTTTAAACTCTGGCTGATATTGAGAAGTGTTAAATTGGATGACAGAGGATTTTGCCAATTTATGTGAGATAAAGGGATCTTCGTTCATAATGGCTTCAACCTCCTCAAGGCTTCCGGCTTTCGCCAGAATAATGCCTACTGTTCTGGGCACCTTCCTTCCTGACATCATAAAGATCTTCTTGTCGTAGTACTTTTTGAGAAACTTCATATGAGCATTCATGTGATGATCGATCTGCTCAAGAGATACGATATAATGCAGGTTGACAATGAACATAACGGCTATTATTTCCGACACTTAAACTTTTAAGTAAAGTAGTCGATCGAAAAAACTAATGCAAGCTGATAACCCTCGTTATTCGCCATTTGTTATTTTCTCTTTTCCACAGGTGAATAAATTTAGCATAGTGGTCTGGGAATCCCTTCTGATTGATGTTCATAAATCCATGCAGGCCCATTTCAACGGCCCCATATCCTTTAATCTCATATACTTCGATACTGCCTTGCTTCAGTACTCTTTTTACTTTGCCACAAATATTGTTTTTGAGCGCTTCGTTTAATTTACTCTTTGAGGTAAGTAGCCCTCCCTGGTCGTGGTAGAATTCAAGATCCTCGCTGATCAATTCTTCCATTACATCGAGTTTGCAGTTGTTGTAGGCATCTTCCCAGGTTGCATCCATCGATACAATGCTGTCATATAACGACATCGGTATCGTTTCTTCTTCTGCCGGAAGCCCGGACCTGACAGTTGCAGAGATGAACAATGCAAAAATTGAAATAGCCGCAAAGCTGTACAGTTTTTTCATAACACGTTTTTAACAGCTCATTTCACTTTCTATGCCAATGCATTTCCGACGTTGAAATGAAGATATTTACCCTTCTGTTGTTCGAAAGGGAACACTCCTGTGTTCGATTACATACTGTGTTATTGAATGTATACCAGTGACTAATACTTTGTTCGATCCGTCAATGCTAATACTAGGCTGACAATACCAATGCTAAAGAAACTAATAACCAATGGAAAAACGCCATCCACGAGGAGTAGACTTATTACTGATCCCATTGATGCTCCAAAGGAAAAGAAAAGGGTTCCGTAAATGGAGGACGCCATTCCCGCCACAGCGCCCATAGGTTCAAGAGCCAGTGCGCTACTGTTAGGCTCAACCGCCAGATTAATCGCCAACATCAAGGCAACACAACCAAAAAATATTGCGATACCGGGTGGATCGCCAAAAGCGAGCGTCCAGGATAACAGGAAGGTTCCTATAATTGAATATGCGATAAGTAGTCCTTTAACAGAAAGTTTTGCGCCATACTTTGTTGAAAGACGCGAATTGAGCAGCGAGCAAAGAGACATCAGCAATCCAATGCCTGCGAAGATCCACGCGAAGAGTTCAGGTCTTCCGTAAATAGTCCCAACAATATGTTCCGAACTGCCAACATATGCGCTCAATGCGGTAAATAGTAATGTAGTAACTGTAGTGTAACGAAGAAAGGTTTTGTTACCGATAACTTTCCAAACGGAGAGGCTAACACTGGTCCAGCCCAACGACACACGTTTATCAGCCGGAAGTGATTCTTCCAATCGTAATGACCAGAGAAAAACCAATACGGCAAATATAGGTGGCGCGAGAAATACCATCTGCCACGACGCAACGGAAAGAATGGCCATGCCGAGGAACGGTGCAAGAACAGGTGTGAACAGGAATATGGTAAAGATAAGTGACATCGTTCTTGCCATCTGATTACCAACAAAGCGATCGCGAACGCCTGCGATGGTCGTCATAAAGACAGCAGAGGCACCCATGCCGGCGAAAAATCGTGCAGCAAGCATCAACATCAGGTTTGGTGCAAAAGTGGCTGCAACACCACCCACTATGTAGAGCGGGAATCCGATACGCAGAATGGCCAGCCTTCCATACCTGTCAGACAATATTCCAAACACGATCTGCACGATCTGGCCCATAAAGAAAAATGAAATGATTTGTGAAGGAGCTGTCGAATCAGGTCGAAGGCTAAGATGTTGACGCAACTCAGCAAACGCGGGAAGCATGATGTCTATGCCAAGAGCAGTGAGCATCATGGCAGAAGCGGAGAACGAAATGAATTCCGCAGCACTCATTTTCATCTGTTTCCTCGATAGCGCTATGCCTTCTGCTTTCTTCTGGTCATAACCTACTTCAACTTCCTTGGATGGTGCTCTCATGATTAATGCTTTGATTCACGCAAATATACCCGACGACTGAGAAACCAAGACTGGGTAAAAACGACATTCGGAGGGTTGTTTTAGACGATCTAAAAATATCCTCATTAGCAGTAGTGATCCGTTCTCAATTCAAGCCTGGAATCTTTCACGCTACTTAGTTTTTCATCCATAAAAGAAACAGTTCAAACACATGCCTGTAACACACAGCGATAGTAACAAAACGCTACATGTATTTTGACGCTGTGTTATAACGGAAAAAGCCCCACGGAATAGTGAAGCTCTCAACATTGGCTTAAACGGCAGATTACGTTTAAGCATCTGGTATCTCAGGTTCTACCAACTTCGTAAGCTTTTCAAGCGATTCCTGCCATCCCAGATAACACATTTCTGCAGGAATAGCAGCTGGAATTCCTTCTTGCAATATTTTTATTTCCGTACCTGCAATGGTTTTTCTAAACCATATAGATGTTGTTATTTCACCTGGCAGGTTAGGATCATCAAATTTATCCGTATACTTCAACAATTCATTTGGTTTTACTTCCACGTAAGTGCCACCGAATGAATGGCTATTACCCGTAGAGAAATTTGTGAATGACATACGGAATGTCCCCCCTGTTGTTGCATTCATTTCTTGGACGGTGCAAAGAAATCCATAGGGCGGCAACCATGATGCTATTGCAGGAGCTTGCGTAAATGCCCGAAATACCTTTTCGGGAGACGCTTTCAGTATTCTGTGAAGTGAAACACTGTTAGACATATTAAATCTATTTTATTACTTTCCTACTCTCAGGCTTTTCGGTAACGCCCGTTTTTTTTAGTGGTTACTGCTCCACTTTTTTTAAGATTAATTTAAACACCACTGGTATGTGTTGTATTACGTAAGCAAAGTTAAAACAGATCCATTTACCCAGGCAGGTGCCATTGCGGCAACGATGAAGGCAATTTGCGACGATTTTAATAAAGCAAACACCTAAATAAGAAGTCAAATTAGTGCGCTTGCTCTCGCCGACAAAACGATTTTGAGAAGTGAAAGTATGTACCCACCATTTTCACGTGGTCGTTGTAGGAGTAATCGAAAATACGTCATAATGCATTCCTTAGCTTCAACACCATCTAAAGTGTTTCGAATTACAACGGAAGAGAACTTATAAAAATATTAAAGAGAAGTAGTTATACTTCTCTTTAATATTTCAACTTGTTGCCTATTAATTGATGAGATGTGTTGCGCGGGATCATTAAGTGCTTACCTTGGCACCCATATTACCGCATCCGCCACTACTTTTCCATTTGATTCAGCCGATGATATTTCAACAAAACATTTTTTTCCTGCTGAGAAATAATACTTGCCTAAAGAAACCCATTCACCCGAAGTTTGTCCCTGTACGCTTACCTCTGACTCTTTAATAACTCTTGTGATCTTCTCTTTTTCTAGACTTACGGTTGTTAACATACTATCCGATATGCCTTTGATTTTAGGCACGTAAACAAAAACCTCATACTGACCCTTTACAGGGATCATTGGATTAAACCTTACGTTTGTGTTCTTACCCGCGCTATTATCGCCAACAAGATATGATGGACCATAACCACCTCTTAGTTCACGAGCCCAACTACCATTTATTTGTACTGCATCTTTATCGTCGTTGTCCACGAGGATTTCAAACACCTTTCCATTTACAAGAGGATCTTTCTTTAGCTTATCTTGCAATTTTTGAATGTCTATTTTTTGAATGTCAACCTTTGTGTCAATAGCCATTACTGCAGCGGTCGCTGCTGATTGGGCAAGTACCATAAATACTGGCTCCATCCGGATAGACCCGTAGGCAATATGAGTTGCCGAAAGACATACGGGCACAAATACATTGGTGCACTCTGCCTGGCGTGGAACAATTGAGCCATACGAAATAGGATATGGTCCGAAACCACCAACCTCAACGTTACCCTCGTTCTTTACCATGCCATTCACAACAACTCGCTGACAATTGTGTGAGTCCATTGTATACGCCGCCATACCTACCCCATCCTTTACAACTTCCCTCGCCTCACAATTTGCCTGCGACATAACATAAGCACCAATCATTCTTCTTGCCTCACGAACATACAATTGCGGAGACCAATTATTATTATCAGTGTACTCATCTTTAGGATAACCATACCTAAGCATATCCTTACGAAGCGCTTGGGGAACACGAGGATCGTGACCGAGGAAATACAGTAATCCTTTCGTGTAGCGCTCATGTTCCTTTACTATGGCAGCACGTTTTTCATAGGTGCCATCAGGATATTCGTAATTCATTCCAATCATATCTGAAGAAAAACCACCCCTGTTGTTGATATCCGTTTTGTTGTTGGGCATCTCGCTTACAATGAGATAATCATTTAGCTTCTGCTTCTCAGGAAAAGCTTTAAACAACCTGACAAGAAGTTCATAATGTGTTGAATCATATCCCTCTGGTCTTGCTACGGGAACCTGATTGGCAGGATCAGTAGACAAACAGATTCGGAAGTTATAAGCTTGCACCTTTTTATCTCCTGTACCATTAGTTGCCAAAGGAGCAGGACTAACACCCCACACCAAACCACTCGCAGGTTTACCAGGGATAACGTAGGGATCAATACCATCCGGAAACTGATGCCCCTCCATCAGTTGTACTCCGTTGATGGTCTCGTTATAATCCTTGTTATCCTCCCTGCCAACAGCATAGGAAATGCCAGCCTGCGCCATAAGGTCTCCTTCATAACCACAATCGATAAACATCTTCGCCTTAATAAGATCTGTAGTGCCTTTAGCAGGATCATCTGATTGTTCAAGCCCTATCTCAGAAACCCGTGTTCCTTCTTTATTCAGTTGTTTCAGTCGTCGATTATACAGCACATCCAATCGTGCTTGTTTTACATAATCGTTAAATATTGTTTCTGCTACCTTGGGCTCAAAGATCCATTGTTCAAACTTGCCATAATGACTTCCAATACGTCTGTAAAATTCCCTTGCTAGTCCGGTGATGGCATATTTGTTACCAATGTCAGTATAACCTAAACCGCCTGAGCTCATACCGCCAAGATGCTTTCCAGGTTCTATGAGTATGACTTTTTTTCCTTGCATTTTAGCGGTATACGCTGCGATGACACCCGCTGAGGTGCCACCATATACGCAAACGTCTACCTCATAAACTTTTTGCGCGATGAGATCTGTTGCAAGGGCGAAACAGAATATCAGAACAGCAATTGACTTATAGTATTTAATCATGATTTTCGTTTAGGAATTATACATTGTTCGCGCTTTGACCAAAGCTTTTAATTCTACAGATACTCAACGACGTTCTTCATCAATGTAAAATCAATACCCGGGATTTTGTTCCGTTACGTCTATAGCGTCGTTATTATCAATTTCAGCCTTAGGAATTGGCCACAGCAGATGTACATCTCTTACAGTTTTACCAGTTCCTTCCAAAACAAATTGCTTAAGCTTATCTATGCCCAGGCGTTTCAAATCAAGCCAGCGCTTTCCCTCCGTCATGAATTCATAAGCACGTTCTGTAAGAACTGCATTTCGAAAATCATCCATGCCGAGGCCCGCGAGATCAATCGTAGGATCAGGCGTATTGATATCTTTGCCATAAGCTCTTCTTCTAATTTTGTTAACAGCTTCAAAGGCTTCAGGTGTAGGATTGCCACCTGCAAGACTTGCTGCCTCTGCATATACCAGTAAAACATCGGCGTAGCGGAAAATAGGAAGGTCGTTGCCATTGGAAGCTGAACTAACCCCTGCTGGATCTTTAAATTTTCTAAATTGATACGGCTCATTGGTAGGTAGCTTAACTACTGCACCTGTTGTTTTGTGAATGTACTCAGAATACAGATTAAACTCTTTTCTCAAATCGCTATCACTCCAGTTCTTAATCAATGGAGAATTTGCCAAGCCATATACGGTTCTGAATCCTCCAGGTGAATAGCTTGTATTCTCAGCATGAATATATAGCAGGTACTGGAAGCCTTGATTTCCTGATCGGGAGTACTTCAGTGAGAAAATTTCTTCCGAGCTTGTAATAACATCTGGTCCGAATAACTTTTCAAAGTCCGCAACCGTACTTACAGGCACTAATGAATATAATTTTGAATCAATAACTTCTTTAGCCTTATCTCTCGCTACAGTCCAATTTCCTCGTGTGAGATGAACATCCGCTAAAAATATTTTAGCAGCCCACTTCGTTGGCCTTCCCGCTTCGCTTTGTGAAGAAGGAAGATCAGTTTCTGCGATGGCTAAATCTTCAAGTATAAATGCGTAAACATCATCAACAGAAGCTCTCGGAGTATGTTCAGAATCATCTTTTGATCTTTTAATTGGGACACCCCCCCAATTTCTTACCAGCGAGTAATACATAAAGGCTCTGAGAAAACGAGCTTCAGCAATAATTGCTTTCTTCTCATTTTCATCCATTGAAACCTTGGCAATGTTATCAAGAACAATATTTGCACGAAGAATAGCACGGTAAGATGCTGCCCATATTGTTTCCACACGGCTGATATTCGTACCATCCAATCCCTGGTATTCACTTATTGACGCATAGCTTCCGCGACCGTGCCCGTAGTCAGCATTTGCTTCCTGCTCAAGAAGGTAGACGGTTCCGTAGTTTCCAAATTCTCTTATCGGATCGTAGACTGCATAAATCGCTGCCAGAACATCTCCTCTATTCTTAAAGAATGTTTCTTCAGCAAGCCTGTCCTTTGGTTCTTCTTCAAGCTCATTACAGGAAATTGCTACGAAAATGAACGCAATTATTGTCAGTGTAAAATATATTCTCTTCATAAACAATTCAGATTTAGAAAACTAAATTCAATCCAAAAGTATAAGTACGTGCATTAGGGTAACTGGTCTGATCGATTCCCAACGCAATAGAAGACTGGGTTATCCTTGTGCTCACTTCAGGGTCGTACCAGGAATAACCGGTGAGTGTTAAGAGATTTTGAGCACTTGCGTAAATATGTGCAGACTTTAACCAATTGAGTTTAAGATTGGTTACTGGAAGGTTATAGCCAAGCTTTACATTTTTAAGACGAAGGAACGAACCATCTTCAATAAATCGATCAGACTCACGGAATTTTGTATTTACACTGATGCGAGGATTTGGCGCATTAGGGTTAGGATTTTCGGGTGTCCAGTGGTTGAGTATGTCCCGGACCTGGTTCTCGCCAAAGTTGAATCCATCGGCGTGGTTGGCAAGATTAAAATTGAAAATATCGTTACCCTGTACACCTTGAAAAAACACATTGAGCGTAAAATTCTTAAAAGAGAAATTATTATTGAATCCGTAAATAAAATCCGGGTTAGGATCGCCGATAATAGTACGATCAAGGTTATTTAACACCCCATCAGGCGTTACATCTTTGTACTTGATATTTCCTTGAGCATCAAGTCCATCTTCAACGTATCCAAAAAAAGCACCTACAGGGCTACCTTCCCTTACAATGTTAACACTAACACTTAAGGGAACGGACAAACTCGCAGAACTAAAAACGTCGCTTCCTCCTGCCAGTTTTACTGCTTCATTTCGATTAGCCGAGAAGTTAGCAGAAGCATTCCATTTAAAATCGCTTCTAAGAATATCTGCACCCAGTGTTAATTCAATACCTGAGTTTCTTATCTCACCAATATTCCTTGTCTCATTGATATATCCGGACGATGTAGGTAAAGGAACTGTAGCAAGTAGGTCTGTCGTATTTTTTATGTAGTAGTCAGCAGTTAATGTAATTCTTTCATTGAAGAATCCAACGTCAACTCCAATGTCAGTTTGAGTTGTGGTTTCCCAACGTAAATCCTGGTTAGGTTTTGTTTGTCCTGGTGCATATCCTGTGTAAAGATTATCATTCAGCACGATAGGTGCGGAGTTCAACGTGTTCAGTGTCTGATACGGAGAAATGGCGGTATTACCGGTTTGTCCCCAACTTGCCCGTAATTTTAAATTAGAAACAGCACCGATGTTTTTAATAAAATCCTCTTCTGAAATTCGCCATGCCACTGCCGCAGATGGAAAGTACCCCCATTTATTAGCATCTCCGAAACGGGAGGAGCCATCAGCTCGCATGCTGGCAGTAATGAGATATTTATCATTAATCGAGTAGTTTGCACGTCCCAGCCAGGACATTAAAGTCCATTCGCTCACAGAAGAATTGGGAGGCGATATAACTGTTCCCGATTGAAGGTTATTATTCAGCAACTGATCATTAGGAAAGCCGCTTGCTCCAGAAGAATTAAATTTATACGCTTCCGACTGATACGTAAAACCTCCGGTAAGTCCGAGTACGTGTGTATCAAAAACGGTTTTTGTATAAGTAAGTATGTTCTCGTTCAGATAAGTTACCCTATCTTCAAAGGAGTTATAAGCATTACCGGAAGGAGTAAGCTTGAAAATGCTGGGTGAATAGTAGTCATTTCTTGTATTTGCGTAGTCAGCTCCACCCGACACGCGCAGTGTTAACCCTTCAATAAATTCATAACTTAAAGAAAGATTCATCAAAGCAGATGATCTTGTAGATCGGTTGAGTCTTTCCAGTGCAAGAGCAACAGGATTTTCAGCAGCATTGGAGCTAAAAGGATAGGGTGTAACGTTGGAGTACTTACCATTGACATCTTTTGCAGGCACCGTTGGAGGTGCTGTGAGTGCTGCAGAAACAACACCATCGCCGCGAGAGGCATTATCGTTACTTAAAGTGTTGCCTACCGAACGAGTTAGAATACTTGTGTAAGCAACTTTGAACTTATCACTTATATTTTGACTGAAGTTTGCCCGTAAAGAACCGCGTGTATAATCAGACCCGATAATAACCCCATCTTGTTGGAAGAAGCTACCCGAGACAGAGTAAAGCGATTTGTCTGTGCCTCCTGAGAAAGTTAACACGTGATTCTGTATTGGTGCAGTACGGAAGATTTCATCCTGCCAGTCAGTGCCTTCACCAAAAGAAGCAATCTGTTCATTTGTAAAGTACGGCGCGATATCATCATTCTTGGCACGTTCATTCGCCAGTAATGCAAATTCTGTTGCATTTAGCATATCAACCTTTTTAATTACCTGCTGAAAGCCAACGTAAGTATCGAATGCCACCTGGCTTGTACCCTTCTTTCCTCCTTTTGTTGTGATCAACACAACGCCATTAGCGCCACGTGATCCATAGATGGCTGTGGCTGAAGCATCCTTTAGTATTTCAAGAGATTCTATATCTGCGGGATTTAGATGCGTAGGACTTCCGGAAATTGCAAAGCCATCAATTACATATAAGGGCTCGTTGCTGCCGAGCATCGAATTACCACCGCGTATTCTCATGCTTAATCCAGCACCTGGTGCGCCGGATGACTGGATCACTTGTACTCCCGCTGCCCTTCCAGACAAACCCTGCATTGCATTTACTACAGGAAATGCATTCAACTCATTGTTATTAACCGAAGCGACGGATCCGGTAAGATCAGACTTCTTTACTTCTCCATAGCCGACCACAACAACTTCATCAAGTGAGGTGACATCCGGAGTCATCGCTATATCAATCTGTGTTTGTGCTCCTACTGATACTTCCTGAGTCACATATCCTATAAATGAAAACACCAGAATTGCATTCTGATCGGAAACATTAATAGCATATTTACCGTCACCATCTGTAGTTATACCATTCGTTGTACCTTTTACCATTACGTTTACACCGGGAAGTGGCTGACCTAATTCATCCCTTACAGTACCGGTAATTGAAAGTAAGGCCATGCTATCGTCAAATGAGCTAGCGTCTGATTGAGCTGATTGTTTACGGGTAAGAATAATCTGATGCCCTTCAGCTTCGAATTGAATATGGTAAGGTTCTAATAATCGCTGCAGGACATCAGATAGTCTTTCGTTATTAACTTCAAGATTTACTTTGATGGATGTCGGAATGAGTTGAGATTCGTACATGAACTTGGTGTCAGTTGCACGTCCTATCTTTTGCAAGGCGAGTCGTAAGGAAATCTCCTCTGACTTAACACTGAATTTTCTATCTAATACCTGTGCATCTAGTTCAGTTGCGTGGGCTACACTGAACACAATACCAGCAAACAGGATTTGAAGTAATGAAATTCTCATAATGAACAATAGTTGTCCATGAACCTTTAGTTCTTTTTTCATACTTTTGAAAAGGTTTGTCTTAATGTTTAGGAATTGAGGCAAATACACCCGCATCCCGCCAAGGATATATCGGGTGATTTTATGGCCGATGATGTTCGAGCATCATCGGTTTCTTTTTATAAAAGGCTATTATGTCTGCATAGGCATAGGTTGTTTAATTGGTTTTATCTGGGCGTTTTTCTTTCAATCACTCTGTGCATCCTTTACCATACACAATGATTTGTGAGTCCATGATTTGATAAGTAGCATTAATGGTCTTACATATAAGTTTAAGCTTTTCGTATAGAGTAATATCATTGAGTGAAGCATTTAAAGAACAATTAACAAGGGCTTGTTCGTCATATACTATCGTTACACCGTATGCTTCTTCAATTGATTTAAACACCTCGTGAATTGGTGCATCGTGAAATTCAAAATCCTGCTTTGCTATCGGTGTGAGTACGGCGGGATTTTCTACCAATGATTTTGTTAATCTCATTGCTTTTCTTTCATAAACAACTTGTTGATTAGGTGTAAGCACAACGCCATGTACAACCGGGTCTGATGTATCATTTAATGTCTCATGTGCCTCTTCGGAGCTCCGGAATACTGAAACCTTACCCGACTTTACCTGCACGCGGATCTCGCGCTCGCTTTCAAAATTTCTGACAATAAAACTGGTCCCTAACACCCTTGTTACTATCTCATTCGAATGAACTAAAAAAGGTTTAGACGGATCACGGCTGACCTCAAAAAACGCCTCTCCTTCCAGGTAGACTTCTCTTCTATCTGCAACAAACTGATTGGGATATTTTAATTTACTTCCAGGTTGTAGAATAATAGAACTACCATCCACTAATAAAACAGTCTTCGGCGTACTACTTGTATTGTGCTGCGAGATCAGGTTGTGACTCTCTGCGCTCGATGACTGATGTATCTGCTTCTTGTTCGAGAGCCGCAATCCCCCCCATAAAGCAATGCATAGAATAAAGACCACTGCAGCCCAACGGCGCCACGGCTTCCAAAGAAATTTCACCTTATCCTCTGCTTCAGCTTGTGTCGATTCATAGATTCGGTTCCATAGCTCTTTTTGCTTCCCGGTGGGCAGGTCGTATTGCTCCTCTTCGAGCACTGCAAGAACCATAGCACGTGCCTCCTCAAAAATCTCCTGTTTATCAGGATTGTTACTGAGCCAGTTACGCCAATAGACGTTTAACTCTATATTACTATCACGGTCTTTTACCCATTTTATAAACAATACATTTTGCGCCAGTTCAGCAGCTTTCTGATCCCGATGTTCTTCCATAACTATTAGCGAGACGCTCACTCACTTTAATACAAAAGCAGCATTCTCCGTTTTTAACTCAGTTGAACTTATTTTTTTTAATTTAAATAGAATCTCTGTATGAGATGAAGGTCTCCTCCTTTAGATAAGAAAGAAGAAGAAGAGAATTGAAATAGTAAGTTTTAAATAGTGTCGCAGGTGTTCAAGGCCACGTTGCACCAAATTCCGTGCAGATTGAGTGTTTACGTTTAAGATAGCTGCAATTTCTTCGTATGATAGCTCATCATAAAATTTGAGTACCAGCGCTTCATACTGCCGCGGTGAAAGATCATTCAAAAACTTTTTTAACCTTAAAACTTGCGTGTTACGTGCTTCAATATCAATAAGCGTTTGTTCTGCCGAAGGATCGGCAGATGTCAATGCATTCTCTATACCCTCTATTCGGCTTTCGAATAAATCATTGCCACGACTGTTGCGCAGAATGCGCCTTCTGAGAGAACTATACAGGTAGAACCGAACAGATGTTGTTGACGAAATATTTTCCCTGGATTTCCATAAGTCTACAAAGAGGTCATGTATAGCGTCTTCCAGCTCAGGTGTTTCTGTTCCTATTTTCCTTCCATAATTATAAAGGAGCTTTGCATAATTATTGTAGAGCCATTCAAGAGATGCAACACTGCCCTCCCTCATGGCATCCCAATGCTTCTGCTCCTCAAAATCGTGGCTTAAAGATTCTCGCATAAACTTAAAGTTAATTACGAGAATTTTTGGTTTAAAAACAATTTCAAACGGTTTAACGATAAAATTTAGCAATTATATAACCAGGCCTTTTCTTCTTTAAATGCATTCAACTTTTGATTTAATAAATAAACAAAAGCCAGTGAGGCATCACTAGCTTTTGTAATTTTCACAGCATTTAACTTATTCAATGACAAGTTTTTTGGTAAAAGTCTCTTTTGTGGTATTGATTATTACCGTGTAAAGCCCCGGTTTCAGGTTATCTATTTTAATTTCATCACTTGCACTTACTCCTTTCTTATCTAAAACCACTTCAAAGGGATCAATAATCTTTATATTAATATGTGAATCGTAATTATCCGGGAAGTTTACCTTAATAAGGGTCCGAGCAGGATTAGGGTACAGGGCAAAAGGTTCTCCCTGATTAGAAAGCTGCTGTTCGCTTATAGATGTTAAACTAGTTGGTGCGGAAGAGTGAACAATATCAATTGGTACATTAGTGGCTCTGTTAGGATCTGATGTCCAACGAACAGACACAGTCCATTCTCCATTTACAGGCAAGCTCGGCGTATAGGTAACTCTTTTGCTACCTTTCCCGGTATTTCCATCATGCAAATAATTGGTCCCTTGATAGCCCGGGCTGGCACTGCTTGTTGTCCATGCACCTTCTATAGCAACACCACTTGTTGACGAGTTATCAAGGACAATATCACTTTGACCTGATTTAGAAAACTTGACCGCATCTGCTACAACGTATCCATTGGTGAAGTCAGTCCGTATTCTCACAAAACCATTTGTGCCTGAGTCAAAATAGAAATTACCAAGCACCTGCATGGTGCCGCCATTCTGCTTTTGATTCACGTTAACGGTAGTTGTTATGCCTTGACTGGTTCCATTAATAAATACAGTATCTTGATGGGCATCAGTAGATCCATCATCATCTGTTACAGTAAGGGTAACTATATAACTTCCAATTGAAGAATACGTATGGCTTGCGTTTATTCCTGAGCCTGTCTCACCATCTCCAAAGTTCCACGCATAAGCAACTATATTACCATCTGCGTCTGAACTCCCGATTGCATCAACATTAATATCCGTGTTTTCTATATTCGTAGAGAAGTGTGCTGTGGGAGGATTGTTTCCAGTTTCTTCAGACCGCAAAGCAAACTTAACTGCATCTGCTACCACGTAGCCATTCGCTCTATCATTGAGGATTATGATATTACCGGTAGTCCCGGCATTAAAATTAAAGCTACCGAGTTCTACCCACGTGCTACCATTGTGACGCTGGTTTATAAAGAGATCGGTCGTACCGCCGGCGTGATTGACCTGGATTGGAACATTTGAAGCGCGGTTTGGTGCGGATGTCCAGCGAATAGAGACATGATAGTTTCCTGATAGAGGTAGGTTTGGTGAATAACGCGCTTTCTTTCCACCTGCAACTCCGGTATTCCCATCCTGTAAATAATCTGCTCCATAATAGCCTGGACTTCCCGTGCTTGATGACCATGATCCTGTGAGCGCGGCAGTATTATTATCATTAATGAGTACAATAGAAGAGGGTACATCAGAAGTCTCAGCAGAATTACGACTTACCTTTTCTCCTACCGCCGAAACCACGTAGTAATATATAGTTCCATTGGTTACATTGCTGTCAGTATAAGTAGTGTTCGTTACGTTTGAAGCTATAACTGTATAAGGTCCTCCCTTGGTAGACGACCGCTTGATATTGTATCCGGAAGCTCCTACTGAAGCACCCCAACTTAAAGATACTTGTGCATTGCCTCCTGTAGCTACCAGAAATAAAGGTATGTCGGGAGTAAAACCTACCCCTTCTGTTGTTGCGCTTACTGGACTGCCTATAGTAGCAGTTCCACCAGCACCATTTGATGTTATAGTATAATAGTACGTTGTAGCTGGAATAGCCGTTGTGTCAGAATAAGTTGTTGATGTGACTCCGGAAGCAATTACAACATAAGGTCCACCACTATTAAAAGAGCGACTTACAGTATAATTATTTGCAGTATTAACTCCAGACCATGATAAATTAATTTGATGGGATGTAACGGCATGAGCAATAACGCCTGAGGGTTGAGGTTGATTGTTGTCTCTGGTATCCTTCAACCAATCTTGTAAGAACTGTCCCTGGTTCTCACCACCCATAAGATTCCAATTCCAGTCAAAATACTGCGGTTTCCAGTAGTTATCAAAAATATATCCCGTCCAACTAATATGAGGTCGTGCATCAATGTATTGTCGGAATGGAACGCCCCATCCTGAAGTGGTTCCGTTAGTTACCCCGTCAGAATAATTTGCATGTTGATTCCATCCAAATTCAGTTATCATTACAGGAATAGACTGCGCAGCTGTACCAAATTTTGAATTGAGATTATTTTCACTTGCAGCTCCCTGGTTAGGATAAATATGATAAACATAAACCAGGTCGTTGCCTGCAATAGGATCAGTCACGGCCTGATTTACCCTTGTGCTCCACTGAGGGTTTCCAACCAGGATAAGGTTTGGAGCCACTGCTCGGATATTTTGGATAACAGGCTGGATGAACTCCTTCCAGCATGTCCAACAATCCGGGCTGATAGGTTCGTTAAATACTTCGAAAATTACATTTGGCGTATTGGCATAGCGAGGTGCTACATAATTCCAGAACTCAAGCACCTGCTCTTGTGAAATTCCACCACTGCCATTGTAATCAAAATTAGAAACAAAATGAAGGTCGACAATGATATAAAGACCTTTGGCGATTGCTTGTTGAACGTACGGATCTATGATGGCTGCAAAACTCTTGGCAGGATCACTTACTTTCGCTGTTGTAACCTGTAACCGTACTACCCTTGAATTCCACCCTGCAGAAGCATCTGCCTGCCAGGTAAGCATTTCGCTAATGGGTTTACGATTACAAGTTGTACATTCGTTGTTGTGTTCAGGCGCAAGTACTGATACGCCACGTAGTGTAACCACATTTCCTGCCTCATCCACGATCTGGTTGCCATTGACGTGAAGCCAGGATACTTGTGCGAACGCCTGCGTAATGAATAGCAGAAAAAACAAAATGTAAAAAGAGCATAGTTGTCTGGTATGCATAACAAATGATTTTAAGTTTGACAATACGATATCATCCCCTGGTTTTTAAGCAGCGGTGATCTTTTATGAACATTCAGATGCAGTGGGTAAAAAAGGCATAGCAATTCCTTGACTATGATATGCACCTAGTCAGATGAATGCTTCATTTAAATAAGGTTGGATTTTTACGTGTTGAGATTCTTCATGTGCTTAAGTTTAGTTGTTTGGAAAGATGAACTTGTATCAATTATTCTAAATAAATTACTGCTTCTTGATACATTTCAATCGTTACCATAATAGAAGCACGTCTTGAAGTTTTTAACTCACTTTAAATATTTTTTTTATTTATCAAGCGCGTAATTGATTGCACGATTCGTGATATAATGATAATCAGTTTAGCAAAAAAGATACGGGGTTAAGATGTCGTTAG
This sequence comes from Chryseosolibacter indicum, assembly GCF_018598585.1. GTDB lineage: Bacteria > Bacteroidota > Bacteroidia > Cytophagales > Cyclobacteriaceae > Chryseosolibacter > Chryseosolibacter indicus. The sequence goes on from NZ_JAHESD010000048.1 coordinate 20,316, forward strand.
TTAACTTCCAAAGTTTCCTTCTGGTAGGAACATCATACACCTGAGGGATCGCCTTGGACAGACGTTTACTGTTATAATAACACCCCGTCTCCTTAATCTTTAGCAAGCCTTCCACTGCAGATGCCCCCTCTTCAACAGTACTCATTACATAACTACGATCCATAACCATTTTTGTATTCATTAATGTGGCTGGATGGAGCGCATTTACTGTGATACCTTTCCCCTTCAACCGCTCTGCAAGATCAAAAGTGTACATGATCAAAGCCGCCTTGCTTTTACTGTAGGCGGAAAAGCTCTCATAATATTTTTCCATCATAAAATCTGAAAAATCCAAAGCCCGTTGGGCAGCAGATGCTACGTTGATTATTTTGCTGGATTGTAAGCTCATAATGGCGAGTAATTTTTCCGTCAATAGCACCTGAGCAAAGTAGTTCACAGCCAATGTCAGTTCAATGCCATCTGTATTCACTTCGCGTTTTGATAAAGCCGTTCCCGCATTGTTTATGAGTATATCAATCCTTTTATCCTCATTTAATAGCCTTATGCCTAAAGCGTTTACATCACTTAATAAAGAAAAGTCAGCATTGTAATAATGGATATTGGGATTACCTGTTCTATGCTTCAAATCACGAAGAACTTCTTCTCCTTTTGTCATATTCCTACCGTGAATAAGTAAGTGAGCGCCTTGCTCAGCGAGATGCATTGCCACCAATTTTCCTAGACCATCTGTGGCTCCTGTTATAAAAATAGTTTTGCCTGACACAGAATTTTCCATTCTTATCTTAAATGTTTTTAACTCAATATTCTTAATAAAGAAATACTCCGTAGCTATACGCTACGGAGAAGATATTAGCTCAAGATTGCTTACTGCTGAGCATATACAACTAACGAAGCTTTTGCAATTGTGTTCATGTTAAGCAAAAAGCCAGTTAGCGCTGCGCTTGCGTTTTCGGTTGCTTGTATCGTTTCGCTAAGTGCATGTACGGTAAAGATGTACCGGTGAAGTTGCCCTGGCGGAGGACAGGGCCCATAGTACCCCTTAACACCCGCATCATTTAATCCACCAACTGCTTCGTTGGGCAGCTGATTTTTTAATAGACTTCCTGAGTCTGTACTAAGAAATGTAAGCGTGGCCGGAATGTTATATACGACCCAATGCCATAAACCACTGCCTGTTGGTGCGTCCATGTCATACATTGTTAATGCAAACGCCTTCGTTTCTTTCGGCGCATTTTCCCAATGCAATTCCGGGGAGATATTTTCTCCGGCGCAATCAGTAGCAAAATGTTTTTTCGTAAACTGACCTCCCAGATCCTTGCTTCTTAGGGTGAACGTCGCCGCCGCCTCTGTGCTTACAGCTGCAACTGCTCCCGATGTTTTTCCTTTTTCCATTTTACTTTGTGTTTTTAAATCTTACACAAAGGTGTGCAAGCGAGACCCTATACGGCTATCGCTATTAAGTCAAAACCTATCGGGAAGAGGTCATCTTTTGTTGTTGGAACTGTTTAGGACTAATTCCATACACTTGTTTAAAGATTTGTGAGAAGCTAGAGTGGTTTTCATACCCTACTTTATGAAATACTTCACTTGGATTTTCATTCTGCAGTAATAATTGCGTTGCTATTTCCATCTTTCGTTTCACAAAGTACTGCCCAGGCGGTACGTTGTAAAGTTTTAAAAACTTTCGCTTAAAGGTAGAAACACTTGTATGGCATATAAATGCTAATTCCTCCAATGAAAGGTTATTTGTTATGTTTTGTTCTACTGCTTTTTTTATTTCCAGGTCAGAATACGCTGCCTGTCTACGCGCCTGAAATGACAAAATCGCCTCAGGATATTTTTCAAGAAGGTGAAGCATAAGCTCCTCAAATTTTAACTCTTTTTTCTTATCTGCAAGAAAAGATGTTTGATTCTGAATTAACCTAAGTGATGTAATAAAGTTTAATACAAATTCGTCTTTCTCAAAGACAACGAAAGGCTCGCTTCTTTCAATTATTCCTGACGAAACCATTTCAATAATTGATGCATACTTTAAAAAGAATCGTGTAAGCGCCGAATTATCAAAAAAGAACATTGTACTTTGGAAATGACTATTAACTGTTAGCTTTTCTGTAAAAAGACAATTGCCTGAAGAAAGCAACACAAACTGTGAATCCTTAATAGTAGTAGCCTTGTTTCCGTAGTGAACTACCTTCTCCCCTTTTTCTAATAAAGTAATGAGATTTTGTTGAAGAAAGATTCTATTCCTCTGGACTTGCTGCTCAGTATAATAACAGAATATGCTAAAAGTATCGAGTAAATTCGGTGGTGCTGTCACAATGTCCTTCATAGTAATGTCATAGTTCAACAAGAGCCCGCCGCAAATCTACTGATAGAATTCAAGAGATATTGTCAGCAAAGGTCTTTATTTAAGAGGAAGTTTACATTACCGTTTTCAAAACGTGATGCGAAACGCAGACCTTATTATATAGGTTGATTTTGAAGTAGCGTTGCAACGGATATCCAATTACAGGACATTTCCCTGCAACCAGCATTAACTACCCCATAGTTGGCAACCATTGCACCTACTTTTTCATATCAAATAATCACTACCAATCTTTTACCATCTGATACTTCCATATCCCATACTTTCTCAATGTCCTGCAAATTGACAGTCACGGTATTTACTTTTAATTTATTATCAGCAGCAAGCTGAAACATTTCAGGAAGAATCTCTTTAATTAACTTCTGCATTTCATCTTTCGTCCAGCTCCCCAAACCCGAACCTGATAGTTGCAGGTTAAGGCTTCGTAACATTTCTGATGAAAGTTGAATTTCATTACCAGCAAGAGAGCCAATAGAGACAAAACGCGTTCTATGGGTAAAAGCACCCTTACCCTTTAAAGACCCCAGAATAAGTTCTGCTGTATGACCCCACAGGTAATCCAGGATAACATCGATAGGTGTTTCAGCATGTAATTTTTTTATTTGTTCAACAAATGATTTGTCATCTTGTCTGATAGGAACAATTGCATCTGCTCCTAATGACAATAAGGATTGTAATGATTTTTCATTTCTTCCGGTTACAATAACCTTTCTCGCACCGTAATACTTTGCAATTTGCACGGCCATCTTCCCAGTAAACCCGGTTGCTCCGTTTATCAGAACTGTCTCCCCATTCTTCATCCCTGCGCTGATGCGCAGCGCCATCACTGAGCCTGCAACTGCATTTGGCAACGCTGCCGCGGTAGCATCGTCAAGACCTTCAGGTACTGTTATTAATTTGCTTTTTTCGACAATAGCTTTTTCGGCAATCATGCCAGTAACACCCAATGCATAAACGCGAGTTCCGTCTTCCAATAGTCCGATACCATCAACACCAATTACTTTTGCATGTTGCATGTCGTCTTTTGTTGAATAGTGTTTACCTGTAGCGCGGGACTTATCTAAATGTTTGATTGATGCTGCCTTTACTGAAATCAATACTTCATCTCTGCTACCAGCTATCGGTTCAGGAAAATTCTTAACGTATTGCGGTGCTACACCTCCCGGAGTCATTACTAATGCTTTCATCTTTAAAATAATTTTATTTGTAAAATTACTTTCACAGCATTCCGGGAGGCGATAACATTTGTTATCAAATGAAGATCGGCTATTTCTTTTTAGCCAGCTTGCTTTTTATGCGACTCAAATGAACTTTAGTAATACCCAAATAGGAGGCTATATAATGTTGCGGCACACGTTGTACTATATGTGGCCGTTCATTTATTAAGTTCAAATAACGTTGATAAGGCGTATCCTTTATAAAAGATATAAAATGGGTCATGTAGTTAAAAGTGCGGTCAAATACTATATCGATAAGCATATCCCTTAATTGAGGTATAGCCTTTATCTCTTCAATTATTTTGTCAAAGTCCCTTTTATGGATCCACCAAACAATACATGGCTCGATGGTTTCAAGTGTAACAGGACTGGGTATTTTCTTTCTGAAACTCACGATGGAGCTCACCATATTGCCTTCAAAGAAAAACTGCGTTGTAATGTCCTTTCCATTATTGTTATACCATACGCGAATGCAGCCCTTTTCAATTAAATACATTCTCTTGGAGATCTCGCCCTCACTTAAAAGCTTGGTACGCGCCGGAACTTCTATTTTTTTAAAACGACTTACATACTCCTGCCACTTATTATCTTCAATTGGAAAATTCTTTCTGAACTGTTCAAACATCGCTGATCGTGTTGCATTATAAATCTAGTTACAAAGACGCCGACTCGAAGAAAACCATTTAACTATTTGTTATTATTTTTTGCTGATGGCTAATATTTAAGGTTCGACCTTCTGCGTTCGAGGTTCTGGATTCTGAGTTTTGTGGTTCTGAGTTTGTCCATGCATGCCAGACGTTGACGCTTTTCAGTTTGAATGTAAGATGAACTTACTATTGTCGTTATAGCACTGTGCAATAACTCATCTTAAGCTAACGGAAAATTGATCACGTTATTTAAAATTTAATGGTATTATGTACGGCACGCTGACTGCTTTGCCATTTTGTACCCCGGGTTTCCAACGCGGCATTGAATTAATCACGCGAAGAACTTCCGAATCGAACGCAGAAGAAATTCCCTTAACAATATAGGGGTTTTCGGGTATCCCTTCTTTATTTAATATAAAAGAAACTATCACCTCGCCCTTCGTACCTTTTGGAACTTTGATGTTGTTCCGTAGATAAGCTAATAAATTTTCATATCCCCCAAAGAACTCGGGAAGCTGCTCTGCGAGCAGTGATCTGTCTGTTGAGTCATTACGCTCAGGCAAGGAAATTGTAAAGTCATTTTCAATTGTGTCGCGTAATGGTGACTCCGTTAGAAAGTTCGATAAACAGTCAATGCTTAACCTGACGGTACGCGCAACATCACCCCTAACATCCGCGTTTGCACTTAGTACTCTTCTTGAAAAAACACTTAATGATTTGATTTCTTTACTCCGAAAAGCATCCAATTGTGCGGTTCCCATGTTTAGATGAACAACTACCTGGCGATTACAGTTTTGCAACTGATTTTTCATCTCCAACTTAGAGCCGTCCACAAACTTCGCTACTATTTTTTCATCTGTTCCCATGCATGCGAATTCGGAAACAACATCAATTACCAGTACAATTGACGTCTCCCAAATAAACCCGTACAATGAAAACTTTTTAGGACCATCATAAACGTCAACATAGTCCTTAAACGCATACAGTTTCTCACCATATTTATCTTGTGTTAAAGACGCGTACTGATCGCAATGCTGCCCCTGCACCACAGATATGTAAAACACTAAAAGAAGAAGGAATGTAATTCGCATGGGATTAAAGGAGTAAAGATAGAACTTTAAACAGACACGGGGGTTAATAGTAACGAAAACACATATCAACACAATTTTTCCCTAAGGCTGCTTTACCGGCGTGATCTAAACAACCTCCTTTAAAAAGAGTATTCTCACAAAAACATTTCCCTTACCTAACGTTCAAGAAAAATATCTGTTTACTTTACGCTAGAAAAATTATAGCCTTAATTTGACTTAAGAAAGGCAACTAATTATAATAACAAATAGACACAGATATGAAAACAATGACGTGCAAAGAATTAGGTGGAGCATGTAATCAAAACTTCAGTGCAGATACATTTGAAGAAATCGCCAAGATGGTGAGCATGCATGCCCGTGAAATGGTGCAACAAGGCGATGCTGCTCACATCCAGGCAATGAATGAAATGCGTAACAGCATGACTTCACCTGAGGCGATGAACAACTGGATGGACGAAAAACGAAGAGCATTTAATGCCTTGCCTGACAACAACGGTAGTTTATAAAACAATTCAGGGATAGCTCTATACCTTATGCACCTGCAAAATATTACAACCCGTTTACTCCGTTATAATCTTTGGGCAAACGAACGGCTTACTTCCTGGTTGATGACGTTGGATCGAAAGATACTGTATACGAAGACCGGCTCAAGCTTCGGAACAATAGACCGTACGCTTCAACATATTTTCTTTGCGCAGCTCTACTGGCATACTATTCTCGTAAAAGGGCAAATCAAGGAATTTAACGATCCAGAAGAAGAGCATATTGTCGAAAAAATTATAGCGGAGCTGATGATGAGTTCACAACAACTGATCAATGATCTTTCTGTACTGAACCAAGAACAATTGATCCAAATCGTTCAGGCCTCTGACAGCACACAAAGTCGCTATGAATATATCCTTCATTTAGTGAATCACGGATCGTACCACAGAGGTCAAATTGTTACCATGTGCCGCGCGCTAGGCATAACAGACGAGATACCAGTAACAGACTATGACGCATACCTTTGGTGGATTGAAAATATGTGAGGCTTATTATTACTTGAGATTACACACATTATTGATAGACTTTGCAAACATTAATCCTTATAGTTTGGGATGATTAGTGTTTGCAACTTTTATTATAAGTTTATAACCTGAACAAATAAAAAAATAAAATAAACTACAACTTAACATGGTATTGGATGCAACCCTACTGATGATCTTAAAGCTGATTTCACTAACTTTTTTAGTCTTCACATTTACTGAAGCAGGACTAAGCAAAATAAAGGATTACAAAGGCAACAAGGCATATTTTATCGATCACCTTAAAGGAGGAATACTTTCAGGCTCATCCGTTTTATTGTTTCATTTAATTATCGTTCAGGAAGTGCTTACAGCCCTGCTGGCAATAGCAGGATTATGTACAATCCCATTTGGCATTGAAGCTGTGGCGCTCATTAGTGTAATAGCATCCGCTGTTGTATTTTTGCAATTATACCTGGGACAACGAATAGCAGGAGACTATGCCGGCGCAGCAGGTATTGTTCCTTACCTGATCATGAGTTTTATCAGCCTCATTATTTTTTCCCTTCAGTGATTCTACCCTGAGCTTGCCTATTTTACCCGGACCTGCAGTCATCGTCTTGCAAGCACTTCGCTCAACATATCGAAAATAAAAGGCTGACGTGCTTAAGCAACGTCAGCCGTGGTGAAGCTTTTACTTTCTTATTGAAAGACTGATTAATTTAATTTGGCCAAGCCGTTATTACCAAGGAATTTCACCTGTTACCGGATTTGATTCTTCACTGAAAAACTTCCCGGTAGGTCCATTGTTATCAATCAACGCGTACTTAACTACCCTTGCGGCAGCTTCGTCTGCCGTACCTGTTCCCTGTTGATTGGTAAAATCCGTTTTTGTATAGCCAGGGTCTACCGCATTAATTTTAAACGCGGTTTCTTTGAGCTCGTAAGCAAGGTGAATGGTATACATATTCATCGCCGATTTTGAAGAACCGTACACTGCATATTTTCCGTAATGGTACGCGGGCCAGTTGGGATCGCTTTGAAGGGCCAGTGAGCCCACACTTGAACTTACATTTACAATTCTTGGCTCGGACGAATTTTTTAGCAAATCCAAAAACGTCTGCGTAACTCGTACCACCCCGTATACATTTGTCTCATACACTTCTTTAAAAATGTCGATCCCCGCTTCCATTGCATTTCGGGTTTGAGCAATGGAATTTCCTGTGTTGTCAAACTTTACACCACTAATACCGGCATTGTTTATCAACACATCCAACACCTGTGTGCGCTTGCCAATTTCAGCACGCGCCTGTTTTACTGATTTATCGTTGGTTACGTCAAGCTGAATCACTTCTACATTGGTTAAACCTTCTGCGTTCAGTTTTTTTACAGCTTCCTGGCCCAACCGTAAGTCACGGCTACCAAGGTATACATAATGACCCTTTTGCAATAGGTTACGTGCTGTTTCAAAGCCAATGCTTTTGTTTGCCCCCGTAATCAAAATAGATTTCATTTTCACTTTGCTTTAAAATTAACGCAGCAAAGGTTCGCCTATAAAAAATGAAATCTTTTACCATTTGGTAAAATGTAAATCAGCGAATACTCTTTCTTATCCTGCTTAAAGACTGCTGGGTAACCCCGAGATAAGATGCAATGTAAGCTAGTGGTACACGGTTAGTAAGCGATGGATAGTTTTCCATAAATTGGAGATAACGCGTAGTGGCATCCTGCGAGATTACCGGACCTGTTCTCGATTTTCTGTAAAGACATTGTTGCACCATTTTGTGTTTAATATTATCCCAACCCACAATGGTGTGTGAAAGCTCATCCCAGTCCTGCTTAGAAAATACAATAAGTTTACAAGGGGTACTAGCCTGTATGTATTCTGAGGCAGCGGTGCTTGCCTCGAAATTAAAGTAATCGACTACGATGCTGTTCTCGTTGATAAAACAGCGGGTTATTTCTTCACCTTTATTGGTGTAATAGCACCCACGCATAACACCCTCTACAATAAAGCCCACCTGACGCGGTATTTTACCTGCCTCAGAGAAATATTCATCTTTACGCAGCGCAATTACTGATACCCTTTCCTTGATTAATTCTATTTGTTGTTCATTCAGATCACCAAACTGTAACAAATAATTTATTAATGCTTCCATGGTATAAAATTATTGCATCCTCATTACTATGACAATGCCCTGTCCCTGTCAATCGTTTCTAATTTCATCTATTGGATTAGTCATTATAGCCCGAACTATTTGTAAGCTTAAAGTTACAAAAGCAGTAAATGTCACCATAACAGCTGATATACAAAAAATCCAGATATCCAGTTCAATTTTATTGGTAAATCTGGTGAGCCATTGATTCATGAGGTAATACCCAACAGGTGCGGCAATTAAAAAGGCAAGAATGATCCGTTTTGTGAACGTTAAGGTTAAAAGGTTCAATATATCTATCGGGGTCGCACCTAGTACTTTTCGGATGCCCATTTCTTTTGTTCTACTTTGAACCACCGCCCAGGATAGCGCGAACAACCCGAAGCAAGACAACACCATGCTGATAATCGAGAACGTAATAATGATCTTATAGAAGAACGTTTCTTCCTTGTACTTCTTCATGAGTTCTTCCTGTATGACTCTATGATGAAAGGAATAATCTGGAAATACACTAGTCCATGCTTCTCGCAATTTAGTGAGTATCGTTGAAAGATTGCTTCCTCTATAGTCAATCAATATGGAACGTCCATCCTTATAAAAGGATATAATTGCAGGGGGAATGTCTTGCTTAAATGAACCACATGTAAAATCCTCTACTACTCCCACAATTTTGTCTTGTGTTCCAGGGACATAATCACCTATTGGATTTTCTAAATCAAACTGCTTAACTAATTTCTGGTTAACCACCTTTCCATTATTCTTTTCGGAAGGTAATTCACCCGCTATTAATTTCAGGTCTAACGCTTTTAAATAGTCTTCGTCTCCGCCAAACAAGTACGGCGTATAGAATTGTTCGTTGTCAAGGTCATAACGAACGATCATATTCCCAAAAATAGGATTGCCGTTACATACAGAAACGTTGTTCACATCCGGCAATTGAATTATTTTTTGTTTAAGGAAGGAGAGCGCTGGTGTAAATTCTTCGCCAGGTGCATCTAACTGAATGATTTGCCGGTTAAATCCAAGAGAAGCATTCTTTATGTAGTGCATTTGCTTTACTATCGTCACCGAACAAACGGCAAGTGTAATTGCAATAACGAATTGTATGGTGAAGAAAAGACGATTGAACTTGACTTTGGAAGAGTTGGTAGCTATCAAACTTACCGGCTTCATTTTCCATTGTTTGGAAACCGACAACATCACCACTAACATCCCTGTAAAAAACAAAACAACACCTATTAATGTGATGATTTTTACATTTAAAAAATATGCCAGCGAAAGGTTTGCTTCAAAGACATTGTTAAAAACAGGAATTATAGAATAAGTTATTATTAATGAAAGCAGGAAGCCGGTAAAAACATAAACACCTGCCTCAGTAATTGAAAAACTAAATAAATCTCTCCGGGTGACACCTAACGTTTTCTTAATTCCAATTTCTTTCTTTCTGTTTTGCCAGGAAAGTAAGAAGAGATTTATAAAGTTAAAGCTGGCTATAAAAAACACCAGCCCACAAACAACATATCCCACTGTTAAAAACATGGGATTCCTGGTTTTAATATAGCTTGTTTTGTTATCGGTACTGAAGTAGGACTTAACTAAAGGAATAAAAAAGTACTCCGTTTTTCCTGGACCAATAAGCCCAGGACGTTCCGCATCACTGTTTATTTTTTTCAGTAACGACTCACCCGCATCTGCCCTCGTCAACAAAGCGTAAGTGGCGCCGCCATTCGATTGAGGAGGAAGTGTTGAGTGGTGTATGAGTGCATCAAAGTACAAATGACTGTTCTCAACAGGCCTGTCTACAACAGCTGAAACTATTAATTCCCGCGTTGTATCTGGTGTAGAGATAGTAAGCATACTACCTAAAACATTTACATTTCCAAACAAGGCTAACGCCTTTTCTTTTGACAGAACAATTTCATTATTCGACAGGGAATGATCCTTTCTTCCCCTGTGTAAGGGAAAATCGAATAAAGTAAAGAACGAACTATCGACCGATAAGACATTGAAATCGTCAAATTTCGTAGTCCCATTCTTTACAACAATACCATTCAAATCAAATAGCTGACATACATTTTGGACTTCAGGGTAATTAGTAGTGAGGTATTCAAAAAAATAACGAGGTACAAAAGTAATCCTTCCATTTCCACCAAACGGGTCGTTACTGAATACTTGAAAAATTCTATCTCGTTTCGAATGAAATGTATCTGTATTCGTTTCAAAAACAAGAAATGAGACAAGGATGTTTGTACACACAAACCCGGTTACCAGGCTTAGCAATATAGCTGAAGAATAAATTCTGTTTATCCATAGGTTCCTTAAAATGAGTTTTAGATTTTGCTTTATCATAAAACCTGTTATTTAGATTATCGGTGATGAATCTCGCTTTTGTTGATGTTCTTCACACAGATAGCTGGCCTTTTTATCTTCACCCAATTTTCATTTCTTAAATATACGTATTGCGGATATATTTCTTTTAGCGGTGGCCTTGTTATTATCACCTACCCTCTTCGCTTTTGTTAGTGTTCTTCACCAACAAACTTTCAAAAAGAAGATAACAAGAAAAATCAATCTTCACTCCAAAATACTAATATAATACATTGCCTTGCCTTGGTTTGAGTGGCCAGGCAAGGGGTATGCGTCGTCAAGTGCCAAATAACTGTTTTGTTTTTACTTTCTCATCAGGTCCAATCCTTCTTCAATACCGATAAATGTCTTTTAGCCGAGTTCTTGTCTTGCCTTATTGTCGTTGGTGGTAAACTCCAAACCCAATGTATTTACAAGTCCTTTGTAAAGCGGTGAATGTCGGTTAAGCCTGAATGTTTTCCAAACAAATTCCATTGCAAAAGCAATACGTTTTGCCATAGCCAACGAAACAAATTTGTCCTGGAATGGGTCAATGTGTTGGACAAGAACGTCTGGTCTGTCTTCATCTCAAAGTCAAGCTTGTTCAGGTTGTGCATCTCGTTAAACGTTCCACCTATACATTAGCATATAAAGCTTTTGTAGACCAACTGATTTATTGTTGCCGTTACTTGTCTGCCCTTAATAAATAGAATTTTGATAGGTCCAATGTAATAATATCCTTATACCAGTTTGCATACGGGAAATTGTCAGCGGTATAAATCTCCAAATATTGACCTAACTCCTTAAGTCTATCCTCTTCTATAACTTCATATTTATCGTCATTGGGAGTACCATCTTCATCGAGGTCATTATTGTCAAATGCCTGCCAATAGCCGCGATCTAATATGTTTGATAGCTCTTTAATATTTTTTTGCTCTGGCAATATCCCTGAGAATCTTTGAACATCATGCCGTTGTTCCATAACTTCCTTTCTTGGCAGCGGGTCATTTAAAAAGTATTGAACATTACTATTGTACCCATCCAAGGATTTTCCGTTATGATCTAAGTTATAGTATAAAACATCGTCATCATGTAAATGGAATGACAAAGTATATGTCTTCACTTTGGCACTTAGTTCATTGCTCAACTCATATAAATAGAATGGCTCATCAACATTGACATTCAGTTCAATAATTGTCGTCCACCTATGAAACTTTTCTGAAACTAAGTAAAACACACCCGATTTTGAATAAACATCCAGTTGCAATACCTGTTGAAAAGTATCAGAGGTCACATTAATTCTGTTAAAGAACTTCAGATTTCTTCCAATAAGTAAACTTTTTAAGCTTTCTAAAATATCTGCTTGTTCCTTCTTGTAAACATGCAAGGTCGTTGAAAATAATCCCATCTCTTTTTGTTTTAGAATCTCCGATTGCAGTTGCCTACAACAACAAACATACATATTGCTGCTATATCCTTTTAGCGGTGACCTTGTTATTGTACAAATCACTACCAACTACCAAAAAACATACTTTCCCCTTCGATAAAATTATCAACAAAGTTACCCCTAAAATGTGTCTTTAGATTGTGGCTACCGTCGTCAGAAGTGGGCTTAAGGTAAGAACTTGCTTTGAGAACTGATGCTTTATCAAAATATAACTTACGGTTTTCAAAGTCATCATAAAAATTTCTATTCATTCCTTTTCTTTGATAGCCCTTTGTTGCCCAGTATAATACTTGTATTTTCTTTGAACCTGTTTCAAATGACACAGTATAATAGTAAATCTCTTTCGCTGTTTCTTTAGTTAATTGATAGTCAATGGACTTAAGAATTAATGGCTCCTTATTCCGAATTGAATTTTTCATTGCCACTTCACTTAACTCTAAGTTTAAATTATCAATGTTGCCAACTAAAGTCAGCTTCTCTTTATAACTTGGCGTTCTTTCAGTTATTAAGTCCTTAGTCAATTTATCGGGGAACACTAAAATTTCAAAATCCCATTCAGTCTCATCTACCTCTGTTAATAAGTGTGAATGCTTCTCAAGAAATTTGGGATTATCTTTGAACTCGTCCATTGTTAAATACTCGAATGTATCCCTTGTTTTAGCTGAAGGAATTGCGTGAAATAAGTCAAGTCCCATTTTTTAATCTTAAAACATACTCTTTCCAAATCTTACCGCTCGCTTTTGTTGGTGTTCTTCACCAACAAGGGCTAGGGACTAACAGGGCTAAAGAGTGGTACAACGTACGATTTTTAACCTCGCAGTTTCTTGTAAATCAAATAAACTAGGGGAGTCCAAAATATCCATGATCCAAACGTTGTTACCATAATCCTTCCCACTTGTCCAATTGGTCCAGGTTGCCAACCATGTATATCCCCTGTCACCAACACATATAGGATGTAACCCGGTATAGATGGCGTCATCAATATCCCAGTAAATAAGCTGCCACTTTCATTCGTATCCAAAATATCTGCTGTAGTGGTTGTTATAGATAATACTAAGAACGTCACGAATGCAACCAGACCAAATTTATTTCCCACCCTAATGCTATCTTTATATTGGTGATGCGTTATGATACATTATTGTTGTGTCCCCTGATTCTTCTATTCTTATTTTTGCTCTCCTTGTATTCAGCTTCACCATTGTCTGTCGTCCCGTTAATGGTGTATATGATAAAACCAGTAAATCCCAAACTCATGATAAGATTGGTTAAAATTATTCCTCTTAAACTCTCTATTCTATGTTTAGTAAGATTATGAATCAAGACAACAATTAGCCACAAAAATCCCGCAGAGAATGTCAGAAGAATTATTAGGTGATGCAAAGCCGGCGCATGTTTGTACTCATGTGCTATAGTCAAATAACTTAGTCTCGCAAGTCCAAGCCCAATTGAATAAAATAGGATTTGATTTTATAAATTCTCAATGGATTTTTGTTTCCAGTTATTCTCCAAAGTCTTCATTGTCCGTAGTGAATTGCTCTACAAACAACCCAATATACATATTGCTGCTATATTTCTTCTAGCAACAACCCTTCACTTTTATTCGGATGCTTTTTACAACAAAACAAATCCCTCATCTTTTCTCTTTTCCCCGCAGTGTGTCGCGTAAGGCGAGAAGAACAGGGTTTGCTATTGTATTATTCAATGCCTTGTTAAAAAGAATTTTACCTTGCTCACCGCCGATAATGGCTTCTATTCTTGGTGCCAGCTCCTGGAACTCTTCAAGTACCAGGGTAAACCCCTTGCCCAAGTGTTTGGTGAAGTCGGGGTTCTCCAGCAAATTGTACACGTTCTTCAAAACAGTCTCGGGTTTTCTGTCACGCTCAACGCCAAGCTGAAAAACAAAGTCGAGGTAGGCATCAACGGCAAGAAATACATGGGCATTGCCTTCGCCTGTAGTAATTTCGAAACTCATTATGGCTGTACTTCTCAAAAAAAATCACCCGTCCTTACTAAAATAGGCTTTCCTCCTCCTTTTGCCTACCGAGTAGCATCAGAACGGGCACTATGGTGATTCGGTGGTGATTCGGTATTTGTAGGGATAACATAGGGAAAAAGGGCCTTTTTTTCCTAAAAACACTGAATTTACCCTCAAATACCCCTATTTCACCATGGTTCTCCCTCTGAATCCACTCCGATGGCACACTGTTGAAAAAAACTTACGGGTCTCCCGCTTTTTGACACAAGCTGTCAAAAGGCACAAATACCTTTATGGTAACAGAATAAATATCAATGAAATAAATAACTAAGAGCTATGGGTAAAATAATAGGCAACCCGGTTACGTCCGGGTTTAGCGGAAAATTTGGAGATGACCTTGTTTTCAAACAGATTGGCAATCGTACGTTTTTTGCCCGCAAGGGTGTCACCAAAGATAAACCTACCCTTGCGCAAAACGGAGCCAGAACCCAGTTTGCGCAGGCCTCGTACTACGCATCCCACACGTTGTATTATCCTGAAGAAACTGAAAGGTATAGTATCATGGCGCGGTTAAATAACCTGAAGTCGGCACAGGCAGCTGCTGTGAAAGACTATATGACTAAACCCGAAATCAAAGGGCTGAACTATAAAAAATATCGGGGTAAAGTACATGATGCTATTTTCATTGAACCACAAATGTTGTTAAAGATCGATAAGATCGAGGTAACCATTATACGTGCTGATGGTACTGTACTTGAATCAGGAAGCGCGGAGAAGGACCACTTAAACTGGAAGTATTCTGCAAAAGCTGTTAACGACCAGGTTGAAGGATCAACGATTGACGTGGTTGCATATGACCGGTTTGGGAAATCCAGCAGAGTAACTACGCATATATAAGCGTTGTATTCCAGCACCAGTTAGGTTTCAAAATAGTTGTAACAGTATAACGTAAATGACGATGCAGATATAAATACAAATATCGGAGTATAATTTTTTTTGTACTTTTCCCAATTCATTTATAAGCCTGGTTTAGAAATTCACCTCTCTTCCTCCGTATCTTTTTAAAAAGAATGGGAGGATGATCAAAAAAGCTGCTGCTTACATGCAACATTTAATGGTTGCTTTTTTATAATTTGTCTCGGAAAAGCAGTAAATAAAAACCGCTTATAGATAGAATGTTAGGAGACATGCATTGTGTCTCACAATTTTGAGTTATGCTTTCGATCATAAAATTGTGCTTTTATATCGTTCTGTTCTTCGTTTTCTTACCCCTGCAGGCCACAACACCCGGGGGACTGAAATTCCATGGTAGCGAACAGCCGATTGACAAGCGTACTTCTTATGATGTGTTTGGCGAACATGTAGCTGAATTTGCCGGCAGTTTTAATATCGAATTTAACTGCGCTTTATATCCTACAACAGAGATTGGTTACCTTATCCGGATCAAAAACAGAGACAGCAACAGAATTTATAACCTGTTTTACGATGGCCAGGGAAATGACCTTACCTTCCGTTTTAATGAAGAGGGTAAGAATAACCTGATTGATGCCCGGATGAATCGTGAATCGCTGCTTAACATGCAGTGGTTTAAGATGAAGATCTCATTCGATCTCAATAGTGATTCTATATACCTTACCATACACAACCGCACATTCAGCGCCGCGGGCAACGAGCTCTCGGATGTCTACAAGCCTGTTGTTCTTTTCGGTAGAAGCGAGCATATTATTGATGTGCCCTCCTTTGCGATAAAGGACCTTGCGATCGGCGGCCAGGAGAAATACTATTTCCCCTTAAATGAAAGTAAGGGTGGCGTGGTGCATGATGTGAATGGTGATGTATTCGGTAAAATTGCTAATCCAGATTGGCTTGTAAACGATGCTTACCATTGGAGGCACAAGATTACATTCAGGTCACAATCAGTAGCCGGAGCCAACTACAACGCTGAAAGAAAAGAGATCTATTATTACAACCGTGACTCGTTGCGCATTTACAACGTCAGATCAGGGGCTACAGACATCAAAATATTTGAAGAGGAATGCCCGGTTCAATTAACGTTGGGGACGAATTTTATGGACACCCAACGCGATAAGCTGTATGCCTATGAAGTTTACCGTGAAAATTATGACGGGCCCACCGTAGCAAGTCTTGACCTGAACACGTATCAATGGACTGCCGAGAATGCCGATCAACTGCGAAGTCCGTTGCACCATCATGGTTCTTATTTCGATCCATCCACTAATCAGTTCACTTTATTTGGTGGTTTTGGACGCATGCGTTATAGCAAAGATTTCTTTACTTATGACTTAGTAAAAAAGCAATGGGATACCCTGAGAGGTTTCTCTGGCGATTTCCTTTCGCCGCGTTATTTCTCTTCTGTGGGATATCTGAAAGAGACCAATTCCATATACATCTTCGGGGGTATGGGTAATGAATCTGGAGAGCACACCGTAGGCAGAAAATATTATTACGACTTATACAAGGTAGATTTAAATACAAAACGCATTTCGAAGCTTTGGGAAATACCCTGGAAGCAAGACAACATGGTGCCTGTTAGAGGTATGGTTATCCTCAACGATTCTTCCTTTTATACGCTGTGTTATCCCGAACACTTCTCTGAGTCCCTTCTTAAATTATACCAATTTTCTTTGAAAGATGGTTCGTACCAGGTGCTGGGCGATTCTATTCCTATTCATTCTGATAAGATTACAACCAACGCCAATCTGTATTACGATAGCACACTTAACAATTTGTATGCGGTAGTGCAGGAGTTTGAAGATGATATTTCTTCAGACCTAAAAGTATATTCGCTGTCCTTCCCACCGCTTACAGCCAAAGAACTAGCGAGTTATTCACGTGAGAAAAATAAGTATGCGTTGGCAATAGTAGCAATTTCTATTTTACTTGTATCTGCAGTTGGCTATTTCCTCTATAAAAAATCAAAGTCCAAAAAACAAATTGATGCCGAAGAAGTGCATCCGGAAACAGAACCACTTGCAGACATTAAAGTTGAGACAACAACTAAACCAGAACCTGTAACCCGGGCAAACGCCATTTATCTTTTTGGTGATTTTACCGTACGCGACAGAAAAAATCGTGATATCACCTACATGTTCAGTGCACAGCTCAAGCAGATGTTTTGTCTTATCCTGCAATACAGTACGATAGACGATGGCATTGGCTCGCAACGGCTCAGTAATATTTTATGGCCCGACAGGCCTGCGGATAAAGTAAAGAATTCAAGGGGTGTTACAATTAACCACCTGCGCAAAGTATTGAGCGAGCTTGATGGAATAGAGTTAATTTATGACAAAGGTAGTTTCAAGATAGAGCAAACTGAAGCCTCCTACTGCGACTACACCCGATGCATGCAATTAATATTCAGTCACGAAACGGAAAGGAACAGGGACGAGCTGGTAGAGATATTATCACGTGGCAAATTCCTGCAACTCTTCGACCATCCATTATTCGATACCTTAAAAGAAGAAACAGAAAAGAAGCTGGAACCTGTGTTACTGTTGGAGATGGAGAAAAGTTTTACAGAAGAGCTTTATCCAACCACCCTTGCCCTGGCAGATGCTTTATTTAACATTGATCCGCTAAATGATGCAGCGCTTACCTATCAGGTAAAAGCCATGCAAAAACTAAGAATGAATGATGAGGCGCGAATCAGGTATCAGGCTTTTATTATTGAGTATAAAAAAGCAATGGGGACTGATTATCCCCATGCTTATAAAACTTTAAGTTAAGTAACTCACAAAACAGACTACCCAACGAGTAGCTGTGTTTTACCTTCATTGACCAGCTTCAGGATTAGCTCGCCAAATAAGGTGTTGGCCCAGGCAAACCATTTGCGGGTAAACTTTGAAGGATCATCCTTATGAAAGCTCTCGTGCATAAAACCAGTTTCGCCATCGGTATTGCGTAATGTTTTAATACACCACGCAATTTCTTTGTCATCTGTGCTGGTCATGGCACGCATAATAATACTCATAGGCCAAATCATATCGTACCCGATATGCGGGCCACCGATGCCCTCCGCTGCTTTGCCCTGGAAGAAATACGGGTTATCCGTACTCCAGATCAGCTTGCGTGTGTTCTGGTAGATGGTGTCGTTCTTTTCAACACAGCCAAGGTATGGCAAACCCAATAGACTTGGCACGTTGGCATCATCCATATAAGTAGCGTTGCCAAAACCATCTACTTCGAAGGCATATACCTTTCCGTATTTCGGATGATTTACTACGCCATATTTTTTAACAGCGCCATCAACCTCATCCGCCAATGCTAAACATGATTTAGCAAAAGCTTCATCTTTTGTAACACTCTTGCTGATCTCTGCCAACTGCTTTAATGATGTAACAGCAAACAAGTTTGAAGGAATCAAGAATCCGTATGTTGTAGCATCATCAGAAGGGCGGAACGAAGAGTTGATTAAACCAACAGGCTTCAGTGGCTGACCCCACCCATCATTAGAAAGTGTATCTAACTGGCGTGTAGTTTCACGCTCAAACTTATAAGGCCCTAAACCGTTTTTGCGCTGCTGAGCCTTGAATGTATCTACAATGGCAGCAACTGCCTTTTTCCAATCGGCATCAAACACAGATACATCACCAGTTGTTTTCCAATAGTGATAAGCAAGTCGAACGGTGTAGCAAAGCGAGTCGATCTCCCACTTACGCTCGTGCAAGCCCGGCTTCATATCCGTTTTGTCGCTCATCCATTCACCAGGGGTGAGCTCTTTGTTAAATGCATTGGCATACGGATCAAGTAATACACATTGTGATTGCCTGTGAATAACGCCAGCTAATAGTGTTTTTAGCTTTTCATCTTTAGTTGCCAGCGGAAGATAGGGCCAAACCTGCGCTGTTGAATCGCGCAACCACATGGCATGTATATCGCCTGTAATAACAAAAGTATCCGGCTTGCCATTTTTAGTTCCGGCATCAACGGTAGTATCAAGTGTATTAGGGAAACAATTCTCGAACATCCAGGCAAGCTTTGCATCTTTTATCTTCGCCTTGGTTGCTGTAATTGTTTTTTCTACTGCCTCAGCAGTAAAATTTCTTTCCCCTACAGGAGGCCTTTTAGTGGCAAACTTATCCTGCGGTAAAATGCTTCCCCAGGTAGCATTTGTTCCTGCAAAAGAAAGTCCGGCCATGGCAATTGTTCCTTTCTTGATAAAGTCTCTTCTCTTGGTCATATGCTGCTGTGTTTGTACTGCTTTTTATTTTGCATTTGAGAAAGAATAAGGAAAGTCGCTTTTATCTGTTCCACGGCTTTTATTGGGAGCCTGGCTCATCTTAAAATTAATTTTAGCGCCTTTCATCAGATCTTCGTGGGTGAAGTAATTCTTAGTATACTTCTTTCCATTTAACGTTACGTCAGCAACATAGCGATTTTCCTTCGAATTATTATCGGCTTTTATCTCGATCTCTTTTCCGTTTTGCAGTTGAATTTTTACTGACTTAAATAAAGGAGACCCCATGATATATTCATTGCTACTAGGACATAGCGGATAGAATCCCAGAGCAGAGAACACGTACCATGCAGAAGTTTGCCCGTTGTCTTCATCACCACAATAACCATCAGGGGTTGGAGCGTAAAGTTTATCCATGATCTCGCGTGCCCAGTACTGTGCCTTCCATGGTTCACCGGCATAGTTATACATGTAAACCATGTGCTGGATAGGCTGATTGCCATGTGCGTACTGGCCCATATCCATTACCTGCATTTCACGCATTTCGTGAATCATAGAGCGGCTTTCCATTCCCCTTGATCCGGGAATGATGAATACAGAATCAAGCATGTTAACAAATTCTTTTTTGCCACCCATGAGGTCAATCAATCCCTGAGGATCATGGAATACAGACCATGAGTAGTGCCAGCTGTTACCCTCGGTAAAGTCGCGACCCCAATCAGTAGGATTGAACCCGTCAGAGAAAGAACCATTGGTTGCACGGCCTGCCATGAGCTTGCGCTTCGCGTTATAAAGATTCTTGTAATTCAATGCTCTCTTAGCATATACTTCGATTTCACTTTCCGGCTTGTTAAGTGCCTTTCCTAATCTGTAGATAGTCCAATCGTCATAAGCATATTCCAATGAACGTGCTACATTCTGATCAACATCAACATCATTTGGAATGTAACCATACTTGTTGTAGTACTCATAACCTCTTCTACCCGATGCAGAAACCGTAGGGTGCACCGCGTTAGCGCCATGTTTAAGTGCTTCCCACAATGCTTCAATGTCATATCCACGTAAACCTTTCAGGTACGCATCAGCAACAACCGATGCTGAGTTGTTTCCTACCATAATATCGCGATGGCCAGGACTAGCCCATTCAGGCAGGAAACCACTTTCTTTATAAGCATTCACAAGACCTTCCTGCATCTTGGTATTTTCAGCAGGGAATAAGAAATTCAGGAATGGGAAAAGGCTCCGGAAAGTATCCCAGAATCCGGTATCCGTAAACATGTAGCCAGGAAGTACTTTGCCATTATACGGACTATAATGAACTACTTTACCATTGCCATCTATTTCAGAAAAATTTCTAGGGAATAAGATTGAACGATAAAATGAAGAGTAGAATGTTCTGAGGTTGTCGATATTGTTATCCTCTACTTTTATCTTTCCTAACACTTCATTCCAACGCTGCTTGCCTTTGTTCATTACCTGATCGAAATCATCGTTACCCAACTCTTTCAGATTGATAAGGGCCTGCTCTTCGCTGATAAAAGATGATGCTACACGCGCATGTACTTTTTCATTATTTGATGTTGCGAAACCGATGATGGCCCCGGCGTGATTTCCATTGAATTCCTTTTGTCCTTCTGATACTACACCATCCTTAACAACGGCATGAAAAGTAAACGCCTTATCAAAAACGATAACAAAGTAGTTCTTGAAATTGTTGGGTACGCCTCCGCTATTGCGTGTTGTGTAACCAACAATCTTTTTCTCTTCAGGAATAATTTTTATAAAAGATCCCCTGTCAAACGCATCGGTAATGATGTAGGAGTTTTTACTGTCGGGAAAGGTAAACCTAAACATCGCTGCCCTTTCAGTTGGTGCGATTTCCGTTGTTATATCATGGTCAGCTAAATAAACACGATAGTAATGTGGTTTGGCTACTTCCGCTTTATGCGAAAACCAGCTTGCCCTGTCGTTCTCATTAAACACAACCCTTCCGGTAATAGGCATAAGAGAGAATTGCCCGTAGTCGTTCATCCATGGGCTTGGCTGATGCGTTTGCTTAAATCCCCTGATCTTGTCTGCCGTGTAGGTATACATCCAGCCATCGCCCATCCTCCCGGTTTGAGGAGACCAGAAATTCATTCCCCAGGGCAATGCAGTAGCAGGATAAGTGTTTCCTGTTGAAAGTTCGTACTTGGAATTCGTTCCGACCAATGTGCTTACATAGCTGACAGGATCAGAAACCTGTGCATCCAATTCCAGGATAAAACACCATAAGAAAAGCGCGACTAATAATCCAATTTTCCTAATCATCTTCATTCTCTGTTTTATATTCGATTAATTTGATTTTAATACTTGTTTATGAGCATTTACCACTACAGCGTAGTGATGTAAAAAGTAAATTCTGTAAAAAAGATTATCAATTTTCCTGATCTGTTCATTGGTTGTCTTCATTTAACTACCGGGAAAGCGGATATCCTCAATCTTGCGGCCCCCATGGGTATTAGTGTGATCTCTTCCTTTTGTTCGCGAATAACTACCGGACTTTGTGGTAGCACAGCACAGAGACCAAACTGGTCAATCTTCCATTGCGGTATCTTCTTGCCTAAGGTTCTTATCTCCAACGGCACAGACGCTGCTGCAAAAGGGTAATTATCTTCTGGCCATGCTTTCCGGTTAACTTCAAACATCTGCTTACGATCATCATCATCTAACACAAGTCCATAGTTCCAGGGCGAGCCAGGATAAATTTCAAACGATGGCCACTTTTCGGCATCGGCCTCCTTCTGCCATTTTGAATCCCAAATAGCCGAAGCACGGCTATCGACTTTAACATAGTTTTCAGCTATTTTCAAAGAGAAGGTAAGCGGCCCATAGTTAACACTCACACTGTTTTTGTTGACCTCCCACTTTTTCAGTTGAACTTCCATTGGCACATCCAAAACGATCTTGTCGCTGTTTTTCCAGTTACGAGATATTCTTACATATTTGCCTGGCTCAAGCTTAACGTTTGAGACTTTGCCATTGATCTGAATGTTAGCCTTCCTGCACCATTGCGGAATACGTATATAGAGCGGAAAGTTTACCTCCTTAGGCGTGTTAATCTCATAGCGAACCTGTTCTTCAAAAGGATAATGCGTTTCTTCCTTAACAGTAACTTCGGTGCCATCACCGACTTTGGCCGTTACAGCGCAACTGTTAAAAAGTACGGAAGCCAAGCCATTGTCTGGCGT
The DNA here is from genome assembly GCF_018598585.1 of Chryseosolibacter indicum. GTDB lineage: Bacteria > Bacteroidota > Bacteroidia > Cytophagales > Cyclobacteriaceae > Chryseosolibacter > Chryseosolibacter indicus. The sequence continues at coordinate 42,991 of NZ_JAHESD010000048.1, forward strand.
AGCTACAAATAAGTTTTCTGCATAGTAAGGCCAGCCCTGGGCGTGATTGTGCTGGCAACAACGGCTACTGAATGGGTTCATCATCAGGAAGGGACCACCATTGTCAATGCCCGGCTTATGGTTTTTGCTATCGCTGACGACATGATTAGGAGCTGTGATATAACGCAAAGCTTTGAAGTCAGCAGTAAACGCCGCGGGATAGGTATTGAATGCAACGTTCTCACATTGATCAGCCCAGAAGGGATCTCCTGTTATACGAAGTAGCATTTCATTGGAGGCCATCTCTTCTACCATGCCGCAGGTTTCAATTCCTTGTCGTGGATCAATGTAACCCATCCTGCTGTTTTCATCTCCACCAAACATGCCACCAGGCACCTGACCAAAAGTGCGGCGAATCAAATTGAAGTTGTTATAGGTAGCATCAAGATGTAATGAGTCACCTGTTTGAACGTAATACGTTGCAGGTTCACGATAGGATTGCGCGATGTTAACATTATGCCAATTGGGTAAGGACGAGTCCTGCATCCAGTTGGCAGTATTCCGGTGTATTTTGTGAGCGAGGTCAAGAAGAAAAGCGTCACCGGTGATATTATATAACCAGTAAACACTGTAAAGGTTGTCGCCGCCCCTGCTGTTCTCCCAGTAGTCTTCAAGGAATTTTTCATCAGGCACAGTCATTTCCCATTTGAAAAACTTCGTCATTAAATCAATTACGCGTTCATCCTTGCTATACTCGTAATATGATTGAAGGCAGAACAACATAATCATATGACCCCACAATTCGTGATTTCCGTTTCTCAAGTTCTCCGGTCCGAAATAGCCATCTTTCCGCTGACTTCTGAAAACTCCTTCAAACCATGTCTGTGCTTCACTAATTAATTTTTCGTCACGTAGTAAGTATCCAAGGCTCGCATAGCCTTTAAGCCAGTAGGGTACCTCCTCCCATCCATGATCACCACCATTGGTGAGCCAGGCGTTGTTATCTTTTTCCAGCCACGCACTAATCTCGGGCAGGTGTCCTGTAAGTCCATCGCGTTGTAACTCGAGGAATTTTAATATCCAACCCTCTGGTTTGATACTACCCACAGGTAACTTTATAAAATTAAGAGGCGTTAGAGGCGCTCTGTTACCGATATAGAATTTATTGTTTGCTTTGATAACAGGCCGATCAACACACACAATCTCCGGATGGCCCCAGGAGTCCTTTTCCTGTTTTTCATTTGACGAACAGGATATAAAAAGACTATATATGACCACCAGAAGCGTAAGCTCTTTTATATTCGGTTTACTCATAGCAGTTTTTTTGTTCCCCTGCAAGATTACACTACCAAGTCAATTCCACCTTCACTCCTTCCGGATTATTTTCGAAGCGTAACAGCCCAGTCTTACTTTCTTCATCCCATTTCCAAACAGCTTCGTTTAGCTTATTCCCCTTATGATCATACGCATCACATTGCTGAGGCTTTTTAGGGAGAAGTACTCGCATAACATTAGTTGTGTTCAACGGACTCTTTGCTACAAATGAATATGCATTCTTTGTTACCTTTTCATCGTAAACTCTTGCAGCAGTCGCCAGAACCTGTGGTGTTTTTGGATTCTTTACATTACCGATGTTATATAAGAAGGCCTGCTCTCCTGGCTTTACCTGTCTTTCATTAAGTACAGGAATTTCAGGATCAAACAAATCAATGAGCTTACCTTTGATGATGTAAGGAGTTTGATCTTCATTTTCATCTACAACAGAAATGATTTCGTAAGGACCACGCGTAAGTGCAAAATGATTTTTAAACGTTAACGTAGTGCTGTTAGATTTTGAATCATACAACTTCTTAACCGTGTTTACAAACTCAACATCACTTCCCTCCTTCAGCACAAACTCTTTTGGATCGTTGCGTATGATGTAGACTTTTCCTTTACCATAAGTATATTCACCGGCATTAAAAGGTGCTTTCAATCCTAGCTTCGAAAACAAGTGTTCTGACGGTGCTTTGAACGTATTGCCCCCTGTGTTCCACCATTCCTGGACGCTTTGAAATGCATCATCATCTCTGCCACAATACACAAGTACGCCACCATTCTTAACCCACTCAGCAATGTGATCATGTGATTCTTTATCCGAAGGTTTCATATTGGAATAAGACATTACCAGAATCTTTAAATCATTCCAGGTTTTCTTGTATGATACATTTTCAATATGAACTGTTTTAACAGGAACGCCACGCTTCAGGAATGGAAGTGCTTGTCCGTAAAAATTAGACAACTGCGGATCTTCATAACCGTTGTGCGTAGGAAAGCGCTGGAACATTAATGAGTTGGCCATTAATACACCAATGCCTTGAGAGCCGCTAACTTTATTCTCAGACAAAGGCATGTTGTTGAGTGTATTGATCATGACCTGCATCTGAGTCGAGTAGAAACGTGGAATGCGTTCCTTCTTGTCGCTGTTGGCACTCGTGCGGTAAAGTCCTTCATAAATTCGGTCAGGCCATGGCATCACTTCATAATCAGCAATCATGGGATAAAGAAGTTGTGCGGTGAATGTGGCTTGATAATTTTTCTTATAGTCAGCCCAATCACGAGGCCAGTCTTCAATAGGATCTGTTAGGAAGAACATCTTCCTGCCAGTAGGTGCCGTCATAGACTCCATTGAGCCATACTCAAGAAATGCCGTCTCAAACACGCGTTCCTTTCTTTGTCCGTTGAAATAGTTCGGTTCGCGTGAAGTACCTGTCCATACCTGTGCAATGTAACCATCAACACAAGGTAATGAAGCTAGACTTGCTTCCGGACTGACAATCATCCATTGTGAATAATTGACAAGTGAATGCGTAGGAACATAACAACGAATGTTCATTCCTTTGCTTTTACCATACTCCTTCGCGAAAGTAAAGACTTCATTGAGCGCACGATAGTACAGGTGATACTTTAACTTGTTGGACAAATACGTGTTTTCTGGTGATTCATGCTGAGGTCTCCAATCAAAGCCGTAATATTCTTTCCATTCTCTTTTGAATGCTTCACTGTAGCCGGACCTCGCCCAGAACTCAGGTTCTTCCAAATAGATTGCATCAATTCCCGTATCAATTACCCGCTTGATAACCTTCTCTTTCATGTAGGCAATGAAATTCTTTGAAGGGACAATGTATGGCACCATACGACCATGCCATATCGTGTCACCCTTCTGCGTTACCTGGCCTTCATCAAGATGCCACTTTCCATCCCACTTGCCGGTGAAATAATCCTGATATTCACCCCATGCAATACCCGTCATAAAGTGCGTGGTATACCCCCTGTCTCGCCAGCTTTGAACACGCTGCTCAAAAGTGAGGTTTCCCTTCTCATGATGCTCCTTTACACTGTAAACAATAGCTACGTCTGCCCTTGTATCCGTTACCGGCTTCCATGGATTAGCAGTTTGAAAAGTTGTTTTTTCTCGCGAAGTGCTTAATGATTTTTTATCCTTTTGCTGCGACTGACAATAACTATTCAGCGTAAGCCCCAGCAGAAGATAAAGTATGATTGTTCTTTGCATTGACATTAATTGTATTAAATGAAAAAAAGGAAAGAAGATTATTCTCTCCGTTACGCAGAGATCAAGTTAGAAAGTGAAGATCCGATCTGCTTTAAAGCAAGAGCACAAAATAATGGTAGGGTTAAAGCCACCCCCATAAAGAGGTGACTACTAACCCAACCCAATGTTATGGTATCAATAATTGCAATGGCTCATTGTAATTCCATCTTCTAATTCCGCTGCCACGTGGCGTATCGTAATTGATACGTGCCGCCGCCCTTACAAAGACAGCTCTTCCAGGAGGAATTGTTCCGTTAGATTCGATGGTGATAGTCTCTCCTAACAGAGCATTAAATGCAGAACCGTCGTAGTTAATCTGACTTGACCAACGCTCGTCACGTGCGCGGTATCCTACTGTAGAAGAATAACTAACAAACAATTGAATATCTGTTACGTTAAGAAAGCTATTGTCATAGTTGCCCATCGGTTCGATCTTCTCGCGAAACACATCTTCCGATACGGCACGTGTTACGCGTACCTTGGCCCTAACCTTACCGTTGATTACCTGAGGTTCGTCAACCCACTCTACCTTAAGGAAAGGTTGCACTTCAAAACGCACCTTTGTTACTCCATGGATATCGACATTCTGTGATTCATCTGCAAGCGGAACTCCTCGGCCATCTTCACGAACGATTGGAATGAAAGGTCCATCAACACGAATGTTATAGTTACCCTTAAATAATTTGGTATGCTGAAACGTTCCGTCAGGTCTACAAAAGAAATCAGGATTGGGCGTGACATTACCCTTCCAACTGTCTTCAATAAGACGTACCCTGATGCCTTCACTTCCCTGGTCCGTGAGCACTGGTTCACCAGTTTCTACATCCACAACTTCGCCCTGCAGCGTCTCTTTTGGTTCCTCATAATTGTCCATTTCGAACAGACTGCAAGAACTGAAAGCAAACAGTGCTAACATTAATATATATGATGATAACTTCTTCATCTTTTTGAAATTCTTTAGTAATTAATAAGCAGTCATTCTTTATTATCTATTCGGTTGCTGGTCTATTACAGCACTCTTCGAAACTTCTTCAGTAGGGATTTCAAAGTAATAATCTATTGCGTTGTATTCGAAAGTCTTCAAGCTTACCCATTGGAAACGGGCATCGAAGAAATACTTTCCTGCTTGTGTAGAAAAGAACGGGTACAACCCCCTAAAGCGATAACGGGAACTGCTACTAAACATATCTTTGTTTCTCGTTTCACCCCAGAAGCCATCACGTCCATCATAGTGTTGTACTCTCCATCTGCGTAAATCCCACTTCGTCTTATGTTCCAACGCAAGCTCCTTACGGCGTTCTTTCCTGATGGTGTTGCGACCTTCTACATCGGGTGAAAGATTACCTGCGAGTAGTGTTGCTCCAGCCCTTTCGCGGATAGCATTTACTGCTTCCGATGCAACTTGCATCAGATCCATTCCATCAGGAGATGTTTCTCCTGCCATGGCAAGTTCTACAGCAGCTTCTGCTGCATTCAGTAAGACCTCTGCGTAACGCATTAAAATAAAAGGCTGGTCTGACCTGCCTTCTCCTGCCTGAAAAGACGGATTAGGATTGAGCCATTTTCGGCCATACAATCCAGTAAGCGTACTTTCTGGATTATCATAAAACGGACCATTCTCTCACGCGGCGGTCATTTTTCCGCCGTTATAGGTCTGTCTCTTTTTC
>NZ_JAHESD010000049.1 GCF_018598585.1 Chryseosolibacter indicum
GCTCCCAACGCCTTTGCCTTCTCTATCGGCACGTTGCGTTGCTCGTCCAGTTGAATATTCTCCCTGATCTTTTTGTTGACAATATCCTCTACCTTCTGAATCTCTTCCTGTGTCATGGCAGCAAAATGTGAGAAGTCGAAACGAAGCATTTTATCATTAACCAATGAACCCTTTTGCTCTACGTGCTTACCAAGCACCTGGCGCAACGCAGCATGCAGTAAGTGCGTAGCTGAGTGGTTATTCATTGACAACTGACGTTTCTTGCTTTCTACCTGTGCTTTAAAAGTAGCATTCAGGTTAGACGGAAGTTTTTCAGTAAAATGAATAATTAACTCATTCTCCTTTTTGGTATCGATGATATTGATCTTCTCTCCAGTTGCCTCAATGTAACCAGTGTCACCAACTTGCCCACCACTTTCTGCGTAAAAAGGTGTTCTATCAAAAACAAGCTGAACAAGTTCTTTATTCTTCTGTTTGATCTTTCGGTACTTGGTAATCTTTACATCAGCATCGAGATGATCATAACCGATAAATTCTGTCTTTTCATCTTCACCTACTACAATCCAGTCACCAGTTTCTTTAGCAGCATCAGCTTTAGATCGGGTCTTCTGTTTCTCCATCTCTCTTCTGAAACCTTCTTCATCAACTGAATATCCTCTCTCTCTGGCAATTAAGGAAGTTAAATCGAAAGGAAAACCATAAGTATCATACAATTCAAAAGCTAACTCACCTTTGATGACTTTATCTTTTAATTCAGACTGTATAACCTCGATCCGCTTAAGACCTTTCTCAAGTGTCTTTAAAAATGAAGTCTCTTCTTCAAAGATCACTTTACCAACGTAATCCTTCTGTGATTCTAGTTCAGGGAATACGTCCTTCAACTGATTACCCAATACAGGAACCAGTTTGTAAATAAATGGCTCCTTGAAATTCAGGAACGTAAATCCGTAACGGATGGCTCTTCTTAAGATTCTTCTGATTACATAACCAGCTCCTGTGTTTGATGGTAGCTGACCGTCTGCTATAGCAAAAGCCACAGCGCGAATATGATCTGCTATTACACGCATAGCAATATCAGTCTTTTCCTCTTGCTTATACTTAATACCAGCAGCGTTACTGATAAAGTCTAGCAGGGGCGTGAAGATGTCAGTATCATAGTTGGATGTTTTCTTTTGAATGGCCATGCATAACCGTTCAAATCCCATCCCTGTATCAACGTGTTGTGCAGGAAGCTTTTCAAGTGATCCATCAGCCTTGCGGTTAAACTCCATGAACACGTTATTCCAGATTTCAATTACTTGAGGATGGCCCGTATTCACTACATCCTTACCTGGAACTTTCTTTATCTCATTGTCTGTACGCAGATCAACATGTATCTCGGAGCAAGGACCGCACGGCCCTGTATCGCCCATCTCCCAAAAATTATCCTTCTTATTACCTCTTAGTATTCTGTCTTCTGCAATCCATTCTTTCCAATAGTTATATGCATCCTGATCAAAGGGCAAATTCTCTTTATTGTCTCCTTCGAATACAGTAACATATAATCTATCTTTAGGAAGCTTATATTCTTCTGTGAGTAACTCCCACGCCCACGCAATAGCTTCTTTCTTAAAGTAGTCGCCAAACGACCAGTTACCCAGCATTTCGAACATGGTATGATGGTAAGTATCAATACCTACTTCTTCCAGGTCGTTATGTTTCCCGCTTACGCGAAGACATTTCTGCGTGTCTGCTACACGTTTGCTTTTCGGTGTGGCGTTTCCAAGAAAATAATCTTTAAACTGCACCATACCGGAATTGGTAAAAAGTAGAGTTGGATCATTCTTTAACACAAGAGGTGCAGAAGGCACAATCAAATGGCCTTTTTCTTTAAAAAAATCAAGGAATTTTCTTCGAATCGAACCCGAATCCATCGCAATACGCTTTTTAAGGGGTGAACTATTGTTTTTTTACTTATATTAGCAGCAAATCCCGAGAAGTGCTCGGGACAGCAAACCACAAAAATAATCGCAGTTGACAGAGATTATGCAGAATGAATAGATTTTTTTATGGTTTGAAACATAAAAGAAGGAAGTGAAATCTGTGAAATTAAACATGCGAGGCCCCACTTACCGTTACGATACGGTAACTTGCCGTTACGAGCGTTCACGCATCAGCTTCAAAGGAGCGTCTATGTATGTATTGGGCGTAGCTATAACTGCCTTCTTTTTTCTTGCTGCTCTACTCATCCTTCATGATTTTCTCTTTAGTTCTAATCAGGAAATTGCATATCAAAAAGAGAATAAAGTTTTACAAAAGAACGAACTGCTCTTATTAAAAGAACTCGAAGACGTTGAGGCAACATTATCTCTGCTCAAAGAAAAAGATAAGCAATTGCACGAAAAGTTTTTTGCCCAAATCAGCAACACACCAAACACCAATAAGAAGACTAAAAGGCAACATGATATCCTGTTGAGTAATGCCAAATCATTTCGCAAAACCGCGGGAACACTAGAAACAAAAGTTGATGCCTTATTTGCTACTATTTTGGAAAAAAATCCAGGATTCTCCCTCAGAAATGAAATTGCCAATACCAAATACGGATTGATCGAATCTCTTCCCCTGCTTCAACCTATTCGCAACTTAGCTCCGCAGCAACTTATTTCAGGATATGGCGTGCGAATAAATCCCTTCCATAAGGGGCTCTACAAGCACACAGGCGTTGATATTGCACTGCCTCGCGGTACTGAAATAATAGCTACTGCACCTGGTAAAATCATAACAACTAAAATCAGCACTGTAGAAGCGGGTTACGGCAACTATATTGAGATTGACCACGGCCACGGGCTTATTACCCGGTATGCACACCTAGAAGAAATTAAAGTACGTGCAGGACAAAATATAGAAAAGGGCGTTGTAATTGCAACCTCTGGTAATAGCGGTGGATCAATTGCTCCTCATTTACACTATGAAATAATCCGAGAGGGTAAAGCAGTAGATCCCATAGACTATATGATTGAAAAAGTAGAACCTCAACTATATAATCAACTTAAACAATTTAGTCAGCAACAAAATCAATCACTTGACTAATGCGGAAAGTAAGATATACATATAACCGTGAGACGTGTAAATATGAACCTTTCTATGTTAATGGAAGGACACTGAGAAACCATGTGCTCACCTTCATAATGTTATCGCTGATTATTGCATTGGGCGCCTACCTTCTCTCCATCCAACACTTTGAGAGCTTAGACGAGCTATTATTGAAACAAAAAAATGAAAAGCTTAAGGTGAAATGGAATGTCCTTCATAGGCGCATTGAGCAAACACAACAAGAACTAGCTGAGCTTATCAGAAAAGACGACTATAACTATAGGATTATACTCGACTCTAACCCGCTTGAATCATCAATCAGAGAGGCAGGCATCGGCGGAAGTGAAAAAATCAACACAATGCAGATCAAAGATTTCCCCTACATTGTTTCTGATTTCCTCTCTCTCCAAAAGATAAAACACCAGGTACAGGTAGAGGTGCAATCGTATGACGACCTTGAAAAAATACTGACAGAGAAATTACTGGCGTGGTCAGCCCGCCCTGCTATACAGCCAGTCAGCAACAAGCAACTTCAAAAACTACATCTCACCTATGGCCTTCGTTTACATCCTATCTTTAAGGTATGGAAAGACCATAAAGGTTTGGACTTTGCAGCACCTCATGGCACACCTGTTTATGCTACAGGAGACGGAAAAGTAGTAATGGCATATTTCTCGGGCTCTTACGGAAACGTGCTATATATCGATCATGGTTATAATTTTGAAACCAGATATGCCCACCTTTCCAAATTTCAGGTAAAGCAAGGTGAAACCGTAAAACGCGGCCAGTTAATTGGATATGTTGGTAATACCGGCAATTCTGTTTCATCTCATTTGCATTATGAAGTGCTCTATAACGCGCAACATGTAAATCCCATCAATTTCTTTCAACGCGATCTCAGCAATGAGGAATATCAGAAATTAATTGACAATGGAAGTGAAAATAGTTTTTCGCTCGATTAATTTTTCCTTATTATTAACAATCTGCTTTCTTTGCGTCCTAAATTTTAAGCCATGAGATTCCTTTGCATTTTAGTCGTACTTTTTGTTGGATTAAAAGCTTTTTCGCAGGATTCTGTCTCAGTTCCTTCTATTGATACAACACAACATACAAAAGATACATTAACCATCATCGGTGTGGGGGATATTATGATGGGTACAAATTTTCCCGAGGATAAATTACCACCGAACGATGGTGACTTCTTGTTGAAAGATGTAGAATCAGTTTTAAAAAGTGCTGATGTTACCTTTGGCAATCTCGAAGGAACATTGCTTGACAGTGGTGGAATTCCGAAGAAATGTAATGACCCGAAAGTATGTTATGCTTTCCGCACACCTGCACGTTATGTGAAAAATCTCATCAACGCAGGGTTTGATATGATGAGTCTTGCCAACAATCACGCCGGAGATATGGGTGATGAAGGAAGAAAAAGTAGTATGGCTACATTAGAGAGCGCAGGAATTGTTCATGCAGGACAAATGTCGCAAAAAACCGCGATTTTTGAAAAGGAAGGAATCAGATACGGCTTGGCTGCTTTTGCCCCAAATAGCAATTGCGTTCCGCTTAACGACTTGCAAGGTGCTGTACAAATAGTAAAAGAACTTGCCGACACCTGCGATATAGTAATTGTTTCATTTCATGGGGGTGCGGAAGGTGCGCAGTATCAGAATGTTCCTCGTACAAACGAAATCTTCCACGGCGAAAACCGCGGAGATGTATACAAATTTTCTCATACATTAATTGACGCCGGCGCAGATATCATTTTCGGACATGGTCCGCACGTGACAAGAGCTGTAGAAGTGTACAATAATCGCTTTATCGCTTATAGCCTCGGTAATTTCTGCACGTACAGAGGAATAAGTGTTAATGGTGTCAATGGCCTCGCTCCTATTATAAAGGTATTTACTGACAAACAAGGAAATTTTTTTAAGGCAGAAATCACACCTACTTATCAAACCTATGCTACTGGCGTGAGAATTGATATGCAAAAGCAAGTAATTAAAAAGATTCAGGAGTTAACAAAAAAAGATTTTCCTGAATCAAAAACTCAGATTGATGATAACGGTTTAATTACTTATCTTGCTCAGTAACATGGCGTATAAAGAAAAGGAAATAGAAAAACTCTACTACTCGATAGGAGAAGTTGCTGAACTTTTCAACGTTGCACCATCCCTTATTCGTTTTTGGGAATCTGAATTTGATATCATCAAACCCAAAAAGAACAGAAAAGGTAATCGCCAGTTTACCAAAGAAGATATCGAGAATGTTCGCACTATCTATCACCTTGTAAAAGAAAAAGGATTTACGCTTCAAGGCGCAAAGGAAATGTTACGAAATGATACCCAGGCAGTAAGAGATAAAATGGAGATGCTTGAATCGCTTCGCAAAGTGAGATCCTTTCTAATCGAACTTCGGGATAACCTTCACTAATATCTCGCTGTTGATGCTGTAGAAAATCCATGGATCAAAACCGACTCTCTTTTCTTGCCTTACATTTTATTCCCGGAATTGGTGATCATCTAATCAGGCAACTTGTAAGTTATTGTGGCTCAGCAGAACAGGTATTTAAGACCCCAAAAGGAAAATTGCTAAAGATACCCGGAATTGGTGAAGTAACAGCAGAATCAATAAAACAAGGCAAACCTTTTAGCACGGCAGAACAAGAGCTAAAAAAGGCAGAGAAAGAAAATGTACAAATCGTCTTCTTTACCGATAAAAACTATCCATCAAGACTGAAACAAATTAACGACTCTCCTTCCGTGCTTTACCTTAAGGGAAATATGGATTTTGAGAATCCTAAAACCATTGGTATTGTAGGTACAAGGCAGGCAACAGATTACGGAAGAGAACGCGTTGAAGAACTTGTGGAGGGACTAGTCGCCCACCAAGCCCTTGTTGTTAGCGGCCTCGCTTATGGTATTGATATTCACGCACACAAACACGCTGTGAAAGTAGGATTGCCCACCATTGGCGTGATGGGAAGTGGCATCGACGTAGTTTATCCTTCTTCGCATAAAGAGATAGCGAAAAAGATGATGGACAATGGAGGCCTGGTAACAGAGCATTCTTTTGGTACTCAACCTGATGCTCATCATTTTCCTGCCCGAAACAGAATTGTCGCCGGCTTGTCCGATGCTATTATTATTGTTGAAGCTGCTCAAAAAGGAGGTGCTTTAATTACGGCAGATATTGCGAATAGCTATAACAAAGATGTATTTGCATACCCCGGCAATGTAGGTCAAAGTCATTCTGAAGGATGTAATAACCTGATCAAGTCCAATCGTGCTAACTTGATTACTTCAGTGAAAGACCTCGAATACGTCATGAACTGGGATGCTGCCGTTAAACCGGAAAAGAAACCTGAAGTATTCTTGTTAGATAACTATTCACCAAACGAGCAGCTCGTTTTAAAAACATTGCTCGCCAATAATAAACAACTTGTAATCGATGAGCTTAGCTGGAAAACAAACGTGCAGGTAAGTCAGCTGGCTTCCATTCTCCTTGAGCTGGAGTTTAAAGGAATTGTAAAATCACTACCAGGCAAAGTATACAAGCTCGTTAAAGCCTGAAACATTGCCTGGGTTGAGTTGACCCTTTCAACCACATTAACCTTTCGACGACATTAATGTTACCCATTTACTTTCCCATTTTTAGCAGATTTCGTACCTTAAATATTCATTTTGGAACCTCATCTTCAAGGTCTCCGCTTAATCTCTAATGTGAGAAATTGATAAAAATAAGAAATCCAGAACGGTCGCCTCTGGATTAATGTATTCGTAGTGTTGTGGTTAGACCTAGTAACTACCTTCTGTCTCGCCGCTCTTTTGGTTACATTTCTCTTTAATGGCTTCATAAGCTTTTAAGTCGCCAAGCTCACCTGCTTTGCTAAGATCAAGACAGCCATTTTTAAAGTCACCGTAATTAATTCGTAACAAACCTCTCATATAATAGGCATCAACACTTTTCGCATTGATCTGAATGATCTTCGAGCAGTCGTTGATGGCATCTTCATAGGCCTGTAAATATTGCTTAGCTTTGCCTCTGTTATAGTAGGCTTCAATGTAGTTCTCATTGATTTTGATAGCCATGCTGTAGTCATCTATCGCTCCATAGTAATCCTGAAGTTTCATCTTTACATTTCCTCTTGAAAAGAACGCATCGGCAAACTTCGCATTCTTTTCTATTGAAATGTTATAGTCCTTCATGGCACCATGGCGATCATCAAAAGCATCTTTAATATTTGCTCTTACATAATATGCTCTGAAATAGTTAGGGTCTAATTCTACAGCTTTATTAAGATTTATCAATGCTTCCATGTACTCATGCTTCTCATAGTACTCCATACCCTTTTGGGTATAATCTTTAGCTGTCTGTGAATATCCTGTTGTTATAGTAACAAGAAGGATAACTAAGAAATAAACACTTTTCATAAACCGTAGGGTTTGATACATTTTAACGAACAAAGTTAAGCAGTAATTATGCCCGTTTGGTTTTGAAGTAATGTTTTGTTTAATAATGAGGTATTAGAACTAGTGTTTAGGAAAAATCCGATCGGCTAAAGATTGCGCTTCTGCAAAGGCAGTTTTGTTAAAATCTAATGAAACTCCTTTTCCTTGCAAATAGTTAACAATTGTTTCAGTAGCAATGTTACCAACCAGTTCATCTTTGGCCATCGGGCATCCCCCATAACCTCTTATGGCGCCATCAAAACGTTTACACCCTGCAAGATAGGCAGCGTTAATCTTTTCAATAGCAGTAAACGGATTTGAATGAAGGTGAACTCCTATTTCTGTAAAAGGGTATTGCCTCGATAAATCTTTAAACAACGATGTGATATTCTCTTCCGAACTCACACCAATTGTATCTGCTAAAGAAATTACAGATATGTTTAACGAGACAAGAATATCAACAAATTTAGCAACAAGACTAACATCGTACGGATCTCCGTACGGATTACCAAAACCCATACTTATGTAAGTAACAAGCGTCTTATTCGCTTTTACACAAACATTCTGGATCTCTTCTACTGTGTTAAGTGCCTCTGCAATCGACTTATTTGTATTCCTTTTCTGAAAGGTTTCAGAAATAGACAGCGGAAAACCAAGGTATGTAATGCGTTCGAACTTGGCGGCGTCTTCTGCTCCTCTTGTATTGGCAACAATAGCCAATAGTTTTGAATTGCTCCGCTGTACATTAAGTTTCTCTAATACTTCCGATGTATCACGAAGCTGTGGTATGGCTTTGCTTGAAACAAAACTCCCAAAGTCAATCGTATCAAAACCTACCTCAAGAAGCTTGTTAATATATTCAATCTTCTTTTGTGTTGGAATAAACTGTTCCAGACCTTGCATTGCATCTCGCGGACATTCAATGATCTTCATCTAGTGTAATTTTAACTATGGTAAACTTAAATGACAGATAAATATTAACAATAGTCGGTAAATAATGCACTTTATCCCCTATTTGGAAATTATTTCCGATTTTAGGGAATAAATAGCCGTTTTGAAACAACCCTACTATGGCCTTACCCGAATTACAAGGTACAACCCTTGGACTTAAACGTGCTGCTCATCTGCTAAGAAGAGCAACCTTTGGCGCTACAAAAGACCAGATTGCCTCCTTTAGTAACCTTACTGCTCAAAGTGCTGTAGATTTATTGTTCCCAAAAAACATAACATTGCCAGATCCTGAGCCCCCTATCGATCCTGCAACGGGACAAGAATGGGTAACCACAGGCACAACAGGAGCTAACAGCGAAGACTTTGAACTCGAAAACTATTTTCTAGGATGGTTCGTGGCACAAATGATGAGCGCTGGTGTTGATAATAGTATGGCACTTGCATGGTCAGCACGCGAACGTATTGTTTACTTTCTTCATACGCATTTTACAACCATCAAATCAAGAGTAAGTAGTAGCAGGGCGTTGTATTTCCAAAACCAACTCCTTAGGCTATTTGCCTTAGATGGAGTTAATCCTGACCCGGAAATAAACTTTAAAACACTTACAGTTAAAATAAGTGTAGACAATGCCATGCTACGTTTGCTGGATGGTGGTCTTAACGTAAAAGGAGCGGTAAATGAAAATTATGCAAGAGAGCTTCATGAATTATATTCTATAGGAAGAGGTCTTGAAGGTGTTGTAGGAACCACACCTGCTGACGGAGATTACATCGTATATACGGAAGAAGATATTCAGGCAGCAGCACGTGTTCTTTCAGGTTGGGACTTCGATGATACCTTTGAAAATTTAGATCCGGATACAGGCTTGCCCCGAGGCAAAGTAAAAGGAAATCCCACCAATGCTTCACAGCACGATAATACTCCGAAACAATTCAGCGCAAGATTCAATAATAATATTATACAACCTGATCAAACACTACTTAACGGAACGCTTCCTACTGAAGAAAGTGCATTGGATGAAATAAGGCAGCTTGTAGATCAGATCTATAGCAGTCCTGAAACAGCAAAAAATATCTGCAGAAAGATTTACAGGTTCTTTGTATGGGCGCCACATACCAGAAATGAGATGGATCCCATTGAAAACACCATCATCAACGAAATGGCCAACACATTCAGAGATAATGGTTATAAAATTCAGCCAGTTATTGAAAACTTGTTACGCAGTGTGCATTTCTACGAAGCTGCAGGTGGTGTTACTGATGATAACTTTGGTGGTATAATAAAATCACCGGTTGATCTTATTATATCTACCTTAAAAATGTTCGAAGTAAAACTTCCGGACATGGTAAATAACACCGAGGAGTTCTATATGACTACGGAAGAAATTCTAGGTCGTATCAACAGCATGGGAATGAGTTTCTTTGAACCCTATGATGTCGCCGGCTATGAAGCCTACCATCAATTCCCGGTATACCACCGGTACTGGATCACTCCTAACGCATTAGCAAACCGTTATGACTTTATCAGAACATTGATAACCACAGGTCGACAAGCCATGTTAAAGGCAAATGTTTATGATTTCATCACGAAACACTTTGCCGCAGAAGCAGGCAACGTCACACAACTTATCAACGCGCTTGCTGCTCATCTGCTCCCTGTACCTTATTATAATGAGCCTACCAATGATCCTGGATTAACAGATGCACGCATCAACTACTTTAAAAAAGCACTCCTGTCAGAATTTACGGAAACATACTGGCAAACCATGATCTGGCCAGGAAATAATATAGAAGATAAAACCATTGCCTTGGAAAAATTACTCAACGCCATGTTGCAATCACCTGAATACCAACTTGCCTAACGCACCAAAACCATGAAGCAATCAAGAAGAGATTTTTTAAAGAAGTTTCCCTTGGCAATGAGTGTTCCATTTACGCTTGCCGGAACTTCTATTAAAGTGATGGGTGATAATTCCCTTACCCGTCTTGCTGCTGCCAGCAAGTCAGACAGGGTGCTTATCATTCTTCAAATGCATGGGGGCAATGATGGATTAAATGCGGTTATCCCTGTTGATAAATACGAGCTCTATTATAACAAGAGACCAAACATAGCCATACCAAATAAAAACAGGAGCCGTGGATTTGTTTCGCTTGATGGTACACTTCCCCTTGAAAAACAAGTAGGCTTCCATCCCGATATGTTGGGCATGAAGTCTTTGTATGACCACGCAAACCTCGCTGTAATACAAGGTGTTTCTTATAAGAAGAACAATGGATCTCACTTTCGTGGAAGAGACATTTGGTTTATGGGAGGCTCTGCCGATGATTATTTACAATCAGGTTGGTTAGGCAGATACTTACAAGGCGAGTATGCACCATTGAAATACCCGCAGGATTTTCCTAACAGTGATATGAAAGATCCTCTCGCCATTGAAATGGGAAGTGATCTTTCGCTAGTCTTTCATCAAGAGGGAAATATTCCTACTTCCATTGCGATAAACAGCCCCGAAAGCTTTGCAGAACTCGTAGAAGAACTGGATGGATTTGTTGATGAACAAATAGATCCGAGGGGTTTACCACCTCAAGGCCTGCAAGGCTCTCCTTATTATAAAGAGCTCGAATGGATTTTAAGTCTCGAAGACAAAACAAAAGATTATGCTGCGCGTCTTGCTGAAGTATACAAGAAGGGAGATAGCATGAATGGGTTCAACAATTACCCCAAAAACTATCCTTACAATGCGCCAAAAGGAAGCCTTACAAATCCACTGAGTGAGCAATTAAAAATTATTTCAAGGCTACTTGCTGGTGGCTGCCAGACTAAAGTGTTCCTTGTTAAGATCGGCGGGTTTGATACACACGCAGAACAGGTAGAGAACTATGATACAACAATGGGCTCACATGCCGCATTGCTACATCACATCAGCAGTGCAATGAATGCCTTTCAACAAGATCTGCGAACCAGAGGTCTGGATGATCGTGTGCTTACAATTACTACTTCTGAATTCGGAAGGCGTGTAACATCCAACGGAAGTTATGGAACTGATCATGGCACGGCAGGGCCTATGTTTATATTCGGAAAAGGCGTTAAACCTGGCATACAAGGCGACGCTTTTAAATTAACGCCAAATGGCCATAACCTCGACATGCAGTATGACTATCGCGTGGTGTATGCAAACATTATGCGCAACTGGATGTTGAATGAAGATGATGAGGCAACAGCAACGGCCAAACTCGATAAAATATTTCCTAACAGCGAAGACCCTACTAAAGGTATTATGACTGGTGGAACTGCTGATGGAGAAACCTTCTTTGAGATGCCTATTGTATCAAAAGTTATTACAGGCAACGGCGACTTTATAGGCGATCGTTTTTCAATGGAGGACCCGTACCCTAATCCTGCTAAAGACAAGATAAGTATTACTTTTTATCTTAATAGTTCTTACCTCGTAAACATTGACGTTTATAACAATCAAGGCAAAAAGGTAAAGACATTAACAAGCAAAGAATATACTCCTGGGTCACATACGATAGAAGCTGATGTCTCAGCATTGGAAACAGGTACTTATATTTGTGAATACAAGTGCGGATTTTTTAAACAAGCAAAAAAACTAGTCATTTCTAAATAACCCCTGAATGAAAAGACTTTACTTCGTGGTGCTGTGTCTGTTGATGATTACAGGTTTGAATGCACAACATAGAAACAAAAGACCAAAGCTGTCCTTTAATAAATCCGGTAAAGAGAAAGACATCTTCTTAAAGAAACAATGGTGGGTTGGCCTGAAAGGAGGCCCCAACTTGTCTAAAGCAGTTGTTGAACAAACTTATTCAGTAGTAGCACCTACCAACTATGAATTATCAGAGATCACAAAGCAATACAAGCACTATAAAAACCTCGGGGGTCAAGCAACGCTAGACATCACTTTTTACTTTAGAGGTTTCTCTGCGAGCTTTCAACCTACATATAGGCATTCCCGCTTTGAATACACAAACAATTACGAATGGACAAGTGCGGCGGAAGGATCTCGTCTGTTTCAGATGAAGTACACACAATTACAGAAGATAGACTATCTTGATCTTCCCCTTGTAGCAAAATATGAGTTCGGTATCGATAGAATAAGGCCTTTTATACAAGCTGGGTTGTATACGACAAAACTTTTAAATGCCAATAAGATTGTTGAAGTAACAAAAACAGACTTTGCTTCAGGTGGTGTAAATGAAATTGTAGATGACCCTATCATTGTAGGAGCCACTGACCTGTTTGCTAAAAATCATTGGGGGTTTATAGCCGGCGCAGGACTTAACTACAACCTTGGCAACGTACGATTAAATCTGGACTTTCAATATAAGTATGGCATGAGCAACATAGCCTCAACCAAAAACAGGCAGGGTAATGATAGGCTCGCCGGCGTTGGAGACTCGCTAGACAACATCAAGTTAAATACCATAGCCATTTCTGTAGGCTGTCTCTTCCCCATGCGTTTCCTCGAAAGTGGATTCAAATCTTTGGATAAAAAATAATCTTATTATGCTTAAGAACTTTACTCCTTATATATATATAGTTGCATTCATTCTTTTCATTGCAGCATGTGCTGAAGAAGAAAATCCGAAGTTTGATAAAGATAACTTTACCAGCATTTTTGATAGCAATGGTTTCGACTCCGCTTACTACCCCATCGATATTAAACAAACTGTTGACGAAGGTTACCTGGTATTGGCAAAACGAAAACTGGAAGGTGAATTTGCCGGTGTCTATATTCTTAAAGCCAATAAGTTTGGCAACTTTGAAAGTCAAATTAATGTAGATCCTCAACTGGTAAATCCAATTGGCACACTGATGCCTTTGGGAGAGAACTTCTATTTCTTCTGCATGGATGTAGCTTCAAAAGAAGCAAGACTTGTTAGCATCAATCAAAGTGGTAGTATTGTAGGTACGGTAAATGTAACATATACTTATCCGTGTGCCTCTGCTCCTTCAAAAGATAATAAGTTTGTATTGTTAAGCTATAACAACGGAGATAAGAGAACAGTTATTTCTACAATAGATCCTGCCACAGGCGCCGGGCCTAACAGTAGTTTTCGCTTAGGTGTAGGAGGCGAAGACAAGATAGAAGAAGATATTCTCAAACACTTTTTCCAGTACGGCAGAAAGTTTCCATTTTTTGTAGGCCAGTTATCAGGTGACACCTATTACTTCAACGGCTTTTACGACTATACGCTCTCTCTTGTGTTTACGCGCATGGGCGCTAGTGATCAATTTACTGGCATAATACAGGGCCAGCATGAAGATGGCGGTTTCAGTGCCGCATTGCCTTTATCAGGAAACCGGTTTGCCGCCTCTGTCTTTAACTTCGGAGACAATTACATTTTACCCAATAAAACTTTAGAGACAACATCCAATGCTCCCGGAGGAATCACCGGGCTTGGTGGGTTTACTTTGCCAGAACTTGTGTCTAATGCTAACGTCAGAAATACCCAGGCTACCGTAAAAGAAAAAAGTGTTATCATCTTTGCTGGTGACACCAAGGCAAAACAAATAGGACTATGGTTTTATGATGAAGCTTCCAATAGTCTTATGAGCAGCAGATATTTTGGTTTCTCAAATCCATTTGAAATAGGAAATGTCTCAACAACTTTAGATGGCGGACTGGTAATCTGCGGGACAACATACATGGCAGGACGTTTCCCGAGAATCTGCATCTTTAAAATCTCGAAACAAGAGTTTGAAA
Source organism: Chryseosolibacter indicum (assembly GCF_018598585.1). Taxonomy (GTDB): domain Bacteria; phylum Bacteroidota; class Bacteroidia; order Cytophagales; family Cyclobacteriaceae; genus Chryseosolibacter; species Chryseosolibacter indicus. Next base: position 14,198 of record NZ_JAHESD010000049.1, read on the forward strand.
ACCAGGTTAAATAATGGCTTCCCATCCTCCTATCGATAAACCTTGATAGAACTTGAGCTCATCCACCGGTCAAATAATTCTGTTTAATACAAGTAGAACCATCTCTTAACTAGAGTAATTCATCGTTTATTATTTGCCAACCCTATTGATAAGGTAGACGCGAACAGTATACAAAGTGAATTACCTCTTCCTTCGTAAGCTTTTTTATACAATTGCCGTTAAGGTGCTTAACAAGAATTTACACCTTCAATGTATAGGATTATCGAAATATAGATTGGATTTTTACAGTTAATCTTAATTCCAGAAAGCTTCTTATGAGCACGATCAGTCAAAATGTTGACTTACTTCCATATAATACATTCAAAATACGAGCAACAGCAAGATACTTTACCTCTGTTTCCAATGTAGATGATGTCAAAAGCATTTTCGATTCAGAGTTATTTCAAAAACACAAACATCTCATCATCGGCGGAGGCAGTAACCTACTTTTAACGGGCGATTTTAATGGTCTTGTAATAAAGAATGATATCAAGGGCATTAATGTAGTTCAGGAAAATGAAGATACAATTATGCTTAAGGTTGGTGCTGGGGAAAACTGGCACAAGTTCGTCATGTATTGCGTTGATAGGAACTATGGCGGAGTTGAGAATCTCTCTCTGATACCAGGGACCATCGGTGCTGCACCTATGCAAAATATTGGCGCTTATGGTGTAGAGATAAAAGAAGTTATCCATACGGTTGAGGCTATTGAAATATCAACAGGCGATGTAAGGGTGTTCTCTAATGCAGAGTGTCAATTCGGATATCGTGAAAGTATTTTCAAGCACGAGCTAAAGAATAAGTATTTTATCTCAAGTATTACTTTAAGTCTTACCAAAAAGAATCACCGCTTCAACACAACCTATGGAGCAATCACCGATGTCTTAAAGCAAAACCACAACAATGAGGTCTCTGTCAAGAACATCAGTGATGCAGTAGTCTTTATTAGAAAAACAAAATTACCAGATCCTGAAGTAATAGGTAATGCAGGAAGTTTCTTTAAAAATCCGTCAGTAGAACATTCAGTATTTGACCGCATCAAAGTAGATTTTCCATCAGTACCATCGTTTCCAGGAGAAAACGGATTGGTAAAAGTACCTGCAGGATGGTTGATCGAACAATGCGGATGGAAAGGAAAAACAATAGAAAACATAGGTGTACACAAGCATCAGGCGCTTGTATTAGTGAATTACGGTGGAGGTGACGGAAGTAAAATCTGGGATCTCGCTATGAAGATTCAGTCGAGCGTAAAAGAAAAGTTTAACATCACACTTCATCCCGAAGTAAACGTGATATGATGATAGACGATGATAACTTCATCATCAAGTTCAGTTCATCATTGGTAAAAAATCTCTGCTCTGAAAAATTTTTTTAGAAAAATTTTCGGGAATAAAAATTTTGTTATAACTTTTCGTATCGTTTAATAAATATTTAAACTAAAACTGAAAACGCTATGGCAAAAACAGCGAAGAAAGCAGCAAAGAAGTCAGCTAAAAAGACTGCAAAGAAAGCTGCTAAGAAGAAGAAGTAATTAGGTAAAACCTAAAGAAACTTTGCGAAGGGAAGTAAATCGGATTTACTTCCCTTTCGTTTTTTAGATACATACTCTCCGAACATCTCACCTCTCTTCCTCCACCTATTTTAGATCATCTCTCAACACTGGAACAATATTTTTATTCAAAACTCGCTGAAGGTTGATACATGGGCAGTGCAGTCGGGACGATAATATTAAGTATGATTATCAAAAAATGCTTGGAAATGGCTCTTAGACAACCTTAACTTTCTTGTTGAAAACCAAAACAAACCCATATTATGGCAAAAGTAGCAGCAAAAACATCTACTAAAGTACCTAAGAAAACCTCTTCCTCTGCTAGCACTAAAGTTTCTTCGTCGGATAAAATTGAGAAGGCATGTGAAGAAGCACTCGAAAAATTAAGAAACCTTGGTATTGAAAAGCAATTACAAAATGATCTTGAGTGGTGCCTGGGAAGTTATAAAGCTGACAAAAATCCTGTAGGATTATACCTAATGGCGGAACGCGCTTTAGCTATTTTCCAGGAAGAGAAAAATAAAAAGACAAAAGGAGTAACTGCAAAGATGGTTACTGATCTTGAAAAAGCTATTCAGGGAAGAGAAACAGAAGCTTAAATCATTTGAGTAACGTTGCTGAGCTGACCAGAATAGCGAAGCACCTCTACTCCAAACTTCTGCAGAAAGTCGACGCCTTCATCAGAAGGAATACCTTTATGCTCAGCGTAGGAATTAAAATAAATTACCCTTGTAATTCCCATAGAATAGATAATTCTGGCGCAGGCAAGACACGGTGAAAGGGTTACGTATAGAGTAGCCCCTTCTACTGACGTCTTATTCTTTACAGCATAAAGAATGGCATTCTGCTCGGCATGAATTGCCAGAGAACATCCACCCTTAGAATCTCTCGGACATCCAACTCCTGGCCATTCTTCATCACAATTATGAGTACCTGAAGGGGGTCCATTGTATCCAATAGATATTATTCTTGTATCCTTTGTTAAGACAGCTCCCACGTGTCTTTTGATACAATGCGATCTCCTGGCAAGGTTAACCGCCAATTCCATATAGATGTCATCAAATGCAGGCCGTGTCATATCCATAAAACAAAGCGCTAAGGTATCACTAATAAACGGATACGGTTAAAGATTCTAAAGTAAACAAGGACCATTAAGGTTCACTTGATAAAATATCCGTCATGCAACATCACAAATTGAAACACCTTGCTTTAATGAGGCAAGTTTATCAGCACGTTTAGGAACAAACTCCTGCGCCACAAAACCCTTGAAGCCCGTTTCAACAATAGCCTTCATTATAGCCGGGTAATTTAACTCCTGTGTCTCATCGATTTCGTTTCTGCCGGGAACACCACCAGTATGGTAATGGGAAATATACTTTTGATATTTTTTAATGGTAGCTATCACATCTCCTTCCATAATCTGCATGTGATAAATGTCATAAAGTAGTTTAAAGTTTTCTGATCCTACCTGATCACATAACGTTGCACCCCATGCAGTATGGTCACATTGGTAGTCAGGGTGATTCACTTTGCTATTCAGCAGCTCCATAACCATCGTCACTTTGTACTTTTCGGCAATAGGCATCAACCGCTTTAATCCAATAGCACAGTTCTCAATCCCTTTCTCATCGTTAAGACCTCTCCTGTTTCCGGAAAAGCATATGATCTGATTGTACCCTGCTTGTGCCACTTTGGGAATTACAGCCTCGTAACTTGCTACTAGTTCATCATGCAACGTCAGGTCATTAAAGCCATGCTCTATACCCTTTCCAGCGCCCCAGGGTAGCGCTGCAGTTAATCCATATTTCTTCAAGATGGGCCATTCCTCCGGCCCTACAAGCTCAATAGAAGCCAGTCCTATTCTCTTGGCTGCCTTACATAGCTCTTCAAAAGGAATATCCGCATAACACCAACGACAAACAGAGTGATTAACCTTTCCCTTTAATTGAGTTTCCAGCGCTTGTTCAGCCGCCTCTATTCTATGCGAAAGTGATAAACCTGCCATGGCTGAAGTGGTTGCTACAATTTTTTTAACTGCATTTCTTCTTGACGAAGGACTGTCGGATTTTTCCATAAAGATAATGACAAATAGATCTGTTAAAGATTAATATTCGGGCACAATATAATTGTTCTTAGAAACAAAAGATTTAAATGTTAATGCTAGATACAACACCGTTATTATCGCTCGATAATAATTTACATCAATGGTATAAAGGGAGTTATAATCCTCTCCTTTGAAGTTCGTAAGCAACCATAGCCTTTCCATTAATTCCGAAAAGAAAAAGGTCGTCTATACACGCCATGCTTCTTACATCACCTGAAATTCTCAAACCTGAACTTCTTTGTGGTATATATTTAAAATCCCCTCTGCCACTCCCTTTTAACAAGACACCATAGTTAGCATCAGTTTTTCCTAATCTCAATTTTGAATTACTTTCATTTCCGAGAAGAAGTATGTCTTGGTTACCATCTTTATCTGAATCAAAAATATGGATTGCATGGACAGGAGAATACTGCGCTTCAATTGGTAATTCAGCTGTTCTGTATTTTCCTTCTTTAGAACTCAAGAATACTGTAGTTTTTAACTCATTCGCATGCAAGTACCCGGCATTCGCTAGCTGCTCCTCTGAAAATAAGTCAGTTAGCGTAGAATTAGAATAGCTGATGTAATTGGTATAGCGGGAACGAAAGCTTCCAATCTGCTCTAATAATTCATCACGTGTTACGAATGGATGACTTTTCCCTTGTATATAAAAACAGAAGAAAGGATCGACTGAACCATTATTATCAAAGTCCTTAAAATACATTTCTGCCGGCTCACTGTCAGAAGCTCTGCATTGCGTGTTAATACCTTGGTTCCCAACAATGATGTCTACTTTTCCATCGTTATTTAAATCACCGGTTTCTATTTTATTCCACCATCCTTGATATGACTTGTCAGTATAAGTATCAGTCCTATTTATTAATCTTTGGTTATCAATACTAAAGATGCTGACAGGCATCCATTCTCCTGCTATAATTAATTCCTTGGTGTTGTCATTATTCAGATCTGCCCAGGTCGCATCTGTAATCATTCCCAATTTTTCCAATCCTGGCCCCCACTGCTTAATCCCATTTTGGAACTTCCCTTTACCGTCATTTATCAGCAGATAACTTAAAGGGGTTTCAGGATATCTTCCCGGAATAACTCTTCCTCCTACAAATAAATCTGTGTAGCCATCGCCATTAATATCATGGGCAGCAACACAGGACTTACTAGTGTACATTTTTGGTAAAGCTTCCTTATCTCTTCTAAAGTTTCCCTTACCGTCATTTAAGTATAATCTATCCTGAAGCTGTGGGTCTTCATCAATAAAATTGTGATACCCTCCGCTTACTACATAGATATCCAGGTGACCATCATTATTCACATCGACAAAGATTGCATCTGTATCTTCACTGGCCTTATCTTCCTCGAAGGAATTGATAATTTTTTCCATAAACTTCTTATCTCTACCTTGAAAAAATAGCCTGCTAGTTTGGCCGCTACTCCCGCCAATAAAGATATCTTCCAATCCGTCTTTATTAATGTCCCCTTTCGCCACACATGGGCTTGAAAAAGACATCCCGTGAATTAGTAAGGGCTGTCTTTTAAAGTCATTTATACTATGTTTATGATTTTCATATTGAAAGGGAGGCCTTACTTGTACAAATGTAGTCGGTTCTACTTCCTTCTTTACAGTTTTTTGCTCTGCATCTTTCTCCTCCACAACTAAAAGCTGGTCTGTTTTTACATTTGTTAATATTTGCCGTTTCCCGCTATTCCATATTACGTTTAGCGTATCAACAGTTGTTGTATTTGATCCTGTACCAAAATGAAGTACGGGAGACACAGCTGACAAGTAACCCCTTGAAGGCATTTGCTCTAGATACTGCTTTTGTCCTTTGCAAGAAATTGAAACTTTTGCGCCTATTCCAAGGGTGTTTAATCCATCTCCCACAAGTTTGATATCCAGGTAATGATTATTGCTAACTTCCTCACTATTATTCCTGAAAAGAAAAGCTTCTTGATTAATATTGTTAATTACAAGATCGAGATCTCCATCATTATCAAAGTCAGCATAAGCTGCACCATTGCTATTGGAAACATAATGCAATCCCCAGTCTACAGTGCTATTCTTAAAATGGAGTCGTCCATCAGAAGCGAACATATAGTTTACCACGTTTGATGAGGGCATGTGATTAACAAGAGTTACAACATCTTCGCGTTTAAGTCTTCCCTTTGCTTTCACAAAATCATCCATGTATTTAATAAAATCCAGATTAGTGTAGTCTCTCAAATAGCCGTTGGTGACATATAGGTCTTTCCATCCATCATTATTGTAATCTGCAAGAAGAGCCGCCCAACTCCAGTCGGTATTAGAAATCCCAGATAACTGGCCAACCTCACTATACGTTTCATCTCCATTATTCAATTGAAGCATGTTACGCATATATTGATAGTGAAATCCTGTGCGGAGATTAAGCTCGAATTTTCCATAATTGTCAGGGGCTAATAAAAGCTTTTGCCTGCGATTGTCCTCTGGCAACATATCCAGGGTTACAATATCCATCCAACCATCATTGTTAATATCTGCTACATCATTGCCCATAGAAAACTGGCTGATATGTCCCATGCTGGTGTTAATTCCATTTGAGAAAGTACCATCACCTTTGTTAATGTATAAGTAATCTGGCACAGTATAGTCATTGGAAATATATACATCAGGCCATTGATCATTGTTAACGTCTGCTACGCCTGCTCCTAATCCATACGTTAATTCAGACCCACTAATCCCTGCCTGTACTGTTACATCTTTAAATACACCTTTTTCCTGTGCAAACAGTCTGACACCCCGTGCAGGATCATCCTTTTTCAACAACTCAGCCGTACTCACTTCATTTAGTATTGGTAGAGAGTGAGGATTATGATTTAAGAACAAAACATCAAGATCATGATCACGGTCATAGTCAAAAAAATAAGCCTGGTTGCTATATGCTGCGCTTGCTAAACCATATTTCTCAGCCTGTTCAGAAAACTGAGGAATATTATTTTCATCATTACCTTGGTTGATGAACAACTGGTTTACCCTATTCTCATCTTTAACATTTCCTGAATAGCAGACATATAAATCCAATTTGCCATCGCCATTGATATCTACAATGGTAACACCTGTCTTCCACGGCCCTGGCCTGCCACCTGCTCCTGAAGTATCTGTAACATCAGCAAATTCAAATTTGCCTTTGTTCAAATACAATCTATTCTTCTCCATATTAGCCGTAAAGTAGAGGTCAACCAACCCATCTCCATTAAAATCTCCTGTTGCTACACCGCCTCCGTTGTAGAAATACTCATACATGAGAATATTTGTATTTAATCCTTCAGTAAGTCTGTTTATAAAATTAACCTTGGTTTGAGAGGAAGGAAGAAGTGTAAATAATGTAGCTGTACCATCGTTCTTCTTTAAAGCGGTTGTCTCGTTTATAACCTTATTACAACCTTGAAGGATAACAATAATGACTAAGGTTATTGCAACAAAAATTCTTGATCTGGCAAACAACATCTTGATTACAGGTATAAATGAAAAAATCTATCCCATAAGGATGGGATAGATTTAAGAAATAAACTAACCCAAATTATTCGTATCCCGGATTTTGGACCAAGGCGTCATTTTTGTTTACTTCATCCCTCGCTATGGGTCTGAAGTACATTTTATCAACCCAGGTTCTGTTTTCATTCGTACTCGTTTGCACCGTATAGGTATAACTATACTTGTTCTTATCATGACGATAAGGATTATACGGTGTTTCACCCGGCTTTAATGTTCCTACTACACGAATCGTCTGTGGATCTCTGTTCACCGTTGTAGGTGCAATCATCCAACGCCGCACATCATGATACCGATGCTCTTCATAGGCAAGCTCAACGCGCCGCTCATTTCTGTACCGCTCTCTAAGTGCCCCTCCTGTCTCTGTAATGGCCGGCATCCCTGCCCTGAAACGTATCTTGTTAAGCCATGTTTTTGCTTCATCATCCTGTCCTAGCTCAATACATGCTTCTGCGTAATTCAACGCTATTTCGGTATAGCGGATAAACGGCCACGGCACTACTTGGGATCCGGACTGGTTGCCAACAACTGCAGGATCCGGATCAATAAACTTGCGCACATAATAACCTGTATGGCTTCCATTCCAGCTTTCTGTTTTTGCATCGCGTGTGTCAATACCGGGAGTAAGTTCTTCTGAATTACCATTATTATAATATCCTGTTTGAATTTGGTTTACAGGATCTATCGGTGCCATGTCAGATGGCCGTGGTTTCCATGGTGCTCCATCATACAGTATAGTTGCATAAAATCGCGGATCACGCGCCGCATAGGGATCAGAATTATGGGTAGGATTTGACCAGTCAAATTCCACAGCATTAGATCCATCCATTCTTTCATAATCATCTACAAGTTGTTGTATAGGCGTATTTCCTGACCAGTTATGATAACCATTAGGACCATTATTTATTTCATGGTGAATACCCCCCAACGGCCATTCATTTTCCTCGGTATACAGGGGTGTATGGGTTCGCTCGAAAAGAAGCTCAACATTTGCAGCAGCGTCTGCTACCTTACTTCCTCCTCCCATGGATAGAGCAAGATAATTAGCGGTACCCTCTTCTCCGGTAACAGGAGCAGCCAGATCAAATTTATATCCTGTAGTTAGATCTAACACCGCCTTGGCAGCATCTCGGGCTACTGCCCACCTTGTATTACGATCACCAGATGTGTACGCGATAAGTTCTTTACGATCATAATTCGCAATGGTTGAAGAGTTAGCTGAAGCAGTGACAGCATCATGTAGATCGCTGGCTGCATATAAAAGTACTCTTGATTTAAGCCCTAGTGCTGCAAGTTTTGAAGCTCTGCCACGTGCCATAGTCTTACCTTCCAGAAGTGTTGCTGCCTGGTCAAGATCACCAACAATGAAGTTTACGCAGTCTTCAAAGGTACTTCTTGGAATGCTATAATCATCATCCAGTCCATATAGTTTATCCACAATTGGAAACCCACCATAGAACCTTAGAAGCTGATGATAATAGTAAGCGCGGAGAAAATAGGCTTCTCCCAGTAGCATGTTTTTATCAACATCAGTAAAAGTTGCATCAGGCAAATTTTCAATTGCCAGATTGGCCGCCCTTACTGCTTCATACATTCTTCCCCACCGATAAGTATCACTTGTCCATGCCAGATTTGAAGGGCTTTCAGTGCCTTCGTTAAATACATTAATATTTCTACCGGTATGGGTAAAGAGCGCTTCGTCTGTATAGGACGCAAGCATTTGTTCTTCAAATCCACCATAACCAAGGTGAGAGTAAATGCCGAACACAAAGGCCTGGGCTAACGGACCTTCCTCCCATGTTGTTTCAGCCTGAACCTTATCTAATGGTTTTGTATTCAAAAAATCAGTATCACAGGAAAAGGGGATTGCTAAACTCACCAGCAAGATCCCAATCTTCAATAGTTTTTTCATGTGCTTAAAAAGTTAAACGTACACCTGTGTTAATTACTCTTGTCTGCGGATAGTATTGAAGACTTGAATTATCAGCTTCCGGATCAAAAATCTTGTATTTGTCCCATGTAACCAGGTTAAGCCCGTTTACATAAATCCGTAAATGACTTAACGCAATTCTCTTTGACAAGCTCACAGGCACTGTGTACCCGAGCTCAACGTTCTTGAGTCGCAGGTAATTTTTACTGAAGAGGTAATAGGTATTGACAGCATATTCTCCTCCTGTGTAATATGTATTATTTCTATCGGCTAACCTTGGATGTTCACTAGTAGGATTTTCTATTGACCAGCGGTTATCATAGCTGTATTTTAAGAAATTGCCAATGTCACCCGACTCAGTTCCAAACTGTAGCAGTGCTCCCGTTGCTCCTTGAAACAATACAGATAAGTCAAAATTGCGAAACTCCAGGTTTAATGTTATACCATAGTTGAAGTTAGGTGTTCTGCTCTTATCAAGTCTCTTCTTGTCATCACCATTAATCTTCCCGTCTTGATTGATGTCCTGGAATTTCATATCGCCCGGACGAAGCTGTGAAGTAACTGCGCTATAATCCAGGGTCTCTCTGTCAATCTCCTCCTGGTCTCTGAATACACCATCTGATAGGTAAGCGAGGTAAGCCTCCCATGGATGGCCTGTTTGCCACTGATATGATGGCGCTCCAGTAGATTCGTCCATGAAGACAATTTCATTTTTATTGTAGCCTGCATTAACGCCTACGCGATATCTAAGTCCTGAAACCTCACCATTATATCCCAGTGTAAATTCGTATCCTTTATTATCCATCCTGCCTTGATTTACAGGTGGAAGGCGATTAGATATACCGGAAGACTCAGGTGTTGATCCTTGTTTAAAAATTAACATCTGACTACGTTTATTGTAGAAGTATTCAAATGAAAAGTCTAACCTGTTATTCAGCAAAGTACCATCAATACCAATGTTAAAATTGTTAGATACCTCCCAGGTAAAATCAGGGTTTGGAACGGTACCTTCTACTAACGTGGTTGCCACTTGTCCATTGATAGGATAGCGACCAGGATCATACAAAGAGAGAAAAGCATATTCAACCAAATGCTTAGGAACGTCATCGTCATTTGGCCTGTAGATCTGGTCATTTCCCATTTGGCCATACGACGCCCTTAACTTCAAGTAGTCTATAAAATTGATATTACTAGAGAAGAACTCCTCACTAGACATAACCCATCCTGCTGAGACACTTGGAAAAAAACCAAAACGATTTCCTTCAGGGAAGAACGAGGATCCGTCAACACGCCAGAGAAACTCTGCAATGTATTTCTCTTTATAATTATAGTTTACCCGGCCATAATAGCCCAAACGTGCCCTGTTATAGGTATTCCTATTATCATTACCTCCTAAAACTTCTGTTACTGCACCTCCAAAAAACGGTTGATCAATTGATGTAGAGATATATTCTCTCCTTCTCGCCTCCACAAAATCCGCTTCAAACTCTTCCTTTGTTACCCCCGCTAAAAGGCCTAGTGTATGCCCGTCTCCAAAGGTCTTGTCGTATGACAACAGTGCTGTTAAATTGGTATTGAACCTCGTTCCGGTAGATTGAGTAAGCCTTGCATCTGTAAAAGTGGAACGCAGTGCTTTTTGTAATTGAGGTGTTATTCCATCAGCTTCATACGATGTCTTATCCCACGTATATAAATACCATGGTGTCTCCCATCTTTTAATACGATCAATCGTTCTATCAAGAGACCCTTGAAGCGTTAGCTTTAGTCCCTTTACCCATGGATTCGTAATATCTACTTTACCATTGCTCTGTAAGTAAGTTGTTGGATTTCGATGATAACCTGTAGCACTCGTTGTAATCACATAAGGGTTCTGACCGTTTTCGATGTCGGGTCCTGGTAAACCATTAGGCCAGACCTCAGGCTCAGTAGGTCTACCACGCATGAGCATACGAAAGATAGAGCCTGCTGTTTGTGTTGGATAATTTCGCTCTTCTTCCCTTGCTAAAAATCCAAAGCTGGTACTTACATATTCGCTGATTTTGGCGTCGAGATTGATACGGGCATTGTATTGATTGTAGTTAGTCGCGGAATTCTTATAAATAGCATCCTGATGCAAATATCCGATCGAAGAAAAATACTTTACATTTTCAGATCCGCCGTTTATTTGTAGAACATGACGTGATTGAGGAGACCACGTCTTCAGCGCATCACCAAACCAATCTGTATTTGGATATCCCCAGGGGTCAGATCCATTTCTGTATTTTTCAATGGCCTGAGCGGAGTATTTTGCCTCAATTGTTTTGTTATCACTAACTGTTGTATAATTATTTTGTGCTGCAAAACTCTGCCATGCTGCTCCCCACTCACCAGGATTTTGTACTCCACTATAAATTGCGAGCTCATTCATGATGGTAGCATATTCAACTGCATTACTCATTTTAGGGATACGTGTAGGTTGAGACCATCCTTGATTAAAATCGTAAGAGATTTTAGGCGGGCCCGTCTTCCCTCTTTTTGTAGTAACCAGAATAACGCCATTGGCTGCACGTGAACCATAAATTGCTGCAGAAGCATCCTTTAACACAGAAATAGATTCTACCTCCTGTGGTGTTAACCTGTTAAAACCTCCTTCCCTGTCAGGAATACCATCTATAACTACTAAAGGATTTGTATTTCCCATCGTATTTACACCGCGTATTCTAATGGTAGATGCATCATTGCCAGGCTCACCACTGGTTTGAACTGCAACTACGCCTGCTAACCTTCCGGCAAAAGAGTTCGACAAATCTACGGAAGGCGATTTTTCAAGCTCTGCTCCTCCAACGGCGACCACAGAGCCAGTTACAGTAACTTTTTTCTGCTCGCCGTAACCAACCACTACAACTTCTTCAAGAGACTTTACATCAGGCTGAAGGGTTATGTCAATAGTTGTTTTACCTCCCACAGGTACTTCCTGTGTGGTATAGCCAATGAAGGAAAATACAATAACCGCATTCCCGTCGGCCACTTGAAGCCTGTAATTTCCATTTGCATCTGTTGTTGTTCCATTGGTCGTTCCCTTCTCCAGAATATTAACGCCGGGCAGCGGCGCGCCGGCATCATCTTTCACTGAGCCAGAGACTTCAATGGCAATAGTATTACGAATTGAAATTCCTTTCATAACCTCTTCAAAGTAGGCCGACCGCTCTTTTAAAACGATTTGTTTTCCTATGACTTCAAATTCAATGGAAGAAGGGTCAAAAAGTTCAGTAAGGATGTCACGAAGTGGTGCTGAAGTTGTGTTAAGGCTAAGCGTTCTCCTTGGTATTAACAGATTGGGTCTATAAGTAAAGTTTACATCTGCTTTCGCTTCAATTTGAATTAACACATCTTTCAAATTGGCATTATCTACTTTTAAGCTTACTCTTTTATCGAGAATCTCTTGGCCGTTCGTTTCGGTGGCATAAGCGAATGCCAATGTTAACGATGTGATCAGTACTTGAAGCAACGAGATTTTCATAAGAAATAGAAGTCCATTCCTATTAGGTTTAGATTTATTCTTCATAAATTGAGAATGTTTTTGTTTTTATAAATACGGACAAAAACTAGGTGCTGCGTACTGTAATTGTACGCAGGATGACGGGCTGATTGATGGTACCAGCATCAACAGCCCTTTTTTGTTCAGGTAGTATTATTCTATAACATACGTTTCGTTTAAGTTATACATAGTCTTTAACAGCCGCGACCATTTATATGGATCACCGCATCTTCGATTACATAGGTTGCATTAATTGCCTTACAGATAATTTCAATGCGCTCGTAAAGGCCCTCGTTTGACATGGAAGTTGTAAGAACACAGTTCTTCAACAGTGCTTCATCATACTGGATCTCTACACCGTAGTTTTCTTCAAGTGCGTGAAAGATGGTGGACACAGGTGCACCATCAAACTTCATATTAAACAAGGTTGGCTCTTCCAGCACAATGGCAGGAATAGAGACCAGCTCCTTTTTAACTCTCTCTTTTTCGCGATCATAAACCAATTGATAATTAGGGCGAAGCACCACACCTTCATGGGCTGAAAGTTCTGTTGCCGCCTCAGATACTTTGGTAAATACTGAAACCTTTCCGGTTTTAACCGCTACAGTTATTTGTTCGTCCGTATCATAAGCCCTGATATTGAAACTTGTTCCCAACACCTTGGTCACCACTTCTTTTGAATACACAATGAACGGACGATTCTTATCTTTCGAAACGTTGAAGAATGCCTCCCCTTCCAGGAATACCTCCCGTTTATCAGCAACGAATTGTTTGCTGAAAGCAATCTTACTCTTCGGTTTTAGCGTAACTATGGAGCCATCCTCAAGCGTAACTTCCTTAAGCGCTTCACTTTTATTCTCGATGTTTATAAATCCTTCTTTTGATGCGAAGGACGATGTTTCGGCAACGCCGGGCCATTTAACATTGATGACAACAAGAAACGCTGCGACAAGCAATGTGACAGCAGCTGCTACCCGAAGAAAGAAGTTAATTCCATTACCACCGCGCTGGCCCTCAGCAGGCTTCACCTTTGACCACAAATTCTTTTCTATTGACTCATCACGAACAACACGGGCAGGAATATTTATTTCGGAATACCATTGTTCAATCAGTTCCCTCTCCTGATCGGTACAGGTACCAGATTCATATTTTTCAAGTAGCTTTTTAAATTCTTCGGGTTTCATACTCTAAAGACACGCTTCTGCCCTGCAACCCTAAAGAATAGAATCAAAATATTGGTCAATGTTATTTAGCCTTTTCCAGACACAGTATAGCAAAGCTTTTCCAGTGATGATTATGCGTCTACTTAATATGTTTAAACAGATAACCTGTATCTCCTTACCCTTTCACCTGCATATCTCCCGTCTTTAAGCCTCGTTTCACTACAGGATAAACCGTAGATAACCCGTATATAAACCGTATATAACCCGTAGATAATCCGTACCTTAAAGAGACGGGTTATCTACGGATCACCTATGTTTTAATATTTTGTTGCCTATGGGTTAATGAGGGGTTAAAGAGCTTTTATTGTGCGGTTATTCACGCCTTTGAGTGGGTTAGAACGGTAATCTGGCGAGGGCATGAAGTTGTAGTACAACAGGATGATCCGGATCAGGTATGTACCAGGAATCGGAAAAGGTTATACTGATGAAAGGATGAAGAAGATAGCTTTGCGCAGAATTGCAGGGATGATGCTAAGGCGATTGATCACGAGGTCATCCTTCTAAGGATGTTTTGTGCGATGGATTTGAGGTGGTGTATTGTGTTCAGGAGATGTTGATGCTTCTGCCAGATGATTATAGCATGGTGGCAAAGCACAGGAAAAAGATAAAGTCTTTGAGGTGGAGCTTAAGCTGGCGCAGCGATTTTGTGAGGTGATACTCTATTGCTTTTTCGGAAACCTTGAGCAGGCTAGCAATTTCAGCATTCGACCTGCCTTCCATTCGGCTTAGACGAAATACCTCTCTTGACTTTGCAGGAAGACCATTAACAGCCCGCTCAACAGCGTTGTTCAGATCATCAAATTCAACAGAGTTTGGGGTGGCATTCTGTTGCTCAGGTATAAATGTCTTATAGTAAGTCCAGTATTTCTCCTGCGTTATCTTTGATCGTATTAGGTTAATCACACGGTTTCTAACTGAAGTCTGCAAGTAGTAAGAAAGGTTTGTGATCACCAATGTTTCCCGTTTCTCCCAAAGTGTTGAAAAGATCTGTTGGATGATCTCCTCCGCATCATCGTGCGAATGCACCTTTGACTTGGCCAGCTCGTAGAGTTGAAACCAGTGGTGCTTAAAGATCTGTTCAAAAGCCTGTACACTACCTTTGCGCAAATCCTCAAGGAGGAGTAATTCTGTATGTTGGTTTAGTTTGGACATCCGGTAACGATGTATTACAAGTTTATAAAAAAAACTTACAATCGTTTTCGGAAATTAGTAAAAAATATTGATGGGCATTCTATAAAGCCTGGTTTTATACGATAACTTGTTGGGGTAGTGTTTGTAGCATCACATAATCAGGATTTGTTCTCGCTCGCTGATCTTTAACCAACCATAAATAGAGTAACAGTTTATAAAAAAATGTAAAGGTTACCCTCCTATTTTGGACCTTTGTTAACTTCCTATAGAGGCGCTTTTTGTCTTCCCGATAATTTTCGCTCTTTACATACCTGCGTCTTTGGCGTACCACATGGCAGCATAAATACAAACAGATTTTTTGAACAACGTCACTTGAATTGTTCTCAAGTATGAAAGCCCGGTTGATATGCAAGGTCAACACAAAGACTGTTGTGCCTATCCATATTAAGGTGCAGCTATGGCTTTGTTAGAAATGACAAGTGTATACTTGTACGACGTTTACAGAACAATGATGAACGGTGAGTCACTAGCAAACACGGAAGTGTCTACCGAACAGGAATTAAAGTACGAGCCATCCCGTAAGGCCTTCCTTGGTTTTTATAAACTGGTAGCCTTCAAACTGTGCAAGCAGATAAATGGTAGTGGGCTTGTTGAGATGTGCTACTGGTACCGCTTCATCGTTTATTCCGGTACGTACTACAGCGGGCGACTTCAATTTTATTCGCTTGCCATTCTCTATAGGGGCAATCGACTTCTTGGTGAGAAACCCTTGTGACTTGTCAGGAAGTGCGACACGATACCATGCATTACTCTGCGCGATCACTTTTACGTAGGTATCTTTCTTTAACGATGTTTTCACAAGATGTTTTTCACCAGGGCCTGCTCTGAAGTTCACTTCTTTGCTTACAACTTTAAAATCGGATTGCCTGAAGGTGGTATCCCATGGAAGTGCCTCAGTAACGGCCTCGAGTGTACGGATATAATTGATTGGATCTTTGCTTTTACTGCGATAGATTCCAAAATGAAGATGCGATGGCGTGTACCTGGCATTGCCGGTGTTGCCCACCGTGCCTAATGTATCGCCTTGCTTTACGGTAGCGCCAGGCTTAACCAGTTGTGAATCGAGGTGCGCAAAGTAATACGAATGCTGGCGCTTTTTGTCCTGCATCCAAACTACTTTACCGCCGAGGTTATTGGTGCTTACCCGTGAGATATAACCACTGGTAGGAGCAATAACAGGCGTACCCTTTTTGGCGAAAATATCTACACCTTCGTGCGATCGTTTTCCCCCATCGCGTGAAGCGCCATAAAAACTTCCGATCGACTTATTATCTGCCCCGGCAACAGGATTTATCAATACCGGTGTCGCCGAAATGCTCAGTGTGTAATAGGCATCGAGCAACAACTCTGGCTGAATACGAATAAGACATGTCATGTCCTTCTCAAACTCGTAACTCATTGTCATGCTTGAGTCGGCATGCACCAGTTCTTTCCATCCGTCTTCTTCCCATGAAAAAAGATCGAGAAAGAATGTTGCGTTTTGAAAAGATACCACTGCACCATTGACGGTAAGCACCTGGCCTTCTTTTGCTATAAACTGATAGGACCGTGCATCGGGTTCTGTTGCTTTAAAATAGCCGGATTCAGAAAAAGGCAGGCTCACCTCAACGGAGTCATTGAGCGCACGTTGACCGGCAGCAAGCCAGGCCTGTGCCATAACTGTTTTGTCAAGATCAGCTTTTTCTAATGAACGAACGTATCGTTTATAAGGTGGTACATCAAATAGTGTGGTTTTAATGGGATTGGAGCCGCTACAGCCATAAAGTAAAACGGCTGCTACCAGCCAAAAGAATTTCTGCATGTAAGCACAACGCCGAACCTTTTGATTTAGTTTTTACAATTGGCCCATACAGGTAAAGTTGGGGTTAATGGCTGTAACCTACGTCAGCATTAGCCTTCTTGCGAAAGCTGTAGTAGAGATAAAAAAGTGCCGGCAGTATAAATACACTTCCGATAAGCAAGGCCCATCCTAATGCATTCAAGGTTGCTGCCGGTGCTTTATACTGAATGAGCGAAAGATTATCACCCGAGGTTGTGATAACAAGATCAGGAAAATGAGCATAACTGATGGCGAGCAATATCATGGTAACCTGGAAGGCCACAAGCCCGCGAATAACCAATTCGTTTTTAGCATGTACAAATACCCAAAGCAGCACCAGCGAAATAGTAGCAGCCAGCACAGCGCCAAGGCCTACTTTATCACCAAACACCCAGCGCACCAGCGGCACTTCGTTTGCCTCAGCAGCAATGAACACCAGGATGCCACATATAACGGCAATGCTATTAGCGTTCTTCGCCTTGCGGATAAACTCTTTACGGTCTTCTTCGTTTGTAGCTTCTCCAATGAGATACACAGCGGCAAGGAAGCCACATAGCGCTACGGTAAAAAAGCCTACGGCTATTGAGAACCAGTTAAGCCACGGATAGATGTAAGCGGTCTCAAATGTGTCTGCTTTTAAATCTATCTTTCCTGATACCGTAGACCCTGCAATGATGCCGAGGAACAACGGCGTAATAAAACTTGACCACACAAAGATCTTGTTGTAAACCTCCTGCATGTTATCGTGTATGGCATCGTAATGCCTGAATACAAAGGCAGTGCCTCGCGCTATTATTCCGAGCAATAAAATTAGAATGGGAATATGTAAATGAACAGACAGTGTGCTGTAGATGACCGGAAACCCGACAAACAAAATTACAATGGCAATAACCAACCACATGTGGTTAGACTCCCATATCGGCCCGATAGCTTCGTATAACGTAGTCCGTGTTTTCTTGATGCGTTTCGATGATGTAAACATCTCGATAATGCCAGCACCAAAATCGGCTCCGCCAAGCAAAAAGTATAACAAGATCGACAACCACAGATACGTGATAACAACTTCATCCATCATTTTACTTATCCGATTTATCGTAAAGAACAGGTACCATTTTAATCTGACGATTGAGCAGGAATATAACCACCACCGTTAGTGAGATGTAAATAAGCGTAAACAGATAGAACGACCAAGCAATGCCAGGCATGGGTGTTACGGCATCGGCAGTGCGCATAATACCATGTATGATCCACGGCTGACGTCCTACTTCTGTTACTGTCCATCCGGCTTCTACAGCAATAAAACCTAACGGTATAGCGATGGCGAAGAGCACGAGCAACCATCTGCGTTGTAGCAATTGCTTTTTACGCAGGGCAATAAAGAACGTAATGGAAAGTGCCATCAGAAAAACACCTATGCCGACCATCACCTGGAACGCATAATGTACAATGGGAACAGGGGGATGTTCCTCAACAGGAATCTGATCGAGTCCTTTTACCTCTGCATTGATATCGCCATGTGCAAGAAAGCTGAGCATACCGGGCAACTCAATGGCATAGGACACTTCTTTCTTTTCAGGATCAGGGATACCTCCGATAAGAAGCGGAGCTTTTCGTGTTGTATGGTAATGTGCTTCCATGGCAGCAAGTTTCGCGGGTTGTCTTTCGGCAACATCCTTTGCTGAAATATCACCACTCAGAGGTTGAAGGATGGCTGCAACAGCACCAAAGAATCCGGCAATCTTAAAGGCGCGACTATGAAACAAAACATTTTTATTTTGCAGGATCATGGCTGCGTGAACACCAGCCACAGCGAAGCCTGTGGCTGCAAAGGCCGCGAGCGTCATGTGCAATGACTGTGAGAACCATGCCTTGTTAAACATGGCTTTGATTGGATCGATGTTGATGTATTCTCCGTTAACAAAATCAAATCCTGCAGGACTGTTCATCCAGGCATTTGCCGATACAACCAGGATACCTGAAGCAAGACCGCTGATGCCTACAACCACACCGGTGAACCAGTGAAACCATTTATTAAAGCGATCCCATCCGTACAAGAAAAATCCAAGCGCTATGGCTTCAATAAAGAAGGCTGTGCCTTCAAGTGAGAAAGGCATGCCGAAGATGGGGCCTGCGTGCTCCATAAACGATGGCCAGAGAAGTCCCAATTCAAATGATAGCATGGTGCCCGACACGGCACCGGTAGCAAAAAATATAGCTACGCCTTTGCTCCATGCTTTTGTTAGATTCTTGTAACCCTCATCATTTGTGCGAAGCCATTTATAGTGTGAGACTGCCATGAAGAAGGGCATCACCATCCCGATACAGGCATATATAATATGAAATCCGAGTGATAATGCCATTTGCGATCGGGCCGCAAGGAAGTTATCCATAGTTTCTGAGTTGTGCTGCTCAAAAGTAGATACGGATGTCGAGATTAAAAGGATTTACTAAATGATTTTTGTAATATTAATTTCTGATTTTCTTAAACACAGTACCAAACTGAGCGTAGTACAAATAAAAAACCTTCAACTTTTACGTCGAAGGTTCTAGTATATATAATGGTTTAACTACTGACCACCATTTGGCCTTGGATTTTCAATTGCATTACCATTTTGATCAAATCTATATGTTCTTACTCCTTGAGGAGTGTTGATGTCCATCGAATACTGATTCGTTCCACGATCATAGTAAATGGTCGAGTTCTCCCAACCCTTATAGCTACTACTTTGCAATGTATTTCTCAAGCCAGTAGGCACTTGCTCATTCTGCACAGGAGATAAAGCGTTATTGGTTGTATTAGGTTGTGCATAATTAGTGGATGGCTGCGTCGTTACAGGTGACTGATAAGGATTATTCGCATTCGGTGAATTCTGAGGCACCTGAAAATCGTTACCTGCAGGAGCATTCAGTGAAGAAGAATTACTTCCTGGCTGTGTGGCATAAGGATTAGATGCAGCAGGCGTATTTCCAGGCGTGCCTGGGCGAACAGCACTCGATGGCTGTGGATATGTCGAAGACGGTGTCGTCGCCGTACCTGGTGTTGCACTCGGCGTAGGTTGAGTTACTGTGCCAGGCGAAGGCTGGGTAGTTCTTGAACTTCCGGGTTGTACTCCCGGTTGTACTGACGATCCTGATGTTTGCGCATAACTACTTGCTATACCGGCAGATAGTAAAGCGGCTAACGTTATCGATGTAAGTTTCATAATATTGCTCGTTAAGGTTAAACATAAGTTAACACGTCTATACCTTAAGAAACCATGCCATCAGATTAAGAAGCGCCTATATAAATAACAAAGCGCCCTTACGGCGCTTCTATTCTTATTTGAGAACAGCTAATTAGGATTAGTTGACTTTAATTAATTCTACTTCAAATATAAGTGTTGAAAATGGTGGTATTTGTCCTCCAGCACCACGCTCGCCATACCCCAAATCAGAAGGAATATATAATATCCACTTATCTCCTTCCTTCATTAGTTGCAATGCCTCCGTCCAACCGCGTATTACTTCGCTTACTCCAAAGGAAGCAGGTTCGCCACGTTGTACAGAGCTATCAAACACAGTACCATCAGTTAGTTTACCAGTATAATGCACGGTAACATTATCTGTAGCCTTAGGCGTCTTGCCTGTACCTGATGATATTACTTTATATTGAAGACCGCTAGCGGTGGTCTTTACCCCTTCCTTAGATTTGTTTGCTTCTAAAAAGGCAAGCCCTTCTTCTTTTGCTTTTCTTGTTTTTCTTTCCATCACTCCTTCCATGTACCTTTGAACAACCATCTGCGATTGTTCTCGGTCCTGCTTTAAAGTTTTATTACCAAAAAAATCACGAATACCAGCTACAAACGCATCAACATTTAGCGAGTCAAAACCTTGGCTTTTGATATTTGAACCAATAATTACAGCGACTCCATAACTTGCTTTTTTTACGGTGTCAGATAAATCCGCTTCCTTAGGCTTCTGCAATTCCGTGATCTGCGCCTTAAGTTTCCCTATTTCTGCCTGAAGCTCCTTTTTTGATTGAGCAACTGCAGAACTCGCGACAAATAAACCAATACAAAAAACAAAAACTTTCATGTTCATTAAATTCTTATAAGTGCCTGCAAAGAAACGGAATATTAGTGTATTCCCTAAATTATCCATCTATTTATATGTCCTTAGAGGTCCCTTCGGCTATGAAGCCCAATGACCTAAACTTTAACACTATTCCAGCTAATCATATTGAATCTTAGTATTCTCAGTATACCTATTCTGGCTTTATCTAATTATTACAACACGTGTATACGATGGTAGAAAAAGAAAAATCTCCCCGAATAACTAAAACGCGATAACCACTTAAATAAAATATTTTAGGAACAACAGATATGGAATTAAAATTCAAACGATTTAAAACTTACTAACGTTAATCTTTCTTTCTCAAGCTTTAAACTTTACTCTATAAATCAAACTCATACCGATCCTTATTTTGTTTTTGCTAAATTCGATTAAACAAACCTAAAACCAAATGAGGAAATTTCTACTAGCTGTTATGGCATGCCTACTTGCCTATGTAGGCTATGCTCAGCAAAAAACAATCAGAGGAACAGTTACATCTTCGGAAGATGGCGCAGCCGCGCCTGGTGTCAATGTTTTTGTAAAGGGCACAACAAATGGTACTACTACTGATGTATCGGGTAATTTTACGCTTGAAATTGACGAAGGCCAAAACACACTCATTTTTTCTTTTATAGGATTTAAGACGGTGGAAATGGAAATTGGCTCAAGAACTGTCCTTGACATACAACTAGAACCTAACGTTACTGAATTGTCTGAAGTAATCGTAGTAGGCTATGGAACACAAATTAAGCAAGATCTTACTGGAAATGTGGCTTCGGTATCTGGTAAAGACATTCAAAATATACCTGTACCAAGTTTTGATCAGGCTATGCAGGGAAGGGCTGCTGGCGTTTTTATTGAATCAGGGAATGGCAAATTGGGGCAAGGAATTAAAGTGAGGGTAAGAGGCGCAGCTTCTGTATCTGCGTCAAATGAACCTTTATATGTAGTAGATGGTATCATTGTAACAACAGATAACCTGTCCTCTACAGATGCACCAACAAATCCTCTTGCAAATATCAATAGTAACGATATTGAATCTATGGAAATTCTAAAAGATGCAGCTGCAGCTTCTATTTACGGATCTCGCGCAGCCAATGGTGTTGTACTCATTACGACAAAACGTGGAAAAGCAGGGAAAACTACGTTTAACATTAACTATCTGAAAGGTTTCAGTAGTCCTACGAGAACAGCGAAATGGCTAAAGGGTGCACAATATTATGATGCCTTTAAAGAAGCTTTCGATAATACAGATGCTATCTTACAAAGGGATGAAGGGGCCGACTTTGGATCTTACATGTATGATGAGCCAGGCATGACCTTTGATGATGTACTGGATACCGAATTAGGTGACTGGAGTCGAAATGCCAATGAAAATTGGGCAGATAACGCATATCGCGATGATGCAGGTATAGATCAATTTGACATTTCCGCTAGTGGTGGTACAGACAAAACCAGATTTTTTACCAGTTTACAAATATCAGATCAAACTGGGATACTTATCAAGGATCGCTATAAGAAAATTAGCGGTCGAGCTAACCTCGATCATCAGGCGACTGAGAAATTAAGTTTAGGGATTAATTTCAGTTTATCACGCTCAATCAATAATCGTCTAAGTGATGATAATGAGTTTACAACACCCATGCAGTTACTTGCGCTACCACCAATACAACCAGCATATAATGAAGATGGAACATTGAACAAAAACACCGTTTACTTTAATGGTTTAATTAGTGCAGCCAACTCAACAAATGAAACAACTGTTCTTAGAAATATTTCTAATCTATTTGCTGTTTATAAGTTCACTCCAAATCTTACTTTTAGAAGTGAATTTGGTATAGACATATTAAACCAGAATGAAGAGCGTTGGAGCGGAAGAGAAGTTGACTCTCAAACAGGCTATATTAACGGTGGTGCCTTTTCTGCTTGGAAGAATGTTTTAAATTACTCTACTAATAATTACTTCTCCTTCAATAAACTCTTTAATGGGCATAATGTTGAAGCGATAGCTGGGATGAGCTTTCAAAAAACCGAAAGAGATGAAACCACCGCATCCGCCCAAACGTTTCCAAACGACGCTTTTCGTGTTCTGAATAATGCCTCTGTTATTACCGACGTAGGAGGAACACCAACAGATTACTCTTTCCTCTCCTATTTTAGTCGCGTTAACTATAAGTTTAGTAACAAATATCTGCTCTCATTGAGCGGTCGTATCGATGGTTCTTCAAAATTTGGCAAAGATAATCGCTATGGTTTTTTTCCTGCTGCGTCTGCCGGCTGGATAATCTCTCAGGAGCAATTTGCAGAAGCTTTTCGCAATACCATAAGCTTCTTGAAGATGAGAGGAAGCATTGGTTTAACAGGAAATGCTCCAACACAGAATTTTGCTGCGCTGGGACTTTATTCTGCGTCAACGTATGATGTGCAAGGAGGAATCTATCCATCACAGTTAGCTAACCCAGATTTAAAGTGGGAAACGACGCTTCAAATTGATTTCGGTATTGACTTTGGTTTATTTAATGATCGCATTACGGGTGAAATAGATTATTATATTAAAAATACGAGTGATGTATTACTTAACAGAAACGTCCCAGGTATTACAGGCTATTTAACCCAATTTGTTAACATAGGTGAAATTGAAAATAAAGGCTTTGAATTTGTTCTTAACTCTCAGAATGTTATAGGGAATTTTTCCTGGAGCACTTCCTTTAATTTTGCCCGTAACCGTAATAAGATTGTTAACCTGGATAACAATGTGATTGAGGGCGGGATTCTTAATCGTGCCGTGGAAGGTCAACCAATAGGCGTGTTTTATGGTATCGAATACGCAGGAGTAGATCCAGAAAATGGGGATGCACTATTCTATGTCAATGATCCAGAAAACGCAAGTGATGAGACTACCAATGCTTATAATAATGCTTTTAGAACTGTAATTGGCAATCCTAATCCAGATTTTATAGGAGGTTTAACAAATACTTTTTCGTATAAAGGGTTTGATTTAAACATCCTATTCCAGTTTGTCTACGGCAATGATGTTTATAACGCTGCAGGTAAATTCCAACGCGCTAATTTCACTTACTTTGATAATCAGCTTGTTGAGGATTATGAAAAAGCCTGGCGAGAGCCTGGTGATGTTACTGATGTTCCCGAATCAAGACTGTTCCTTGAAAATGGTTCGCAGGAGTCATCACGCTTTCTTCAGGACGCTTCTTACGTAAGGTTGAAGAACCTTACTTTTGGATATAATTTCCCAAAAACCATGATTAGACGTGCTTCGCTCGAAAGCCTTCGGCTGTACGTTTCAGCTCAAAACCTTTTAACATTTACCAAGTATGATTTAAATGACCCTGAAGTAAATACCGATTACCTCGCGGGTAACATCGGGCAGGGCAACGACTTTTATGCTGCTCCTCAAATCAAAACCATTTCATTTGGTGTAAGCCTTGGATTCTAAAATGATAAGAACTTATGAATACCTATAAAATATTTTTCCTTTTTGCTTGTATAGTACTGCTTCAGGTAAGATGTGCTGATGAACTTAAAATAGAACCTCAAACGGATGTTACAGAAGAAGTTGCATTGGACAATGAGGAAGCTGTGCAATCATTGCTTGTAGGCGCATACGACCTGTTAGGCGACGATGATGTATACGGAGGATGGATACAGATGACTAGTGACCTATTAGGTACTAACAACGATATTAATTGGGGTGGCACATTTACTGACCCGGATGATTTATGGCTTAAAGTAACTACCAGTGCGAATGGACAGGTAGAAGTTACCTGGACTGAAACATATGAAGTTATTAACGTTGCTAACACCATTCTTGCAAACCTTGGCGTTGTGGCTGATGATGAGCGCGCACGTATTGAAGGTGAAGCAAAATTTATAAGAGGTATGCTTTACTTTGAGTTAATTAGATTATTTGGTAAAGATTGGACAGATGGTGATCCAACAACCAATTTAGGAGTACCATTAAAGCTGACACCAACGAACCTAGTGTACGCCCCAGAGGAGAACTTTATTGGAAGAAGTACCGTAGCACAAGTATATGCTCAGGCGATTTCTGATCTTACCGCGGCAGAAGAATTACTTCCGGAGGAAAATGGGTTCTTTGCTACAACATGGGCAGCAAAAGCAGTGCTTGCACGGGTATATCTTCAGCAACAAAACTATAAAGAAGCAAGTTTAAAAGCGAGTGAGGTCATTGAAAGTGGTAATTACGCTTTAGTGGACCGGGTAGACCGTGCCTTCAACCAGGCCTTCAATTCAAGTGAAGATGTTTTTTCTATCCAGATAACTAATCAGGATGGCGAGAACGCATTTCAAACCTTTTACGCCTCCCGTGATTTTAACGGAAGACGTGATATCCGCGTTCGCGGAAACTATGTAAATCTCTTCGAGCAGAATGACGACAGGTTGAAACTACTACTCTACGAAGATGGTACTTCCGGTCGTATCCTCAGCGGAAAGTATAAAGATCAATTTGCAAATGTTAGTGTTATTCGATTGGCTGAAATGTACCTTATCAGGGCTGAAGGCAACTTGATGTCCGGTGAACAAACAGGACCAAACACGCCTTCAGAAGACTTGCAAGTCATACGAAGCCGCGCTCATGCTTCTGATGCTCCTGCAAATCCGACTATTACGGATATTTACCTTGAACGAAAAAGGGAACTGGGTTTTGAAGGTCATTTTCTTCATGATGTACATAGAAGCAAAACCAATATTACCCAAAACGCAAACAATACCGAAAATGGTTACTTCGAATGGAATCATAATATGCTTGTTCTACCAATTCCACAGCGCGAAGTTGATGCAAACCCATCTTTACAAGGTCAGCAAAACCCTGGGTATGGGATTTAAATTTTAAGAAAGGTAACAGTCCAAAAGGCCTTGAGTAACCCCTCAAGGCCTTTTTAATTAATCGATCCTAAAACATCATATTCATACATAATTGTTCTCCCGAAAACTTGTAATTATGTGCTTTCCCAATGCTTCATTGACAATTAATACTTACTCTTTGCTCCATTTCAAAAAAAATGACCAGCATAGCTGGCCATTAGGAGAGATAGTTACGGATATTCAATCATTTGAATCTTCAAAAAACTCATCTGCAACCTGAATATTCCATTGATATTCATCAATTAAGGTTTGCAATTTTGCCTTTGTAGGAGCAGGCATTGGTTCATATACATCAAAAATCAGAATAAATCCTTCCCTCGTATTATGAGTTGTAGCGTTACGGTAAATGTTGTCTACAAAATCTACAAGGTTTGAAATTTTTTCAAGGGTGACAGAACGAATGTAATTCTCTTCAGGTAAAAACACACCTCCCGGGAAATTTGTAAACGGTATGTTGATGCTTTGCAATTGCAAATTGTGGGTAAAGTCAATAGTATCAGGAGCAAACCATCCGGGAGTAAAACTTCGTAACGATGTTAGGTATTGAAGACCTCCTATTTGCTCAATTTCAGTGTCATAACCAAATGCATCAATACCAGTGATCTGACCGATATCGCCAGTGATACGAAGGTTATACCATTGCTCACTTAAGTTTAGTTCGATTGACATTGGAAGAGTATACGTTGTGGTGGCGGTGTCATTCCAGTTAATGTTTACCTGACCCGATCCTGCGAGTGCAAATTCATATCGTTCAGATCCCCCAGCTTGCAGTAAGATCTCGAAAGCATTTTGCTCAAAAAAGACTTTTAAAGGTTTATCACCTAACGCAGCTATCAAATCATTGTAAGAAAAGCTCTTTCTATAGTCAGCATGTCCTTCCTTTCTTACTACCAAAGTATAGATCTGGCTAGGATCTCCTGCAAAGGCAATTGTATTAACTTTACCACCCAATGTAAAGTCTCCAACAACCGTATCACCCTTCATAATGCTTGCTGATGCATTTGTCAGAACAACAGTTCCATCTGTAGCTTCGAACACAGATATTTGCAGTGCATTCACTACTTCAAGATGAAAAGAAGTATATCCAAAAGCCTGAGGTTGGGTACTGCTTGTAGAAATTACTTGCATTGGAACATTGGCGACAGTGTTTTTGCTCACCGAGAAATTATAAGGCAACGCGTGTTCAACAACCTGCGACAATGGGGAACCTTTCTTCGGGGTAGCGTAAATAATCTCGGAACCGCTGACAATCATAAAGTCCGTCAATGTGTATCGGCCTTGTAATAGTTCAAGTGGCGTAGTAACCAGGCCATCACCTAACGTCATGATATCAAGACGATGATTGGTGAGTACAGCTGTCCCATTACTGTTGTTAAGAGTTATTGAAACATAAGCGCCTTCAGGCAGTCTTGCTGCTGACCTTCCCGCTGAATTAACAGAGGAAGTAACGTTAAATGTAAATTGGATTTTCTCATTACTTGTAGCGATTTCATTATCGTCTACACAAGAATGCAAAACGAGCGCGATTACGCCGAGGAAAATAAATGATAACTTTTTCATAGAGATTCTTTTTTGTTATTCTTTTCACGAAATGAGATGCCATTATTCTAAATGCCCAAAATATGTGACAGCAAGCGATACAGTTGCTCTACATTTTATTAATATGAGAATGAATCTCATCGACTAATGAAAAGAATATACGGTTTAACAGTGGATTGTATCGACCAACGGAATAGCTGCTAATTAATTTCTATCAGATATTAGTCGGTTATTTCCAGCTTGTAAATGGTAAAAGTAAGATGCTATTACCCTATTCCTACCAACCTTGGTTCGCTTGCTGCGAATAGCAAAGCTTCAAACACTATTATATTTTTGAACAGTTAGTATATTTGTGTCATGAGAATGGCCGTAATGTTATAATCTTCCTTCTAAGCTTATTTCCTAAGCTTGAGCAGCGGGCATTACCTATGCCTTTAATATTATCTACACCCATCAAAATCAATTATTAACAAATGCTGATAATGCACGACCTACTGTGTCTTGCTTCACGGCTAAACTCAACATTATGGCAGACCCATTAACTCCAGAAGAAATAGAACACTTTATTAATAACGGTTTTATTAGAATCGACAATGCTTTCTCTGCTGAGATTGCTCAAGAAGTAATAGAAATCTTATGGAACGACATACCATTTCAGAAGTCAGATCCGAATACATGGACTGAACCTGTAGTTCGACTAGGAATGTATTCACATCAACCCTTTATTGATTCTGTTAATACAAAAAAATTACACACGGCCTTTGATCAGTTGATCGGTCGCAATGGTTGGCTTCCCTGCCGAAGTGTAGGAACATTTCCGGTCCGGTTTCCATCAAGCGTTCAACCAAACGATACTGGCAAACACGTTGATGCAAGCTTTCCTGGTGATGACCCTGCAAACTATTTTCAATGGAGAGTCAACCTTAAATCGAAAGGCAGAGCTTTGCTGATGCTCGTTCTATATTCAGATGTCGATGAGAATGATGCGCCGACCGTTATTTACAAAAAGTCACATATCGATGTAGCGAGGATTTTGAGTAGGGAAGGTGATTCAGGACTTTCTTTTATGGCACTGGCTGAGAAGGTTAATGCACTTCCTCAACATGACGAAATCTATGCAACCGGTAAAGCGGGAACAGTGTACTTGTGCCATCCTTTTATAGTGCATGCCGCCCAGCCTCATACCGGTAACACACCAAGGTTTATGGCTCAACCTCCTTTATTGCTTCGAAAGGAATTAACAATTGAGAATTCTGCAAAAGAATACACCCCGTTGGAAAAGTCTATTCGATTAGCGTTGGACTAGGAAAGTATCGTTTTATAACTCAAAGAGATTACCCGAGGGTAATCTCTTTACTCAGACACTTTGAAGCAAATGCTTTCTTAAAAGCGCCTTACGGTTAACAAATTTACCTTGCAACATAAATTTATCAATAACTACTTCACATCGAAATTCAATCTCATCTTTTCATCCCGCGAATGTGCTCCAACCACTACCTCGTAAGGACCACGAATAACTTCCCATTCGCGCTTCTTTAAATTCCATTTTCTCAGCTCTGCTACGGGGATCGAAAGCACAACGGTCCTGCTACTTCCTGCAGGCACATGAACCCTCTTAAAAGCCTTTAACTCACGCAGAGGCATACGCGATTGATCGGGGTAGTCAATATAAGCCTGCACTACCTCGTCGCTGTCTACATTGCCGGTATTGTTCACAACAACTGATATTTTAACTGTATCGCGTTGCGCATAGGTCTTTCTTAAAGAGGCACCAGGTGAGTAAGAAAATGTAGTGTATGAAAGTCCAAAGCCGAACGGGTACTGAACTTCGCCATCATAGTAACGGTACGTCCTGCCTGATATGTTGTAGCTGGCATAAGGAGGCAGATCACCAAATGAACGGTAAAATGTTACGGGCAGTCGCCCGGCAGGTGACACCTTCCCAAAGAGAATATCCGCCAATGCATTTCCACCTTGCTCGCCGGGATACCATGTGAGAATGATGGCGTCAGCATAAGGCTCAATTGAGGAAACGTCGAACGAACTTCCTCCAGTAACCACGGCCACAATTGGCTTGTTGTGGCGCTTGCGCATAGCTTTGAGATATGCGATGTGAGCTCTAGGAATATTCAGGTCTTTGCGATCGCCGCCATGTGCTGCAAGAAAAGCATCGCCTTCCTCTCCTTCAAGTACAGGCGTAAAACCAATTGCCACAATCGATACATCACTATTCTCTGCAACCCAAAGGCCTCCAAACCGAACGGTATCTTCAAAGTTAGATCCCTGGTCATACTGTACTACAGTACCAGGACCAGCCTCACGGGAAATTCCTTCAGCGAAAGTCACCAACTCCGATGACATTCCGTGATAATTTCCAAACAACACTTCAGCAGAGGCAGCATTTGTTCCGGCTACAAGAATGCGATGATACTTGTCTTTAGCCAAAGGAAGAAGATTGTCATTATTCTTTAGCAACACCATGCTCTGTCTTGCTACCTCTCGCGCAGCTTTAACATGTCCTGGAGCACGTACATCGTCCTCATCCAGCGAATGGAACGGTGTTGCATTCGCATCATCGAAGAATCCAAGCTTGAACTGTGTTCGCAGCGCCGGTGCAAGGGCCCAGTCCACATCACCTTCTGTTATCAACTTCCGGTTCAAAGCTTCCATCACATCTTTCTGCAACACCGTAGAGCAATCGATGCTTACACCAGTCTTCACTGCGGCAGCAGCAACTTCTACGCCCGAAGGCATAACTTTGTGCATATTGAAAATATCATCCAGTGCGCCGCAATCTGTAACAACATGACCACTGAATTTCCATTCACCTAAAAGTATTTTACGAAGTAATGTATTGCTTGTACAACATGGCTCACCATTGACGCGATTATAGGCACACATCACTGACTCCACATTTGCACCCACAAGCTTTTCAAAGGCATACAAATAAGTTTCGCGCATATCCTTCTCATCAATAACAGCATCAAAAGAGTGCCTTCCTTCTTCTGGACCACTATGTACTGCATAATGCTTCGCGCATGCAGAAGCCTTCAGATAGTTGGAATCATTACCCTGCAACCCTTTCACGTAAGCGACACCCATCTTTGAAGTAAGGAATGGATCTTCTCCGTAAGTCTCCTGACCTCTTCCCCATCGCGGATCCCGGAAGATGTTGATGTTTGGCGACCAGAACGTAAGTCCCTGGTACTGCAAAGTTTTTCCCGACCTCAAAGCAATGTTGTATTTCGCTCGCGCTTCTGTAGAAATGATGTCTGCAACAGAATGCACAAGGCTGTCATTGAATGTCGCAGCCATACCAATAGCCTGCGGAAATACCGTGGCCTCCCCTGCCCTGGCAACGCCATGAAGCGCTTCGTTCCACCAGTTATACTGACGAATACCCAGACGTGGAATCGCAGGACTATTGTAGCCGAGAAGCGAAATCTTTTCCTCTAAGGTTAGCTTTGATAATAATTCTTTAACACGTGTCTCAACACGCTCGGAAGATGCTGCTTTCTGCTGAGAGAACGCAAGCTGAATGTGAATGACAATCAGAGTCACCAAAAGGATAGATCGATTCATAGCTAGTTTCATATCAAATATCATGGCTTGTTAAATACTGCCGGCGAAATATAGCTGATAAAATTATTCCACCGAAGTGATTTCATGTAGCAGACTAAACATTTTATAAAGGTTGATGTGTTTCAATCGCACATCACAATGGGAGGTACATGTTGTAATTTATAACC
Source organism: Chryseosolibacter indicum (assembly GCF_018598585.1). Lineage (GTDB taxonomy): Bacteria > Bacteroidota > Bacteroidia > Cytophagales > Cyclobacteriaceae > Chryseosolibacter > Chryseosolibacter indicus. Next base: position 45,378 of record NZ_JAHESD010000049.1, read on the forward strand.
TTCATCTTTCGTTATTCTCATTATACTGTGCCATGCTAAATTCACTTTTCCCCCTGCTGACATCAACATAAGCTACTATTTTATCATAAGCAAATAAAAGTTATTTGTAATAATGATCGAAGGCTTAATGATTGTAAGCGAAAACCCTTCCAAATCATGCTAAGTCACCAACCTCTCTGGGGTATTTGTCCGCAATTAAATTAAGCTGAATATCATGTTCTAAATAAGCTTTTAACCCATCTAAAACAGTCGTGAAACCTGCGGTGTTATCTTTAATGGCTTGAATTAATTCATCTCCTGTAAAGTTGAAACCATAATTTTTTATTACTACATAAGTTGTACTTTCCGTTAATGCAGTGAATTCAAAGTCAACTTGTGTTGCAGGGTCATCCCACTCAATTGATATCTTTTTGTTTGAGATAACATCCTTCACTAATACATTGGTCGAAGCACCATACATCTCCCACTCCCAAGTTACTGTCTTACCTATTTCTAATTGTCCGCTCGATTTTGTAAACCAAAATTTGGTCGTTATTGCCGGGTCGACAAATGCTTGAAAGACTATAGATACAGGCTTTCTGATTAGCATTTGTGTTTCTACTGTCGGGATTTTTGCGTCTGTCATTTCGTATTATGTTCTAATTGTTCGTAATATTGTTCTAGATCCTTAAACTGAAACGTTTACAAAAAACATCCTGTGCTAGATTTCGATTCGCAACCTTGTCTTAATTTTTTCAATTTATATCGGTCAGTTTGATAATCTTTTCACCTTTGAATTCAAAAATAGATCTTCCTGTTAAATTAAGTTCCTGCCCACTTTTAAGTCCGTTAGGAAAGTCCATCGCTAAAACTGCACTGTAGTTAACTTCTATTTCAGTTTTGTTATCGAAGTGATTAAACGACTTAATTGTTTGTTGTCTGATCGTAAAGTAATTTTTCGCGAGTTCCGCCTGTTGTCTAAAAGCCTTCATCCCCTCCAAAGACAAAGTAACATGTCCCTACTGAACCAGTCTCTTATAAACATCTCCGAG
>NZ_JAHESD010000004.1 GCF_018598585.1 Chryseosolibacter indicum
ACTTCGTATAGTTATGAAGTACGGCCGCTTGAGTTTCCTGACTGTTTTGTTGAAAGGTTTGATCATCGAGTTGCAGTTCAGCCTTAAGTTCCTCTGCTAATTCATTTGGTTTTCCGTTCGCAAATTCATTTAAGTAGTAAAGAATTCGATCTTTCATTTCCTGCGATGCCTTATTGGTAAAAGTTACCGCAAGAATGAACTTGTAATAATCAGAGCGGAAGCGAAGCGCCAGTTTTAGGTATTCTTTTGCTAACGTGCGCGTTTTTCCGCTCCCTGCAGAGCTTCGATATATTGAAAAGATCTTATCCAAAGATGGTATTAAAATTCAAGTATAAAGTTGGTTTTCGATAACGAATAACACCGCAAGTTATAAGTCTGCATCGATAAGTTCTATACATAGATAAATTAGCAACTGCTTAATTATCAATAAAATTCAAATGATTTTGATTAATTTTGGAATAACTTGTTAAAACCCCCTGGTTATGCACCACTTACGGTATCTTATTACTGCCGCTGTTGTTTTATTATTAATTTCTCAGACAGCGTTGAGTCAGAACAAAAAGCTGGATAAAACACTCAAAAAGGTTGACAACTATTATAACGGTGGTTATTTCCCAAAAGCATTAAAATCCCTAAGAAAGTTTAAAGGCGGAGCTTTAAAGCTAGGTACTGAAAATGACTACATGGTTCAGTATTACATTCGTGAAGCTCGAATTAATCTTGCCTCAGGTATTATTGCAGGATTTGAGGCCAGTATCAATAATGCACTTGCCACAAGCGAGAGGGTTCATGGCTCATCAAATAAAAGTCACGTTTCTACTTTAATAGATATCGCTGAGTTGTATAACGAATATGGAAATTATAGAATTAGTATCGGATATATCGAAAAGGCTAGGGGGATTATAGAGAAGTTGGCTGAAGTTGATGAGGGTTTAAGGGCACGCATGAATCTTGTGCGAGCAGAAACTTTAACAGGACAAGGCTTTTATAATGAAGCTATAGCGGTGGCCAGAAGCATAGAAAACTACTGCTTGGTAAGAGCTGTTGAAAAAGAAACAGTTGTAGAAGGTGGAATAATAAAAACAAGAAGAATTGCTGTCGAAGAATTACCTCAAAGATTTGAAGCCTATGCGCGCTTACTCACATTAATAGCTCGTGCATACGGAAAGAAGGGAAACCTGATTAGTGCAGATTCCGCTTTTACAGCAGCGGCTACGTGGATTAAAAAAAATCAACGTTATATGGACGAAACAAGTGTTGCCTATGTTAAGAACAATTACCTAAATTCCCTTACTCTCATAGAAAACGGCAACAAGCAGCGCGGGCAGAAGTCTTTAGAGCTTGATAATATCCTTGATGGGTTAAAGAAGCGGGTAGCACCTACACACACCCTGGCGCAGAATATCTATCTTGATTATTTGAAGGAACTTATTGAACGGGGAGCCAAGAGTAAATACAATACCACGAAGCTTGAATACGAACGCAGCTTGATTAAGTACTTTCCCAAGACAAGTTTGGTTCGTTTAAATTTCAACGCAGTTGAGTTTACAGCAAAATTCGAGAAGGAACATACAAAAAACCTGGAAACAAATGCAATTAACATGCTTGATTCCAAATCTGTTCCCAAATACTATCGTACCACAGAGCGTATCCTCGCATTTCTAACAGAAGTCGCTCTTTTAGAGAAACGATATTTAAATGCTGAAAATTATCTGCTTCAGATCAGTGAAATAAAAAAGGAGTTATGCGGTGAGAGCTCTCCTGAATATCATCTTTCCCAAATCCAGTTAGCAAACTTCTATCTTGATTATACAAATAACATCGAACGGGCCGGTAAAATTTATGAAGAAAGCTATTCGAAGGTTGTGTCCAAAGAAATAGAAGCATGGCACAAAGATCATTTAAATATACTTAACCACCTTGCCAGATATTATGAAGTGATGGATAAGTACGCTCTTGCAGCTACTATTTTGGACAAGGCCTCCGATGTTGCGAGATCAAAATATGATTCAAATGATCCTGATTTTGCCATAGAACAAGACTATCTGGCTCAGTTGCAATTACGCATAGGTCAGTATGAGAAAGCTGAGGAGTCAATTAATAAAGCATTGAATATCCTTGAAAATTATCGTAAAGACGAAGCTTTTTTAGGAGCGTATGTCCACACAATAGAAACGCAGGCAAAGTTGTTTGGTATAAAGGGATTGTTTGATGAAGCTGAAAGTAATCTGGATAGATCAAGAAAATTAATTTCTAAGGCAAAAATAGCGCTAGGTGGCGAAGTTTCGTCTGCAGAGGAATTATCCTCACTGTTAATTCAATTGGGCCGGTTCTCAGAAGCAGACAAAGTGCTAAACGATCAGATACCATCTTATGAAAGACTTTATGGTGTCAATTCCCTTCGGCTTATAGAACCTCTCGTTTATAAAGGGCGCATTTTACTATCAAAAGGTGATTACACGGAAGCGGAAAGAGTAGCTTTGCGCGCAAATCAACTTGCTTTAAAAATATACGGTGACCATTCTACAAAGACAGCACCAACACAAAAACTCCTTGCGGACATCTACTATACCCTTGGTGATTATGATAAGGCAGAGGGAAATTCTTTAAAGGCAATCGTAAGCCAGGAGAATCAATTTGGCCGTTCTCACATTGAAGTTGCAAAATCTGTTTCCCAACTGGCACTTATTAAATTCTACAAAGGTGACGCCAACGATGGAATTGAAAAATTAATGCTGGAGGCAAGAGATATCATTCTTCAAAAGCTCGGTAATGAAAATCCTCAGTACGCCGAGATGCTGAAAAATCTTGCGGTGCTATACATTTCAGAAGGTAAGTATGATGCTGCCTTTAACTCATTAACAGTAGCAGAAATGATATGGCGAACAAAAACAGGAACAAAGAATAATATCAATGCCGCAAGTATTTATACGTTGACAGGTGATGTTTACTATCAGCTTAAAAATTACAGGAAGTCTGAAGAATTTTATAACCGAGCCAGAGACCTATATGAAAAGTTCTTTAGCACCAGGCACCCGGAGTATGTAAAAGTACTATCAAAGCTTAGTAAGGTTTATTATATGGAAAAGGACTTTAAGAAGTCTAAACGGTTAATTGAAGAATCATTGACTAACTATGAAAATTTTATAAAACAATACTTCCCGGCGCTGAGCGAGCGTGAGAAGGCTAAATACTGGAATACAATTCGTGGGGATTTTGAATTTTACAATACACTTGCTTTTAGTAACCTTGAAGACTTCAGAGACCTTACTGCAAAAGTGTATAACTATCAGCTCCTAACGAAAGCATTATTACTCAGCTCTTCAATAAAAATTCGCCAAAGAATAATGGATAGTAATGATGAGGAATTGAAGAGTAAATATAACAACTGGGTAGCGAAGAAAGAAAAGTTAACATTAGCATTATCAATGAGTCCTGCTCAGCTCACGGAAAATGATATTAACCCGGCATCTCTTCAGGATGATGTAGAAAGAATTGAAAAAGAGCTAAGTCAAAAGTCAGAGATATTTGGACAAAGTTTTGAGAATAAACGAATCAGTTTTGATGATATCCGAAAGTCTTTAAAACCGAATGAAGTAGCAATGGAAATGGTTAGATACAGGTACTTCAACCATACCTTTACAGATTCTGTAATATATGCAGCCTTGTATCTCACTGCTGAAACGTCAAAACCGAAAGCCATCATTTTAAAAGACGGCTCAAAGATGGAGACTCGTTATTTCAAGTTCTATCGAAATGCAATCACTGGTCGTATTCCTGATAATGTCTCTTACAACGTTTATTGGAAAGCAATAAGCGATGAATTGGGACAGACATCAACTGTTTATTTATCTGCGGATGGTATTTACAATCAAATCAACCTGGAGGCTATACCAGCACCAGATGGAAGATATATCATTGATAACTCAAACATTGTGTTGGTCAGCAATACCAAAGACATCTTTTTGAGGAAGTCAAGGCCTGCATCAAATGATAAAGTGAACACGGCATCTATGTTTGGTAATCCAACGTTTTACCTTACTGCTTCTGCCGATGTTGCGAAAAATATTTCTGCGCTTCCTGGTACACAAAAGGAAGTAGACCAGCTTCAATTGATGCTGAAGGAAAAAGGATGGTTAACATCCGAATACCTTGAAGATGCTGCCGCAGAAGAAAAAATAAAGGAACTCAGTAGCCCTAAGATTTTTCATATAGCGACACATGGCTTATATAAGCCTACAGAACAAGTTACCTTAGAAAAGGAGATGGAAGGAAATGAAGCAGTGTTGGCACAGAATCCGCTACTTCGAACTGGCTTATTATTAAAAGGGGCTGGCGATTTATTAGATAAAACCAGCTATAACTACAACATGGAAAATGGGATTCTTACAGCCTATGAGGCAATGAGTTTGAATCTGGATAAAACTGATTTGGTCGTTCTCAGTGCTTGCGAAACTGGTTTAGGTGATTTGCAAGCAGGAGAGGGGGTTTACGGCTTACAACGGGCCTTTCTTGTTGCCGGTGCAAAAGTACTTATTATGAGCATGTTTAAAGTAGACGATGAAGCTACACAAAAGTTAATGTTAAAATTCTACCAGAAGTGGCTGAATAGCGGAAATTTGCGCGAGAGTTTTATAGAAGCAAAAAAGGAACTGCGTGTTGAATATCCTGATCCTATTCATTGGGGAGCATTTATGATGATTGGACTGCAGTAAACTGTGCTACCGATAGTACCGCATGGAAAGGGTTATGATTTCATAGCCCTTTCTTATTTACAGGATCGAAGAGGCACAGATTTTTTCGCCTTACTTAAAATTACATGTAATGGCGGCTAGCAATGTATCTCGTAAATATGCTTTAATTACAGGAGCAACCAGCGGCTTCGGTTATGAATTTGCAAAGCTCTTTGCAAAAGATGGATATAATTTGGTTCTCGTTGCAAGAAACGACGAAAAACTTCAGGAGCTTGCCGCTGACCTTACGCAAACTTTTCTGATCGAAGTTCTACCTATCGCAAAAGATCTTTTTAATCCTTCCGCGGCAGCAGAAATCTATAGTGAAACACAGGCAAAGGGAATCGTAATAGACGCGTTGGTAAATAACGCGGGACAAGGAACATATGGTCTGTTCGCTGAATATGATTCTGATCGGGATGTCGATATGATTCAATTGAATATCACTTCACTGGTGTGTCTCACAAAACTATATTTGAAAGAAATGATTGCTCGCAACGAAGGAAAGATCCTTCAGGTAGCATCCCTGTTGGGTAAATATCCAACTCCTTACATGAGCGTGTATGCTGCGTCTAAAGCCTTCGTGGTAATTTTTACAGAAGGATTGATTAATGAACTTAAGGGTACACAGGTTACGGTAACTGCATTACTCCCAGGGCCCTCAGATACCGATTTCTTTCACAAGGCAGGTGCTGAAGAGACTGTTACTTATAAAGAAGAAGATCTGTCAAACCCTGCAGTAGTAGCGAGGGATGGCTTTGAGGCATTAATGAATGGAGAAAGCCGTATAGTATCAGGTATCAAGAACAAAGTGTTTGCAGTCATGAGTGGTGTAATGCCTGACAGTGCATTGGCATCTACCATGGAGAAGAAGATGCGTCCAAGCGGCGAACAGGAGGGCCGTAGTCATATTACACATGGGCCATCAATAGAAGAACGTGATAGAATTGATGCCGCAACAGGTAATACAGACGGGGACTACCAGGAGCATGAAGATCATGTTCACACGAAGGAATAATAATTAATTTGGAATTTATGGTTAAGGATCTTATAGTTACAAGAAGTATCACGTTAAATGCATCACCCGAACGTGTTTGGGAAGCGCTTACGCATCCTGGAATGACTAAACAATACATGTATGGTGAAGTGAGTTGTGATTGGCAAGAAGGGAGTAAAATCTTCTGGAAAGCCAATAATGAGCATGGAAAGGAAGTACAGCAAAAGGGTGAGGTTCTTAGAATTGTACCTGGAAAGCTGTTAAGTTATGCTTTGTATGATCCTGAAATACATTTAGAGGATAAAATTGAACAATATATGCACATCACCTATGAAATTATCCAGAAGCGCGACTTTACCGAGCTTTTAGTTACTGTGGATAATCTGGGTGGAAGTGATGCCATTGCAGACCAGGTAGTCGAGATGTTGGACTTCGAGGTGCTTCCAAAAATAAAATCACTGGTAGAAACAACATTATAATTGAAGAGGGGATAGACAAGCGTTATAAATTAAGAACGCTTGTTCTTATTATTTGGCATCTTGTTTTTAGCAGCATTGGAAACCAATGCTATGAAGGTTCTTTTGAAACTACTTTTTCTGGTTATTTCCCATCACGTATTTTCCCAATTTAACGATACAACAAATTATTATATTAATTATACCTCTACCGGAATCATTAATAAGACTAACGAGGGAAATGCATACGTTCTGAATAATAATATAAAGTTTAACATTTATAAAAAGAGCATTTCGCTCAATACTGCCAATAGTTGGATTTATGGTGAACAACAAGACAATCTCACCAATAACGACTATGTATCAAATCTTGATCTTAACCTCTTTAAAACAAAAAGGCATATATACTATTGGGCACTTACAACTTTTGAAAGGAGTTACTCTTTAAAAATTAATCATCGATTACAGTCAGGAGCAGGAGTGGGTTATTATATTATAGATAACAAGAATTTCGTGTTGCAGGTAAGTGATGGTCTTCTTTACGAGAAAAGCGATTTATACGACTCAGAGGCTGGTAATAATAACTATCAAACAATAAGAAATTCCTTTAGGATTAAATTCAGGTGGATACTAAAGGATATCATAGTATTAGATAATACTGATTTTTTACAACACTCCTTTAAAGATGGGGACGACTACATTTTCAGGAGCAATACCAATGTGTCTGTTAAGTTGCGTAAGTGGCTTAGCTTTACAATTGCTGTTAACTATAACAAATTGAATCTTACAAAGCGGGAGAATTTGCTGCTGAACTACGGTTTAACTATGGAAAAGTATTTCTGATTCGAGACCATTAAAGCACCATTTTTAAGCCGGTCCATAGTGCTATATCTTTTTTATAATGACTTATAAGTATAAGTGTGGTTTCTGGTTTTAGATACTTTACCAGGTAGTCTGATACAAGCTGTTTTTGTTCTGTGTCCAGGAACTGAAACGGCTCATCCAGTAGTAATAGATCTGCTTCTTTTGTAAAGAACTGGATCAAAAGCATGAGCTGGAGCTGTGATGATGATAGTTGTTTAATGGGGCAGTCGAAAAAGTGTTCTGCTTTAAAGTATGTGATTAAACCGCTTAGCTTATCTGCCTTAATTGTTTGGTCTTTCAATAGGTACTGGTTAGCACTTTCAGTAATGTATTGTGGATTTAGATAGCTCAACAATTCCGGCCCAAGATAACTTATCCTTTTTTTTATATCCCAGATAGACTCTCCGCTACCTCTTCTTTTTCCGAAAAGAAACACCTTTTGGCTATAAGCAAAGGGATGATCAGCATATATAATGCTGAACAAAGTTGTCTTCCCAGAGCCATTTCTCCCGACAAGTGCCCATCGTTCTCCCTTTCGAACGGTCCAGTTAAAATTGTCAATAATAATCCGCGATCCGTATTGTATTGTAACGTCTTTAAATTCTACAACGGGTTCGTTTGTAATGTTTAATTGTTGGAGTGTCTTGGTATTGTTGTTGTTTTGTTGTGTGATCTCTTTCTTTACAGAATAATCTGAAGTCTCTACAATAGTGAAATTATTAATTACCATCCTTTTATTTATGATTGTTGGTAACTCATGGTCATGATCAACAATAATAATTTGGATGAGGAACTCATTCGCAATAAATGTTATGAAATTATTTAAGTCTGCTCTGCTTTCATGGTCAAGGCCCTCGTAGGGATAATCAAGTAGTAATACGCGGGGTATTGAAGCAGAAAGGTTTTTAAGAATAAGTACCTTTTTAAGTTGTCCATTTGAAAGCTTTGTTATAGGTAAGTTAAGCAGTGCAGTAATATTAAAGCTGGAAGGAAACTCAATGTTTAGGGTATTAATCTCACCGATTAAGTCTTTTACCAATCGGGTTCTTTCATCTCCTATCGTGTAATAGCGTTGTTGGTAGAAGGCAGTGTTATCGGATAGAAATGTTTGTAATGCATGTGCCTTTATGTAGTGTATTTTACTTTTCCGCTCAGCATATATTCCTTCGTAATCTTTGCTGTGTATAAAATCAAAGTGAATGCTGCCTTTGGTTGGGTGGATGGCACCTGCAAGTATGCCAAGGAAAAGTGTTTTACCTGCACCGGAAGGTCCGGTAATAACCCAATGTTCATTGCTGGCTATTGCTATGTTTAAATTTTGAAATAAGGTAAGGCCTGAACGTACGAGTGTTACTTCCTTTAATTCAATCATTAATTATCAAGATACGCTTTTGAGGTGGCTAAAGTAAAAACACATTTTGTTAATAGGTAGTATCAATAGTAGATGTATTGAGATAAAAAAGCACCCAAAATAGGGTGCCTCTCTTTATTTTTTTTATATAAAGAATGCTTAAAATCCTTTAGATATAAAAGCTTAAGAATGTAAGGGCTAGTAAAACGCTAATCACTAAGGTTTTTCTAAAACCAGTGATAATGTTTTTTGTCCGCCTTCCTGCTGTGGTTCAACCTCCAGTGGGTCAGAAACTATTTTTCCTTCAACTTCTTCGTTTTGATAAACTACCCTTACGCGTCTCCCTTTATCATATTCTGATTCATCTCCGGGAGAGACAGAAACTCTTACCTGTACAGGATGGCCTTCTTGGAAGGTTCTATAGATGGAATTTTCTTCGGGAGATATATTCACAGTTTTCATAGTCATAATTTATTACCTGTTAAAACAATCTGAAAAAATTATACCACCAACAGTGAGTATTATACTGCCGCTTAATTAACGGAAAATTCTATCTTTTTATAGTTTTCTTTACATGCGCAATACAGCGGGCGATATGCCTGCCTCATTATTAGGCTCTGCCGCTCTTCATCCATTATCTTTGATGTCATAAACCTCACGCTTCTATGGAGTATTTCAATTCATTGCCGATTACTGAAAAAAGGAAATTTCTTTGGACTAATGGCCGGTATGTTCTTACCACTGATTTCTATGGATCAAAAGTGAAGCTCTTTTCTTTAAACGCCTCTTTTGTAGAAGTCTATTATCATCCTGTGGAAAAAAAGGTAATGCGAATTTCTGTTGCTAACGATGGTGATTTAAAGAAGCATTTACATGGGGTTACAATTCCAATTTGATTTACGTAAAGCTTGCTAATCCCTCTACAGGTAGAAGTATGGTTATAATCCAGCTTCTACCAAGTTTTTAACAAGTTCTTTACGTTAGTATTCCTTCCACCATTCAGTTGCTGCGGAGTCAACTGCTGCAAATGCAACTCTCTCACCAAGTAAAGGTGTAGTTACTTTTACATTCAGTCTCTCTGCTTCTCGCTTTGCTCGTTGTATTGGTTCTTTCCAGGGATGCAGTGCTAAAGTAAATTTGCCCCAATGTACCGGCATTAATACCCGAGCTTTAAGATCAATACTTGCTTGTACTGTTTGCTCTGGCATCATATGAATGTTAGGCCATTGCTTGTCATACTGCCCACATTCAAGCATAGCAATGTCAAATGGACCATACTTTTCTCCTATAACTTTAAACACTTCATCGTAACCTGAATCACCTCCAATAAAGATGTTGTGTTGGTCTACCCGAAGAACGTAAGAAGCCCACAGTGTTTTATCACGACTAAAACCACGACCCGAAAAATGCCTCGCAGGAGTAGCCACTAAACTAAACCCATCAGCTATGGTTATACCTTCCCACCAATCTAATTCTGTAATCTTACGCTTATCTACTCCCCATTCTTCTAAATGTGCACCTACACCAAGTGGAACACAAAACAACTTTGCCTTTTCTTTTAGATTGGAAATTGTATTGTAATCAAGATGATCATAATGATCATGAGAAATGACAATTACATCAAGTTCAGGTAAATCCGCTTCGTTGTAAATCCTCGTGCCTGGATAACTCTTTGAACCTGCATACTGAACTGGCGATGGTCTGTTGCTAAATATTGGATCTACTAAAATCCGCTTGTCGTTAACTTCCAGTAAATATGTTGAATGGCCGAACCAAATCACGGAAGGTATACCGTTTGTATTTTTCTTTAAATCCGTTCTAATGGAAGGCAACGGTCTTTCAGGTTCTCGTCCAATACCTTTTCCGAAAAATTTAATGAATAGTTTGATGTAGGAAGCATCCTCAGCAATTGTTGAGGTAACTGCCAGATTTTGAAACTTGCCATCCTTATAGTTTTTGGATTCTTTGATTCTACTAAGTCTTTCTCCGGAAGGCAATTTGCCAAAAGAAGATTGTTGCATAAATAAAAAGGTAATTGTTGCCAGGAAAATTATAACTATGAGAAAATATTTTATGAGCCTCATGTGAATGTAGACGCTTCTGGAACTCAAAATATTTTAAAAGATGTTGAATTATATTTTTCTAAAAGCTCATAGTCGTATACAATACCAATAAGTTATTCCTTCTCTGCTATTTTTTCCGCAAGCTTTTCGTCGTCAACGCCGTCTGGAATAAAGAATATTATAGGTGGAATAACGAAACAGGCAAAAGAAATGTACACACTTATAAAGGCTAAAGGAATCGAGATAAGATATGCGACAATCCCTATATAGTTTTTCTTTCTGGCCTTGGATGTCATTCTAAATATCTTTGAGTTTAGATTTTTATCATCTTCTTTATGTATTAAAGCCTTTCTTTCCGCATACACGCGCATTACCGATAGTAAAATCGTTGTTAATAGCATAACTCCGCCATAAAGAGCTACTGATAGGGGATCAGATGGGTTTGCTCCAATCATAGTGGTTGTTACAGGAATTATGCTTATTATAAAAAGGAAACCGAGATTCTGTATAAGCAATTGTTCATTTGTCTTTTTTAAGATGTGAAAGAAGTTGTGGTGGTTTAACCAAAAAATACCAATCATGGTAAAACTCAAAAGATATGCTATTGATTTTGCCAAGGTCTCCTTGTTGTAGAAGTAGGAATGAGGAGTGACTTCTTTGGCTGAAAAATCTGGTATCAATTCCATTACCATAATAGTGATAATAATCGCCATTACGCTATCACTGAAAGTCTCAACTCTTGTAGTGCCAATTTTCATAACGAAATAACAAAGAACAAGTGTGATTGTTTAGTACCATAATATATCTCAATATAAGCCTACCCAATTCCAAATTGTGCAAATACTTCAAGTTTAATTAGGCTTTTACCAGCTTCACTTTGTCTGATTTTTATACCATCTGTGGGTTAGATCTATGAAGATACTTTAGTAAAGTGTATTTACTGCATGTAAGAAAGTTGTTAAATTCTTAGTCAGAAAATAAGCGCATACTCTTAGCTGGTACTAATAGTCTTTTTTACCCGTCGTTTAAAAGCTTGTTTTGATGTAAAGTGCCTCTCAGATAAGAAAACCTGTAATATTGTGAAATGCAATAAAAGTGCGTTTTTAAAGGTGTTTCAATCGTTTACATTGTCCACCTTTGACTATTATAAAGCCCAATCGTATGATACCTTTTAAATTTATCTTTCTCTTTTTCGTTTTCTGGTCAGGTGTTCCAAGCCTGCTGAATGCTCAAAAAGTAGGTCTCCTTATGGATAGTTATATCATTGACAGATGGTATATTGATGAAAAGCTTTTTACAAGTAAGGTAAAAGAGTTGGGAGGAGAATGTGTTGTTGAAGTACCCCACGGAGATGCGGATGAGCAGCTTCGTTTGGCAAAGAAACTTATTGAAGATAAGGTTGACGTATTGGTAGTGGTGCCGGTTGATGGACAAAAGGCAGTGGCAATTGTTGAGGCCGCAAAGCAGGCAGGTATTCCTGTAATTTCGTATGACCGTTTTATCGCAAGCCAGGATGTTTCATTTTATATCTCCTTTGATAATGAAAAGGTAGGAAAGCTCCAGGCGCAGTATGCTTTGAGGAAAATGCCTTCTGGAAATTATATTCTTATTAACGGACCTGTTTCAGATAATAACAGCATAGCTTTTCATAATGGGCAGCTAAGTGTATTGAAGCCTTACGTTGATTCAAAAAAGATAAGGATTGTTGCTGATTTTGTTTTACATGGATGGAGCGAATTGGAGGCAATGATGAAAACTGATGAATACCTCACTAATAATAAAGCAATACCTAACGTAATTATTGCAGCTAATGACGCAGTTGCCACTGGTGCAATTCAGGCTTTGCCCGAGGAGCTTGTCTCTAAGGTAATCGTTACTGGTCAGGATGCTGATCGTACTTCATTGAAAAATATCATAGCAGGTAAGCAGTCAATGACAATCTACAAACCCATAAAACCGCTTGCTACCAAAGCAGCTGAAATAGCTATACAGCTTGCTAAGGGTGAGCATGCACAAGGTACAAAACTAAAATTTAACGGGATTGAAGTTGATGCTATTTTACTTGAACCTATTGTCGTGGATAAAACAAATTACAAGGAAACGGTAGTGAAAGATGGCCATATTTCTTTAGCCGAGCTTGCAGGAAAGTAAATAGTATATTAAATGCTCACCAGTTGAAGGATGGACAAACAGGGTACTTCCTTTTTTATTTTCTCAATAGAAATATTGCCGTATTATTGTTGTAGTTAAAACGAATTAACATGTCTATAACAACTCATGCAGAACTTCTGGGAATAACAAGAGTAAGTGATGTAGTAGGTGATACATTAAAACAAATGCGTGAGTATGCACGCCCTGGAATGTCAACCAAAGAGCTTGACGACTTTGGGAGATCTCTATTACAAAAATATGGAGCACAGTCTGCACCCAAATTAATGTATGGTTTTCCAGGTTGGACATGCATTAGCATCAACAACGAAGTTGCTCACGGCATTCCTTCCGCAAAGGTAATTCTAAAGGAAGGTGACCTTGTTAACATTGATGTTTCAGCTGAACTCGATGGTTTCTTTGCTGATAATGGTGGCTCATTTATCTTGGGAAACGACAAGCGCAACCTTTCCCCGCTAATTGAAACTTCCAAACGCTTGTTGATGGAGGCAATAGGTTGTATAAGAGGAGGAGTAAGAATATCAGAGATTGGAAGACATATTGAAACAGAAGCAAGGCGCTCCGGGTTTAAAGTGATAAAAAACCTGGTAGGTCATGGAATCGGTAGAAGCCTTCATGAAGAACCTTCTGAAATTCCATGCTTTCACGACAGGAATAATATGAGGCGTTTTAAAAAGAACTCGGTTGTGGCCATCGAAACTTTTATATCTACAGGAGCTTCTTATGCAGCAGAAAAAGGTGATGGTTGGACATATATTACCAGAGATGGAAGTTTTGTTGCTCAGCACGAACACACAATTCTAATTACAGATACACATCCAGTTATTCTTACAGAAAAGAATGATATTACCTTTTAAAATCTGATATCAACTTTCTTTTTTGAAAGCAGGTAGTAATACTATCATAAGAATCGGGAACAGCTTTTGTTTGCATCTACATTAGTTGTAGTATAAGCAGATTCACAATGAAAGCAATTATTATTCAAGATTTTGGTGGTGTAGATAAGTTAGTGACAACGGATGTGACCACGCCGTCAATTAAAAATGATGAAGTTCTGGTGCAGGTAAAAGCAATAAGTATAAATCCGGTTGATGTAAAGTCAAGGGCAAGCGGAGGTGTTTTGCGCACGATTACAGAAAGACCCCTTATACTCGGCTGGGATATAGCAGGCATTGTTGTTGAGGTTGGTGGTCAAGTCAAAAATTTTAAGAAGGGTGATTCAGTATTTGGAATGGTTAACTTTCCAGGACACGCCAAAGCCTATGCGGAGTTTGTAACGGCCCCTGCCTCACACCTTACTCATAAACCTGCAAATATTTCTTTTGAAGAAGCAGCTGCCGCTACCCTCGCAGCGCTCACAGCATGGCAAGCTTTCACTGTGCATGCTAAAGTAACCAAAGGTGACAAAGTTCTTATCCATGCAGCTTCCGGAGGTGTGGGTCATTATGCTGTTCAGCTTGCAAAACACTTCGGTGCCTATGTAATTGGAACTTCATCAGCGAAGAACAGAGATTTTGTGTTAAACCTGGGGGCTGACGAGCATTTAGACTATCAAACAAAGCCATTTGAAGAGTCAGTTGCCGATGTTGATGTCGTATTGGATTCGCTCGGGCCGGATAATCTTAAAAAGTCTATTACAGTAACACGCAAAGGGGGCACCGTTGTAAGCATTCTTGGATTTGCAGAACATTTGAAAGATGAGGCAAAAAATAAAGGGGTAAACGGCAAGCCTTTTCTGGTTTCTTCTAATGGCAATGACATGGAAGCACTTGCGGACTTAATGGCACGCGGAATTCTTCGTTCTCATGTATCTAAGACTTTTACTTTCAATCAGATGCGTGACGCTCATCTGGAGGTTGAGTCAGGCAGAGTGGTAGGAAAGGTAGTTGTTACCCTGTAATTACTTCGTTGAACTAATCCAATGTAAGTAATAACATCATGACCACCGCCTTCACAGAATTATTGCTGGGCAAAGATCTTCGCTCTATCTCGAGAAGCAAAGAAGTAATTGGCTTGGTATATGATCAGGCAAGCTTTGACGAATTGTTTGGCCTTTTATTCCATCACGAAAGACTTCTGATCATTCGCGCGGCTGATGCGGTGGAGAAAATCACCAGGCACAGACCGGAATTTCTTGAGCCCCACAAAACACAATTACTTAGTTTGCTACATGGATCAGTACATAAAGAACTTAAGTGGCACATAGCTCAACTCATTCCGCGTGTTAAGCTTACAATTGACGAAGCTGCAGATGTATGGCACACCCTTTCTTATTGGCTACTTAATCCTAACGAAAGCAAAATAGTAAGGGTAAATGCACTTCAGGGATTATATGATTTTGCAAAGCAATACCCTGAACTTGAGCATAAGTTAGCAGAAGAGGTGCAGCACGTACGGCATGAACAAATCCCTTCTTTGCAAGCCCGCATTCGAAAACTTAAATTATAATAACGAAAACTGACTTTTGTCATACATTCTGTTGATGGGTATCATACCATGAAACAGTAAGTGGCAGTACGTTTGCTCAATAAACTATACATTTAAATGAGCATACTGAAACAGTGTTTACCTTCGATAGCATGCAGAATGCTATTGCTGTTTTTGCTAATGCTTTTTATTGCTACTGCGTGTCAGTCTGTAACATCAATAACATCATCATTTAAGCTTTCAAGCTATCCTGTATTTCTACCGTTAGATACCACGCATTATGTTTACAAAGGACTGAAAAACAGGAAAGCAGTTTTTAAGTTCTATAGGCAAAATAATTTTCTCGCTGTATGGAGAAATGATGATAGCATTTTCGCAGTAAGTGATTCTTTAATTCAATTTATTACAACTATTCGCAGGGCAGGTTTACTGCGCCAGCATTATCACCATGCAGATATAACGAACTTGTATGCTAAAGATGATAGTATATCTAAAATCCGTTTCGATATATTGTTGACAGATGCTTTCTTAAAAATTGTGTCTGACGTTCATAAAGGCAGACTAACCAAGTCCGATAACAAATTGGATAGCGTATCAATTATAACATTGAAGGGAGTTTTTAAAAGGGGAAGTGTAAGAAAGGCAATAGAGGCGTTTGAACCACAGCATGAGCAATACCTTCAGTTAAAGCTGACTCTTAACAATCTGCTTCAGTCTTTATCAGAACCACAACATGAGCTGTTGCTGGGGGGCAACACAACAGATTCACTTCAAACATTTAAAGTAATTCAAACTTTAGAGATAAATATGGATCGATGGCGGGCTGAGCGTACAGTACTTGGCTCGCCTCGTGTATGGGTCAATATTCCTTCTTATGAGCTGAAGGTTTTAGATGGCGAGCAGGAGGTGCTTAATTCTAAAGTAATTGTCGGAAAACCATCAACACCAACACCCATACTCAGTAGTAATATCGACTGCTTTATACTATATCCTTATTGGCATGTGCCGCGAAAGATAACTGTAGAAGAGTTCCTTCCGGCCATTCAAAAAGATACGATGTTTCTGTTGCGTAATAGGTTTGACGTGCTCGATAAAAAGGGTAACGTGGTAAGTCCATCTTCTGTTGAATGGAGTAGTTATACCGCAAGAAATTTTCCCTATAGATTAAGACAAAGAGAGGGAATTGACAATGCTCTTGGCGTTATTAAGTTTAATTTTGATAATCCGTATGCCGTATACCTTCATGATACAAACAATAAGGCGCTTTTTAAGTGTAACGACAGAGCGCTTAGTCACGGCTGTATACGTGTTGAAAAAGCATTTGAATTGGCGAAGTACCTCATACGGGATGAGCCGACCGAAGTGTTAATGAAAATTGATGAGAGTATCCTGCTGAAGAAGCGTAGAACTTTGAATGTTGTTCCTGCCGTTCCTGTATATATCCGATACTTAACTTGTGAAATAGTAAACGGAAGACTACTTATCTATCCTGATATTTATAGACTAGACGCCGCTGTTAGAAAGAATATTTATAAGGCCAGTCCCCTTCCCTTGTAGGAGTTTCTGAAGCGCAATGTATTATCGGTATCCCTGAGTTATCCTTAAATAACATTTACTTACATAATTGATCATTGTTACCAGTAGGTAAATGTTTATATCATACAATGAGAGAAAGAATCCTTCGTTTTAAGGGATTCTTTTTTTATTTATGTGAGTGAAAGAAGTATACCTTGGAGTGAAACAGGAATGATAGCAAGATTTTTATTTTGGTTGTTCATCTATTGCATTGTTGCCGCAAACACGGTAATTGCGCAAACGGCACACTATCAATTCAGGCAGCTCGATGTTGACGATGGCCTGTCGCATAACCAGGTCACATGCTTTTTAAAAGACAAGAAGGGATTCCTATGGATAGGTACATTCTTCGGTCTTAACCGGTTTGACGGCTATTCCATAAAAAATTATCTCAACGATCCGCAAAATACAACGTCTATTAGTAATAACTCTATAACCAGTCTCTTCGAAATGCCGAAGGGTGAAATAGGGGTCTTTACAGCGGCGGGCTTGAATATCTTTGATCCCAATTCAGAATCTTTTAGCACCGATCTTACAACGTTCTACCAGAAATACCAGTTGCCTGAGGGGATAATAACAAATGTATTCACTGACGGAAATAAAAATATCTGGTTTTCCTATGAGGCAGGGTTAGCAAGGTATAATGCGACAGATCAAACAACATCCTTTTTCAGGCATGGCAAAAATTCGAAATCCATTAGTACCGATTCTGTTTCTGCTTATGCAAAAACAGGAGACAACTCACATTGGATCATTCATAAGAACGGAATACTTGAAAAAATACAATTGCACGAGCAGGACCTGCAAGTAACGTTCAGAAACGATTTTTTAAATAAGCTGAATAAAAATAAGATATATGACTATCAGCTGTTGGCTGATAGCAAGGGCGGTTTATGGATTTACATAAGAGACGATCCTCAAGGCCTATATTTTTTTAACCCTCACAGTAACGAGTACCGTCATTTTCAACAAACTTCCCGTGAAGGAAAATTAACTTCAAATTTTGTAAGCGGTATTGTAGAAGGACCTGACGGATCAATGTGGTTAAGTACCGATCATGGTGGCGTAAATATTATCAACAGAGAAACATTTTCCGTTAGTTATGTTCTTAACCATCCTGAAGATGACCGCAGCATTTCACAAAACAGCGTCAATACAATATATCGCGATAATGAAGGCATAATTTGGTTAGGAACTTTCAAGAAGGGCATCAGCTATTATCATGAAAATTTAATCCGTTTTCCTTTATTCAAACACTATCCCTTATCAACTACCGGCCTTCCTTATGGTGATGTTAATCGATTTGCAGAAGACGAGCATGGTAACCTATGGATAGGCACGAATGGCGGAGGGCTCATATACTTCGATCGAAAAAGAAATACTTACAGGCAATTTCTTCACGATCCCAATGATCCCAATAGCATTAGCAGTAACGTTATTGTAAGTCTCTGCATGGATCATCAGAAAAAATTATGGATTGGTACATACTACGGTGGGTTAAATGTTTATGATGGAAAGAAGTTTATTCATTACAAACATGATCCTTCTAACCCTGAGAGTATTTCGGATCAGAATATATGGGAGATTTTTGAAGATTCACGCAACCGTATCTGGATCGGTACCATACATGGAGGCTTAAACTTATACGACAGGGCTACCAATACGTTTTCGCATTACCGCAAAGATGATGTTAACTCCGTTCAATCCAACTACATTGCATCAATCAGCGAAGACAGAGATGGTAACCTGTGGTTTGGTACATCAGATGGCATCGATATGCTTGAGCGCGCTAGCGGAAGGTTTTTTCATTATGCACGCAATCCTGCATCCCAAGGAAGCCTAACAGATAACAATGTTTTTGATATTAAAGAAGACAAGGAGGGAAGAATTTGGGTAGCAACGCGTAATGGCTTAAACCTGTTTGATAAAAAGACAAAGACCTTCGGCGCCTTCAGGGAAAAGCAGGGACTACCACATAATACTGTCCTCACCATTCTAGAGGATGATTACGGTAGCGTGTGGGTTAGCACGTCCAATGGATTATCGCGCATTATCAATGTAACAGAGAGTGATACTACGAAGTTTCAATTCAGAAATTATGATGAGGCCGATGGTTTACAGGGTAAACAGTTTAACGAGAACGCAGCATTTAAAACCAGTAACGGCGAATTGATATTTGGGGGCGCAAATGGTTTTAATATATTTGATCCCGCAAAGTTTGGTGTGAATAAAAATCCGCCAAAGGTTATCTTATCCGATTTCCAGGTTTATAACAGAAGCATAAAGGTAGGGGAGAAGATTAATGGAAACGTGTTGCTGCCTGTTTCCATTACCGATATTCAGGAAATAACATTACCACCAGGACAAAACGTATTTTCTATTGAGTTCACTGGTCTTAATTTCTTTAATCCAGAAAAGAATAAATACGAATACATCCTTAAGGGATTTCATACGCAATGGCTGGAAGCCGATTCTAAGTCAAGGAAAGTAACTTTTACTAACCTCAATCCCGGAGCATATACATTTGTAGTAAAAGCTTCTAACAACGACGGCATCTGGAATAAAGAAGGTGTTAGTGTGAGAATTAATGTGCTTCCTCCTTTCTGGAAAACGAGAACCGCCTTTGTTCTTTATACCCTTGCCATTATTAGTGCGTTGCTGATCACCCGAAAGCTGATACAAAAAGGTGAACGCCTTAAGTTTGATCGTGAGCAGGAGCGTAAAGAGGCTATCCGTATGCACGAGCTAGATTTGATGAAGATACGGTTCTTCACAAATGTAAGTCATGAATTTAGAACACCGCTAACACTGATACTCACACCGCTTGAGAAGATGATAAGGCAAGCGAAGGAACCGGAACAACTTCAGCAGTACCAGTTGATACAGCGCAATGCTAAGCGCCTCTTAAACCTGGTTAACCAGTTGCTCGACTTCCGCAAGCTGGAGGTTCAGGAGATGAAACTCAATTCCTCTGAAGGAGACATCATTAAGTTTATCGAAGAAACGGTCTACTCATTTTCTGATCTCTCAGAGAAAAAAGACATCAAGCTTTCTTTTGTCACATCTGTTCCCTCACTGGAAACATTATTTGATCAGGATAAGCTGGAGAAGGTACTTTTTAATCTACTCTCCAATGCGTTCAAGTTTACACCAGAACATGGCAGTGTATCGGTGATTGCAGAAGTAAAGGAAAATCAATCCGGTAAAACACTTGAAATAAAAGTTCAGGATACAGGAATAGGAATAGAAGAAGATAAGCTGGATAAGATATTCGACCGTTTCTTCCAAAATGAATTGCCAAAAACAATGGTAAATCAGGGAAGTGGTATTGGTCTCAGTATTACAAAAGAGTTTGTAAAGATACATGGCGGTACAATTGATGTTAAAAGCGAGTTAGGAAAAGGAACTTGTTTTACAGTTACAATTCCTGTAACGGAAGTACTCCACCATCCGGAAGAAATTGCAAATGAAGATTTGAAACAAATACTTATAAGCGATGACGCACTTGATTCTAAAAAACCTGTTATTCTTCTTGTAGAAGATAGCGAAGATTTCAGGTTTTATCTGAAAGATAATCTTAAAGCAGACTACAGAATTGTTGAAGCAAAAAATGGTAACGATGGTTGGAAGCAAGTACTCGATACGTTGCCTGACCTTATTGTTAGCGATATTATGATGCCGGAGATGAACGGGATAGAACTTTGCCGCAAGATAAAGGCAGATCAGCGCGTTTCACATACACCTGTTATTCTGCTTACAGCCCGGTCGAGCGAAGAGCAAAAGCTGGAGGGCTTCGAAAGCGGTGCAGATGATTACATTACCAAACCTTTCAATTTCGAGATTCTTGTTTCACGAATCAGAAACCTGATAGCCAAAAGAGAGAAGTTACATCGGGCTTTCCCGTCACAGCTTCATGTAAAAGCATCAGAGCTTAAGATTACCTCGCTGGACGAGAAGTTTATTCAAAAAGCGGTGAAATGTGTTGAAGATCATATTGCCGATCCTGATTTTTCGGTTGAAGACCTCAGCCATGAGCTGGGTATTAGCCGAGCCCATTTCTATAAAAAGGTAATGTCGCTTACAGGAAAAACACCGTTGGAGTTTATAAGAATGATTCGCTTGCAACAGGCGGCGCAGCTTTTAAAGAAGAGTCAGCTAACGGTGGCCGAAATTGCTTACAAAGTAGGATTTAACAATCCAAAGTACTTTGCGCGATACTTTAAGGAGGAGTACAAAGTTTTGCCTTCGGTATATGCATCTAAAGCAAAAAAATAAGGTAAAACTGGCCGAAAAGACAAATGCTACCTATCTACGAGCAATTTGAATAACCTTTTCACTGGGCTGATACTTTTAGATTTGCACCGCTTTAAAAATCGTGATGTCTAAAAAAGCCAGAAGATCCATTCGAATGATGCTCTTTATTGAGTTTGTTATGTATGCGGTTATTGCCCTTTCCATTGCCTATTTTTTGACAATCTGATTTGATGTTTAAAATAGATTTCCTGTACCTGGTGCTGGGATTCCTACATATACCGGATTCTGGCGCCGGACACAAGCATTTAGCCCCAATCAGCCATTAGTAACCCATTAGAGTGCCTGGGAAGTGCCTACGGTTAACCCCTGGTATTCTTCGGTCAAAATGCTCCTGACCCAACCTCACCGCAGGCACCCAGGAGGCATTTCTAAGGCATTCTAATGCTATTCTATTGCTAGGCAATACGTTAATTCTGTTTTGGAAAAAACTGCTACCGAAGAAAACTTGAACCGGTATTCACAGAGAATGTTACCGATGTATGGCTTAATGGCACCATTATACCCCCTTTATTCTTGAAAATCTCCCGTTTCTTAGAAATGCCTTTTTTGTTGAATAAGAAAAGATTTTGTAGCCAAAACATTACCCTCTTTGCAACATTTTGATACCCTCCGGAGACGATTGCAGGAGCACGATCAGACAAATTGATACCCTCGTTTAAACCCGCTCGCCCATACCTTTATCGCAACCGATTTCGAACAATCGCTTCTAAACCAAGATGAAACAGATTCTACTTACGTTAATTTTCGCCGCACTTCTTTTTGGATGTGCCTCAGACAAAAACAAGGCTTATAAAAAGTTAGATGATGGGCTTGTAGTGTTTCCTTCAAACGCTCAGGGCAATGTTAAACAGGTAAAACTGCAGGTAGTAGCAGATAATATTATTAAGGTTACTGCCACCGCTGCTGATGCCTTCAGCACTGATACAAGCCTCATGGTACTTCCGCAACCTAAATTCAGTGATTTTAAAGTGACGGATGAAAATGGCAAAGCCATTATAGCCACTAAAAACCTGAAAGCAGAAGTAACTTTTGAAACAGGTGAGGTGGTTTTTAAAGATGCCTCAGGAAACGTAATCTTTCAGGAGCAAAAAGGTGGAGGTAAGAAGCTGGATTCATTGAAGATAGAAGGTGTTAAAGGATTTGAGATAACACAAATCTTTGAATCGCCTGATGACGAAGCCCTCTATGGTCTTGGTGGTCACCAGAATGGTCAGATAAATTACAAAGGAGAAGACGTTGAGCTTACCCAGCACAACATTATTGATATTGTTCCCTTTCTGTATTCCAATAAAAATTACGGGCTACTGTGGGATAATTATTCCATTTCTCATTTTGGTGATCCACGCCCTTATCAGCCGTTGTCATCACTTCAGTTATTCGATCGCAACGAAAAGGCTGGTGGTCTTACAGCAGATTATTACGTAGGAAATAAAGTGGTTAAGAGTGCTACTGAAGATAATATCACATACGAATTTCTCGAAACTCCTCAGGTTGATAATTTCCCTAAAGATGTAGCACAGAAAGGTAAAGTGATTTGGGAAGGATCTTTCTCTTCTGAGATTGAAGGCATACACAAGTTTCTTGTTTACGCTTCAGGTTATACCAAGCTGTGGGTTGATGGAAAATTGATTATTGATAAGTGGCGCCAGAACTGGAATCCATGGACAGACAAGTTTAATGTTGATCTTAAAAAAGGAGAGAAGCATAAGCTGAAAATCGAATGGAATGGTGAGGGTGGTTACATTGCTGTAAAGCACCTCGATCCGTTCTCTCCCGAACAGCAATCAAAGATCACGCTTACATCAGAAGTAGGAGACGAAATCAACTATTACTTTATTAAAGCAGACAATGCTGATGGTGTAATCAGCGGTTACAGAAAACTTACTGGTAAAGCACCTATCATTCCTTCATGGGCTATGGGCTTCTGGCAAAGTCGCGAGCGCTATAAAACCCAGCAGGAGATGTTGGATGTTGTGAAAGAATACAGAAAGCGAAATATTCCTCTCGATAACATCGTGCTCGACTGGCAGTATTGGAAGGATCCGGAATGGGGATCTCATGAGTTTGATGCCTCACGTTTCCCTGATCCGCAGGGAATGATCAACACCCTTCACAACGATCTTCATGCTAATCTGATGATTTCAGTATGGCCGAAGTTCAATAAGGGAACAAAGCACTATGACGAATTGAATGAGAAAGGATTTCTTTTCACGCGTAATATCGAAATGAAAAGAAAAGATTGGGTGGGTATTGGTTACGAAAACACATTTTACGATCCCTTCAACCCTGAAGCAGGAAAACTTTTTTGGAAACAGATCGATACTAAACTCAATAGTCTAGGAGTAGATGCCTGGTGGCTCGATGCTACAGAGCCTGACATGCACTCAAACATCTCTATTGAAGAGCGAAAGTTGAACATGACGCCAACAGCTATGGGCCCAGGTGTAAAATACTTCAATGCATACTCGTTGTTGAATTCAAAAGCTGTGTATGAAGGCCAACGTCAGTCAAGTCCTGATAAAAGAGTCTTCATCTTGACACGTTCTGCCTATGCAGGTCAGCAACGCTACGGTGCCACTACCTGGAGCGGAGACATTGTTTCCCGCTGGAGCGACTTTAAAGATCAGATAGCAACAGGCATCAACTTCTCCTTGTCAGGCATTCCTTACTGGACAATGGATATCGGTGGCTTTGCTGTTGAAACAAGATATTACAACGCGAAAGGAGAGACGCTTAACGAGTGGCGCGAACTTAATAACAGGTGGTTCCAGTTTGGTGCGTTCTGCCCTGTATTCCGTTCGCACGGCCAGTATCCATTCCGTGAGATCTACAACATAGCACCAGAAGGTCATGAAGTTTATAACAGCATGGTGTCTTACAACAAGCTGCGTTACAGACTTCTGCCTTACCTCTATTCACTGGCGGGTCATGCATATCATAATGACTATACAATAATGCGCGGTCTTGTAATGGATTTTCCCGCTGATGAAAATGTAGTGAACATCGGCGATCAATACATGTTTGGTCCTGCATTTTTAGTGAACCCTGTTTATAAGTTCAAAGCAAGAAGTCGTGAAGTGTATTTGCCAGCCGATGCAGGATGGTACGACCTTTATACCGGAAAATACTTTAAAGGAGGCGAGAAGGTAAAAGCTGATGCTCCTTTGGATAAAATGCCAGTGTATGTAAGAGCAGGATCAATAATACCAACAGGCCCTGCGTTGCAGTATACAAATGAAAAGCCGGCCGATGCGCTTACCATTTTTGTATACACCGGAAAAGATGGTGACTTCACCTTGTATGAAGATGAAGGTGTCAACTATAACTACGAAGATGGTTCGTATTCAACGATACCTATGCACTACGACGATAAGACAAAGGCATTGCAGATAGGTGATAGAAAGGGATCTTTTAAAGGAATGCTTTCTGCCAGAAAATTAAAAATTGTTTGGGTTGATATCAATAAGCCTGTAGGGATGAACTTCGATGTGCATCCCGAACAGGCTATTGATTACAATGGTCAGGCGATAACTATTACGATGAAATAGAATAAAAATAAACTAACAAACCCAAATTAACACGTATGAACAAGTTTTACCGAAACCTGGTTGTTTCCGCGGTGATGATGTTCATGTGCATAACAAGTTATGCACAGGAGCATCTCGTATCGGGAACAATTAAAGATGTATCGGGTATGGGACTACCTGGTGTAAATATCTTGATAAAGGGTACCACACGAGGTACCACTACTGATACTGAAGGAAATTTTTCGATAAGTGCTACTCCTGAAGAAGTACTTGTAATCTCTTTTATAGGGTATAATACAGAAGAGGTACCAGTAGGTACCCAAACAACTGTTGATCTTACTTTGACAGAGGATTTGCAAACGCTTAACGAAGTAGTTGTAGTTGGCTATGGTACGCAAGAGAAAAAAGTTGTAACGGCGGCTACTGTTAATGTAAAAGGTGAAGATATAGCAAATACGAATAGTCTTCGCCTTGAACAGGCACTTCAGGGCCAAACTCCTGGCGTTCAGATAAGTGCTACATCTGGTCAGCCCGGGGAGGCATTGAAGGTTCGCGTTCGTGGTACGGGCACACTCGGGGAGTCAGATCCTTTATACGTTGTTGATGGTGTTCCTACAGGCGATATATCTTACTTGAATCCGGCAAGTATTGAAAGAATAGATGTCCTTAAAGATGCTGCATCTGCTGCGATATATGGTGCCCGCGCTGCAAATGGCGTAGTATTAATCACAACAAAAAAGGGTAAGAGCGGTGGAATTCAGGTCGCAGTTGATAGTTATTACGGCATTCAGAACTTCTACAAAAAGCTGGACATGCTAGACGCTACCGAATATGCAACCATAATGAATGAAGCGCATGTTAATTCGGGACAGAATCCAGTATTTACAAGTGAAGAGATTGCTGCGATGGGCAAAGGAACAAATTGGCTTGACGAAGCAACAAACAAAAACGCTCCCATTCAGAACCATTCAATTACTGTTTCTGGCGGTAATGAGCGTTCTGTATTTTCAACAAGCGCTTCTTACTTCCAGCAGGAAGGTATCTTAGCTGGTAATCAAAACAAATCTAATTTCGAACGTTTCACCTTTACCATCAACTCGAATCATAAAGCTATAAAAGACGTAGTAACCATAGGACAAAACTTATCTTATTCAAGTGTTACCCGTCAAGGTTTAAGGGTAGGAGGTATTTACAATAACTCGCTTCGTGGTTTATTTAATACATCACCACTTTTTCCTGTTTATGATGCAAATGGTGAATTCGGAAAATCAACAGTTAGTGCTGATGAAGTTAATCCAATTGCTTCCATGTACTATCAGGATTTTAACAGAAACTATCAAGACCGTTTGTTAGGCAATATCTACACCGAGATTCAACCGGTTAAAGGTTTAGTTTTCAGATCTGATATTGGTGTAGATCTAGGTTTTGAAAACCGTAGATCATTCAATCCGATTTACAATTTATCTGCTAGTACATACAATAACATTTCAAGTGCTACACAGGGTTCGAACAGAAATGTTCGGTGGAATTGGGATAATACAATTAGGTATTCAAAAACTTTTCAGGATCATAACCTGGAGTTGCTAGTTGGAGTAACGGCACAGGAGTATACAACAACAAGAATGGATGCCACTAAACAAGGTCTTACTTTCAGTGACTTTGATCATGCATGGCTTGATAACGGAACCATTGACACGACAGTTACAGCAACAGGTGCACGCACCGAGTATGCTTTATTCTCACAATTCGGCAGGGTAAATTATAACTACCGAGAGAAGTACCTTTTTAGTGCAACAGTAAGAAGGGATGGCTCATCTAACTTCGGTCCTAATAATCGCTATGGTATATTCCCTTCAGTTTCTGCAGGTTGGGTATTAACAGAAGAGGAGTTCTTGAAAGGTATTAGACCTTTAAACATGTTAAAACTGCGTGCTAGCTGGGGGCAGAATGGTAACGACAGAATTGAGCAGTTTGCCTACATGGCCACCCTCTCTTCTATTGACAGAGATTATTATTTTGGAAGTGGCGACACCAAGTATTTAGGTACTTCTCCTGATAAACTTGCAAACCCCGACCTTAAATGGGAAACATCGGAACAAATAGATATTGGAATTGAAGCTGAGTTGTTTGAGAAGTTCTCTGTTACTTTAGACTATTACAGAAAAACAACAAAAGACTGGTTGTTAGTGGCGCCAGTGCCTGCTATTGTTGGAACAAATCCTCCTTTTATCAATGGTGGTACCATTACAAACAAAGGTGTTGAGGTGCAGGTCGGCTACAATACAACCATAGGAGAAGTTCGTTTAGGCATAAATGCCAATGCAGCATTCAATAAAAATGAAGTAACAAGAATAAATAACAGTGAAGGCATTATACATGGTGATGCTAATCTGATCCAGGGTATAGGTGAAATAAACCGCGCACAGGTAGGCTATCCGGTAGGATACTTCTGGGGTTACCAGGTAGCAGGTATCTTCCAGAACGAAGCAGAGGTATTGTCCTACAGAAAGGGAGAAAGTTTAATTCAACCAAGTGCTAAACCTGGCGATGTTAAGTTTGTTGATAGAAATAATGACGGGGTTATAAGTGATCTTGACAAGACGATGATTGGAGATCCTAATCCGAATGTCACTTATGGCCTAAATTTCAATGCATCTTATAAAGGTTTTGATCTTTCAGTATATACTTACGGCATGGGTGGTCAGCAGAACCTGTTCGGCGTAAGAAGCATCGAACGCTGGTATAATAACTATCCAAAAGAAATTCTTGGCAGGTGGTTGGGTGAAGGTACTTCAAATTCTACGCCTCGTGTGACGTTGGGCGATGAACCTAATAAGAATTACACAAATTTTTCAGAGTTATATATCCAAGATGCGTCTTTCTTCAGATTGAAAACAATAAACATCGGGTATGATTTCAAAACGTTGTTCAGAGAAATTCCGCTGCAGAAACTAAGATTATATGTTTCTGCAAACAATCTCTTTACGATTACCAAATATAAGGGCATGGATCCTGAAGTAGGTTTTGGTGACAGAACTAATAACAGATATAACATGACTTCAGGTATGGACTTAGGGTATTATCCTCAGCCAAGAACATTCATGGTAGGTTTAAATGCTCACTTTTAATTGATATCAAAATGAAAACATATAAAATATTTGCTGCATTAAGCCTTGTAACAGCAATGTCATGCAGTGATGATTTTCTGGAAAGAGAACCGCTCACACAAAAAGCAGTAGAAACTTTTTATGCTACACCTCAAGATGCTTTAGAAGGACTTGTAGCAGCATATGATGTATTACAATCGGGCGATTATGGTCATATTCTCATGGTTTCTGAAATTGCCTCTGATAATACGTTTGGAGGAGCCGGGAAAAGTGATGGCTTTGGCCAAAATTACTGGGACTGGTTTCGCTCTGAGAACGACCTTAATGCAAATGCTTGGGCAAAGTATTATCGTGGGATTTATAGAGCGAATGTTATTCTAGCAAACCTTGAAAAAGTTCAGTGG
The DNA here is from genome assembly GCF_018598585.1 of Chryseosolibacter indicum. Classification (GTDB taxonomy): domain Bacteria; phylum Bacteroidota; class Bacteroidia; order Cytophagales; family Cyclobacteriaceae; genus Chryseosolibacter; species Chryseosolibacter indicus. Next base: position 27,987 of record NZ_JAHESD010000004.1, read on the forward strand.
GGTAGCCAGCAGTCATTAAAAACAAGGTATGAATCAGAAGCTAGATTTTTGCGCGCTTTCTTTTATTTCGACCTGGTACGAATGTTTGGTAATGTACCATTGATTACTGCACCATTGGAGCCAGGAGAATACGAACAACCGCAGGCAACGCCTGAGCAAGTATATAAGCAAATAGCAGAAGACTTAAAATTTGCAGCTGATAATCTTCCGGCCACTCCGTTTACCTCAATTCCTTCGACAGAATATGGACGTGTAACAAAATGGGCAGCTGAATCTTTGCTTGCGCGTGTGTTTCTGTATTACACCGGTTACTACGAGAAGTCTGATATTGAGGGCGTATTAACACGTGCTCAAATCCTCACTTATGTAGATGATGTAGTCAATAATAGCGGACATGACCTTGTTCCCGAATTTAGAAGATTATGGAGGGCTGCAAGCTGGATAGATAAGGACTACGTTGGTGAGGATAATATTGAAACAGTATTTGCAATTAAATACACTTTCAAAGGTCTTAACAACTGGAACCTTAACAGTGGTAACAGATGGCAGAAATTCCTGGGACTTCGTAATCAAAACATTTATCCATATGGAGGGGGTTGGGGCTTTTGTACTGTAACACCGGAGTTATGGAATGCCTATGATGCAAATGATACAAGAAGAACGGCAACCATTATCGATATTAAAACAGAAACTCCGGAGTTTGATGCTGGTGACCAGCGTCAATATTCTGGATATGCGCCTAAGAAATATGCTCCTACATCAGACCTTGTTATGAAAGATGGAGCCGAGGTAGTACAGCCAACCGTCGTAACCATGGGAGGAAATGATCAGATTGATTGGTTTGATGATTGGGTTATAATTCGTTTTTCAGATGTCTTGTTAATGCAGGCTGAATTACGTCTTGCAGAAGGGGGAGATGCCTTAACACCTTTGCAAAGAGTAAGAGATCGTGCTTTTGCAGGAAGTGCTCCTTCTGTAGCAGTAACGAAAGCTTCTATAATGGAAGAAAGAAGATTGGAATTTGCATTGGAAGGAATCCGTTATTGGGATTTATTACGTCAAGGTATGGATGTAGCAAAGGCAGCAATTGATAGAGATGATGCTGTAGAAGAACTAAGAGTGACATTCCGGCCTGAGACAAAAGGTTTATTCAAAATCCCTGAGACACAAATTAATCTTTCTAACAAAAAGATGAATCAAAATCCTGGATGGGAAGGTTTCTAACTCCTGTTTATCACAAACTAAAAATGGTTATGAAAAATATTAAATTCTTATTGTTGATAATCTTAGGCGTGATCGCAATGACATCATGCGAAGATGAAGCTCCTGGATTAGGAAGTGAGCTCTCAGCCTCGGAAATAGACTTTGAGGTGGTGCAGGACTATGCAAAAGATCCAGGTGGAAATACGGTAATCCTGAAAAATAATACGCCGGGCACAGTTTCGATATGGGATTATGGGACAGGGAAATCAAACAGGGTTCAAGACACGGTTCACTTTGCCTTTAAGGGTGATTATGTTATTAAATTCTCTGCTGTTACACGGGGTGGTATTGTAGAATTAGATCCGGTTACAGTTAAAGTAACAGAGGATAATTTGAATTATGTAAATGATCCTTTATGGACAGCGCTCTCCGGAGGAGTAGGAAATTCGAAGACCTGGATTCTTGATAACGGTGAATATGGATTTGCAACCGGACCGCTTTCATACGCTGATCCTTCAAGAAAACAACTTTGGGGTGATTACCAAATTAATTATGAGCCTGCTGATGTCGGACAGACAGCAGATGATATGGCCTCCGAAATGACCTTTAGTCTGGCAGGTGGTCCCTTTCTTACAACGAAAAAGCCAAATGAAGGTGTAAATGAAAGTGGTACTTATTTTCTGGATGCCAACAATCATACCTTAACAACCACCAATGCTACCATCATACGTCCTAAAGCATTTATTACCAACGCGAGCAATTGGACTTCAAACCTTAATATTCTTGAGCTTACGGGAAATCAGCTGCGTATAGCTGTATATAGAACAAATAACGAAGGACCTTGGTGGTATGTCCTTAATTATGTTTCAAAAGAATATGCAGAGAATTATGTTCCTGAAGATAAACCTGATCCTAACTTCAATCATGGAAATCAGGGGGATATATTAACAGTAAGTCATTCGAAAACCTGGAAGCTCGATCTTGAAGTTCCTTATAACTGGTCTGATCTTTCTGGGAAAATGCTCAATAACTGGTCAACGCGTTCGGATATTATGGCTACTGGATGGGCTCCCTATGGAGATGCTGATGTTCAAAATATTGATGAAGCGTCTATCACATTTGATGCGAATGGAACATTCATTGTAAAGCAGGATAATGGCACAACGCAAACTGGCACTTATGTAATTGATGAGCGTAAAAACTTAATTACCTTTAAAGATATCATGCCTTCAATACCTGTTGCTGGCTGGGTTTCAGTAACTACTACCGAGGAAAACCAATGGAAAATTGTTAAAGTTGAACGCAATGAAGTAAATGATGTGGTCACGGGAATCTGGTTTGGTAAAAGAGATCCTGCAAAAGATGAATACATGGTATTCCATTTTGTTCAGCGCTGAAAATAAAAAAAAGAAAGAGTCAAAAGTTGGCTCTTTCTTTTTTTAGTATATTCCTCTTAATCACAATTGTGATTACATTTTAATTTCAAATCTTTCTAAATGTTAAGTGTATTTGTTTTAGTACGCGTCTTGGTCGTCTCTTCCTTTTTACTTTGCATGTTCTCCTGCAATAGAGAACATTCGTCTACGCGAAGCATATATGATTTTAGCGATAACTGGAAATTCTATTTAGGCGATCTTCAGGAAGCAAAAGACACGAACTTTAACGATGACCAATGGAGGATGTTAGACCTTCCTCATGATTGGAGCATAGAAGGAAGTTTTGACGAGAATAGTCCGGCGGGTGTTGGAGGTGGAGCATTAACCGGCGGGACTGGGTGGTATAGGAAGAACTTTGTTTTACAACAAGATCTGAAAGGCAAGAAAGTCTTCCTGCAATTCGATGGTATTTATCATAACAGTGAAGTTTGGATTAATGGTAACTATTTAGGCAAGAGACCAAACGGTTACATTTCTTTCGAATATGATGTAACTCCTCACGTGAAGTTTGGTGATGCTTCAAATGTAGTTGCAGTAAAAGTAGATAATGCACAACAACCTAATTCAAGATGGTACTCGGGTTCAGGTATTTATCGTGATGTGAGGCTGGTAATTACAGACGAAGTGTACATTCCATATCACGGAACTTTTATAACAACACCTGAAGTAACAGAACAATCCGCAAAGGTTAAAATAGATATCGAGGCTTTTAATGCATCAGGAGCAGAGAAACAGGTTGACGTTACTACCTCTTTTTATTCATTCGATAATAAAGAAATAACTAAAGTTAAAAGTGAATATACTATTCAAGCTAATAAAATAATTACCATTAGCCAGGAAGGAAATATCGATCGACCAAAGTTATGGTCTATAGAATCACCGAACAGATACAAAGCGATTACGCAAATTGAAAATAACGGCAAATTGTTGGATGAGTATGTAACTACGTTTGGCATTCGCACCTTCTCTTTTGATTCAGCCAAAGGATTTACCCTGAATAGCAAACCCCTTAAGATTAAGGGTGTATGCTTACATCACGACCTTGGATGCCTTGGTGCTGCTTTCCATGTACGTGCCGCACAAAGACAACTCGAAATTATGAGGGAGATGGGCGTAAATGCAATACGAACTTCTCACAATCCACCTGCGCCTGGGCTTCTTGAGTTGTGCGATAGCATGGGTTTTATTGTCATGGATGAGATGTTTGACATGTGGAAGAAGAAAAAGACTGATTATGATTATAGTTTAAACTGGGATGATTGGCATAAAAAAGACCTTGAAGATTTTGTGAAGCGTGATAGGAACCATCCTTCTGTTATGATATGGAGTATTGGTAATGAGATTGGCGAACAATATGATTCGACAGGAACTGCCATAGCCACAGAACTTGCAGGTATAGTAAGAGCACTCGATAGAACAAGACCTATTACCGCAGCTAATAATCAGACGAAGAATAATTACATTATAAAATCGGGTTCACTTGATTTGATTGGATATAACTACCATCACTCGCAATATGAGGATTTTCCAAAAGATTATCCGGGTAAGAAGTTTATTGCCGCCGAGACTACTTCTGCACTCGCAACACGCGGTCATTATGATATGCCTTCTGATAGTATCAGAAGATGGCCTATAAGGTGGGATGAAGTCTTTACTAAAGGTAATCCTGATAATACTGTGTCAGCTTATGATAACGTAAGCGCACCATGGGGTTCGACTCACGAAGAAACATGGAAAATTGTAAAGAAGCATGGTTTTCTTTCGGGTATGTTCATTTGGACTGGTTTTGATTACTTAGGAGAACCCACCCCTTATATCTGGCCCTCACGAAGTTCATACTTCGGAGTAGTAGACCTGGCTGGATTTCCAAAAGATGCCTATTACATGTACCAATCCGAATGGACGGAAAAACCTGTTCTTCATGTGTTCCCTCATTGGACCTGGAAGCGAGGTCAGCTTGTAGACGTTTGGGCATATTATAACCAGGCTGATGAGGTTGAATTGTTTGTCAATGACGAGAGTCAAGGTGTTAAGAAGAAGACAGGGGAGGACTTATATGTAATGTGGCACCTTGCGTTCAAGCCTGGAGTTTTAAAGGCAATATCTCGTAAGAATGGAAAAGAGATAATGGTGAAGGAAATAAGAACCGCAGGAGAGCCATGGGCTTTAAAGCTCATTGCGGATCGATCATCTGTAGCTGCAGGTGGTAAAGATCTTTCGTTTATTACAGTCCAGGTATTGGATAAGGATGGCAATATCGTACCTCATGCCGACAATCTTATTAAGTTTAATCTTACAGGAGGAGGAAATATTATAGGTGTTGATAATGGTAATCCTGTAAGTCATGAATCATTTAAGGCAAGGGAAAGGAAAGCTTTTAACGGATTGGCTTTAGCAGTTGTTCAATCTTCTAAAGAAAAGAACATGTTAACATTTTCAGCATCTGCTGCTGGTTTAGAGGGAGCATCCATTCAAATCAAAGTTGAATAAGTGAGTATTTTAGAAAAGTATCATGAGATTATCATCCATAAAGATTTATCTGTTTATTTCTTTTTTTACAACAACAGGTTTCACACAACCTATAAAAGATAGACCTCTTGAATTGTGGTTTAAGCGACCTGCAAGCGAATGGAATGAAGCCTTACCTGTAGGTAATGGAAGATTAGGCGCAATGGTCTTTGGTGATGTACATTCTGAAAGACTTCAGCTCAACGAGAGTTCTGTGTGGAGCGGCTCTCCCGCAGATTTTGTCAACCCTAAGGCTAAGGAATCGCTGAGCGAGATCAGAAGGCTGCTTTTCGAAGAAAAATATGTAGAAGCTGATGAGCTTGCATCAAACGCGATGATGGGGGATAAGCGTGTAGAGAGTTCTTATCAGACATTAGGTGATTTGAAATTGAATTTTAAATACGCAAGTAGTGCTCTTGCTGATTACAAACGGAATTTAAATATAAGTAACGCGATCGCAAGTGTGAACTATTCAATAGACGATGTCACATATACGAGAGAAGTGTTTTCAAGTGCTCCTGATCAGGTAATAGTAGTACGACTGAGTGCGAGCAAACAGAAATCAATTTCGTTTATACTCTCCCAGTCCCGGACAGGAGATAAAGCAAAGTTTACAATAGATAATAAAATCTTGTACATGCGAGAGCACGTTAATAGTGGATCGGGTGTTAAGCTGGTAAGCGCATTGAAGGTGATTAACGAGGGAGGAGTAGTAAATTATCTTGGAGATTCGATCCAGGTTAAGGAAGCTGACAATGTAACAATACTTATTTCTGCTGCTACTAATTATAAACAGAAGGATTATGAAGAATATGCGTTAAGATATCTTAATAATGCCGCAAAGCTTTCTTATTTAAAGTTGAAGGAAAGGCATATAACAGATTATCAAAAATACTTTAACAGGGTTTCGTTTTCCCTTGGGGCAAATGATACAGTCAATGTGCCTACAGACGTAAGGTTATCACGAGTGAAAAAAGGCCATACTGATCCTGGTCTCATTACCTTATACTATCAATTTGGTCGTTATCTGCTTATCAGCAGTTCAAGGCCCGGCGGGTTGCCTGCTAACTTACAGGGTATATGGGCTGATGGTCTTAACCCCCCATGGAGTGCTGATTACCATATTAACATTAATATACAGATGAACTACTGGTTGTCTGAATTAACCAATCTTTCTGAACTACACGAACCATTTTTAAAGTTTATCGATGCACTGCGTGAAGATGGAAGAAAGACAGCGAAGGAAATGTACGGCATAGAAGGAGCTGTGGCACACTTTACAACCGATGCTTGGCGTTTTACAGAGACATATGGCGAACCAAAGTGGGCGATGTGGCCAATGGGCCTTGCATGGAGTGCGCAGCATCTATGGGAGCACTATCTTTTTACAAAGGACTTAAAATATTTGCGGGAGCTTGCGTACCCAGCAATGAAAGATGCTGCAGAGTTTTGTAAAAATTGGCTAGTCGAAGATCCCTCATCAGGATATCTTGTTTCAGGTCCTTCTATTTCTCCTGAGAACACGTTTAAGACACCAGAAGGAAAGGTAGCCACTATGGTAATGGGGCCGACAATGGATCATATGATCATTCGTGAATTGCTTACGAATACAATTGACGCAGCTGAGATTCTTAAAGTTGACGAAAAATTTAGAGAATCTCTCCGGCAGGTAAGAGAAAGGCTCACACCGACTCGTGTCGGCAAGGATGGAAGGATACTTGAATGGACAAAAGAATTTGAAGAACCTGAACCTGGGCATAGACACATCTCGCATTTATATGGACTGCATCCAGGCAAGGAATTAACAAAAGATTCATTATTGTTAAAGGCAGCACGTAAAACTATAGATTACAGATTAGCACATGGAGGTGGACATACAGGTTGGAGTAGGGCTTGGATTATTAATTTCTTTGCACGTCTTCACGACGGAGAATTGGCTTATGAAAACCTAATGGCTCTCCTTCAAAAATCAACATTGCCGAACCTTTTTGATACGCATCCACCGTTTCAAATTGATGGTAATTTTGGTGCAACTGCAGGTATTACTGAAATGTTATTGCAAAGTCACAATGATGAGATTTTATTACTTCCTGCTCTTCCTAAAGCATGGGAGAATGGAAGCATTTACGGTATTTGCGCACGAGGTGGTCTTGTTGTTGACCTTGATTGGAAGCAAGGAAAGCTCGACCAGGTTTCTATTTTATCTAAAACGGGAGGCGTTTTCCGTATCCGATATGGCTCTCAAATTAAAGAGATGGATGCCGTCAAAGGAAAGCGGTATAAGCTTAATGGACAGTTACATTAATAAATTTACCATCAATATTATTTGATAGTAAATTTATTTGTTAAAGTTTGGTCGCCTGTTTTAAACTCAACAAGATAGAGGCCCGGTGTGAAGCTGGTAATATCAATTTTCTTCAATGCTTCTTTGCTGATTTTCTCAAACTTTTTTATCACCCGTCCACTACTATCGCGGATAGTCAGTGTGTTGTCTTTTTTATAATATTTCTCAGGTAGCTGTATACTCAAAACTCCATCTACAGGGTTAGGGAATATGTTAAGTGATTCTTTATCTGTTTTTTCGATGCTGTTGATCACTGCCGTTGTAAAATTAAACCAGTTTATATTAAATTCTGGCTGTAATATGGTTACACGTAGAACAGAGGCTCCCGAATCTAACTTCATCGTAGTGCTAATTGTTTTCCATAATTGCCAGCCTCCCGTTACAGGTACCTCCAAGGTAGCGGTGTTTAGAACTTTGTTGTCTTTTGAAAGTTGTTTGATTTCTATTTTTCCAGCCTGATTGTTACATGCTATTCTTGCTTCTAGTTTGTACAAGCCGTCTCTATCTACCCTGACGTTATACTCCAAATAATCTCCTGCACTAGTGTAGCCTGCATTTTGTCCTCCTCCTGTATCGCTCGTAATTTCAAATTGAAGGCCTTGATTAATAATATAATTTTCGGCTTCCAGTTTTCCCGGTACCGGCCAATGAAATGGTAACGTATTTAATACTTGAAGATCTGAGAACTTTTCCAATGAAGTACCATCAATTCCCTTAACCTTACTTCCACTGTAATTAATTTTTAATACGTCCGCATCGGAAATTTTACTGCCAATGGTAATTAGTAAGTTTTCGTTTGTTACATCCGTTGTTACCTGCTGAATCGCTGAAGTCTTTCCATTAACCATCAAAGTAAATTCATCTGATGAAACAGTAGCAGGGTTAACGCTCTTATTAAGGGCTATACGTACAATACCTTGCTCGCTTTCTGTATGTGCTGAAACAGCGCGTAGTGATATTTCAGCTGCCTTTTTGGAAATGGCAAATTTTAAATAGGTAACATTTGCTCCTCCCTTTTGAAAGTATACTTTAATTTTTTGTTGCCCTTTGTAAAGAATAAGATCACTTATAACAAGATCTGTAAAATTTGTATAGCCTCCGGTTGATGGTAAAGTTTTTATAGGAGTCTTTTCAATATTATTTACAAAGATTCTGATTGCAGGGTTTGCATTTGGTGAAGCGTAACGGATGTTAACGTTGTAGGCTGCGGAGGAGTCGACGTCAACAGTATATTGAAGCCACTCGCCATCAGCGGTCCATCCAACCTGAAATCCATTTCCTCCATTATCAGAAGTAGGTTGAATGTCGACACCATCATTTCGATAGCTCCAACCATTATTCCAGTTTGAATAGCCACTACCTGTAGAGACGTGGTAAGTTGCAGTGTCAATGTCAACATAGGCTTTACCGTAACGACCTAAATCATAGTCTGAAGCATTTACAATTCCTGGAATTTTGTGATGCTTAAAAGGAATCGTGCTGTTATCATGGACTTGTCTGAACATCGCATCAACTACATCCTTACGATAAATATTATTTTCAATTTTCAAGTTTTCTGCTAATTGCATTAAAGCACCTTTTGCTTCCTGAGGAGAGGGTTTAACGCCTCCGTTTTTCCAATAGTTTAAAAGCTTTTCATATCCCTCATTCTTTACAATAGTAAGCGGATTAACAACAGAGTTTACCTTTTTCATAGGCCACCAGGCCCAGCCAACATGGTTGTTTTCCATTAACGCAATTGCGTTTCTGAACCATACGTTTGAATTCTCTCCGGACTCACCTAACCAAAGTGGTACATTGTACTGGTCTCTGAGATTTATGAAATTCTGTAAAGAGTTTTGGTCATTATAATTCCAATATTTATGGAAGCTAAGTGCTATGTTGTCATCCCAGTAAGGAAGAAGTCCGTTATGGTTATTTGCCCAGCAATTGCCTTCAATAAAAATAAGATGGTTCTTATCAACTTCACGAATCGCTGTAGTTATATCAATAAGCAATTTTTTTAGAGGAGCGTTATTTTGTTCATCGCAACCATTTTTGTTATTGCCTTCAAAGGGCCAGTTGGTTTCATTAATCAGATCATAGCCACCTATCCACTTTTCATTTGCGTAGCGCTCTGCCAGTTTGCGCCATAATGCTATTGTCTTTTGTTTGTTTTCTTCGCTCTGCCATAATGAAGGTTTTGTAACGTCATAGTCGGAAATGGCCGCATCATTTCCTTGTCCTCCGGGTGCTGCATGTAGGTCGAGGATCAGATACATGTTATTGGCTTTACACCATTCCAATAAATTATCGGTTAATTGAAATCCCTTCTCCAGCCATGTATGTTGTCCTTTTACCGGTTCTTTTTCAATTGGTAAAGTGAAAAGGTTATAGTGCATCGGCAATCTGACTGAGTTAAACCCCCAGGAGGCTAATGAATCTATATCTCTTTTTGTGCAATGGTTTTTCAGCCATGCTTCATAAAATTCATTTGTGCTTGCTTCTCCTACTAATTCAGCAATTCTGGCCCTGATTTGATGTTGAGGATTTGCAAATCCATTAGTTTCGAGCATATAACCTTCTTGTAGCATCCAGCCGCCCAATCCCATACCTCTTAAAATCACTTCTTTGCCATTTGCATCAACAATTTGTTTCCCGCTGCGATGAAGAAATTGAGAAAAACTTTCATTTATAATGATCAAAAACAAAAGGAGGAAGCCACAAAAGGCACGTAGGGTGTTGTTCATCATACTTTTTAAGTGCAATTCTTTACTTTTATGTAATTTTAGAAAACGATTTAAATATCCTTTTTTCAAATCCTATTATTTCCAGGATGGTATACATTTCTGATACTTCAAAAGGAAAAAATAGTACGTCTACAATACTTCAGTTTGTCTTGAGATGTTGGCTTTCAAATGATTAGAGAAATTGATTGAACTATGTTGACTTTGAAATGTTCTAGTCCAATGCGTTTTAAATTCATGTTATTGCTGCTGGTACTTTTACTCAGTAACACTTTTTATAATCTAAATGCCCAAACTGATTCATTGTTTATTAAAGGAATCCCAAGGGTAATTCATTACACTAAAAAGGACTTTCAGGGTAGTACGCAATTCTGGACTGTCTGTCAGGATGAAGAAGGAGTGTTGTATTTTGGAAACAACGACGGTGCCCTTGTCTTTGACGGCCAGATTTGGCATAAAGTGTCGTTACCTAATAATTCCTCGATCAGGAGTTTGAAAGTAAGCAGTAGGGGAATAGTTTATGCAGGCGGCTTCAATGAATTAGGTGTTATAAAAAAAGATTCGTTTGGTAAATACTTTTACGAGTCCCTATTAAACCTAATTCCTATTGAAGATCGAAATTTTGAAAACATTTGGCAGATTCACGAAGCACAGGGGCACATGGTATTCAGAAGCTTCAAAATGCTTATTGCGATTGCTAACAATACAGCAAAAACACTTCCTGCTAACCGCTCATATACCTTCTCAATTTCTTTTGATAATAAGCTTTTTGTTCAGGATGAGGAAGGAATTAAGTCGTTGGACCTTCGGTCTTTATCATTTACCCATCTATTTAATCAAGATCAGTTTAATGGTGAAGAACTTATTACGCTTATTCCGGGCGTCGCTTTAGATGAAGTGTTAGCAATTACTAAGCAAGGATCATTCTATCGGATTAATCTTAACAATAGAAGTACCACATTGTGGCAAAAGTTATTAACAGAAAAATCTAATGACCTCGTTACTTGTGCAATCCGTTCCTCTTCAGGTAGCATTTATATAGGAACTTTACGATCAAAAGTTATTTCGCTTGATGCGAATGGGTATAGGATTAGCACAGGGGCAACGTTTAGTGGACTTCAGGATAATACTGTTCATAATTTATTTGAAAGTAGCGAAGGGAATATATGGGCTGTTCTTAATAATGGTATTGATTGTATTGATGTTAAGTCACCTGTTTCACTTCTTTTCGAGGATGCATCAATTTATGATGTACTTCCTTATAAGAACAAAATCTACATTGCGACTAACCAGGGCGTCTTTGTATCAACTCCTGTGTCAGGTAAAACTGTTCTTACAAAAGAGCGTTTTGTAAATTTAAATAGTTTGCGCGGGCAGGCTTGGTCTCTACAGAAGTTTGAAGATCAATTACTATGTAGTCACGATAAAGGAATTTTTGTAATTTCTGACAAAGGAGTGAGCAAACTTCCAGGTGTACAGGGTATATGGAAAATTATTCCTATAAAAGGAGAAACGAATCAGTACCTGGCATGTTCCTATCACGGCCTTTTCCTGTTAAGTTACGATAGCAAAGCTGGCTTTAAAGTCGTTCATAAAATAGAAGGTTTTGATGAGTCTTGTAGGGATATTTTACAAAGTGAAGCGCCTGGTGTGTTTTGGGTTTGCCATGGATATAAGGGAGTATTTAAAATAAAAATTGATGCTGCTTTAAAACGTATTGTTGGTGTTGAACATTTTAAAGATCAAAATGGTCTTCCTTCACCGTTTAATATTAATGTTACGCGGTGGAATGATGAGATAGTGTTTACTACGAATGCAGGCATTTATACTTACGATGCCGCTAAAAACAAGTTCCTGCTACATCATTTCCTGACGAGCCTGTTTGGAAAGGAACTAAACGTAAGAAGGTTATTTCAGTATAGCGATAAAACATGGTTTGCGCATGATAACGAAGTAGGATACTTCAAGACAAATGAGGAGAAACCGGAACTTCAGAAAGATCTTTTTCTTCAACTAAAGGGATCATTTAATCCAAGTATGGAATGTATTGTTCCATTAAATCAAAAGAATATACTTGTAGGAACTACGACGGGCCTATATGCATTTGATCTATCCTATAATGCTTCCGCGAGGAATGCGAAAACAATGATTACCTCGGCGAGTTTTAAAGAAGATCAGTCAGAAAATACTTCCATGTTAGATATTGCAACTACACACGTAACCAAGCTGCCACATAAATCAAACAATATTATATTTCACTTTTCAACTCCGGCTTTTCAAAATAAGTTAAATGTTCAATATAGCTATTGGCTGGAGGGTGCTGATAACAAATGGTCAGATTGGAGTGAAGCTTCTTTTCGTGAATACAACCTTTTAAGCGCTGGTAGTTATATTTTTCATGTAAAGTCTAGAAGTCTTTTAGGTGAAAAAGGAACAGAAGCTATTTACAGATTTGAAATCTTGCCTGCATGGTATCAGAGTTCGTGGGCTATTGCTTTTTATATTATAATAGGTGGCGCAACGATTTTCTTTACTATTCTATTGGTTAAACGAAGGATACGAAGGGAAAAGGAAAAGACATTGAGAGAGGAACGGGAAAAGAGGCGTGTGTTGGAGCTTGAGATCGAACGAATGAAGCTTGCAGGCGAAAAAGAAAAAATACTTAAGGATAAGGAGCAATTGGAAGAGGACGTTATCTATAAAAGTAAAGAGCTTGTTAATTATACCACCCTTCTTGTTAAAAAAAGGGAACTGCTAATAGAAATGCAAGACCAACTTAAGGAGCTGAAAGACGCAGTTAAAAATGAATCTTCAAGGCAATCGGTTAGGGAGTTGTTAAAGAAAATAAATGGTAACCTTCAAAATGAAGAACATATTAAAGTGTTTGAGGCAAATTTTGAACGCGTTCACCACGATTTCTTTACTAAGCTTAAAGCAAATTTTCCAGATCTTACGCAGAAAGAGCTTCAGCTTTGCGCCTTTGTAAGAATGAATTTAACAAACAAGGAAATAGCATCTATCTTGAACTTGTCAGTTAGAGGCATTGAAACTGCGCGTTATAGGCTTAGAAAGAGATTAGGGATGAGTCATGAAGAAGATATGTCTGCATTCCTTGAAAAACTTCATTCTACGCCTGATGGATTTGGAGAATTTGCAGAATTATCTGTTTAGATATTTCTTTGGTTTAACTATTAGCAATAAACTATAGTAAATGGTTGATAAAGGTTTTGATTAGTTTTAGACTTGTGGATAACATATCTTGCTGAAAATTATCTACTTAAGAATATTTTAAATAAACAATTAAAATTTTTTCTCTTTTCTATCGATAATTACTTTGTATTAACCCATTAAGCTTCATGCAAAACACTGATTCAGAAAAAGATTCAGTAATACTTTCAGTTGAAAAGATTATTGATCTTGTAAGATCAACAAGAAATGATCTTATCAAAGAATATCTTAAAGACGAAGTGTTGATGTTTAGTTATAAACAAAAATACGGCAAAGAGGTGACAACAGTAAAAAAGGAATTTCTTAAAAGAGACCTGAAAGATTTACTCATTTCCCCGGTTGATCTTGTTCATTATTCTAAACTTATTACACACATTAAAGAAACAAACATCCCGGTTCTTTCAGAGAAAGAGAAGGAACTGTTTTATTCTGAAATTGACATGATATTTCAGAAATACTCTTTTTAGCAATAGAGATAAATCTTTAAAAAAAGAGGATAGGCTTACGGGCTTATCCTCTTTTTTTGTTGGCTTTAGTAAGATTATCTTGCTAAAGGTATATATTAAGATTAGTTCATAAACCTTAAATAAAATTTATGCCAGGGCTATGAAAACTAGCGGCTTTATTAAATGTAATTAAAAGCATCCTTGGTTGGATTAATATTGGCTAATCAATAAAACAAAGGTTTTGTCAACGAACTCGAATGTTTCAAAATGAACAATACAATACTTCCTCCAGGTTATAATGTGTTCCAATCAATAGGTCGTACGCTAAAACAAATAAAAGACCCTATCGGTACGATGGAAGAAAGTATGAGAATATATAACGGTACTTATACTGTTAATCTTGGGCTTAAGCGTTTAATTGCGACACAAAATCCAGGTTTTATAGAGCATGTGCTGAGAGTGAATCAAAGGAATTATTTTAAATCCGAAATGCTGACAGAGCATCTAGGCCGGTTTTTGGGCAAAGGTCTTTTGACCTCCAATGGTGATTATTGGCTTCGCCAAAGAAGATTAATACAGCCTGGTTTTCATATCGATCGATTAAAAGACCTGTATCTTATAATGAAAAGAACTATTGATGAGTTTCTTTCAAAGATGCAGACAGGGTTAAATGTAGATGTTTATCCATTAATGCATTCCCTCGCTTTTGAACTTGTTATTAATACATTATTTAATGTTACAATTCCCGGTCAGGTTAGAAAACAGTTAAGTACGTTCATTACGGAAACTCAGGGTTTTGTAATGAAAGACATCAGGCAGCCTCATAAAAGCTGGTGGTTTAGATTAAATGGCGAATTGAAAAAGAATTTAATATATGCTCAAGAGGTCCGAACAATCATTAAAAACATGATAGACCAAAGGATGGCAGCTGGCAGGCAGTTTAACGATTTACTGGATATGCTGCTTGACGCACGTTATGAAGATTCGGGGTTAGGCATGCAAGAGGAACAAATCATTGATGAGATTCTGGTATTGTTAATTGCAGGACATGAAACTACGGCAAATGCACTTTCATTTACATTGTACCTCTTGGCAAATCATCAACATGAATTAGAAAGATTAAGAGAGACTACAAAGAATGTTGGCTTTCATGAAAGTATAAAGAATGCGAATATATTAGCAGCAATTAACGAAAGCATGAGGCTTTATCCTCCTGCATGGATCAGCGATAGGGTAGCAGTAGATGATGATGTATATGACCAATTCAAAATTCCAAAAGATACCATAATAGCGGTGTTTTACTACGGTCTCCATCGTGATCCTCGATATTGGAACAATCCGCTTGAATTCAAGCCAGGTAGATTTCTTAATGCCGCTACAGAGAAAGATAAAATAAGAGCTTTTTATCCATTTGGATCAGGACCAAGGCTGTGCATTGGGAATAATTTTGCTTTAGCAGAAATGACTCTGTTTCTTCATTCTTTCATCCATATGTTTGACATCTGGGCTACAGGCCAGACACCGCAGTTGAAACCTCTTGTTACCTTAAGACCGGATCGAGTGTTATTGAAAATAAAGTCACGGGAATAAGAGGTTACGTTTTATGGTGATGGTGCCACTGATGACGTTTGAATGATTCTTTTAAGTACAAGCGCTTCCGTTTCTTTTCCTTTTGCGTCAACGGTTTTTATCATAAATCCAACGGCTTTCAGATATATCGGCTCTGCTTTCTTTTCTGTCAGCTCATGGTATTGTCTGCATGCTTCGTAATATGCGCCCAGCCTAGTTATGGCCATATTTTCTCTTGTGTTGACTTCGTAAAAATCTGCGGTGTCACTTTTGTAAGTAAAATATCCCTCGACGGTAAATAGTTTAGAAGCGCGTTGGGTTAAGTTATATTCACGTTCTCTGGTAATGGGATTAGACTCTTTGTCGAGTACTAGTAGCCTTTTGTTTCCTTCACTTAGCAGTACTAAATCTGTCTTCCTGAAAGTCTCCTCGTAAATCTTGTTTGAGGCGCTGTAAACTCTCTTAAGGCCCGCACTATGGCTCGAGTTATGTAATTGAATGATATAGTCTTCTTTTTTCTCACCGTATCCATAAGAAATGGTATACATACCTTTACTTAAATGAAGGGGTTGGTCTCGCAGCGCCTTGTCTTCCAGTACTTCTTCAAGTGAATATGTCCCTTCTCCATCCACGCTTCCAGGAAAAAGCGCCAGCTCTAAATATAAAAAGCGGTCCTCGCCTACGGGAATACGTCCTTCATATACTGCATTTACAATAGAGCGCTCGTAAACTTCATTTGAGTAATCAATTGCTGCTTCTTTGGTGTTGTTGCAAGCGTTAATTACTAAAGTAAGTAATAGTAAGAGCTTAATTTTTTCCATAGAATATGATGACCGGGGAGGTAGGCAAACGGTTCTAAAGCTCTTACTAAGATAATATTTTAAGTTTACTATTTACCAAAAAGACCTCCAAGACTTCCCAATCCTCCGCCTTTTCCACCACCCGTAAACTGACCGATAAGGTTCCCGATATTACCTGCTCCGCCAAGGTCTTTTAATATATCCTGCAAATCAAATTCTTTGTCATTGGGATCTTTAGCCTTGTTAACAAATTGGTTCATCACTTTAGGGATTAATACAGATGCCACCTGTGTTGCTATTTGTGGTGAGATACCGAACTTTGAGGCGAATTTTGTGGTAACGCCTGATATTATGGCAGAAATAATTGGGTTGTTTCCTGTTATATTGTTCCCTTTAAAGAGATCAGTTAACCCTGTTAGATTACCCTTTTTTCCTTCGTTTTGCAGGCCTGTAAAAATTTCGTGACCAACAATATTCACTGCCTCTTTATTATATTGATCAGGAATAGCGGAGTTGTTATTAATATCATTTTCCGCGTTTCGTTGTACAAGTTTTATGAGTTGGTCTAGCATAGCATTCGTTTTTTGTGGTATATAACTAAATCCGTTCCTTGAAACTTATTTCTTCATTATTCGCTGCCGGTGCTGAGCGCCCCATTTTCTTAGTTCTTCAATAACTTTATTCAAGCTTTTGCCATAAGCTGTCATGGAATACTCTACCACTACTGGCACCGAATCGTATACAGTTCTTTTAACAAGCTCATTCATCTCGAGATCGCGCAATTCTTTGGATAACATTTTATCAGTAATTCCAGGAATTTCTTTCGCTATCTGGCTAAAGCGCTTGTTACCGAAGGTTAGCGATATGATTATTGGTAATTTCCATTTGCCACTTAAAATGTCCAGTGCATCCCTTACAGGCATAATCATGCCCATACACTTACCGTGCTCAAGTTCTTCTCCCTTAAAGCAACTCTCTTTCTTTTTTTCTTTTACCATAAACTTGGTAGTTAGCTATACTTTTGGATAGTGCTATACTTTTGGATAGTACTATCTTTTGTAAAGTAAATATACCTAAGTTTGTAATATATACAAATAAAGCCAACATATGAAAAACATGTCAGTTATTGCATTAGCGGCAACGCTTGCGCTATTCTCGTTTAATACAATTCCTCCATCCACATGGAAGTTGGATGCTGCACATTCTAAACTGGGTTTTTCCATCACTCACCTTTCAGTATCAGAAGTTGAAGGATCATTTAAGAAAGTTGATGCAACAATTGTAGCGACTAAAGATGATTTTTCTGATGCAAAAGTTACAATGACTGCTGATGTAAACTCAATTGATACTGATAATGAAGATCGTGATGCACACCTAAAGAAGCCTGATTTCTTTGATGCTGAAAAGTATCCTACCATAACCTTTGAAAGCACGTCCTTCAAAAAAACAGGTGAAAAGACTTATAAGGTTAAAGGTAATTTAACGCTTCATGGTGTGACAAAGCCCGTTGAATTAGACGCAAAAGTTAATATTGGTACAAATCCAATGAGCAAGAAAACCATAGCCGGATTTAAGATTACAGGTACAATTAAGCGTACGGACTTCGGTATCTCGAAAGATACACCATCTGTAATGTTAAGTGATGAGGTGGCTATTGAAGCAAATATAGAGTTTGCAAAAGACTAAAAGTATAAGGGGTTAAATTTAAGGGTGGACTATTAATAGGATAGTTCACCCTTTATTCTTTTCAGCGATCTTTTCGAATATTACCATTCCTCGCTGTGAATCATTACGGGATTTTTAGTAACCTAGTAGTCAGAAGCATTATATTTAGCTTTTGTAGGTTGCTATTTTGGAAACACCGCTCTCCATACTTCAGAAATACTGGAAGCACGCCACCTTTAGGCCGATGCAGGAGGATATTATTTCCTCCGTTCTTGAAAGTAAAGATACGCTAGCGCTATTACCTACGGGGGGAGGTAAATCCATTTGTTTCCAGGTGCCCGCCTTAATAAAAGAGGGAGTTTGTATTGTCATTACACCGCTTATTGCTCTCATGAAAGACCAGGTAGAGCAATTGAGGTACCGACAAATAAATGCCGTAGCCATCCATTCAGGTATGAGTCGCGAGCAAATAGATGTTCAGTTAGACAACGCGGTATATGGTAATGTAAAATTCCTGTATCTCTCTCCTGAGAGATTAAAAACAGAAATATTTATCGAGCGCTTTAGGCTAATGAATGTTGGTCTAATTGCTGTAGATGAAGCGCATTGCATTTCGCAATGGGGATACGATTTTCGTCCACCGTACCTGGAGATTGCCTCACTTAGAGAAATAAAGCCTAATGTGCTCATTATAGCACTGACTGCATCCGCTACGAAAGAAGTACAACATGATATTGCAGAGAAGTTAAAATTCAGAGAAGGATATTCTGTATTCAGAAAATCTTTTTCGAGAGATAATCTTTCTTTTGTTGTACGTAAAACAGAAAACAAGGAGAAAGCCCTTCTTGAAATATTGCAAAAGGTAAAAGGATCAGCAATAGTTTATGTTCGGTCGCGAAAGGCAACCTTGGATCTGACAAAGGTATTAATGAAAAGAGGGATTAAGGCATCTTACTATCATGCAGGGTTGACATTTGACGAGCGATCACAACGGCAGGATGAATGGATTAAGAATAAGACGCGCATTATGGTAGCGACAAATGCGTTTGGCATGGGTATCGATAAGCCGGACGTAAGAATCGTTATTCATATTGATCTACCGGAAAACCTTGAATCTTATTATCAGGAGGCAGGTAGGGCAGGGCGTGATGGACTAAGAGCATATGCTGTAATTCTTTATCAGAATATTGATATTGATAACGCGCTTACAAAAGTAGAGCAGTCTCAACCCGGAGTAGACTATCTGAAAAAGGTTTATCAATGCCTTGCTAACTATTATCAACTGGCACTGGGTAGTAATGGTGGCGTAAGTTATAATTTTGATCTGCACACTTTTTCTGACCGTTTCAGTTTAAACCCTGTTGAAGTTTATAATGCGTTAAAAAAGCTGGAGGAGGAGGGACTCATACAGTTTACAGAAAGTTTTTATGCGCCATCACAGTTGTATTTTCTACTTGATCATACCAACATCTATAAATTCCAGATTGCCAATGCCAAGTTTGATGAACCAATAAAGATGCTACAGCGCCTTTATGGTGGCGAACTTTACAGTGGATTTGTTAAGATTTCGGAATCCCTTATCGCCAAAGCATTAAATCTGAACGAAAGTGAAGTGGTTTCGATACTTAATCATCTTCACGCTTTGAAAGTTCTTATCTATGCTCCTGTTAAAGACCAACCGCAGGTAACATTTGTTTTGTCCAGGCAGGATGCGGATCGTCTTCCATTGAATATTCAAAGGCTAAAAGACAGAAGGGAGCTGATAATCGGAAAGGTAAATTCTATGATTGGTTATGTTCGAAATGAGCATAGATGCCGAATGCAGATGATCCAGGAGTACTTTGGTGAGATAACCTTAGAGAATTGTATGATCTGCGATGTGTGCATATCTAAACGAAAGAAAAATAACATGGAAGCTTTTGAAGGCCTAAGACGGGAGATATTAAATACTTTAAAATTGCAGGCAATGCCTATTGAAGAACTTGAGCAACGTATTGCCTACAAAGACAGCGAACTGTTTGTGGATGTAGTAAGAGAGCTTGTTGATGAAGGCGTAATTGCTTATGATAGCTTATGGAGGTTGAACATAGCTACTCCAAAATAATTAATATCCTTTTGCTTCTATTTTACCGCACAATCACTTCGCAAGAAGTTCTTGGGCATTCTCTAATGCTATTTTTGAAGGGTTTGCACCGCCAATCATTTTTGCAATTTCTTCTACACGCTCCGTCTCACCTAATTTCTTGATGCTGCTCACCGTTTTCTTTTCTGTATTGTCTTTAAATACATAGAAGTGCGCATCACCTTTCGCTGCAATTTGCGGCAAGTGCGTAATAGTGATGAGTTGGTGTTGACGCGACATCTCCTGCATAAGTGCTCCCAGCTTTATAGCAATTTCACCAGAGATTCCATTATCTATTTCATCTAAAATAAGGGTAGGCATTGCTGTTTTCTCCGCCATTACGTATTTAACTGAAAACATCAATCGGGAGAATTCGCCACCGGAAGCTACTTGTACAAGCGATCTTGGGGCTATACCTTTATTTGCACTGAATAAAATGTCAATCTGATCAATACCTGATGGTGTGGGTTCTATATGTTTTATGTCTATTGCCAATGAAGCATTGGGCATTCCTAATTCATGCAATAGTCTGGTAATTTGTTTTGTAAGCGGATTAAAGGTTTTCTTCCTCGACTCACTTAACTTAGAAGCAATTGATTGAACTTTCTCAAAGCTTTCTTTGAAAGCCTTTCTGCTGTTCTCCAATTCTTCATCCAGGTTTGAGGTGAGATCCGCTTTTTCTTGTAGTGATTCTTGTATTGTGATGAGTTCTTTAACGCTGTTTACCCGATGCTTCTTCTCAAGTCTGTAAATGTTACTCAACCTCTCCTTTACAAACTCGATTCGCTCGGCATCAAAATCGATGTTGCTTTCTTCCTTTTCAATTTCACTTATAATATCTTCTAGTTCTATCCGGCTGCTTTCAAGGCGTTGATATAATGCTTCATAAGTATTTGAAAATCCGGCAAGGTGCTGTAGTTCATTTTTAACGTCTGATAAAGCACTCTGAACGTTGTATTCTGAAAGAGATAATAACTGAAGGGCGGTATTAAATCGGTTCTTTATCTCCTCGGAATGCTCCATCATTTTTAATTCCGACTCAAGAGATTCTTGTTCATTCTCGTTTAGGTTTGCTTTAACGAGTTCTTCAAGCTGAAATTTGATGTAATCAGACTCCTCGCGAAGGCTTGCAGCTTCTTTTGTTAGCTTGTCATAGTCCCTTTTTGCTTTGGTGTAAGAGGTCCATGCTTCTGCATAATCTTCCCGAATAGAGGCGTTTCCGGCAAAAGCATCTATAAGATTAAGCTGGAAATTTTGATTGCCTAATTCCAGTGTTTCATGTTGCGAGTGTATATCCATGAGAAGGGTGCCTATTCTACGCATTACTTCTAACGTAACAGGCGTATCATTAATGAAAGCACGGGATTTACCTCCAGGACTTATCTCTCTTCTTATGACTGACACATCTTCATAATCCAGGTCTTCTGATTTAAAAACCGGTTTCAATTTATAATCTCTTATATCGAAAGAGCCTTCAATAATACATTTCTCATCCTCATTCCAAAGCACTTTTGTATCTGCTCTGTTTCCCATCAGTAAACCAATTGCGCCGAGCATAATTGATTTTCCTGCGCCGGTTTCTCCTGTAATAACGTTCAGGTGTGACGACGGTTGAAGCTCAAGGTGCTTAATGAGTGCGTAATTTTTTATAGTAAGATGCTTAAGCATTATTCTTTAGTGTCGAAGTAAACCTCGTTAATTTTCTCAAAAGGAATTGTTATGTCCTTTAAGCGCATATTCAGCGCGGATATACCATTATCGTCATAGTGTTTTATGATTACGAGCACAGCGGTACCATCATTAAGTACAATATTAATTTTTTTACCTGTAAAATCTTTCATTCTTTGGCGTATCTGATCTTGACTGGTCAGTCGTAATTGCCGGGTACTCATTCAGTTCATTAAGATTTACGATGTTAGGGATAAATAGCTTTTTCAGAAGACGGACATGTAATCACGTTAGTTCTTAATTATCTTTTCGTAAGCACTTCTGTTCGATGGATCAATAGCAGTAATGATATCGTAGGCTTCGCGTCTTACCTGAATATTTCCATCAGAAAAGATATTTGCGAGTTCTTTACCCTTTGCATCTAAGAAGCTCACAACAAGAACGGCATTAGGATTTACATCTCTTACCTTTTTAATGTCGCGAAGTCCTTTCAAAATAACCTCTCTGCTTTTATCTGGTGTCTTTTCAAAAGTATCCAAACCTAATCGATGATAAGCGTATATTGCTTTTCTTAAATCAACCATCTGTGGGTTGTTAAAGTTTTCTACCAACCAGTAACGGCTTCGGTTGCTGCCCATAGGCTGCCATCCCGGCAAAGCTGTTTGTTGTGCATTGTTAACAACATTTAAAGCTCTTTGAAAGTAGGGTGTTCCTCCCAGTTCACTAAATGAGTCATAATCGAGCCCTATAATCAGGTATGCATAAGCGGCAAGCATCGAGGTGAGATTGCTGGTATATGTATTATCGTTATACTGTAATGGCTGTGATTCAAGGTACTCAAAGTCCCACTCGCGATCAGCAAAATTAAAGAGTAGGCTTGTGTAGTTCGTATTATAAATAGGTCTTGCTGATTGTATTTGCACTGAAGCTATAAACCTTCCTATGGTTGGCATACTTGATATTGTAAGCAATAAATTACACCGGATCTTCTCATGCGTTTT
Organism: Chryseosolibacter indicum; assembly: GCF_018598585.1. Classification (GTDB taxonomy): domain Bacteria; phylum Bacteroidota; class Bacteroidia; order Cytophagales; family Cyclobacteriaceae; genus Chryseosolibacter; species Chryseosolibacter indicus. The sequence goes on from NZ_JAHESD010000004.1 coordinate 50,703, forward strand.
AAACCCATCATTAGTCCATTTACGCCCATTCATAAATTGCTCAATGGCGTTTTTCATATCCTTAAATACCCCTTGTTCAGAAGTGGCTATTTGTGTGGCATTAATGCTTACAGAACAATTCAGCTCCTGTGCCTGGGTGGATATCACCAGACTTACAAAAACCAAAAGAAGATAGATTTTACGCATGCACTTTCTCTATAATAGCTTCAACAATATCTCTCGCAACTTCAGTTTTACTCTTTAAGTTAAATGTCTTTCGTTGGAGGCTTTTATCTATAATGGTGATTTTATTAGTATCATGTCCAAAGCCTGCGCCTTTGTCGTTTAAGGAGTTAAGTACAATAAGATCGAAGTTTTTCGTTTCTAATTTCTTTAACGCATTATTCTGTTCATTTTCCGTTTCAAGCGCAAAGCCGACAATTACCTGGCCATTATGCTTAAGCTTCCCTAGAGAGGCGGCTATATCATGGGTTTTAGTGAGCTCCAATACAAGGTTCTCATTGGTTTTTTTGATCTTTTGCTCCGCCTTAACTGCGGGTTTGTAATCAGCAACAGCTGCGGACAATACTGTTATGTCTGATGTTGAAAAGAATTCGTTGCAGGCGTTAAACATCTCTTCTGCTGATACTACAGGTTTAACGCTGATGTTAGGATGCGAAGTATGTTGCTGCGTAGGTCCTGTTATTAAATTTACGCTGGCGCCTTCGTGGGCAAGCGCTTCAGCAATTGCAAATCCCATTTTGCCGCTGCTGTGGTTTCCAATAAAACGAACAGGATCAATAGCCTCGTGCGTAGGGCCTGCAGTTACCAGTACCTTTTTACCTTTCAATCTTTGCTGAGTCTTAAAATGAGATATAAGTCTCTGTACTATTTCTTCAGGTTCAGCCATTCGGCCAGAACCAACTAAACCACTGGCAAGCTCTCCATACCCTGGTTCTATAATGTGGTTACTGTAAGATTTTAAACGATGTAAGTTGGCCTGTGTTGAAGGATGCTGCAACATATCAAGGTCCATAGCAGGGGCCAGCCATACCGGGCATCGGGCAGAAAGGTAAACGGCTAACAAGAGGTTGTCGCATAAACCATTTGCCATCTTTGCAATTGTATTGGCTGATGCAGGAGCAATAACCATGACATCGGCCCATAATCCCAAGTCGACATGGTTGTTCCATTGGCCTGATTTGTCTTTAATAAAATCAGAATAAACCGGATTCTTAGACAGGGTAGAAAGCGTAAGGGGAGTGATAAAATCATGAGCAGCAGAACTCATGATAATTTTTACTTCAGCACCTTCTTTTACAAGAAGCCTGGTTAAAAAAGCAGCTTTATACGCCGCGATACTACTACAAACACCTAGTATTATTTTTTTGCCATTGAGCATGACAGTAAAGGTAGTAATTGATTCTTCTGAATAGACATTCAGAAAAAAGAAAAAGCAGGTATTAATCCTGCTTTTCTTCTACTTCAGAGCGTAAGCGGTGTGAGAGCTTACCTTCCAGAAACTCTTCAGTTGCTGTAGTAGTAGGCTTAGGCAAACGCTCATAAAATCTAGAAATTTCTATTTGTTCACGGTTTTCAAAAACCTCTTCAAGATTGTCAACCGTTGTGGCAAATTCGGCAAGTTTGTTATTTAACTCTTCTTTGATATTAACTGCAATTTGTCTTGCACGTTTAGAGATTACCACAACAGATTCGTAAACATTGCCTGTTTGTTCAGCAATTTTATCCAAGTCGCGTGTGATAACTGATGATTGTACTGCCATATATTTTATGAATTTGAGTTCTTCGATTTATTTATTTTTTCAAGACTCTCTGAATATAATTTCTCTGCTTCTTTAAGGAAATTACTATCCGGATAACGATCCAAAAATTCTTTGTAAAGTTCTACCACTTCTTTATAGCGGTCATTTTGTTTTGATGATATACTTTGATTAGCCAAGCGATACTCCGCATCAATTACCAGGAAGTAAGCTTCTTCAAGGTATTTTGAGTCAGGGAAGTTATTCTTAAAATTATTAAGAGCGGCTATAGCTGCCTTATACATTCGCATGTGATAATACTGATACGCATTCTCAAATCCTTTTTTCTCCAGCTTAACCTGACAGGTATTTATAACCTCAATAGACTGGTCTCTGAACTTGCTGTTCGGATACCGGTTTAAAAACTCCTGCATGGCTGTCATTGCATTGACGCTGCTGGTTTGATCAAGATTAGGTCCTGGGGATGATGCGAAGAGCGAGTATGCGTACATGTATCTTGCTTCTTCGGCAAACTGACTTCTGCCATAGGTTTCAAAAAACGTCTTGAACTGTTCAGAGGCCAATAAATAAAGTCTATCATGATACTGGCAGTAAGCCAGGTAAAACTGCACTTTCTCACCTTCAGGCAAACCGCGAACAATCGGTAGTATTTGTTCAAAAAGAACGGAAGCCCTGTAGTAGTCCTTTTTGTTATAATAATTTAATCCGGCCTCGTACTTTACCCGCCAATCCTCGCTTTTTTCAATTTTCCTGAATTTACTGCAGGATGCCGCAACCAGGATCAGGATCACGTAAACGATAAAATCAGGTACTTTTCGCATAAGCCCGCAAATATAATATAACACCGCATTAAAACGTGCTTTTTATCAAGGAATTGTATAAGACAGGGCTTGCAAAAATTTTGTAAGCTCTGTCATTCATCCTTTAGGGGAAGGTACGTATGTATTTTCTCCTGAATAATACGGCTGCAAGGTCTTAGTTTCCATACCGCATTAAATTTATGACAAAATGGCTGGTATGATTTGGAGCCTGACTCTAGCTGTACCCTAACTGTATCCTGCCTGTACTGTCAGTATATCCTAGGGTAGGGTAGCCTTTCTTTGCACCACTTTATTCGGTTGAGGCCCAGGAAAACGAGTTATTAACGACAATATAAACTTTATTACTTAAAATGGAAAACGTTGTATGATTTTTCCAGCTTTAAATTTTATTACTAGCCCATTCATCCGGAGATACTTTAAGTAGATAGTGTAAATGTATGTTCTGTCTTGAATGCCCGCACTTTTGGAGTAGCATTATAGGTGTATGAATAGGGGAATAATAGCTGGTTATGTAAGAAAGCGATTGGCGATCTTGCATTATAAATAAACTAATTTTTTAAACCCCATGAAAAAACAATTTTTATTTCTAGCTCTCTTAATGGTAGCTATTTCTTATGGTGCACAGGCCCAGCAGTATAAGAAATTTAAAGTAGGCCTTGGCCTTGGATACGCATCTGCAAGCGGTAGCGGAGCAAGTGGCGGCGTACTCCTATATTTAGAACCTGCGTATAGAGTAACAGATGCTATTCAGGTAGGTCTTCGTATTGAAACTGCTTTAGTTACTCGTGGCCTTTCTCAAGATTTAGAAGATGATGCTAGTCTTGACATTGCTGCTATCGGTTCTTATACCTTTAACGGACAATATTATTTAAAGAGCAGTGGTTTTAGACCCTTTGTAGGTTTAGGTTTTGGACTTTACTCTTTAGCCGCAATTAAAGTTGAGGGTGACGGAGAGGCAGCTGCCGCAGAATCTAAATTCGGAGTTTATCCGCGTATCGGTTTTGACGCAGGCCATTTCCAGCTTTCGTTGGATTATAATCTTATCCCTAAAACTAAAGTTGATGGGCTTGCTTATGATGAAGTAGCTAACGAGTTTGTGCCTGAAAAATTTGAGTTTAAAAATAGTTACATAGGTGTGAGAATTGGTGTAGCTATAGGCGGAGGAAAGAAATAAACATTCTCTCCCTTTAAAAAGTAAAAGTTGTCCAATGGACAACTTTTACTTTTTATATCAATCGAACTGCTTGTAAACAGGAAGCACTATTTATGCAGCTTTTTTCTTGGTGCCACCACTCTTAGGTGTTGAGGGCTTGGATGGAGATCTTTTTATTTCAGGTTTCTTTTCCTGTTCCTTCTTTTCTTTACTGATGCCCTTTACTACTTCATCCCTGGTTGGTTTATCATCTCCCTTCCATGCAAATCCTTTTAAAGTAAGCTGATCCTTCTGCAATTCGTGCGGCGGGATGAAGTCGGCTTCCGGCCTTACGTAAAAGCTTAAGTTGTTTACGCGACCCTCTTTAAACCTGATCATAATGTTACTGCATATGATTTTATTCATACCCATCATAATCTTGTTTTTATCATCAAGTGCAAAGTACAAACTCTCTCCGTTACCTTCAACGTACACCTGGCTTATCTTGCTCTGAGCAATGTTGGCAGTCATCTTCCGTCCCTTTATCTGATTAAAGTTCAATAGCGTATCAGTAGAGATTACGAATGCATTTACTTTCAGGAAGATCTTGTTGATGGAGTTATTCTTGATAAGCATGCTGATGGAGTCAGCTGTTAGTTGATTTCCTTCTGCCCATAGTATAGGCTTGTTGTAAAAGAAAATCATAGAGTCTGCTGATCGGTACTCTAAAGAATCGGCTATTCCCTGAAGATCTTTTTTAAATATCCTTACATTATTGTAGGCTAACAACTTTCGTTTCTTCGGATCGGGATTATCAATAGATACAAGGGTATCAGCCCGCATAAACAACGTATCATTGTCATCTGTTATTTTCGCCATGTAGGCGTTGTTATATACTTTGGTAATGCCAGCGTTCTTAAAGAAATCTGAAGCTTGTCCGTAAATGAGAAGGTTCTCTTTCTTATGTGTCATTACAACATCACCCCGTGCCTTACCCACATTTTGTACAGCATCAAGATCATAAGATTTACTTTTAATAGAATAGTCCTGTGATTCGCCAGTTCCTTGTTTTAAATCTGATACGCGTGTAACAGTGTTATATATACCACTTTCAAAAATAGAGTTAACGCTGTCTTTCCTGATTACTTTTGTTTTCGTAATGAAATAGATAATCTTCGTTCGCGAATTATACCGTAAGCTGTCCGCATACATGGTATAATCAGGATTAACCACTTTTACGTCTTTCTTGAAGGTTGCTATGTTGTTGTTTACGTTGTAGTATCCCGTTCTACTGGTGAGTACGTTAGCACTATCTACCAATTTACCTCCGTTAAAATAGTAAGCCGTGTTGGTATTGCGCCTGTAATCGAGGTTATCAGTATATAAGGTTGCAGAATTGAGCTTCGTGAAAACAACATTGTTCCTCATTTTTGCCAACTTCTCGTCACCATCGTACTCGAGTTTTTTTCCTGTTATGGTAACAGAATCGCCTTCAGTTACCCGCACCTGTCCATAAGCATCAAGTGAGTTTTGCTTTTTGAAAAAATGGGCTGAGTCACAATATATTGTTGTTTTGTTTTGCGTGAAAACAACATTACCAAGTAATCTCTCGTACCGTTCGCCCTTCATTCTTCCACCTTTCGCGAAATCTGCTTTCTGAAGTTTTACTTTTTTCTGCCCATAGCTGGCTGAACCTACTGCCATGAAAAGGAAAATGAGAATAAGGCTAAAAACACCAGTGGCCGTCTTTAAAAAAGAATCTCGATAATCAACCATTATAAATTGTAAATTTGGGCGTGATACAGCAATTCTTAAACCATATTCAGCACCATAACCTTTGCAAAACTAGTGATAAAATACTTCTTGCGGTTAGTGGGGGCCTCGATTCTATGGTTATGCTCCATCTCTTTCACCAACAAGGCTTCAATATTGCTGTAGCACACTGCAACTTTCAATTAAGGGGTGAAGAGTCGGCAGGCGACCAGGAGTTCGCATCACAAGTATGTTCTGCTCTTAACATCCCACTTTTTACAAAAGTTTTCGATACAGCAGCCATTGCTTCTGAAAAAAAGCAATCCATTCAGGTAGTAGCAAGAGAACTTCGGTATGCGTTCTTTCAGCAGGTTCTTAAAGAAAATAATTTCTTTGCTATAGCTACTGCACATCATTTAAACGATGTTCTTGAAACCGTACTTCTCAATATTACCAGGGGCACGGGTATTGACGGTCTTGCAGGTATCCCTGTAAAAACACAGAATATTATAAGGCCCATGCTCTTTGCTTCGAGAGATAATTTGAAAGCCTACGCTAAAAAAAATAATCTGTTATGGCGAGAAGATTCCAGTAACCAGAAAGATGATTACCAGAGAAACTTCATAAGACATCATGTTGTACCACTACTGAAAAAAGTAAATCCTGCCCTTGAAGAAACGTTTAAAGACACCCATGAAAGAATTGTTTCGGCCCAGGCATTGGCTAAGAAGCAATTGGAAAGTATTCAAAATGATATTTTCCTGAAATCTGGTAACAGGATAGCTATCGATAAAAGGAAACTCAGCGGGGTGGGAAGCTCGGAGGTAGTTTTATGGGAGTTGTTGAAGGATTATGGATTCAACTACACGCAATGTAAAGATCTTGCTACCTGTGAGACTTCGGGGAAAAGGTTTTGGAGCGCTGATTACAGGATAACAGTAGACAGGGATTCTTTTTTGCTTGATCGCCATGCCGATGCTGTAAAGGAAGAGATAATCGTAAACGCGCAAAGTACAAGCGTGTATAGAGCTGGTGACACCCTGGTGTTAAAACAAATAGATTTTGCCGATTTTACTTTGATTAAGAATGCTGCAATAGCCCAGCTTGATGCTGAGAAAGTAACCTTTCCTTTAGTTTGGAGACCCTGGAAACCAGGCGATGCATTGATTCCACTAGGTATGGAAAACAGTAAAAAGATCAGTGATCTATTAATAGATTCTAAGATTGCGCTTCCTGACAAAGAGAAAATAACAGTGATCGAATCAAGAGGGGAAATTGTTTGGGTTGTGGGAATGCGGATTCATGACAGGTTTAAAGTTACCGGGACCACCAAACGTGTTCTGTTACTTAAAGTCGAAACTATATAACTACTAACGATTTTTTTTTCAAAATCCGTTGATATTGATAAATTCACGCCCGGTTTTAAAATAAACCATCTCCAATTCTTCGATTTTATTAACAAAAATCCAGTAAACCTATGAAAGTAACTGTAGTTGGTGCCGGTAACGTAGGAGCGACCTGTGCCGATGTTTTAGCTTACCGCGAGATCGCCAATGAAATTGTCTTACTTGATATCAAAGAAGGACTTGCTGAAGGTAAGTCATTAGATATCTGGCAGAAAGCTCCGATAGATTTGTATGACAGCCGTACTATTGGTGCGACTAACGATTATGCAAGAACTGCCAACTCTGATGTAATTGTGATCACTTCAGGCTTGCCTCGTAAGCCAGGTATGAGCCGTGATGATCTTATCGGAACAAATGCTGGTATTGTTAAGTCAGTAACAGAAAATATCGTTAAATATTCTCCTGAATCCATAATCATTGTGGTGTCGAATCCTTTGGATGTTATGACTTATCAGGCTCATATCACATCTAAATTCCCTCGTACCAGAATTATGGGTATGGCTGGAATTCTGGATACGGCACGCTACAGAGCGTTTCTTGCTGAGGCATTGAATGTTTCTCCTAAAGATATTCAGGCAATGTTGCTTGGTGGCCACGGAGATACAATGGTGCCGCTTCCTCGTTATACTACAGTTTCTGGTATTCCGGTTACGGAACTTATCGATAAAGATAAACTTCACGCGATCCTTGAACGTACTAAAGTCGGTGGAGGTGAACTTGTAAAACTAATGGGAACATCAGCATGGTATGCGCCAGGTTCTGCCGCTGCACAAATGGTGGAATCGATTGTAAGAGATCAGAGAAGAATTTTTCCAGTTTGTGTGAAGCTAGAAGGTGAATATGGAATAAAAGATTGCTATCTTGGCGTGCCCGTTGTACTAGGTAAGAACGGTATCGAAAGAATCATTGAATTAGACCTTACACAGGAAGAGAAGGCATTGCTGGAAGCAAGCCGCAAGGCAGTACGCGAGGTGATGGACGTACTTGAAAGATTAGGATAAGTTTTAGTTAGTTCTATAAGTTGTCAACATGCCAGGCCGCCTCCTGGCATGTTCTATTTTAAGCGATTACCAAAAAGAAGGAGAAGCCAGGAAAGCTCGAGGCGATTGACCTGTAAATGATTTGAAGTCTTTATTAAAATGCGATTGATCAAAATATCCGGAATCGAGTGCCAGATCAGTAAATTTATGGTTGTGCTTCAAAAGCTGAAGAACATGTTTCATTCTTATGATGTATGAAAACTGTTTTGGTGATGCCCCTACAACACGTCTGAACCTTTTCTCAAATGCATCATTGCTGATACAAAGTGCGTCTGCAAGCTCTTTTATTCGTATAACCCCTTTCGAAGCATGGATTTTATCAAGTGCAGCAAAAATCAACTTATCAGGATTGTAGCCCTGTAACGTTGAGAGCAGGAAAGTTTCTATCAATTTAACTCTTTCCATGTTGTTCTTTGCTTCGGACAGTTCTTCTTCCAGTTGCGCGAGTATGCTGCGATTAAGAAAGTTGTCAAGAGAATAGGTTTGCTGAAACAACTCGTGAAGTGGCTCTTTAAAGAATGCAGCAGCACCTGCCTCTTTAAATACAACTAACAAGTTAGCAGCTCCTCCTGTATACTTAATATGACGATCTGTTTTACGAATTCCTGAGATTGTTATAGAAGGAAGTTCATTCTGAATGTTATTGTTTATGTAGTTTACTTTACCACGATATCTAAAAGCTATTACCAGGGCAGAATCGGGCAACACGTGGTTAGTTCTATCTTCGACGCAATCAATTATCGTATAACTCTTAACGAACTTTCTTAATTTTGGGGTCGGTATGTAAGTCTCGAGATTCAAGGTATAACTTAGCTATAGAATTGTTCCTCCTCTTACAACAATAGAAGATCCCTCGGCTAAAAATACCGATTTAGGTGTTTCTGTTGTTAAAAAGTTAAAACTACTTCCATATATGTCTGCAAAATTTACTTCCAACGAATAACTGTTTACTTTATAAACTTTCCAACGCGGGTGCTCTACTTCATATTCCGATGTTTTACTTTTGTTTATATACGTGTATCCCCAAAAATGTTCTGTTATAAATTCTTCCTCACTTCCATTTTCTATATCCCAGGGCTGGTTTGTAGCTTGTACTTTCAATACATTCCAATGGTTCTTTTTCCATCTATACTCAACGCTTAGATTTTCATTTTTTGTCAGCCATTCGTGCGCCATTTTCATGGTCTCGTAGTTTTCTTTATAAATGGTATTTGCTACTACCGTAATTGCGGTTTTTGGAACAATTTCTTTAATGAAGACCACGCCGCGCTTCCATTCATTATTATACTTGTGTTTTACGTAGAACCGCAAATTCACCTCTTCAAAGTTTACGTGAAAAGGAATTTTTATTCCTTTAACTTTTGTATTAAGAAACATAAAACCGACAAGACTTATATAACACGTATTATTCCAAGTGTCTAATTCTGTTTTATGAGGTAGATATTGTAAAAGAAAACTCTTATCAATAGCGTAGTTAACAATGGCAAGTTTTCTCCATTCTGCTTCAAGGAAAGTTGTTTTCACGTTTATTATATCTTTTAAATTACCATATAACGATAACATCCTTGCACTGGTTTTACTAACTTATTGCACATTAAGCTTTCTTGAAATAGTTTGCTTATCTGTATTTGTTCTGGCCAGGGCCAAAGCTTTTTCAAAATTTTCCTTTGCTTTTATGGTATTGACATTCCTGTAAAGTTCTCCTAACAGGGTATAGTAAAAATGATTATTTGTTAAGGTAAGCTTCTCCGCTTCAGCTATTGCATTCGCTTCGCCCTTAACTTTAGATAATGCATAAATTCTGTTAAGAGCAGCTAATGTTGAGTACTCCAATTCTAGCAGATGATCATAAAGTTTTAGAATATTACTCCATTTCTCGGTGCTGTTGGCTTTTATTGTATGCCAATAAGCGATAGCAGCTTCAAGGTGGTACTTCGAAATACGCGTGCCTGTTGAGGCGCGGTTTAGATAATATGTACCCTTGGCTATCAGCTCGTGGTTCCATAAGGTTTCATCCTGGTCGTGGTATAAAATAAATTCCCCCGCTTGTTTCCGTCGTGCTGCAAAGCGTGAAGATTGGAAGCTCATTAGCGCAAATAGTGCATTTACTGCAGGAAGATCTGTTCTCTCGTTTTCAAGAAGCTGATAGGTTAAACGCATTGCTTCAGCACACAAATCTTCCCGTAAGACATCATCCTGGCTTTCGGAATAGTAACCTTCATTATACAATAGGTATAGCGTGGTAAGTACTGTATCAAGTCTTTTGTCAACCTCCGATTCAGGTGGAAATGCGATATCAACTTTTTCCAGGCGAAGCTTTTCTTTTGCCCTGAATAATCGTTTATTGATAGTTTCTTTATTTGTAAAAAAGGCCGTTGCAATCTCTTCTATACCGAAACCACATAAAATTCGTAGAGCAAGGCTTACCTGCGCTTTAGTTGAAATTGATGGATGACAAATTGCAAATAACATTTGCAATTGACTATCCATGATATTTTTATCCGAAAGGTCGATTTCCAGCTTTGCATTTAATTCTCTTATCTCGTCAGCTACTTTCTTTGTAAAGATCTTGTTTCGTACCATGTAATTCCTGGCTTTATTTTTCGCTACGGTATAAAGCCATGCTGTAGGATTTTCCGGAATGCCTTTATAACTCCATGTTTCAAGTGCCTGTAGGAAAGTTTCACTTGTAATGTCTTCTGCAACTTCAATACGTTCTATGCCCAAAAACTCGCAAAGCACAGAGGCAATTTTTCGGAATTCGGTTCTGAAAAGGTGTGGTATTAACTCTTGTTGTTGCATAAGAAAGAGAATCAATAGAACCTCTACGTTTTACATAGGTCTATAATGTGCTATGTATTAATGAACGCCATCTCCATTAGCAATCTTACGAACTTCCATGGAGTTACCTTCGCCCAGTAATACAGGGCATCCCTTCGCAAATTCAACGGCTTCATCTACAGAGGTTGCCTTTACGATAACATATCCGCCTATAGTCTCTTTAATGTCTCCAAAGGGGCCGTTTGTGACAAGTTTATTAGACTTTACAACCCTGGCATCATCGAAAAGTAAGCCGGTACCCGAGACAAACTTATTCTGTTTACGTATGCTTTCAATCCATTCCATGGTTTGTTTCATCCAAATTTGCATTTGCTCAGGAGAAGCTACTTTTGAGCCGTCTTCATGCCTCATGATTAATACGAATTCTTGCATATTACCTTAAATTTAGTTGTGAATTTATGATTTATACAATGACAATTGAGATTTGAAAAATTGGACGACTTATCCTAAAAAAAATATTGATCGGTAAAAGAATTTCGCAGGCTCTTCCTGGTACAGAAGGCTTCGTAAGTTGACAATGCTTTAAAACTGTTTTTATTGTCGTTTTATCTTACATATTCGTGGTTACAATCAACCAATCGATATTATTTCGGTAAATCACTTATCTTTATAATACCTGAAGGCGTATGACTGCTCCCCACCTTATCAGAAGCGTTGTCAACAGGATCAATACGTTGTTGTTGATCCGAAGTATATGGTTTCCCAAATTGGTAAAGATCGTCTGGATCGTTACGCTTACTATTGCCATTGGTGTTCCGGTTTATGTCTATGCCTTAATTGCCAATCCGTATAACTTATTCGGTGCAATGCCTACCCTACGGGAAATCGAAAATCCTCATAATGATTTCTCTTCTGAACTTATTTCTGTTGATGGGGTGTCACTGGGTAGGTTCATACGTTATAACCGTAGTCCTGTAACTTTTTCAGATCTTTCGCCGGATTTAGTGAATACATTACTCGTCTCTGAGGATCACCGGTTTCATTCACATTCAGGTATGGACTTCGCTGCATACTTCAGGGTTATCAAGGGCATGATTACCTTTAGTGCACAAGGAGGTGGAAGCACACTCACACAGCAAACTGCTAAGAATTTATTCAGAACAAGGGAAGAAGAATTAAGTGGTAAGCTTTCAAAACTGGCAGAACCTCTCGAAATTCTTATCAGTAAGACAAAAGAATGGATTATAGCAGCAAGGCTGGAAGAAAATTTTACTAAGGAAGAATTAATAGCGCTATACCTCAATACAGTTCCGTTTAATAATAACGCATATGGTATCAAGGTGGCAGCCGAAACTTACTTTCAAAAGTCTCCCGCCGAGCTTAATATACAGGAGTCTGCATTGCTTGTAGGTATGTTGCAGGGTACAACCATTTATAATCCTGTTGCCTATCCGGAAAGAGCGAAACGTAAACGAAATGAAGTAATTCAGAAGCTCTATCGCCTTGGCTACATTGCTTCTCAGGTGGAAACGGACTCACTAAAAGCACTTCCCTTGCAGTTAAATTTTAATATTCAGAATCATAATGAAGGCCTTGCGCCTTATTTCAGAGCTGCTTTACAGAATGAACTGCTTCCGTGGTGTAAGGAAAGAGGTTATGATCTGTTTGAATCGGGATTGAAGATTTATACCACAATTGATAGTCGGCTGCAGCAATACGCCGAAGAGGCAATGCGGGAGCATATGGCTTTACTTCAGAAGAATTTTGAAGCAGATTGGGGAGATAGAAATCCCTGGGTAGACGATAACGGATACGAAATAGAGAATTTTCTGGAAAAGAAAATCCATCAAACTGAGGCATATAAAGTCCTGAAATTAACTTATGGGAATAATGTAGACTCTATTAACCTGAAACTTCATGAGAAGAAATCCATGCGAGTTTTCTCCTGGAGAGGGCAGCGTGATACGCTTTTTAGTACGTGGGACTCACTGCAATACTATTATAAATTTCTCCATGCCGGACTTTTAGCTGTAGATCCGTCAACTGGAGGAATAAAAGCATGGGTAGGGGGTATTAATCATACATACTTCAAATATGATCATGTAAGGCAGGCTACCCGACAACCGGGTTCTACTTTTAAACCTTTTGTTTATGGTGCTGCTATAGAAAACGGCTTTTCACCATGTCAGTTATATTATGATATTGCTCCTGCTATACCTGTTAACGGAAGGATCTATCAGGCAAGAAATGCAAATGGCACATTTGGCGATGGCAAACAATATACAATCCGACAAGCGTTAGCCAGATCGTTAAACTCTGTTTCCATCCAGGTTATTAAAGAGATCAGGCCAGAGAATGTAGCATCATTTGCGAAGAGAGTCGGTATTACTACACCCTTAGATCCTGTGTACTCGCTGGCGTTAGGTACAAGTGACGTTTCCCTCTATGATATGGTAGCCGCTTATAGTACCTTTGCAAATTTGGGTTTCTATATCAAGCCTTACTATATCACGCGCATAGAAGATCAAAACGGAAATGTTATCGAGAATTTTTTCCCAGTGCCTAAACAGGTTCTGAATGAAAGCACTGCCTATACCATGATTCATATGTTAAAAGGGGGTGTTGAAGAGGAGGGAGGCAGCTCTCGTGCATTAAGCGAAATGGTAAAGAGTGAGAATGAAGTTGGCGGGAAAACAGGTACGACAGATAATGGCTCTGACGGATGGTATATGGGGGTTACACATAACCTTGTTGCAGGTGTATGGGTTGGCGGCGATGAACGCAGCATTCATTTCCCTCATTGGGGAGAGGGCTCTGGAGGTAAGGCAGCCCTGCCCATCTGGGATAAATTTATGCAAAAGGTGTACGCTAATGCTAAAGCAGGTTTCACACAGGGAGCCTTCAAAAGGCCTGTTGAGTTTAATATTAACTTCGATTGTGATAAGTATACAAAAATAGATTCACTGCTAACAATACAGTAGAAACCTTTTCTTTGATCTTAAAGCATAATTACTTTATAGATTCTATAAAGCTGATACTCTCCCTCGAATAAGTAAGTAGTAGCTGATGCATAGCCCTTGTACAGGCGATGTACAACATGCGTTTATCTACTTCTGTCTGGTAGTTTCGTGCTGAAGCAAATGGTACAATTACTTCATCAAACTCCAGACCCTTAGCGAGATGTGCTGTAGTTATAATAATTCCATCTTTAAAAACTGTACTATCTGCAGTAAGCAGGTGAACGCGTGGTTGCTTTAATTCTTCATAAGCAAACTCAGCCTGTTCCTGTGTCTTACATATTATCCCTAATGATTGATGTCCTGATTCCTTAAATACCGCGATTCTCTTTTTTATCTCTTCAAGTTCTTCGATATTATTTTCAAACCGCTTTACTTCCGGCTCTTCTCCATGCCTTTCCATAGCAATCAAGTCAGGGTTATGATAGAGTCGTTGGGCAAAGGCGGTAATTTCCCAGGTGGAGCGATAACTTCTGAAAAGCTTAATCGTTTCTCCTTGTGGAAAGACCTGACCTATTCCTTCTGCCGAAGAAGCACTATAAGGATTGACCTTTTGACTGATATCGCCCAGAATGGTCTTCTTACATTTAAACAATCTAGATAGTACAGCATATTGAACAGGGGTATAGTCCTGCATCTCATCCACTAGCAAATGCTTAACGTGGTCGTATGATTGAACTCCCTCCATTCTTATCTTACAATAGATAAGCGGAAAGACATCGGCATATTCAAATGTTTCATTGGGAAGAACGTTGAATAGATCGGGTCTCTTTATCCAGTTATAGAAGTTTTTATATAAATCAAACACATTGTTAACCTTTACCATTCTTGGTACAGCTTCCCATATCTGTGCTTTTTCATGCCCAGTTAACTTTCGGCGTACATCATCTCTTACGTATTGCTGTATGTCCTTTACTACTTCATGGAAGCGTTTCAATAAAGGGATACGATGATAGGCTCTAAACTTTTCATGAATAAAGGGTGAGGGTACTACTGTTTTTCCTATTCTTAACTCGATAGGTTCAAAGAAGTTATTCTCAATGTGAATAAGGTATTGATTTAGTTTGGCCAGAAACTCAAACGAAGATTTGAATTGAATGCGTTCAATAAAAGCCTCATCATGTTTCTCCAGCAGTGAAGATACCTGTTGAAAGAAAGTTTGGAACTTAACCTTGTTTTCTAATACTTCCGCGGCTAACTCTTCAATAACCATTTCTGGAATCTGCTCTTCGCCTAATTCAGGTAATACGTTTGAGATGTAATCAGCAAACACTTTATTGGGGGAGATAATAAGAATATCTTTGGAGGCGATAGACTCGCGAAAGCGATACAGCAAAAAAGCAATGCGGTGAAGCGCAATAGAAGTCTTGCCAGATCCTGCAACTCCCTGGATGATCATAACAGGCGCCGTTTCATTCCTGATCACGGCATTCTGATCGCGTTGAATAGTGGCGACAATGTTCTTCATCTTGTCGTCCGATGATTTACTCAGCTCTTTCTGTAAGATATCGTCATGGATGTTTACGGCATTTTCAATCATAAACTCCATCTGGCCTTCCTTGATCTTGTACTGACGTTTCAAGGCAATCTCTCCCTTAATTTCACCCGAAGGTGTCTTGTAGCTTGCCTCACCTAATTCGTAATCGTAAAACATAGAGGAAATAGGTGCTCTCCAATCGTAAATAAGATTAGCCCGTATGGTCTCATCCGAGAAGGTATAGATACCAATGTAAATTGGAGTTCGTTCACTATTATCGCCGGTGATAAAATCAATACGTCCGAAATAAGGTGAGTCGCCCAGCTTCAATAGCTTACGTTTTCTCGCTACAGCAGATTCGCCAGTAAACGCCATTCTGTCAATAGATTGTCCTGCAGCCACCATGTCGGCCTCATCCATTCCGGATTGGTGTTCATGGATATATTGCTTGTTTTGCCTGAGTTCTTCTGAAAATTGTTTTACCCGGTCATCAACTCTACGGATGGCCAATAATAGCTTTTCTTTGATTTCTTCAAGGTACTCTCTCTCTTCCTTCTCGGTTGTATTAATCATCGTCAGAATAAAATTCAAAGTTCAAAAAATCAAACAGATATTCTAGCAGAAAGGCCACCTGTTTTCTTTTTTCTTAATTCAATTAAAAGGAAGGGGAGATAGTAGCGTAATGCTCATTGGATATTTAGCGAAATATCTAAGGTAAAGAAAGCTGTCTCAAAATCAGGTCCACGTTTCCATCGTTACTTCTAATTTTGGAAACAGCCTTCTTTCTTTCTATCGGATAAAGGTTACTCTCGTTATTTTGCCGTCTTTTACTTCATACACGGCAATAGCATTTATCTTCTTGCCGTTGTAAACCAAGCTTTCATGATCCATGATTTTATTCGCCAATGTAATTCGGTTTACAATCTGAACAGGCTTAAACCCTGGGTTTTTAAATAAGGGTTCATAGATCTTACGCATCGCATCTTTACCCTTCGCCATCAAGCTATCAGGGAAATTGAATAATTCAATCTCATCACTATAAGTGTCAAGAAACGCATCAATATTTCCTGCGTTGTACGCAACAACTTGTCGTTGCACTAACATTTCAGGTGTTTCTTTTACGATTGAATCTGCTGGAATAGTCCTGCCTGATTTGACAACTATTTCGATGGTATTTAAGTTGTCGAGCTGTTCAAGGGGATTCTTAGTTAGCAGCAATAGATCCGCTGTTTTTCCTTTCTCTACCAATCCCTTATTGTTGTTGAATAATGTTGAAGCATTGAGAGTGGCAGCACGAATAATTTCTGCATTAGACAAGCCTGCTCTCTTCATCGCTTCAAGTTCTTTAAAGTAAGAAGACGCATGCATTGTTCCAGGATTGCCAGCATCTGTACCAGTAACTACATTAACACCTGATGAGAATACCTTTTTCAAGTTGACAGCCATTATGGAATCAGTTGTTTTAGAAGAGCGAACCATGCCGCTGCTCCGTAAGCCTTTAAAATTGGCAGGCCATTTATCTTCGGGTATCCATAAGGGTTCAAGAGTGGAACTGTAGATAAAAGGATTGCTCCAGCGAAGTTCGTGAGGATGATTATCAAGTTTACCGAGTCCGCTTTTATACCAGTTCGATGACACAATCAATGTCGGGATATAGGACACCTTTTTAGTAACCAGCTTCTTTGTAAATTGATCACTAAAAACCTGATCGTCTACACTATGTACAAGAATATCAGCGCCTGCATCTACTGCAAGTTCCGCAGTCTTTGCTTCTGTAGCATGAACAGCTAATTTAAGGCCTGCTTTGTGTGTACGTTCTGCAATGTGTTTAACTACTTCAAAACCTTTTTCTGCAGGAAAATCAGGAGTTATAATGTACCAGACTTTAATATAGTCCGGCTTCTTCTCCAGAAGTTTATCGAGAAGGAGATCCGCATCTTCTTTTGTAACTGTTTTTACAACAATGGGATCGGTAAGGTCGAGTTTAGGATTTGAAACATTTGAAAAAAGAGAACCAGTAACCAGAACATCAGGGCCGTTAAATGTTCGGGCGATTGAATCTCTGATTTTGAAGTTGCTCAGAGGGCCACCCATATCCGCTACCGTTGTAATACCGCATCTGAGGTATCTCCTTAGGTAATCTTCCGTGTTATTAAAGCCTTCCTGTCTTTCCTTGTCATAGGGACGAACGGAAGTAAAGTCAAACCCATCTGGTCTTGTAAACAATCCTCCTGACTGAAAAAAGTGTATGTGAGCATCAGTCATACCTGGCATCAGGTATTTCCCGCTCCCGTCTATTACTACAGTTGTACCATCAGTTTCAAGTCTTCGGGTCGGAACGATATCTGTTATGAGTTCTCCTTTAATAATAACAGACATGTTGTTTTGAACTTTTCCCTTTTTAACATCAATAACGTTGATGTTTTTTATTACTGTTACTGAAGGAGATTGAGCCTGGAGGAAGTTTGAAAGTAGAAGAGTGACAGAAAATGTGATACTAAATTTCATATTTAGAAAAGTGTAAGGGTTATTTTTTGGGTAAGATAGGAATAGAAAGAAAATAATCAATTCATACAGCATCACCTTATCGTTAAAACAGCATTAATAATACATCTCTTCATAACAGCGTATCAGTTATCTTTTGTAATTCCACATATTGCGTACTGTACTTACTCCTGCTATCGTTGTGCTGATGCAGGGGCACGATATTTTTTTATTAGTAAAAAAGCTTATGCAAAGAAAGAGAATAGTATTATATGCGGTGTTAGTGTTTTGTTTTGCTGCGTGCCAACCAGCAACTGAAATTACAGGTTCTTGGAAGAATACGAATGCTACGGCAAACAATCAAAGATTCAATACGATATTGGTTACTGCTTTAACAGCACGAACAAATGTGCGCCAGCAGGTTGAGCGTGATATAGCAGCTGCTCTCGAAAAGAGAGGTTATAAGACGGTAAAAAGTTTTGATGTGCTGCCTCCATTTACTGAAGGAAAAACGCCGGATAAGGAGGTATTGTTTTCCAAAATAAATCAAACGGGTGCCAATGCTATTATGACCGTTGCGCTTATTGATAAGGAAACTGAAAACAGATATGTACCTGGTAGCACAGGATATGCCCCTGTCCCACGTTTCGGTTATTATGGTTCGTTTTGGGGCTATTACAATACCTGGTTTCCTACTTTATATTCACCCGGATACTACGAGGAAGATAAAGTATACTTTATAGAAACGAACCTATATAATGCACGTACAGAAGAATTATTATGGTCAGGACAATCAGAGACATATAACCCAAGTAGTCTTGATTCTTTCTCCCGCGAATTTGCTCAAGTTGTTGTTGCAAAGATGGAGAACGATGGGCTGTTACGAAAAGATGCATCTGGTGAAGAATTAGCAAAAGAACGCGGTAAAGAACGCAGTCAATAACAATTGTAATAGTAGGTTGTTTCAAATCAAAGTTATGACCTTACTTTTCTGATAAACGAAAACAGGTTCTGCGTTTGAGAAGACCTATCTTATAAAGGACTATCTTAGCGGCTAATTATGAGTAATAAGAAATTTTTGAATCCTGACTGCGTACTTTATATATGTTGTGGTAGTAAATGCAAAAAGAGGGGAGGCAAACACATTTTTAAAGAACTTAAAGTGCGTTTAAAAGCTGCTCATTTAAAAGGTTCTATTCAGGTCATTAAAACAGGCTGTACAGATAGGTGTAAATGGGGGCCTGTAGTGGCCGTTATGCCTGACAATAAATGGTATCTTGAAGTCTCCTCAGAGGAGGCTGTAGCATTACTAGCGACAAAGATTGATAAGATCAGGTAGGCAGATATTCGTTTCAAAATAAATTATAACGATAAATGGAGGTGCTGAAATTCAGCACCTCTATTTTTAGTAACTATTAATTTGGCTCTACACGGAAAGAAGAAATTCTGTCATTCCACCCTTCGTTAACAAAACAGTTGTCATCTCCGGTTTTTACGAGTGTTGCACCAGCGAAATTGTCATGTTCATAGAAGGTAACCCTGAGCCCAGCAGGAACACGAACAGAGGAAGCGTCATCATTTATTCCACCTGCTGCGTTAATGGCAGCAAGGTTGTAATTACCAACACCAAAGGAAGCAGCCCATCCTGTATAATCACAATGCTGATACAAGGTTATTGATCCAGATGATGTCTCAGGATATAGTACTTGTACTGCTACCTGATCATAATAGGTAAAGCCATTCCATGGAAGAACAAAAGAATTCATTACAGAATTTGCGTCTGTTTCAGGTGTACCAGGAATCATGGTACCATCAGTTTGGTTAGTGTGCAACAAGCCGAAGTTATGCCCCATTTCATGTGCCATTGCAAAAAGCTTTTGCCCTGCACTAAGCGAATTGTGATATGTATTAATTTCCATAAAGCTGCCCGGCGCTCCATTTGAAAAAGGTAATGCGGCGCGTGCTACCCAGTTAGCTCCACCTTCATAAAGCGCCCTTACATTAATATTAGCACTGGCACTCGATGATACTTGTGACAAGAATAACTTGGTGCCATTAACAGCATTCCATTGGCTTATAGCATCTGCTATGGCAGTACGCCACTCTGCGGGTACAGTACTATCAAGGTAGTACTTGATGTTAGTGACGTAGGCATCGCTTACAATGTATGTATAGCGCCTCTGTTCCGTACGACCATTTGGCGAAGTTGATTGCCTGGTGATATAATTTTCAACTTCCTCTTTGGATATGATCATATCCTCATGAATCGTAAAGATTTGTTTTTTGTCATCGAAAGATATTTCATCTCTTCCATATCCCGTTGTTCCAGTAAGGAACTGGTAGTGCGCTTCGAGATTACTTGGCGTCTTTGGAGTGATACTATTACTATCTTCCTTATCACATGAAATGATTGTTGCAAATAAGAGCATGCACATTATTTTAGAGCATGACAGAATTGATGAATTACTTGGTAGTTTCATAAGTTAAAAGTTTGGTTGTTAAAAATATATTATAGTAATGCGCGCAAAACCAACTCAGTAACATGTGTATAAGGACACGATCAATCTTTAGCCTCCTTAGTAGAGGAAAAGATTTTGAAGGCCACAATGTGTTTTTAAAAGCACACAGTGTAAGTATATGTTTAATTGCTGCGGGGGAATTAATACTAAAGTAGCGCTTTTAATAACGTTTTGGCTATTGTTTATTTTTACTTCATCGATTGGTAAGGAAGATAATCGATTGTTTATGAAGGCAATGGAGATGATTCTTGTGTGCTTTTCGTAACACGAAAAAATAAATGAAAAAAGCTAGAATGCGATTAGCACGTGTGTGATGTAAAACACTTTTAACGGATAAGTATAAGGATGAATTTAACTGGAGGGCTATGTAATGATATAGTCAATTATACTATGTTTATTTAGCCATGAACAGAGGAATTTGTAAGAAGAGGCGAATAGTTGTTGGCCCACTTAGTATCGCACAATATATAATATAGTAAGAAAGCCTGCACGGCTTTCTTACTATATTATAATTGAAACTATTGGCAAACAGGGACGGTAAAATTGCCATTTACAAAAGTTTTACTATCCATTCGCGCGTCTATTCTGCCGGACACTTTTGTGTCTGTTATTTCAGTGATTTCAACCGCACCTTTTGATGCTATATAGTTCATTGTTTTATCTGCCTCGAATAAAGTAACAGTATGAGATTCTGTTTGTGTGAATTTCAACGCTGTAATTTTAATTGCTTTGTCAATAGTAAAGAATACCTGGTTCCCTTCCGGAATGAACATCGCGCAGCCTGGGTTGTCTTGAGGAAGTGATAAAGTTATTCTTATTTCATTATTACTTATGTCTGCGTATCCATCTGCATAAGTAAATGGAACATTATTGATTTTTCCCGTTGCATCCACGTTATCAAATTTGTAAGCAGAAGTAGCACTCTCGTCGTCATCGCTGCAAGAAATAAATATGACAATGGAAAAAAATAGGGCTAGGGTTAAAAAATTGTATTTCATTGAAGTGTAGTTATTTATATAAAGTTAGAATGAAAACTATATGTGTAATCAGTTAATAGTGACTTAACATTACATTAGTTAGAGAAGTAGTTTCAATACACTTGCCATACCTAAAAGCAATTGCTCTTGTCTTAATTTAATTCCAATATTCTTTTTATTTAAATCAATTTCTATCCCTAAGCCTTTTAATCTTCTGCGAGGCTTCCTGTTCGGACATTAATGAAATAATGATCCAATTAACATCTCTTATGTCTAAAGGAGCATACGCAGTAAGAATGTCTTCCTGTAGATCATTCTTTTCTAGTTTTGTACCCGTCTTCTTTGCCAGCGCCTCTTTGATCGATTCAAGTTTTATTTCCTCTAATAAAATGCTGGTGTTAGTCTTTTTGATTTTATCTGCCAACACTTCTGTGTAGCCCTTCTTTTTAAGTTCCAGTAGATACTCTTCTGGGGCTTGAATTAGTTTCCTTGATATAGAACGCAATTTAAAATCAGCCCCTATAAGAAGTGTCTCACCACTTTCTCCTAACCCATCGTCTTCCCATTTATTATCGCCCGTCAGAAGTTGATTAATTTTGTTGATAGGCATCTGAAATACTAGTATTCCTACTTTTGTTTCCTGATCATAAACAGGACAAGCAATAAAGGAAGCCGGGGCTCCATAAGACGGATCGTACGCTTCGAAGTCTACAAGCTTAACAAAGTTTTTATCATTACTAGATGCAGCGGATTTTACGGCTTGTCCAAAGTTTGTATTACTATATATTCCTGTAAAGAGACTTGTGGCAAAGTCTACTTCTTTAAATACTGAATAGATCATGTTGCCGGTTTCATGGTCTATCAGAAAGATGTCATAGTATCCAAAACTCTCCTGAAATCTCTTAAACTCCTGATGATATGTGGCATGTACTTCATTGTATTCAAAATTATTTTTAGCCCTGTTCAAAAAATATTTTTTTCCTGTAGGAAATTCATTGGAGGCAATATAAAGGTCTTGAAGCAGTAATGTTTTACTGGCTTTTGGAACGTACTTTTCCATTTGCGCAGGAACGCCTGCATTCTCAGTTAATTTAGGAATGAAGTCTTGTTTATAATAACGGATCAGGTTCTCGGAAATAACGTTTAATTGCTCAACTTGCAAGTCAGGTAGTTTATTAAAAGCATCTTTAAATTTTTTAACAGCTTCGATGATTGTAGTATTATTGGCGTATGTAAGAATTTGTTTTCTGATTATGTCGAAGTAATACTCGACATTACGTTTTTTAGTAGCGTTTATAGCTTTTAATTGATCAAATTTAGATTGATAGTTTAGATCTATAAGTTCGCTAAAGAGTGCGTTGTATTTTCTGCTTATTTCTTCCTGCGTCGCCTGCAGCTCTTCCTGGTTTTGTTTAAGGTTCTCTTCCTGTAAACGCATTTGCTCCGTCTTCTTCTGGCTTTCGTCAAGAAGGTTTCGGGTATTCTCATTAATTTTATAGTTAGTGAGAGTATGCGCTATGTTCTGTGCCAGCTTCTCTACAAAGTCGATACGGTATTTTTCAAATTCATTAAAAGATGCTAGTTCAAGCACACCTACTACTACCTCATTTGCGATAAGTGGAACAATGAGAACACAAGTTGGATTCGCCTGCCCCAGACCTGATGTTATTCTCACATAATCATCCGGCACCTTCTTAAGGTAAATTGTTCGCTTCTCTAAGTATGATTGTCCAACCAATCCCTCTCCAATAGCAATGTGCTTGTTTATATACTTACGCCTGTCATAGGCGTAGCAGGCAGTCATTTCCAGAAAAGGAGTTTCCGTTTCATGGAGTATGAAAACTGTTCCCTGGGTGGCATTCAACATTTTTACTAAGTTTTTGATAACATCTTCACTTAAGGATTTTAAATCTCTAGCTGTTTGTAGTATACCTGCGAACATTCCCAGGCCTTCTGCAGCCCAATTTCTTTTTATGTCTTCTGCTTTAATTCTTACTAACGCTTCTTTCATTCGCAGCAGCGAGTGCCCTAATAAATCTGCCTCGCTGAAAGGTGTGTAAGCCGCGTTCAGGTTTCCGCTTTCAATTTGTGTGGTAAATTCTGTTTTCTGTTTAAATCCTAGTGCTACTTTATTAATGGCTTCTGTAATCTGAGCTATTTCATCCGTTCCTTCGGCTTCTAGGGTATGATCTAGGTCTCCATTTGAAAGGTCAACGATCGCATCACGAACTGTTTTTATTTGTGATGATAGCTTTTTAGAAAATACCAAAGCAACTATCGCAACTAATACGAGAATGCAACCGGATAATAAGACCAGTCTCGCCACCGACACTTCCTGACTTATTGAAATATAGATTAACAATATTATAAGGCATAGTACAGGGAAGATGGTAGTTATGAATAGCAGTCTATTAAAAATGCTCTGTTTCTTTGAGAAGGAAGCCTGTGACATAATACTTTAATGATGGACATGGATAGAATACTTAATAATAAACAATTTGTTTGGCAAGAAACAAAGCCGGGGTAAGGTTTTAGAGAAAAGTGGCGGAGTTTTAGGGTTAAAAAAACATCATTCGCAGGCAAGCAAACGAATGATGTTTATATAGGAATAATATTAGCGGACTATAAAAGGTAGATTAAAAATATAGTGGGTACTTATGATCAGGGATAACATTTATTCTTCTATCCCTACTGGATAAAGAAGATACCTGTTATCCACATAAGGTGATCGCGTATAAAACCATTCGTATACGGCACGAGTATTATTTATAAATGCAGGATCCTTCTGTTTTTGTAGTTCGAATTCTGCTTTAAGTTTAGGATCATTAGCAAGCATATTACGTGCGAGAGGCTCAATGGCATATTCTTCAATGTACTCTGTTCTGGTGAATATTTCAGGAAAGAATCCCCACTGAAGAAAGCTGTCCGGTGAAGATGGTTCAAGCAGGCAGATGGCAAGTTCGCCCAGAGTTTGATTGGTCTCGATTCTTACTGAGCCAGGATAAAAAACTTCCTGTCGTGTTTCCGGAACTGCCGATCCAGATACCGTAAAGTGTCCTTCGAAGGGTTGCAGGGAAAATTTATAATCTCTGATTCTGTACATCTTTACTTCGATAGAACGGGGCGCGTTAATTTCTTGTACATTAATACCATGAAGTTTTAATCTTGAAATAACATCTTTATGTGTTGCTGGTATCCAATATGCTTTTGGTCGTTTAGCTACAATACCAGGTTTGGTATTTTTAATATAAGGTATTTTTTGAGTTACAGGCTTTCCTGTCCATACAATGTAATCTTTACCTGTTAGGCTTGACTTCATAAGCTTTGATTCAACTCCAAGAAGAGTCATTGTATCAGGCTTTTCAGATTGATTATACGTTAATACACTCTCAGCATTTCGTAAAGCTTTATCCGCTTCTATTGCGTTCTTTAGTGCACTTCCTTCTTTTGCCAGTAAGGCCAGTACGCTTTCGATGAATACATACGTACCAAGAACTCTCTGTTTGAAAGGTTTTAGAGAGTGGTTTTCAACAAGAATTGATGGAATGCGTCTTAAGTCGCCATAGTTGTTTGAGAAACGCGGAGAGTATGCAAACTCCACATTACCCTCTGTAAAGTCGCGATCATTGGCAGCAAACATCAATGGACCTGGTATATGACCATTGGTCTTAAGGTACTGATCTGTAGCAGGCTTAAAAGTGTTGTCAAGCCACTTGACGATAGAAGGGGAAATGCCTGAGTAACCATAAGTAATGTCGTATTGATAATCAGCGCCATCTGTTACGTGTAGGTCCAGGTAGAGCGTTGGATTATACTCATTCATTACCTGTACTACACATCTTATCTCTTCACTGTCAAGTTTTGTATAGTCACGATTAAGATTAAGGTTACGCGCATTTGTTCTCCATCCCATATTTGACGGGCCACGCTGGTTTACCCTGTTGTATTGCGAAGCACGTTCATGTCCATCTACATTGAGTATAGGTATAAAGAGAATGTTGACGTTTTTAAGCAAATCTCTTTTCTTACCAAAGGCAATATCTCTTAACAGCATCATGCCTGCATCTTTTCCATCAATTTCACCTGCGTGAATACCAGCCTGTGCTAGCAACAACGGTTTTGCTGATTTACTCAAGGCTGTTTTATCAAATATTCTATCCTGACTTGCAATAACAATAAATATGTCTCGGCCATTGGCGCTTTTGCCAATGGAAACCATTTCCATAAAATCTGAATGCTTACAAAGGTTATCAAGCCATGCTATGGTTTCTGAATATGAGGGCGTGTTTACAAAATCGTTCTTTTCCGCGGGTGTAATCCAAACATTATCCTTCTTTGCTATCAATTCCAGGCTTTTTCCTTTCCATGATAAAACAGGAGGGAGGATGTCTTGTTGTTGCGCATAAGTAACCGTATGGAGCAGGGTTAACACCAGGTAAAGTTTAATCAATTTCTTCATGCTTCGTTAGTTGAGGCACTAAAATGTGCTAAATACAAGTTAAGTGCAAGTGGGTTTATTTGCATAGAATTGCTTTACTCGCAATTGATGTTTTAGAAGGTAAGGTAAGTAGGTCAACGATTGTTGAAAGTGTAATCAGACTATTGGTTGCTAAACAAAGAATTGTTCTGATATTATCTTTCCGTCTCTTACAACATACACACACAGCTCTGGTGCTTTCATTCGGCCTTTGCCTTTCATTGTTACATCCATCTGTAGGGTAAAGGCGATGGAATTGCCGGCAATTAATGGTTGCGACACTTCAATGCTGTGCATCTGTTCTATCATCTCGTCAAACTTTTTACCTTTAGCATGTATGGCATTCAAGCCCATCGTTTCTTTTTCAAAGTCAGGCGTAGCGTAAGGCTCTATACTAACAGCGGATTCATCGTATAATTCTTGTTGGGCGCCATCCCAATCTCCTTTACGGCAATAGGCCGCTAACCGTTCTGCAATTTCTTGAGTAGTCATAACAATTGGTTTTAGGTAAAAGATATAATTTTATTCTTATACGTTCAATAACCACTGTTGTCTCCTACATTGTTAACTGCATAAAAAAACCTTGGAACTGTGTTCCAAGGTTTGATAGCTAAAGCACGACCCTTACATAACTTTAGCAATGTTTTCAATGCTATTGGTCAGCAGATGTTTCGTCGTTAGCAAGGCCTGAATCTTTTGCCATACAGATCTTGAATTCTGACTCAACTGCTCCAATCGCTTTTTCGTTAGCAGCAATCATGTCGAAGCCTTCGTTCTGGAATTGGTTGAATGTGATAAACCATTTCTCCATTCTTTGCTCGAAACAACTTCCATCTTTCAGAATGCCTTCCATGGATGCCTTCTTACCTTCTGTTGGCTTTTCGGCTTCTGTTTTTGAAGTTGTGTTACACGCTACTATAACACACAGCATGAATAATAGTGTTGCAATGTTGGTTAGTTTCATGAGGTTTTGAAATTAGTAGCAGCAATTTACATCGTTCGATATTCAAAATTTATTTAAACAGCTGCTTTACCTTATTTTCATGATACCGTCCTGATTTTTTTATGGCAATGAAATTCATGGTTAAAATCTGCCATTAGTCTTTAAAAGCTACTACTGCGATGGAGTAAAAGTACTTTAATGGAGTCCGTAGTATTACTTAGATTGTTAGTATCTGCTATTTAAAGGGGCATAAGATCATTTCTTTTTTAGATAAATCTTACATTATCGCTTTGGATATTAGGTGATATGAACGGATAATAACAGTATATGTGTGGTATAAAAGATTACTTTTTTTGAGTCATAGATCAATTTGTTGATTTGGCTGGCTTGAATGCCATATGACAACCTTCAATACAGAAACGGTAGGCGAGGCGTAGATTGCCATCTTTAACTTCAAGGTTATAGCTGTGCTCAAGGTTATTTATTTCAACAAAACCTTCTGGTTTTGCTTTAAACAATGCTAATACTTTTACTTGTAGATTAGTATCATCAAGGATCTCATAAAATTTGTAGTCTGAGAGGCCCTGTATGTTTGAAGTAAACCTTTTTGTTTGTTCCAAAGTAATCTCTTGCGCAGGATTTGCAGGTATTTGCTCAGTGATGTATCCGCTACCTGGTGAATAACCTCTTTCGTAAAGCACCCAGCGACCTGCAACGTTTTTAGGTTCTACTTGCGAAACGTGTGATTCATTATCGTCACAAGTGGATGCAAGGGAAATGATAGAAAGCACAACTGCTATAATAGAAGGGATCTTTCTCATATTAATTTCTTTTCTTTATAGACACGCATAAATCTCATACCGTTGGAATCAGGATTTCTTAGTTCATAAATTCAGGAAACCATTTAAGACAATAGCTTGCTTTTGAGACTATGGAATGTTTTATCCAATCCCTTATAGCGAAGGGTTTCTGCCGACATACTGTTTACTGCAGTAAGAAGCGCGCTTTTTTCTTTATCGGTTAATATATCTACTTCGTAAAAGTAAGTCCTGATGGTAAACAGAAAAGTGTTCACTTCGGGGAATCCAATCAGGTTTTGGCGTTCAGTGCGTATAAAAAATAACTGGTTGGTATTATTGGTTTGTCTTCCGTTCCATATTGCAGCATCTGTATGCGGTGGAGGCTCCGGATGATGATTTAATCTGGTATCTGTTGCTATGCCCCATGCAAATCGCGTAAACGGACCTCGGGAATTAATGATGGAAGAAAGCATTTTAAAATAATGGGATGTCACGCGCTCCATATTTGGAACCGGCTCATGTATCTGATCAAAGGGTTTACCGATTTTAGCTGCGGGGGACCAGTGATTAGGTGCACAAAGATGTATTGCTGTGAGATAATCTTTTTCATTGTCGTCTATTTGAAAGACAGCTACATCTTCCTGCAGCTGGCAGCACAACGCATCAAACAAGGAGAGATACAAATTTCCTTCAACCGATGTCCAATCATCGCTCCATTGAATCTTTTCTTCTGTTGTTCTATTGACAAGTGAATAGTTGTTGTCATCGTTCTCAAAAATGAATTGCTCCGGGTATTCTTTTACTAACTGATGCAGAATATATCGGTTAATAAGTGCGGTTGTTGAGGTCGCAAGCGCATGTTCCAGGTAGTATTTTCTGATATCTTCTTTTCGACACATAACTTTGTTGTTCAGGTACTCTTTATAGGTTTCATCAATGTGAAAAACAAGTTGATCTTTTCCCGGAGTTGCCTTGTTCATTAATGTTAAACCTGGTGCAGTCGAATATGTTCCTAGTATAAAGGGCAGGTATTTCATATCATGTGATTAGGGCAGGGTTAAAATAACATAATTTCCGCATTCCCTGATTCCGAATCAAATTCTTTAATTGTATAACATACGTAGTGATGACGCAGTGTAGCCGGGGAGTAGTTATGGAGATCGTTTCATAGATTCTGCATTTTATGGAACGATCTCTCATGCTACCCTTTCCTTATCTGATGACTAATGGGAGAACAATCGGAGAAAAGAAAGGTGCTTGACTAGTGATCTACTGGTAACAATGGGAGAAATTGAGAGCCCATCTATAGAACAATGGGAGCCATCTATACAACGTCTATAACCCATTTAGACAATATCGCTAGCTACACTGAACCTACTCGGATGCTACATGGTTAGCACTGGTTATTTGTTTACGTTGCATAGCTGGTAGGTATTGGGCAACAGGCGTAAGCCGCGTAATTGCTTCGCACTGCCTTTAAAGCTTACAGGTAAGTGATAATCCTCCGGGGTAGGGAGTGACATGCCACGATACAGAATTGTTTCTCCGGGGTCTGCTTGTGTTTACACTGAGTCGCCTTAACGCTGTCTCTCCGCAAAACCAGGCAATGGCACCACCAAAGGCGATATCAGAGATCCAATGGGCATCTGAATAAAGGCGTGAAATAGCAGTACTTGCTGCAAGGCTATAGAAAAATATTTTTACTGGTATATAGGTGATGCGTTTTGCCATTACAAGGCTTATGCCGAATGCTACAGACATGTGACCTGAGGGAAAAGAGTGATAACCAACGTCCTGGCTAAAAGGCTTAAAACGATAAGCACCGACATCAGTGCCGGGTCGTGCCCTGCCAACAGCATCTTTCAAAAAGGTTTGAAGCAGTCCACTTGTAAGCAATGTTGCGCCTAATCCAATTCCCGTATCCTTAGCCCACCGGTTGTTAAGAATGAGCCCGCCAATGTAAAATGTTCCCGTAAATGTAAATGCGCTGTAGGGTTTACCATAGTGAAATCCGATCCTCTCTATACGCTCGTAGAACTTTCCTTCAGCACCATCAAAAAAGTCCTGAACAGGTTTATCGGCCAGGGTTACAAGGGCAGTGCCTGCCAGAAGCCCTGCTAGAGTTATCCAGTTCTTTTGCTTCCACCGCAGGGGTTGTGTATAAGTATAGGCTACGCCATCAGCAAACCGATATATGTCATTGGAAATGATAAGTGAATCCTGAGCTTTAGCAGTTTTACCTGCTATTAGTAGAACCAGAATCAAAAAATAAGTAATCAGGCGCATGAGAAAATGACAATCCTAAACTAATCAAAGCCTGTTGTATTCCTAAATAACGAAGTCTGTAAATTAAGTTGAAAGTAGTTCTTGCCGTTGAAAGAAAGATAAAGAAACTGTTAAGGCTTGGTTAATTGCGTCGGGAATACTGGTTAATACCTTGTTTTACCCCCTGGTGAACTGCGGCAAAGAATGCAATTCCGCGATCAGTGGCAAATGCACTGAAAGATCTAAATCTGTTTCTAATGTCTTTTCTGATAACCCACCTGTATGTGATCATCTTATACTTAGGAAAGTTCTTATCAATCCTTTCTTTTACAACTTTTGTAATGATTTCAAAAACGATAAATCCAATAATGATTGAAACGATCCATTCCAGATCCTGAAACGTTTCTTTATTGACGACAGTCTTTTTAGCAGTTAGCCCCCAGAGGTTTCTAATGCTCCGTGTTTCGAAAAACTGTGATACCAGTCCTGTTGCAGAGGCTCCAATCAAAAAGCCTGTAAAGTTGCCAGTAAGCTGTTCGTATAGGTATGAGAAGATCTTTTTTGTGTTTATCCTTTTCATTGCAGAAGGAATTCTCCTACAAAGTAAAAACAGCAGAATCAAAGAAAACTTTTAATCGGCAGCAAATTCCTACATGCTATCCGTTTTAAACAAAATCCTGGTTACGCTATGCAACGCTCAAAACCTCAATGCTATTATCAGTCTCTTTTTCCAAAACCAATTGTAGTTGCGGTAGCCTCATGCTTCTCTGTTTTGCATCTGTATTCTAAAATTGCTTCTGAAGTATCCGTTCTTACAATTACCTTATTTACCTCCGTTAGCCTCACTTCCTCGATTTTACCATTTACATTTTGTATCGTATATATTTCGCCTTTAACGGGTTTTTCATTGCTTTCAAAAGAAATTTCACTTGACTTCTTATCTTCAATAATGAACTTAATCTTATAAGGTAACATGATTTAATTAGGTTTAATATTAATCCCTTGACAAGGTAAACCTTACAACCGGTATTTGCCAACTGAATTGCCGGCATATTCTGGCGTGCTTTTTTTTGCTATCGTGGCTCAAATAAAAAAACATCTTATGAGCTACCCAACATTGTCACAAGGAGCGAGGTTAACAGCAGTAAAACTTAAAGATACTGCAGGAAATGAAATTGGTAAAGTTGTAGAATGGATAATGGATGTTGTACAGGGAAAAGTTGTATACGTTGTCGCCGATTTAAAAGAGGCGGATAACTATTACGCTATTCCTTGGGCATTGATGAAGGCCGACCTTCAAAATGGAGGATACATTGTAGATCGTAAAACGGTTGAAACGTCAAACGTTAGTATTGACAGGACAGCAATTAACAACCTAGTAAATGACAAAGATTTTCTTGACCGGATGCTTACGAGCTATAACGTGAGTGGGGAGCAAACGTCCGGGCAGCAAGGTGAACGTAGCCCCTCTGCAGGTCAAACAGAACAGCGGGAAAGAAGCGAGCAGACTTATCCTTCAAATGCAGAAGTAAGTGAAGGTAAAGGGTATGGCGGATGATTTTATACCTCTTTTTGATGGCACAACTATTTTGCCTTTAATTGGACTGAAAGGCAAGATGTGCCATCGAAAGGAGGTCATATGAATGTGTTTGATAATTTAGATTTTGGAATAAAGCGTGACATCATAAAAAGACACGCAACCCTTGTTTTAAAATTGGATTACTTCAATTATGAAGTAAGACTGTATTCATGGGATAAATATTTCATAGAAGAATATTTCGAAACGTCAGCGCAGAAGGTAACACGGATTTCATTGGCTTCTGAGAAGGACTTGCTGAAGTTTATCAGAAATATTTGTATTACTGACTTGGGCTTTAATTGTCTGTCGTAAAGTCGTTAGTACTTAATTTGATGACACCCTTTTATTTTCTTCCAGCTGTTTTATTTTCTCCAGGTGCGATTCTACTATCGGCAAGTAGGTCTCTGCAAATTTCTGAATGTCCTTATCCTTAAAATCCGTAGCATCTTCAAAATCATTCACATCTCTTTTGTGATCGATTTTCATCATTTCAATAAATTTTTCATCAAAATCCTGTCCTTGTTGTCCTTTTAAATCTTCAAGGCCATCCGCTTTTTTATTGCTCAATGTATTTGGCAGAATAATGTTCTTTGAAGCAGCCAGCATTCTCAGTTCGCGAAGCATTTTAGTGTGGTCGGCTACCATCCACTCGCCATATTGTTTTAACTCAGGAGTAGTAGCTTTTGTAGCAGCAAGTTTACCTTCTTCAATATCCATCATTCTAGCATCGGCAGCTTCGGTCATAAACCTTGAAATTTCTTCATCAATAGCAGAGTTTAAGTTCTGCTCCTGTGCCTGCTTAACACTATCCTTATTGGATGAATTACAAGAGAGAATCATAGATATGACGGCAATAACAAATACCTGGTAAATTGTTTTCATAGCTTATCTTTTATTCTTGCTATTCAAAAATTTATGCCGTAGCCACCTAATGTTGTGTTATATGGTTAGCCTGCCAAAACAGCGCTGTTAGTTCTTTGCTGCTTTTTAAGTTACACATTGCGATGGTGTTTCTATAAGGTTAGAACAGCTTCAGGCGTGCAAAGAAAAAGGGGCGAATTTATATAGGAAGTACTACGAGTTGTACGTTTCTTCTTTCGGTAATTCCACGGAGGTGTAGGATTAGGCATAGACCATATTGCTTTCTTTTCCTTCCTGGCCTTTAGCTCCAGCTTTGCCCATTCCTTGTTGTTGTCGTATTGCGTATAGTGCCAAACCAATCCTTTTTTGAGCAACGCTTCATTTACATTAATACCTTCTACAGTAACAATTCCTACTACTCTTTTGTAACGGTCCTTGTTAATCTGTTTTACTACAACTTTTTTTTTAAAGATTAGGTCAGATAAGTATTGTTTTGATACGTTATGAAAGTCCTGTCCCTTCTCAGGGGCATCAACGCCATATAATCTAACGCGAATTTGTTTGTTGGCAGGTGTAAGCAGGGTAAATGTATCACCATCAGCAATTGCTGTAACACTTCCCGTTATTTCTGGTTCAGCGAATTGAACAAGAAGGAAAAATAACAGAATGAGTTGTGCAGCGCGATGAAGTTTATTTTTAAAAATTGTAATCAATTTTTTTTGCTTGCGAAGCTAATGCAACCAACAGATTCTCCAAAGTAAGTGCTTGAAATAGTGTGCCTAACAACGCTTTTACCAATCGGCTTTAATATTTAAGCGGCTGTGCGTATCTTGTGGAATGCGTTTCAGAAGGACTGCTGTAATAATGTTCCTGAGCTTCACCCTGCTCACGGTATTATTGCTGTCGTGTAATCGTGCAGAGCATTACGTTGTTGTTGCTGATACTGTTGAAGTAAAATCCCTTCACGACATTATCTCCCTTAAGGATACTTTGGTTAAGCCTGTTATCTACAATAAAGTAACTGGCCTCGGTGAACTTCCTGTAACCAAGGCCAAGCAGAAATTTATTGCTACCATTCTTCCTGCTGTTCTCATTGCAAAACATGAAGTAGAAACTTTAAGAAGTAAATTAATTAAGCTGAAGGAAAAAAGAGTATGGCAGAAAGAAGACAGTATGATGTATCAGCAAGCCAAAAGACGCTACAACGGGAAGAATATTGATGATGTTATTAACCGAATGATCGTGTTGCCCAACAGCATAGTTTTAGCACAGGCTGCAACAGAAACAGGTTGGGGACAATCGCGTTTTTTTGAGGAAGCAAACAATATCTTCGGAATCTGGTCAGTAAAAGAAAATGAAGAAAGAATTGCAGCCCGGAAAACACGAAACAACAAGACGATCTATGTAAGATCTTATCCTAACCTCCTTCAATCTATTCGTGATTATTTTTCTGTGTTATCACGCTCCAATGCTTATAAGTCACTTCGCAAGTCATGTTCAGAGACATCCGATCCCTTTCTGCTTGTTAAACATTTAAGTAATTATTCAGAACGAAAAAATAAATATACCAGAGATCTGAAGAAGATAATTGAGCAGAACAATCTCACCATGTATGACAAGTATAGAATAGACCCTCAGTTTCTTATTGCTGAATAGGTTCTTTATTAATTAGTACATCGTATTAATAATTCCGACGCATGAGTATGTAAAATGTCATTAGAAACTGTACATGCCCGATAAAATGGTTTTAGTTGCTTAATGAAGTTTTCGACAGGTTGTAGGGTTATCATAAGGTGGTATTCAATAATCATCTGTTCTGCGAATCGTATCTTCTGGTTTTCCATTAAATCTTCAATAATTGCCAGCTCAGAGCCTTCTACATCTATCTTTAAAAGATCAACTGGCTCTGAAATATAATTTGTTAATCTTGCCGATTGCACTGCACCTTGAGCTGTACTTCCTGCTGTATAAAATAGCCTTGTATTAAGAAGACCTTCATGATGTGAACGATATAACATCACTTCGCCATCATGTTTTGTGAGGGCTATATTAAATGCGAACACTTCTGTTAAATTATTCTCATGGATATTTCTCTCAAGCAAGTCAAAGGCTTTTTTGTCAGGTTCAAACGCATATATTATTGCTGAAGGATAAAGCCTTTTGAAGAATAATACAGATATGCCTATGTTGCTTCCGCAATCTATAATAGTGGGAGTATTCCGTACGCTTTCAAATTTGTATACCTGGTAAATAAAGATTTCTTCAATCATATCAATAAGCTGACCATAGTCATCGAAAGTAATATTGAAACCTAAAAATTTACAACATGCATTATTATTGATTCGTTTTGAAATCTTGTGATGTATAAATGAATTTATTACTAATACAACATAGTCAAGGAAGAGGGAGAACTTCTTATAGGAATACGTGCTGGAAAATAAATGCGATATGACTTTCGCATAATGTTTAATATAAGTCATAGTCTTGTACCACTGTCATTAAAACACATAAGTGTAAAAATAACGAGAGTGGTGCAATTATATGCTTTCTGCTTTGCATCTCTTTTTATTCCTTTGTAAAATGTTATTAAAGCACTGTTGGCCAGGCATTGCCTGGTCGTTGTTTATCCTGATTATTACGCTTCTTCCCGGTAAAGCAATTCCTGATGTAGGGGTATGGAATGCTGATAAGTATGTCCATTTTTTTATTTTCGGCTTACTGGTAATCTTGTCAGCACACGGACTTACGAAAAGCAACCTGATCAAAAACAAAATTCCAAAACCTTTGTTAGTGGCAGTTGTTTATTCCTTTGTTCTGGGCATCCTTATTGAAGTACTGCAATTGTTTGTACCTGGTCGTAACTTTTCGTTTTTAGATGTTGTCGCGAACTCGATAGGTGTTGCTTTAGGGTATCTTATTTTTGTCAGATTTAAGAATAGCATCCATAAACTGATGGAAAAGTTTCATGCGTAGTTAATGAATTCAATCTTTAGTTTCAGTCCTCGTTGTTATCTTAAAAGATACAGATGGTATGTTATTTTTCAATCAATTAGAAAAAGTACAAACTATAATGACAATGAATTGGAATAGAAAACTAAAGCTAGTTGGATTATCATGTGTAGCAGCTATTGCAATACTTAGCTGTGACAAGGCTCCTAAGGGCGATGATGCTAAAATTGCAGATGCTGAACAGGCTGTTCAGCCTACAGGAGTTACGTATGTAGTGGATACAGCTACTTCGTGGGTGAAGTTTACAGGTCATGGTGTAGGTAAAAACCATCCTGGATATTTTAAGTTGAACTATGGCGCTACGGCAATTAACAAAGATTCAATTTCAGGCGGCAGTTTTGTAATCAATGTTAAATCCATGCGCATGGAGGAAAAGGGTGAACATATAGAAGGGAAGCTAAAGCCTCACTTAATGAGTGGTGATTTTTTTGAGGCCGATAAGTTCGGAACCGCAACATTTGAAATTACGAATGTTGTTCCTTACAAACTGGAGCAGGATGGTACCAAGTCTTTAGTCGAAGGAGCTAATTTTAATATAAGCGGTAACCTTAAGATAAAGGATGTGACTAAAAATATCACGTTCCCTGCAAGGGTTGACCTCGACGGAAATAAACTTAAAGCAAAAGCTAATTTTGATATCGACAGAAGGCAATGGAATATGAACTATGGAAATGATAAGACCTTAGGAGATAAGTTCATATCCGAAGTAGTAAATATAGAATTCTATTTAGAAGCTACTCAGCCAGATTCAGTGTCATCCTTTTAAAAGATCATGTTAACTGAAATAAAGTAGGAGCAGGGAGACCTGCTCTTTTCTTTTGTAAAATATTGACCATTCTTCCGTCAATGTTCATCTAACAGTTTTCTTTATTTTTGTTGAGTACTACAGATAATTAATGACTTCAATTAGTATTCTTGGATGCGGATGGCTTGGGCACCCGCTGGCAATAGAATTAATAGCCTCAGGCTACCAGGTAAAAGGGTCAACTACGCAGCAGGAAAAACTATCATTGCTGGAAAGAGGTGGTATAGAGCCGTACCACCTTAAATTTACATCCAGCGTTGAAGGCGAACTTGGTGACTTTTTTAAATCGGAGGTCTTAATTGTAACAATTCCACCCAAAAGAAAATCAGGACAGACAGATATCTATCTTCAGCAGATTAAATCAATAGCAGAAGCCGTAGTCGGGTATCAGGTTAAGAAGTTACTATTTATCAGCAGTACATCCGTTTACCCTGATGTAAACAGGGTTGTAAATGAAGAAGATGCTGACCCGCTACATTACCTTGTGCAGGCAGAAGATATCGTAAAAAAGCTTTCGCCTACCCGTACAACTATATTACGATTTGGAGGGCTTATAGGGCCTGGCAGACATCCAGGTAAATTTCTAAGCGGGAAGAAAGATATTAAGGGTGCTAACACTCCCGTTAACATTATTCATTTAGATGACTGCGTTGGTGTAATTAAAACTTTGTTGAAGCAAGATATATGGGGAGAAATCTTTAATGCTTGTTCAGATAAACATCCTGCTAAAAAAGAATTCTACACCGCGGCAAGTGCTGAGTTAGATTCAGAACCTCCTCATTTTTCTGAAGAAGAAAATATACCGTATAAGATTGTGAGCAATGCGAAAATTAAAGCGCGTACAGGATACCGGTTTATCTACTGAATTTAAAGAATACGTTGTTAGGAGTCAGTTTACTTTCGCTTGTATGCAGCTAGGTATTAAATGCCATCTTCATTAATGTCATCTATGTCGCCAACATCATGCTCTTCCAAAAAGGTGACGCTGAGCAGCGTGTCTGTTTCGTTGTCATACATCAACTCAACAACATTGTCTTCTAAACTATAGAACAACAACCTGTAGCTATAATCATCCTCCGCTTCAATTAGGTGACCTTTATTCTTTATATAAAGCTCCTTTTCGTTAAGCGATAGGCCATTAAATTGGTCCATGTTCATAGAGAATGAAGAAGATGATATTGTTGTCATAATACTAAAAGTCTCTACTAGCTGTATAAAGCCAATAGATCAATTTGTTCAGAATTTAAAAACGTGTGCCAGGGGAGGGGCTTTCTTCAATTTTACGAATAAAATTAATTTAAATCGATTGTTGGTGAATTAATTTTGTATTAAAAGCAGAGTTATTATAAGGTTTTAAATCATAGTTAATCAATTTCCCTGTTCATTTTCATCATATCGGTATAACCCTGTTGTTTTGATAGCACCATGAGTGCTACTGTCAATCGTTTTGTTTTGGTATTCGATGTCTTGGCACTTTCTATCCATTTGCTAATGTATTGCTGATGAGATTTCGTGAGCGTTTTAAAATATTGCGCTGCAAGCGGATCATCTTTAAGGCAATCCAAAAGGTCTTTTGAAATCTTCAGCGGACGCTCATCTGCTTCTATTTGTACCTTTATGATATCTCCTGCTTTTTTTGAAGTGCTTTTACGCATACTAGCGTTAAATGGGATAATGAATGATCCATCTCCCATAGGGAGAAGTGCTGTTTGTTTGATCGGATACTCATCGAGCCTGCCTTTAACACGAAAGCCAATGCGGTTTCCGGGCTTAAGTTTCTCTGCTTGTTGTTTGGTTATCTTGATATACATCCACCCCGATTTCTCTCCCTGCTTATCAAATTGATTAATTTTTGTAGAAAAGATTACCATAATTATTGACCCGGGTTAAAATACGAATTTATAAGTGTGCTGTACCGCTCTTTGTACCATATACACAATAGAAGTTGCATGTGTGTAGTCTTTTACCTTTCTTCAAACATTGCTTTAAACTACTCCCAAAATATATGAATCGCCGTAATTTTATAAAAGGAACAGGCTCTGCTTTGGCAGGAGGCCTTTTGCTTGCCCCGGAAATTGTCAGCGCCGGAAGAATTTTCTCCGCTAACAATAAAATCAATGTAGCTGTTATTGGTTGCAATGGTATGGGTTGGTCTAACACAACTTCAATATTAAAACAGCAGGACGTTGACCTGGTTGCAATTTGTGATGTTGACAAAAACGTAATTCAGAAACGCCTTACAGAGTATGCTCAGCTTCGTAAAAATAAGCCAAAGGTTTATGGAGACTACCGCGAGCTACTTAATGATAAATCTATAGATGCAGTTATCATAGGAACGCCTGATCATTGGCATTGCCGAATGATGGTAGACGCTGTGAACGCTGGTAAGCACGTGTACGTTGAAAAACCAGTCGCCAACAGCATTGCAGAATGTAATTTGATGGTAAATGCACAGGAAAAGACCGGAAAGATAGTTCAGGCGGGCCAGTGGCAGAGAAGCGGGCCGCATTACCGTAAGGCGATAGAGATTGTACGGTCTGGCGTGTTAGGAAAAATACGCCTTGTTAAAGTATGGGCTTACCAGGGCTGGATGAAACCGGTACCTGTCGCCCCTGATTCCAATCCCCCTGAAGGTGTAGATTATAACATGTGGCTGGGTCCCGCAAACAAGAGACCTTTCAATCCCAATAGGTTTCATTTTAACTTCCGCTGGTTCTGGGATTATGCAGGTGGATTGATGACCGATTGGGGTGTACATGAAATTGATATTGCCCTGTACGCCATGCAGGTTAACGCACCAGTTTCTGTAATGGCATCGGGAGGAAAACTGGCATACCCTGATGATGCTTCTGAGACGCCTGACACATTACAGGCTATATTTCAATACGAGAATTTTAGCATGCTTTGGGAACATGCCACCGGTATTGATAACGGGCCTTACAACAGAAGGGAAGGTATTGCGTTTATCGGAAATAACGGAACCGTAGTGGTAGACCGCGGAGGTTACGAGGTGCTGATCGAACGCCAGGCACAAGGTTATTCATCAACTGGGGAGCCTAAAATGCAACCTATAGAAGGTTATAAAAAGCCAGCAGAACTAAATTACCTTGACCTTCATACACAGAATTTTGTTGAGGCCATAAAGAAAAATGATCAGTCGTTTTTAAATACACCTATTGAATCAGGAAGTATTGCAGCAATCAACGCGCAGATGGGTAATATAGCTTATCGTACTGGCAGTAAAGTGTTCTGGGATTCAAAGGCGGGAAGTTTTATTAACAACGCTGAAGCGAATAAATACATTACACCTCAGTATCACAATGGCTGGGAATTACCTAAAGTATAATTTCTGATTAACTTAACTGATGCTTAAACCGCTGATTGTAGTTTAAGCATCAGCTAACATTTTACGCAATGCCTGCACGAAGAAAAATAACTTCTGATCTCATTCTGGGAGAACTGGAATTCATTACATCCCGAGCCGGAGGACCAGGCGGGCAGAACGTTAATAAAGTAAACACAAAAGTTACTATAAAATGGGATGTTCAGCACTCAGCAATTTTATCGGAAGATGAAAAAGAAGTAATTCTGAAAAAACTGGCATCGAGAATTACAAAAGAGGGTATGTTGGTAATATCTGCTGATGACAAACGCTCGCAGTTACAAAACAAGCAGGAAGCACTAGAAAAGCTTGAGCAGGTTGTAAACAAGGCTTTTGAAAAGAAGAAAGTAAGAAAACCTACTAAGCCAACAAAAGCTTCTATAAAAAGCAGAATTGATTCAAAAAAGCAGAATTCTGAAAAGAAAAAATGGAGACAAAAGCCTTTTTAAAGGCATCGCCTCCAATTTTAATATTTCTTAGTCACCCGTGGCAATTGTTCTTCCCGTACGAGACCATTCACTCCATGAGCCAACATAAAGTTGTGCGCCTGTAATGCCTGCGTGTTCCATGGCAAGAAGGGTGTGACATGCAGTAACACCTGATCCGCAATGAACGATTACATTTTCTGAGGGTCTTTCTCCAATGACCTGCTTATATCGTTGTTCCAACTCTTCAGCAGGAAGAAACTTGCCCTCCGTGTCAAGGTTGTTGATGTAAGGGATGTTTACAGCGCCAGGAATGTGTCCGGCAACAAGATCAATAGGTTCACGTTCCCCTCTGTACCTAAAAGCCTCCCTTACATCAACCACGAGAAATCGCGAGTCTGACGCAGCCTTTTCTACGTCTTCAATTCTTTGTGTCGGTCTCTTCCATTTATCTACGGGGTATGATGATGTTGGTGTAACTACAGATGCATCAGTGGCGCTTGCAATGCCTTCTTTTACCAGAGCATCAAGGCCACCATTAACAACTTGTACTTTTTCATGACCTACCGCCTTCATCATCCACCAAAACCGCGCAGCTGCATTAGCACCATTTTTATCGTCATACGCAATAATGTGTGACGAAGGTGTTATACCAAGCTTGCCCAGAAGGCTTGAGAATTCTTCTATTGCAGGCAAAGGATGACGTCCGCCTTTAGCAGCGTCTTCTGGTTTTTTAGAAAGATCTTTGTCAAGGTCTACGTGTATTGCTCTGGCAACGTGCCCTTTGCTATACCTTTCAAAAGCATCAGGTCCGCTGCGTGCATCAATAACAACAGTGTTGCTTATCGCAAGATGCTGTTTTACTTCACTTGCATCAATGAGAGGAGGATTAATTTTAGCCATAATTGTAAATATAAAAACTATAAGTAATTCATAAAAAAGTAGTATGGGTTTTGAGAAATCTTCAATAATTGACCTGAAAAATTAAAATGGATAGTAAACGTAGCGTAATATGGATTGAGAATGTGCTAATCTTAATGCTGGTTTGTATCTTAGAGGATAATCTAAAAGAATGACCCCATGATTATTAGGTATGTGCTGTGTCTGGTGCTTTCAATCTCTTCTCTGATTTCTTACGCACAAACTGTTAACCTTCCTTGTCCTAAAGGTTGGAGTACTGAATCGTTTAAGCTTCCGGTAGATTTTGCGCCAAACATTCCTTACAGTGGTATTGAAGAGCTTAGATTTTCGCCTGGGTGGGGAACTCCTGGTAATGAAGAGTTATGGTCTTACTGTTATTTGTGGTGGATTGATGGTGAGGTGGAAGTAACAGCATCCAATCTTAAAAATCACCTTGAGGACTACTACAATGGATTGGTGAGTAGAAATGTTGCAAGTCGCAAAATAGAAACATCGAAAGTAGTGCCTACAAAAGCGAGGTTTAAGCAGGTAACGGATGCATCAGGTAACTATTTTGTTGGCACGGTATCTATGCTTGATTATATGAGCGAGAAGCCAATTGTTTTAAATATCAAGGTAAACAAAACCTTTTGTAAGGAACACAATAAGGAAGCAGTCTTCTTTTCAATATCGCCCCAATCAAAGGAGCATCGTGTATGGAAAGAGTTAGACCAAATATGGGCGGGATTCCAGTGCAGTAAATAAGTGCGAAAATGAAGAAAAAAGAATGTCCGTCTTGTGCCATGGAGGTGGATGTAAAAACAAGGACGTGTCCCATCTGTGGTTATGAATTTACCACCTCTTCGTCTTCATTGAGATGGGTAGCCCTGTTACTAGCACTACTGTTTATTATCTACATTATTATCTCCATTTTTTAATACACATCAATAAGTACATCTGTTACTTGTTATCCAGCAGGTTAATCTTTTACATTTGATTTTTAAAAGAGATCTCTGTTAAAGAAATTCGTATTTGCTTATTGTAAATTAACTGTATCATGAAAGCCTACGTTATTGTTGATGTTAAAATTAATAATCCTGCATTGTATGACGACTACAAGAAGCTGACACCAGGATCGCTGAAACCTTTTGAAGGGAAGTTTATTGTACGGGGAGGAGAAACTGAAACACTTGAAGGGGACTGGGAGCCGGGGAGAATAGTAATACTCGAGTTTCCATCGCTCGAAAAAGCGAAAGCTTGGTGGTCATCAGAAGAGTACGCGCCTGCTAAAGCTTTAAGGCAATCAGCTTCTGTTACACGCATGATCGTAGCTGAAGGTTTTGAGTAGAAATACCTTCATCAACAAGGAAGTAAAGCAGACTTGTATACCTGGTTTACTTCCTTTTTTATGTAATGCCTGGCATAATAATTAGATGTTATGCGTGTATGAAACTGCAATCTGTTTTTATTTATATATCAATTATTTTAATGCTTGCTGCTTTTCAGGTAAAAGCACAAAGTGATAGTACTGCCTATGTACATGGCCTACCGGTTAGTGAAGATGATACGGTAGCTGTATTCCCGCAATCTGATCTGGGGCCTCAGGAAAACATTGTGGCTGTACCTGAATCTCAAATACCGAAGAAAGTAAAGAAAGCCCTTCGAAAAGGCGATCAATATGAAGGCTGGCAGGGGAGTACCGTTTATTACGATAAGAACACACACCTTTATCTTGTAGAGATTAAAAGAGGTAACGCGTCCAGGATTTACGGATTAGACGAAAGCGGCCGCCCTGTTACCTATGACGAAGTGAGTAAGAACGACGATCAGTAAAGCTGCTTTTTCTTTACCTAAAACTTTTGCCGCTAGTCGCGCATTTTGTTTCCTGCGCTGCCGGCTGGCATATTTCTTCTCTGTTCTGCGAGTGATTTTTAGTTTGAATAAAATTGAAGAAAGCCATGGAAAAGAGGTTAGTTTTAATCTTGTTGTCATTTGTTTTTGCGTCAGCGCTATATGCCCAAACTGATACAACGCGTAATCTAACGCTTAAAAAAAGTGATACACTTTCAATGCAAAATGAAGGCAGTGATTTTCTTAATCAATACGTTCAAAAAGTTGATGTAGATGATATTCCTTCTGATCTGAAAAAAACACTCTCACAAAAAGATCAGTACAAAGGATGGGAAAATCAGACGTTGTATTATGATTCTCAAAACAAAATTTATTTACTCGAGAAGAAGGAAGGCATAACCACCCACATTTATCGTTTTAATAAAGAAGGTAAACCAATAACGGGTATGCTTAATGAAGATGATGATCAATAAAAATAAGAATGCCGCCCCTGGGAAGGGCGGCAGATTCTCACATTCACATTAACCTAATTGAAAAAACCAACTAACGAAAAGTTATCTGTAAGTAAGTGTAACTACTTCACCTCTCTCAATTACACTTAGCTTTAATGTCTTATCTGTTATCTCAATAACGTCAAGTACTTCCTCATCAAACTTGCCTTTATTAAGAAATAACTTATTTCCTTCCACATACCACTCACCGTCAACATTCTTTTCAAAGAACTTCTCTTCATATTGTTTAGTACTTGAGAAGTAGAAAGATGAGTTGTTATACAAGGTGTTAATAACATGACTGATGTCTCCATTTAAAGATTCGGCTCTGTAAAAAGCCCAGTCTTTATTTGTTAACGCTCTTTCTATTTTTGAGCTTTCGATCACCTCAGCCCTGAAACCACTAATGGCTACTGCCAGGATGCCGAGAAGAAGTGTGAGAGTATAATTTTTCATGGGGTTTAATTTGATACCACTATTGCCATTTTAATGCCTCAATTAAAAATCAGTGCAATCGTTGTAAAAACGGCCGTTTCGCCATTATTGAACAAAAAACCGTCTCAAATTGAAACTAGAAAACAGGGTAATTGTCCCATATTTGGAATAGAGGAATAAGTTAGGGGTTGTTTTCAGATTTAAGTTTTGCTACTTAAACGCTTGTTGTGGCCTTCGCCATCTCTTACTTTTTTTGTATCTTTAAGTAATTCATAGTGGCCCATATTTTCCCGGGTTTTAAATCATTTTATTTATAAATTTCGTTTCAACACAACTCCCTGGGGAGTGCA
The DNA here is from genome assembly GCF_018598585.1 of Chryseosolibacter indicum. Taxonomy (GTDB): domain Bacteria; phylum Bacteroidota; class Bacteroidia; order Cytophagales; family Cyclobacteriaceae; genus Chryseosolibacter; species Chryseosolibacter indicus. The sequence goes on from NZ_JAHESD010000004.1 coordinate 94,442, forward strand.
GAGAAAGTGCAAAGAGAGTGCAGAGGGTGTGGAGAATGTTTTAGAGGTGCCTTAGAGGAGCTTTAGAGAATACTTAGCAGAGCCAAGCCCAAGTACGCTTAGCGCCTTTGCCCAATTCCTAGCTCCCAGCCCCTAATCCCCAATTCCCACTCTACAATGCCTAATACCAACCCCTAATGCCTAATGCCTGGTGCCTAATTCCCAATACCCGTTGCCTAACCCCCAATGCCTGATTTCTAATCCCTATTTTCATTTTTGACACTATTTGTCACTGGCATACCCTAGTTTTCCAGGAAAAAGAAAAATATGGCTATCATAACTCATAATTCCCTTACAAAAGGCGCCAGGGGTGCCTTCGGTAGTGTTATGTTCAGGCAGGTGCGCAATAAGACAATTATGTCAGCAAAGCCTTCTCCACCCGAAAAGCAAAGTGAAGGCCAGCGAAGAAATCGCGAGAAATTTCGAAGCGCCACCATTTATGCTAAGCATGTTTTGCTAGACCCGCAGAAGAAGGCCTACTATCAGCATAAGGCCAGGAAGTTAAAATTGCCAAACGCATATACTGCAGCCATTACAGAGTATATGCGAAAAGGAGAGATTAAAGCAATAGCCGTAAACAAAAAGAATGGTAAGGTGCAAGACACCGTAAAGATTAATGCGTATAAGAAAGATTTTGCAGTTAGAAAGGTGAGGGTTGTTATTTACGGTGAGAATGGCTTACCTGTGTTTAAAGGCGAGGCAAACAAGAGCGACAAAACGGAATTTATACTTCATACCGGACATGATTTCTTGCTTCGTCATAACATGAAGATCCATGCATTTATTGATGATTGCGATATGGGTAGTACACCATTTGTTTACACGGTTGAGTAAATGGAAAATGAGTCTTCTTGGTTTACGCGAAGGTTATTAGGAGTGCTTTGGAATCTTTGTATTTTAACGCCTCGATCTGTTAACCATTCCTCACGATGCTTTTAAGATTAGTCTTACAGGTTTTTATTTTTGTTTTTTTGTATAACAGCGTAAGCGCGCAACAGCATGCAGGAAAATTTTTTGCTGCAAGTGATCCGTTAATTCAATATGTAGGACGTATTGATGCATCCAATCCCGAAGCTCTACGTTTTTGGCAGCCGGGAGTTTACATAAAAGCAAAGTTCTACGGCACCTATTGCGAGTTGCATATTAATGACGAAGAGCTTTGGGGTAAATCCCATAATTACATTTCCATTATTGTCGATGATAATGCACCCATTCGTCTGCAAACAAAAGGCAAGAAGAATGTTATTGATACCGTTAGAAACCTTTTGAAAGGCGAGCATACTATTGTGATCTGTAAGAATACGGAAGCTGGCATTGGTTACCTTGAGTTTGTCGGGTTAAAATGTGAGAAGCTCTTGCGCCTGCCTAACAAACCTTCACGAAAAATTGAATTTATTGGCAATTCGATTACGTGTGGTATGGGTAGTGATCTGTCAGTGATCCCATGTGATAGCGGGCAATGGTACGATCAGCACAATGCTTACTTAAGCTATGGTGCTCAGACAGCCCGCAGACTTAATGCACAATGGCATCTAAGTTCTGTTTCCGGTATTGGTCTTATTCGCAGTTGCTGTAATATGGAGATAACCATGCCTGATGTTTTCGATAAAATAAATATGAGAGATGATACTATCCTGTGGGACTTTAAAAAATATCAACCTGAGGTGGTGAGTATTTGCCTGGGCCAGAATGACAGAATTCAGGACTCGGTAAAGTTTTGCTCCGCTTATGTTTCTTTCATCAAAAATATAAGAACGCTTTATCCCAGAGCACAGATACTTTGTATCACAAGTCCGATGGCGGATGAGAAGCTGGCGGAAGTTATGCGAAGATATCTTACAGGTGTGGTTTCACATCTTCAAAGTAACGGCGAGAAAAAAGTTGATAAATATTTTTTTTCAAGAAGTTTTAACAATGGTTGTGGCAGCCATCCTGATTTACAGGATCATACATTAATCGCCAATGAGTTAACGGCGAAAATAAAATCATTGATGGGTTGGTAGCATATTACTGTACGTTAATAATTCGTATCTGTTTTTTAAACTTGTATATTAGCATATATGAACAGAATTGATCGCTTAACAGCTATTCTTATACAATTACAGACAAAGCGTGTAGTTAAAGCAGAAGAAATTGCTGAGCGATTTGAGATAAGCCTCAGAACAGTTTATCGCGATGTTAAGGCGTTGATGGAGGCGGGAGTACCCATTGGTTCAGAAGCAGGGAAAGGATATTTTATAGTAGACGGATATCATCTTCCTCCCGTCATGTTCAGCCAGGAAGAAGCAAGTGCTATGCTCACAGCCGGGAAACTGGTAGAAAAGATGACCGATGTATCTATTCGTAAAGCATATGAATCAGCACTTCTTAAAATAAAATCCGTGCTTAACGATTCGGAGAAAGACCATCTTGAAAATCTTCAATCTGCTATTGAAATACTAAGGCACGATAAACAAGAGGACTATCCGAATGAATATATGGCCGAAATTCAAAATGCCATCTCCAAGAAAAACGTGATGCGCGTCGAATATCTCTCTACGAAGGAGGAGAGAACCACACGTGAAATTGAACCTATCGGGATTGTACACTACTCAGGGCGTTGGCATTTAATAGGCTGGTGCAGATTACGCAATGGCTATCGCGATTTTCGTGTTGACCTTATTCAATCGTTGAAGAACACCGGTGCCAGTTTTGATTCACGCAACCTGTTTACTTTGCAGGAATACTTCCAAAGCCTTACTGCAGCACACCAGGAAATGGAGAAGGTTACCTTGCTGTTTGATAAATCAATGACACGCAATGTTAAATATGCGCGCTACTACTACGGCTATGTGTCTGAAGAGGATTTGGGAGACAGGTGCCGTATGACCTTTTTGGTTGCAAACACACGCTCTTTCTGCAAGTGGCTTCTCATGTATGGAAACGCCGTAGAAATCGAAAACCCGGATAAGTTAAGGGGAATAATGGAGGAAATGGTGGATGAACTTGTACTACACTATAAAGGTGCATTAAAGTTTTCGTAATCCTCCTGCAGTTACCAACCACATTAATCAATCAATAGTTCTTTTCACCCTGCTGACATAAGGTTGTCAGCTTTGTGCCTGTATTTAGCAAAAAAATCAGTATGATGCAGGTTAAAGAAGTACCGCCAATTAGTTTTTTGTTTTTCAGAACGGAAGCTCAGATTAATACACTTACCCAATTCCTCCCGGTTTCGCAGGAGTTGTATAAGGAAGCTGTGAAGAATAAAATTCCTATTACAGGCCCTGTTCATTGGCATTACCACAGCTTTACGGGTGGTGAACAACAAGCCTTTACGCTCGAAATTGCACTTCCTGTTGCTTATGTTCTTGAGGAATACGATGGCAATTTTCACTTCAAAAGAACGGGAGCTTTCAAGTGCCTGGCCTTAGTGCATGAAGGAAACTGGCTCGACTTTCCAAGAAGTTATGATGTTGCATTTCATTACATAGCAGATAATAAATTGGAACCACTTGCTGTTAATCGCGAGATCTATATAAATGTAGATTTTAAACATCCCGAGGCAAACGTCTCTGAAATACAAATTGGGCTTAAATAATAAAACAACTACATTATAACTTTATGAGAAAAATAATATTGGCAGTAGCTGTTACGCTGGATAATTTTATTGAAGGTCCGAATGGAGAAATTGATTGGTGTTTCACCGATCAGGATTATGGTATGACTGATTTTCTCAACAGGATTGATACAATTTTATATGGCAGAAAAAGTTATGAGCTTGTAGTTAAGATGGAAGGAGGCCTTGGTATGTATGGGAACAAGAAAAACTATGTATTCTCCAATACAATAAAGGGGCAGCTTGAAGGTGCTGAATTAGTAAGGGGAAGTACCTTAGAACAGGTAAAGGAAATTAAAGCTGCACCCGGAAAAGATATCTGGTTGTTTGGCGGTGCCGCCTTAACGGAGTCGTTGATGCAAGCAAATCTTGTTGATGAATTCTGGTTTACGGTTCATCCCATTATACTTGGAAAAGGAAAACCACTTTTCACCAACCTTCAACATCCTATCAATCTTACGCTAGTAAACAGCAAGGTGTATGAAACAGGTTTGGTTTCATTAAACTATCAGCTGAAAGAGAAGTAATAGTTTAACGCTAATGGATGTAAAAAAAAGAAGAGAGTTACTCAACGTTCTCTCTCTTTTGTTTGGTTTATAGACCTTGCCTTTTTGGCTAATCAGATAACTGCCTGGTGCTGCCTTCTGTTCTTGTTACTGAACCTTCATTTTCCCTTGCATCTGCTTTTCGCTCCAGCTCATTGTTACCCGCACGTTGTTCCTTGCGTTCTCCTGCTGTACGTGGTGGCATTCCCGAATGTAAATTTCGGGTATCATAGTTTGCACCACTTTCAGGAAACCTGTTCTCATTTCTGCTACCTTCATTAAAAGTTGCAGATGGGCGTTCCTCTCGTTGCATTTCGTCAGCAATATCTTCATCCGTACTGGCAGCAACATCTTTTATTATGTGCCGCTTACCATATCTTGAATTCGCTAAGATATCCTGATACATGAATCTTTCCCCGTCAACTTGTAGCTGACCAGGATAGACTTTTTGCCGGTTGTATTCGTAATTGTCCATAACACAAATCCTTTCTACACTTCTTGTTGTACTGAAATAACCATGCCTTTTAAAGCAGGTTGTTTAACATTAATAAATGCAATTGCTGGATCATTTCTTCTGCTGGTAGTACGTCAGGAATAGAATTTTAATAATCGGCTTTTGCCTGTTATACCTCCCTGAAGTCTGTTAGGTCAAGAAGTCAACATTTCAAACAACAGAATCTGGCTTTAAAGTATTGAAGTACATGAAGGAAAAACAGAACCACTTATGGTGGCAGGAAGGAATTATATATCAAATTTATCCACGTTCTTTTCAGGATAGCAATGGCGATGGGGTAGGAGATTTAAAAGGAATAATTACCCGTCTTGATTACATAAAGAATTTAGGAATTGATGCCGTTTGGATCTCACCAATATACCCATCACCCATGGCAGATTTTGGTTATGATATTTCAGATTATACCGGTATCCATCCTTTGTTTGGTTCTCTTGCTGACTTTGATGTGCTGTTAAAGGAAATTCATAACAGGGGAATGAAGCTAATTCTTGATCTTGTTCCTAATCACACTTCAGATCAGCATCCCTGGTTTCTTGAGTCACGCTCATCAAGAGATAATCCCAAACGCAATTGGTATATATGGAAAGATCCAGGTCCTGATCATTCACCACCTAACAACTGGCTTGCTGCATTTGGGGGAAGTGCGTGGGAATGGGATGAAAAGACTCAACAGTATTACTACCATGCGTTTCTTAAAGAGCAACCCGATCTTAATTGGAGAAACCCGGAAGTTCAAAAGGCGATGCTGAACGTAATGAAGTTCTGGTTGGATAAAGGTGTTGATGGCTTCCGTGTAGATGTAATGTGGCACATGATAAAGGATGATCAGTTCAGAGATAATCCTGTTAATCCAACATATCAGCAACACATGGCCACGTATGATCAACTGCTTCCTGTGTTTTCTACTGATCAGCCTGAAGTTCATAAGATCGTGAGGATGATGAGGGATCTGCTCGATCAGTACGATGAGCGTATGATGATAGGAGAGATCTACCTTCCGATACAAAAACTGGTTACGTACTATGGTGCAGAAAGAAAAGGTGCACATCTTCCTTTTAACTTTCAACTGTTAACCTTACCGTGGGATGCAACACAGATAGCACTCGCCATAGCGGAGTATGAAAATGCTTTACCCGAACATGGATGGCCTAACTGGGTTTTAGGAAATCATGATCAACCAAGGGTGGCAAGCAGACTTGGTTCTGAACAAGCACGTGTGGCAGCCATGCTTCTTCTTACGTTAAGAGGCACACCTACTATTTACTATGGTGATGAAATCGGGTTGAAAGATGTACCGATACCGGTTGAAGAAATCCAGGATCCGCAGGGTTTAAACATGCCCGATAAGAACCTGAGCCGGGATCCTGCAAGAACACCCATGCAATGGGATGCCTCGACTAATGCAGGGTTCTCAACAACTAAGCCGTGGCTGAGAGTTGACAGGAACTATACGCGGCAGAATGTAGAAGCACTCCGCAATAATGAAACGTCAATATATAATTTATATGCTAAGCTTATCGCTTTACGTAAGAAGGAGTCATCATTATCCGTAGGAAGTTATACTCCGGTTTATTCGGATCACCAGATGATAGCTTACATACGAAAAGCAGAAGGCTCCCCAGCATTTCTTATCATTCTTAATCTCACCCATAGACCATGTTATTTCAGGCAGAAGCAAACATCTTATACGGGTACTATTGTAGTTTCTACTTCTCCTGAGCTTGAAGGTACAGCAGTAGAAGGTACAATAAGTTTAAGCGGAGATGAAGGTATTATTATCAAATTAAAAGAAAATTAAAAACAACTCTTGGTATAACTTCTATGGGAACTACGCTCGCTACCAATCTGGCCGGTGCCAGGTTTAATGGTTCTGAATGTACATTTTCTGTCTGGGCTCCTTTAAAGGAGCGTATGATTCTTCATCTAACAGAATCAAAACGACAGGTTGAGATGAAGAAAGATGATGAAGGTTATTTTAGTATAACATTAAAAGATGTAAAGCAGGGAGCGAAGTACTTCTTTAGACCCGATAACGAAAAAGATTATCCTGATCCTACTTCATTCTACCAGCCAGAGGGCGTGCATGGTCCCTCACAGGTTTATACCCATGACTATGAATGGAAGGACCAGGCATGGCGTGGATTGCCTTTTAAAGACCTTATACTTTACGAAGTCCACGTTGGTACATTTACTCAAGAGGGTACTTTTGAAGCCATTATACCTTATCTGGACGAGCTTTATGAAACAGGAATTAATGCGTTGGAGCTTATGCCTGTGTCACAGTTTAGCGGAGGTAGAAACTGGGGTTATGATGGTGTTTATCCTTACGCTGTTCAAAATACTTATGGGGGACCTGATGGATTAAAAAGACTGGTTGATGCCTGTCATCAAAGAGGTATCGCTGTATTCCTGGATGTGGTATATAATCATATTGGCCCTGAAGGAAATTACCTCCCTCAATATGGACCTTATTTTACAGATACATATTGTACACCCTGGGGAGATGCCATTAATTTCGATGGAGACTGGTCGGATGGCGTAAGAGATTACTTCTGTAACAATGCTTTGTATTGGTTTAAATACTTTCACCTTGATGGACTGAGACTCGATGCAATTCACATGGCCTATGATAATGGTGCATATCATTTCTGGCAGTATGTAAACGATAAGGTAAAGCAATTGCAGGAAGAGGTAGGACGACCGTTGCATATGATCGCAGAGAGTGACTTGAATAGCCCTCGCGTAATTAATCCTTTAGTAATAGGAGGATATGGTTTCACAGCCCAATGGCTTGACGACTTTCATCATGCGCTGTATGTGATGCTCGACCCAAAAGGCAGAGAACGGTATATTGATTTCGGATTGATAGAACAACTTGCGAAAGCATATACAGATGGCTTTGTTCACAGCGGGGAGTATGTAAAGTTCAGGAAGAGAAAGCACGGTGTTTCTTCTGCAGGTATCCCTGGTGATAAATTCGTAGCATTTAATCTTAACCACGATCAGATCGGAAACCGCATACATGCTGAACGTCTATGTGTTCTTGTTAATCATGAGAAAGTTAAATTAGGAGCAGCGGCCTTAATGCTTTCGCCCTACGTGCCGATGCTATTTATGGGCGAAGAGTATGCAGATCAATCTCCTTTCTACTATTTCGTAAGCCACACAGATCCTGCCCTTGTTGAAGCTGTAAGAAAAGGAAGAAAAGAAGAATTTAAAGATTATAAGGGAGAAGGAGAATCACCAGATCCTTATGATGAGAAGACTTTCAATGACTCAAAGTTGAAGTGGGTTAAACGAAATGAAGGCAAGCACAAAATTACGCTTGAATGGCATAAGAGGCTTATTCAGCTAAGAAGATCGAACAAAGCAATAGGAAATTTTGACAAGAACGATATCACGGCTCAGGTTATCGCTCAGGATGCACTTGTTATTCATCGCCAGGCAGTAGGAGGAAGTGATCATGTGCTATGTCTGTTTAATTTTGGCGAGCAGAAAGTAAGATACACAATGCCTCTGGGAAATAAGAAATGGAGAAAGATTCTTGATTCCCAGGAAGTACAATGGAGCGAAGACGGAAAGCAAAAGCAAACACTGCCTTCATTAACTACTTCATCAGAAGAGGTAGTAATTCCACCAACAAGTGTAATTGTATATGAAGAAGTAAGGTGATTAATTTAGAGACAATGCATCAGGAAATTGTCACCTTTTTTCCTGTGCGCATAGCCTCGTAAATTGCCTGTATGATTTTAACATCCTGTTTTCCCATTTCACCTGGAACAGTTGATGGTTTGTTTTCCTTTATTGCTTGTGCGAACGCATCCATCTGCAAGGCTTGTTGGTTTACTTCCGGAAAATCCATCTTACCATTTGAAGTTTCTCCCTTTATACCTTTATAAGGATAGGCAGGAGATAGTTCGGCCCAACCGTTTTCACCTTCAAGGCGAAGTTTGTTCATTTCGTTGGTGTAGGCAGTTTTACATTCTGCTATAATACCTCCCGGCATTTCCATGGTCCAGCTTAGCGAATCTTCTATATCTTTAAATCGATCTTTGTCTTTTTTAGGACCTTCTTTAGCAGTAACAGCTATCGGTTCCATTCCTGTTGTATAACGCACGCCTTGTATGGCATAGATTCCGACATCCATAAGAGAGCCACCGCCCGCGAGTGCTTTGTTTAATCGCCAGCCTTCTGTATCACTCATGCCATTTTCTGCAATTACCTTTTTAATGTTGCCGAATACTTTTTCAGTTCCAAAGCGAGTCATCTCCCGATTGTAGGGTTCGAAACGTAAGCGGTAACCGATAGAAAGCATCTTACCGGCTTCCTTGCATGCAGCTATCATTTCGTCACATTCCTGTACGGTAACAGCCATTGGTTTTTCGCATATAACATGCTTGCCCGCTTTCGCTGCTCTTACAACAAATTCTTTGTGCATGGCGTTAGGAAGCACAACATAGATGATGTCGATATCAGGGTTATCTTTTATCTGATCGAAATTCTCGTAGTTGTAAATATTCTTCTCCGGAATATTATACTTCGTTTTCCATTCATCTGCTTTATCAGGAGAACCTGTAACGATTCCGGAAAGGTAACAGTGCTGTGTTTCCTGAAGCGCAGGAGCAAGTTGTCCTTTGCTGTAGTTACCAAGTCCTACCAACGCAATACCTAGTTTCTTTGATGCCTGTTGTTCTGATACATTCTGTTCGCTTTTCTCTTCCTTCTCCTGTTTACTCTGGCAAGAAGTAAGCGAAGAAAATGAATACACTGAGAAAGCAGCAACACTATAGCGATAAGAATGTTCGATGAAAGTTCTTCTTGATAACTGAAAGGATTTTTTCATAGGGAATTGCGTTTCTCAATAAATGTTAAAAATTATACCTATACATTTATTATTGGATTACGTTAGTGAGCATTGGAAGTGCTGCGAAAACGTTAATGCAATGCTGGTAACATTTAACTCGAAATATTTCCTTTTGTCGTACGATGTGTTTTAAGTTTTACAAAAGGCATAATTATTGGAATGTGAAGGAGGATTATCTAAAATGAAAAGAGTTCTGATTAGTTTACTCATTATCAGCGTGGTGTTTTTTTACCAATGCACAATGGGTGAAAAAGAAAACGTAAATAATGTAAGTGAAGAGGAACACGCAATGGTTGACGACCACATTGCAGCGTTTATTATTCAGGCTGCTGATACCCGAATGATGGGCATAGAACAAGGTAAGCTGGCTAAAGAGCGTGGTACTACCGAAGAAATCCGCGCTTATGGCGAAAAGATCATACAGGATCAGTCAAAGGTACTTGAAGAGCTTAAAGAACTTGCTGAAAAGAAAAAGGTAAGGCTTCCTAAAGCTTTAAGCAATAGAAGAACACATGGGTTATATGAGTTAAGAAGTGAGAATGGAAGATTCTTCGATAAGAAGTTTGTTCGTATGATAACGCTTGATCACAAACATGATCTCCGTCAGTTCAGCAGAGCGAAAAAGTTTAGTGATCCCGAGGTTCGTGATTTTGTTGTAAACAATCTTCCTGTAATTGAATCACATCTTGAAGATATCGAGCAGATTGTTCAGACAGAAAAAAGCTCTGGTAGTCTTTCCGTGAGCAGGAATGATGAAGAATAAATGAATGCATCTCGTATAAACCCTTGCAGGTCCAGCAGTGATTTGATCAGTTACCACTAAGCTAGGTAATTGGCATTAAGTTACATTGAGGTTAGGGTAGGACCTACAAACGCACGTTGTTTCTAACTTGCAGAAGGGTACGCTACCCCTTTCAAGACGACTAAGAATTGTTACCAGCAGTGCGCCGCCGGTTAATTCAGACAATAAAAGTAGCTGTTCGAAACACCCAATTTCTCCTTCGCAACATGCCGGCATGTTTTTGTTCCTCAAATAAGGAAATGTTACAGTATGAAAGAGGACTTGGAAATAGTGTTGATTGAGGATAATGAAGACGACGCTGAACGTTTAATTAAATTCCTTCGAAGTCACGTAAATAATAAGATAAGATATATTCAGGATGGGGCAGAGGCGGTTAAGTTTTTACTTTTTGAATCTGACGGTGCTCCTAAGCTTATTCTTTTGGATTTAGTACTGCCATCTGTTGATGGGTTTGAAGTCTTTGATATAATCCGATCGGAACCAAAGGAAAGGGAACTATCCGTAATCTTTCTAGTCTCATCGCTTCGTTCCAAAGAGTACGTGGAATCACTGGGAGTAAAGCCCGATGGTTATCTTATAAAACCTAAACTTGAAGAAGGACTTCCTTTTCGCCTTTAGTGTTTTACTTATTACTTCTTTTCAACAGCAGGGGTTTCGCTAAGGCGAGCCATGTAATGAGAAAGATGATTTGAATGATGCCGTCGCCCAAATAGATGTCAGAGATTACATCATTGAGTGCGTAATAGAAATCAATGCTGATAAAAGCAGCAGAGGTAAGGCTTCCGAGTATAAAAACTGGTCTCTGATCTGTATCTATAAATAAAAAAGATAGCATGGTGAGCGCTACAGGAATAAGAAGTGCGCCCACGGTTTTTATAAGCCAAATGTCTGTTTTGTAACCCGTAGCCAACATGAAGCTATGAATATCAACCAATGGCCATATTGCTGTTAACAACGTATAACATCCTTGTATCCAAAGTAAAGTTCTGAAGATGTTCATGCTTGCAATTCGTTACTTTTCTTATTAGCCGTTAAAATGACTCCTTTTGACTGGTTATCAATTGGTGTATCGGTTGTATGAAAGTGTTCAGGGCTTTGTAGTGAGTAAATTGGTAGTGAATTAAGAAGCATGCTCGATGTCATCCTTAGGGAACGTTAATGTAAATGTGGTTCCCACGTTTTCCTTACTCTCAAAGTCTACTTGGCCATTCATGAGCTGAACAAGTTTCTTTACAATGTATAATCCCATACCTATTGATTTTTCGCCCATGAGACCCGGTCTGCTGGCAGGAGTGTTCTTTTGAAAAAGTGCCGATTTCATTGAATCAGGTATTCCAATGCCAGAGTCTTTAAAGGCAATGATTACAGTTTTTGGTGATTCTGTTATTGCTATCTCAATGGTAGACTTTGTTGGTGAAAACTTAACAGCGTTTGAAATAAGATTGTTAGCAACCTGTAAGAACTTAACATCATCCGCCTGTATGGTGATATCTTTTTGCTTAGTATTGATCTTAAAACTATAATCAGGATATGATTTTCTTATACGTTCAATTATGATTTCCAGCTTTTCAATAACGTTGAATGGATTTGCCTTTACGCTGATATGTTCCGATACCAGGTGCTCTTCTTCAAGGAAGTCGTTGACAATATCTATACAATGATTAGTATTTTCTTTTATTAGTTCAAGCTGAGCCTGAATATCTGATACTTTTGAAATTCTGTTGCGTTCTATAGACTCTATAATATTCCTGGATAGATGCAAAGGGCCAGCAAGATTATGTGTTACCATATCAAGTAGAGAATTCTTTTTTGCCCCATAATTAATAACATACTCTTCCCGCTCTTTAAGTTCCGTAACGTCTTTAATGATACCAACTACGTATTCATTGTTGTATTTATAGGCGTTTAATTGCAAATACCTGAATGTACCATCATGCTGCTTGATTCTAAATAGTACATCTTCCACTTTATTTAACCTGGAGAATAAGCTGTACTCGGCCTGCAGATGTTCCAAATCTTCGCTTAAAATATGATTAATAAAAAAGGCAGGTTGGGAGCTAAAAGATGTGTGACTGATATCGAAAATCTTCAATAGCGAAGAATTTGTGTAATCGAGTGTATTTTTTTTTACGTTATATAGAAAGTACCCATCCTTCGCTAACGCTCCGATTGCGCTTATTACTTCTGGTATAGATGATTTTGTCACTGGCATTAATTGATTAGGTATAGCCAGATAAACTTAGGTTATTTTTTAATCAATCCTCTTAGGGAAGCATAAGTAATAAGCTCAACAGTGTTTTTTACTTTCGCTTTCTGAACCAGGTTTTTTCGATGCGACTCTACTGTTTTTTCGGTGATAAAAAGCTTTTTAGCGATCTCTCTTGAAGAGGCGCCACTCGCGAGAAGTGCCAACACTTCTTTTTCCCTCTTTGAAAAAAACTCTTCAGTACTTTCAAGCGTATCTTCTAAACCTGCCAGAAACTGATTAAGGTTCTTCAGTTTTTTTGATGTCTCCTGGCAAATGTATTTCTTTCCCGAATGTACAATTTTAATCGCGTGGATCAACTCAGCATAGCCAGCTTTCTTAGATACAAAGCCAAGCGCACCAGCCTTGAATATTGTCGCTACACGATCAGCATCATCATATACAGAATGTGCAATCACTTTAATTGAAGGAGCAATTTTCTGAAGCCGCTTACAGATTTCAAATCCGTCAATAGTTTGCAGGTGCTCCATAGAATCAAGATAGATGTCGAGAAGCAGTACATCTATATCAACAGTGTTAACTATTTTTAGGAACTGCTCTCCCTGGTGTGCTTCTCCTACCAGGTTCATGTCTTTGTCTTGTGAGAGGAGAAATCTAATACCATCTCTCATGATGGTGTAATCTTCGAGGTGAAAAACCTTTATTCTTGAAGGCATAGGTCTATGAAGGCAGCAAATGTATACGGAGCCTCCATTACAGACAATATTATCGATAAAAAAGTGCTAAAAATCCGGGATTTCCCGGATAGCTAATTGATAAGCCCCTAACTACATTTGTTACTGACTAAGATAAAAAGCCTACCTGAAGGCTTGCCGCTTATACCTGGAGGTTTCTTTGCCTGATACTAAAAAAATAAACAACTACAAAAATCAAAGCGTCTTATACATTGATGATGATGAAGACGATCTGTCTTTATTTAAGATGGCTCTGGATGCTTTAGATAATCGTATTCCGTATTTCGCAGTAGATTCAGCAGCAGAGGCTTTAAATCTTTTAAGTGAGGGAGAAATATCGCCTGACCTCATCCTTCTTGATCTAAATATGCCAGGACTTACAGGATTTGATTTCCTTTCAATCATCAAAGCGCATAGCGGACTCAGTTATATCCCCATTATAGTTCTCTCTACCTCTGTAAATGAAAAGGACATGTTGCGGGCAAAGGAGCTTGGCGCTAAAGCATTCTTTACAAAGCCAAGTACTTTTAACGAGCTTTGTAACATACTGACTCAGGTATTCAAAGATGAATACCTTATCGCAGAATAAACCGCTAGTCTTTCTCTTTCGTCTTACAAAAGAAATCTTCCTGTTTTAGGCAGGTTAAAGCAGATTAATCAGCATATCCGGGAAAATTCCCAGTACCACTGTTACTATAAGGCAGATAACAAGGAGAATCTGATTAAGTACCGGAACTGCAATTGATTCAGTTTTATCTGATGACTTCAAATACATTGCTATAATTACACGGAAATAGTAATAGATGCCTATTAATGACGTAACAATTGCTAGTAAGACAAGTCCTACATGCCCTGCCTGGAAGGCTACGGTAAAAATGTAATACTTGGCAAAGAAGCCAGCAAGGGGAGGAATACCCGCTAATGATAATAACGAAACTGCCATGGTAAAAGCGAGAAAAGGATTACGTTTGGCCAAGCCGTTGAAGGAATCAACAATAGCATAGTCGCCTTCACCAGCTACATTGTGTAGTACAGCAAATGCACTAATAGAAGCGACAGCATAAGCTAGCACATAATAAAACATGGCTCCTGATGAGATATCAGTTAATGAGACCAATGTAATTAACATATAACCGGCATGCGCAACACTTGAATAAGCAAGAATTCTCTTAACGCTATGTTGATAAACAGCGGTAACGTTGCTAACAACCAATGTAAGAACCGTGATGACAATAAGTACGTCAGTCCACTGAGGGGAAACAGGGCTGAAGCAAGTAGTAAATAAACGGAAGAAAGCAGCAAATGCAGCTATCTTTACGATAGTTGACATAAACGCTGTAACAACAGTAGGAGAGCCCTCATAAACATCCGGTGCCCAAAAATGAAAAGGAACTGCTGAGATTTTAAACAACAGACCAACCATCATTAGAAGAACGCCAGCATATAGTAAGGCGCTTGTTTCAGACTCCGGACTTAAAATCTTTTGCGCTATCTGACTCAAATCAAATGAGGCTGTAACGCCATAAATCAGCGCGATACCAAACAACAGGAATCCAGTAGCGAATGAACCCATTAAAAAGTATTTGAAGGAAGCTTCGTTTGAAAGGAGATCCTTCATTTTACTTCCCGCTAGAATGTACAAGGCAACTGAAAGTATTTCAATGCCCAGGAATAACATAGCAAGGTTGCTATAAGAAACCATAAATACGGCACCTACCAACGCAAAAATCACCAATGCGAAATGATCAGTAACATGGGTGTTATTATGGAAATAGTCACTGGACATCATAAACCATAACAAAGCAATGACAGAGATGCCGGTGCTGAAAGCGACAGCATAATTGTCAAAGGTAAGCATGTTGCTATAGTAGGAATGACCAGTATTCCAATCGAGGATAAGTAGTACAGCAGAAGCAATTAATCCAAGAACAACAATCGGAAATAGTGCTCTTCTGAAATTGAATATTTCAGCTATCAATGAAAAAATTCCTAATCCTGAAAGAACAAATACAGCGTTCATAATTTCTATAATTAAGCGCACATCCTGTGCAATACTTTTTATCTTATAAACCTCATCTTATACTTTTAGGTTAGATAGATGAGATAGTTTTAGTGCTTATCGTTTATCCGTGGCTTACTCCTTGCCTAAATTACCTGCTCATTAAATCAATAACCCAAATCTCTTATTGGCCTTTTAAAGCTTGGTAACTGCTGATTATCGTGTACAGGTTATCGACCGCAGCTTCTGAGATCTTTAAAAGAGGGGCAGGATAAACTCCGATAAAAATAATAATGGCTACAATAGGGAATAAAACTAGTTTCTCTGTTGTACCTAAATCTATAAAACCTCTGGTGTTTGAATTTGTTTCTCCCAGCATGGTCTGCTGGAAGCTTCTAAGCATGTACACGGCTCCGAGAATCATTGTCAAGCCTGCTACAGCGCCGATAATGTAGTTGTATTGAAATACAGAGTTAATCAACAGGAATTCGCCGACAAACCCACTGGTCAACGGCAATGAAACATTACCAAGCATGATGATAACAAATACAGTTGTAAAAACAGGAGCGATATTCCTGATTCCTCCTAGGTTTGATATTTCCTGGGTAGCTGTTCTGGAAATAATGATATCAATAACATAGAATAACCCTACAATAATGAATCCGTGACTCACCATTTGAATGATTGCACCCTGCATACCAAGCTTATTCATCGTAAACAACCCTGCTGCTATTAGACCAACGTGCGCAATAGAAGAGTAAGCGATAAGCCTTTTCAGATCTTTCTGTACAATTGCTAAGCAGGATGCATATACAATTCCGATAACTGAGATTATTAGAGCAACATTGCCGTATATAGCAACACCCCCCGGTACTACAGGGATAAGCCAGCGTATAACGCCATAAATGCCCATCTTTAACATGATACCAGAAAGCAGCATAGTGCCTTGCGTAGGCGCCGTATTGTAAGTATCTGGTTGCCATGTATGGAAAGGAAACACTGGCATTTTTACTGCGAAAGCAATAAAGATGGCCCAGAATATTATCCGTTGATCAAATTCAGAAAGGCTTTGTCCCGCAGCATAAAGTGCCTTGATATCAAAGCTATGACTTCCAGGAGTTTGATAGTACAGATAAATGAATCCCAGAAGCATTACTAAACTTCCTGCAAGTGTGTAGATAAAGAACTTTAATGTAACAGCACCTCTGTTAATTCCTCCCCAGCGCAGGCAGATGAAATAAATGGGTATCAATGCCATTTCCCAGAATATGTAAAACAGGAAGCCGTCAAGTGCGACGAAAACACCTACAAGGGCCATCTCCATAAACAGGATTAGACTGTAAAAGGAGTTAGCTTTTTCGTAGTTATGGTTGAAAGAAGATAATACAATGAAAGGGGTAAGTACTGTGGTGAGCAGTACGAGTAATAAGCTGATACCGTCAATCGCTACATGAAAGTTAATACCCAAAGAAGCTATCCAAGGAGTATTTATTTCGAATTGAGCTTCTGCAGTAGGTTGAAATTGAAAGGCTACGTAAATAGAAAGAACAAGCTCAATTAAGGAAGCAGTTAAAGCCCAACCCTTTGCCTGATTGGAATTAAGTGCTAACACAATGAGGGCCGCAACAAAAGGCCAGAAGATCAATACAGCAGTCAACATGTTTATCTGTTTTTCTTTGTGTTTCATTTACAGATGCACACAAAAGGGCATCTGTTTACTACACACGAAGTATTTTAAATTAAACTCTTTACAACAAGAATGATAATGATGCTAATAACCATTGTGAATATGTAAAAACCAGTATTACCAGTTTGTACAATACGAATGGTCTTTCCGCCCCACGTTACAATTCGTCCTGCGCCATTCACGATACCATCGATAAATAATCTTTCTATAACAGCATCCATTGCCTTGGATAAAGCATTGAGCGGTTTAGTGATTAAAGCCGCATAGAGTTCATCTATATAATATTTGTTATAAACTAGTTTCTGTATTCCATCAATTGACTCATCATTCGCTGGTACTTGTTTTCCTCGTACATACATTACATAAGCTACAACAATCATAACGAGAGTCAATCCGATAACTAATCCCATAAGCATCAATTCTGTAGCATGTTCCAGGTGATGTGGCTGAGCTATTGCAGTTGATTTTTCAAATACAGGAGCGAGGAAGTTATTTAACGCATGATGTCCTCCAAGTACTTCAGGAATACCAACAAAACCACCGATGATTGAAAGTATACCAAGAACTATCAAAGGAATTGTCATGCTCTTTGGGGATTCGTGAATGTGGTGTTGTACTTCATGCGATGCTCTTGTGTCTCCTGAGAAAGTCAGGAAGAAAAGACGGAACATATAGAAGGCAGTGAGTAAAGAAGCAACTAATGCAATTCCGTATACAAATGGGTTATGAGCAAAGGCATTTGCAAGTATTTCATCTTTTGAGAAAAATCCTGCAAAAGGAGGTATACCAGAAATCGCAAGCGTTCCAATAAGAAAAGTAGCGAAGGTAACAGGAAGATATTTTCTTAAACCTCCCATTTTACGAATATCTTGTTCGCCGCTCATTCCATGAATTACACTACCTGCACCTAAGAACAACAATGCCTTAAAGAAAGCATGTGTCATCATGTGAAAGATACCTGTTGTGTAAGCACCTAGACCTAACGCAACAAACATTAACCCCAATTGGCTAACGGTGGAATAGGCGAGTACTTTTTTAATATCGTTTTGAGTAATAGCAATGGTGGCAGCAAATAAAGCAGTAGCCAAACCGATAATGGTTACAATATCAAGTGCAAGCGGTGATAGAGAATAAAGAACGTTATTTCTGGCAATCATATAAATACCAGCAGTAACCATGGTTGCTGCGTGAATCAACGCAGAGACAGGCGTAGGACCTGCCATCGCATCCGGAAGCCAGGTATATAAAGGTATCTGAGCGCTTTTACCAACCGCACCAACGAAAAGAAGGACAGTAATCCAGGTAATTATTTCTGAGCCAGTAGTAAAACTTCCTGCAGTAGCAAATACATCAGCATAGGCAACACTTCCGAAATGAACAAAGATTAGGATGACGCCAAGGATTAACCCAAGGTCTCCAATGCGGTTCATTATAAAAGCTTTTTTAGCAGCGTTATTGTACTCCGTGTTTTTGAACCAGAACCCTATCAATAGATAGGAGCATAAACCTACGCCTTCCCAGCCAACGAACATCAGAAGATAGTTTGCTCCCATTACAAGGAGTAGCATGAAGAAGATAAAGAGGTTCAGGTACGCAAAAAATCTGTTGAACCCTGCATCCTCGTGCATATACCCTGTAGAGTAGAGGTGAATTAGGAAACCAACTCCTGTGATGATTAGCATCATCAGCCCACTCAAAGGGTCAACAAGGAATGAGAAAGAAACAGAAAGTTTACCTGTAGTAATCCAGTCAAAAGCTGTAAGTGTTAGTGCATGCTGACCCTCTTCCAATTGGAGAAATACAAGAATTGAAAGAATGAATGAAATGAGCACAGAGGCACAGGCTATTACTGACACCAATCCTTTAGATAAATATCTGTTGAATAAACCAATGATCAGAAAACCAAGAAGGGGAGAAAGCGGAATTAAACCTATCAAGTTGTCCATTACCATTTCAGTTTATTCAATACTTTAATATCAGTAGAGCGGGTGTTATTATAAATCACGATCAGGATGGCAAGCCCAACAGCAACTTCTGCCGCAGCCACTGCCATAATAAAGAATACGAAGACTTGCCCTGCGCCATCACCATGATGCGCGGAAAATGCTACAAGTAACAGGTTTACTGCATTGAGCATTAATTCAATGCACATGAATATGATGATGATATTTCTTCTGTAGAGAACACCAAGCACCCCGATTACAAAAAGTGCTGTGCTAAGCCAGATATAATAATTTAACGGCACGCCTTGTATGGCCGCACTAACAGCATTATTCATTGGTAAGCTCTTTTACTTTAATATTATTAGTTGCCGAATCGGCGAATTTCCCATTTCTGTTTTTAGCAATTTGCTGTGCTCTACGCATATGATTTTTTCCGAGCATTACTGCACCTACCATCGCTGTTAATAAAAGCAGAGACACAATTTCAAAAGGCAAAAGAAACTCATTGAATAACAGGTTTCCTAAGTTCTTTACAAGACCGATCTTGCTATTGCTGCCTAGCTCGATAACACCTGTTTCAACTCCTCGTAAGGCGCCAATAATTACAACCATTAGTAATCCTGATGAAATTACTGCAGCAAATTTGAGTATGTTACTTTTCTGAGACTCCGTCTCCTGATTCAAGTTAAGAAGCATAATCACATAGAGAAAAAGTACCATAATTGCTCCGGCGTAAACAATGATGTGAACTGCAGCCAGGAATTGTGCGTTAAGCAGTAGATAGTGGCACGCTACACAAAAGAACGTGATTACAAGGTACAATACACTGTAAATCGGGTTCCTCGAAAACACAACCATCAGTGCACTCAGCACAGCCAGGAAGGAGAGGAAGTAAAATGCGTATAAAGTCACGATACTTAAGTTGTTTAGTATTACGTTTTGTGCCGCAAATATGGCACTTCGGACTTAAAGTCCCTTATTTATCTAATTCATTTTTCTTACACTTCAAAGCTCATCTGGCTTTTGAAGGGGCATTGATCATTAGTCACTGGTCATCGGATTCACTTTGACTAGTTCACTTCTCTTGCAACTCAAATTCATCAAATCTTATCAGAGTCACTCGTCATCAGTCAACGGTCATTAGTCATTAGTAATGTACTCTCGACTATCTACTATTGACAATTGACTTTTTTAAGCACGAAACTTAAAAAAGAACAATTATCATGATCACAGGCGCCAGAAAATGAACTGGCAACTGCTCTTTGCCTACTGCCTACTATTTATTATGACTAAACTCTTTGTGTTTCTTGAATTCAAGAACAGCAGGAGTTTGCCTTTTTGTTACATCAATTCTTTTATCAACAGGCTCTACCAGTTTATCTTTTCCATAGATAAAGCCATCTCTGCCGTAATCTGTAGAGACAAGTCTGTCTGTTAAGAAAATCGCTTCTTTAGGACAAGCTTCTTCACAAAGTCCGCAGAAGATGCAGCGAAGCATGTTAATTTCATAGGTAACTGCGTATTTCTCTTCCCTGTATAGATGTTCTTCACCTTTCTTACGTTCGCCGGAAGTCATGGTAATTGCTTCTGCAGGGCAGGATACAGCACAAAGTCCGCACGCCGTACAGCGCTCCGCACCTTTTTCATCACGCTTTAATACGTGATGTCCGCGCCAGATAGCACTAAACTCTCTTTTCTTTTCCGGATATTTTATAGTTGTCTTTCTCTTGAAAAAGTGACGAAGGGTAATCATTACACCACCGAGAATCGCTGGGAGGTACATACGCTCCGCCAGCGTCATCTCTTTCTTTACAACAACTTTTGATCTTCCCGATAAGGATTGCATAGCAAATCTCCTTTATATTTTTATTTAACTAATATCTTCACTAGTCCTGTGATCGCAACATTGGCGATTGCCAGAGGAATTAAAATTTTCCAGCCCAGGTTCATCAGCTGATCATATCGGAAACGAGGTAAAGTCCAACGTACCCACATGAAGAAGAAGATGAAGAAGCCTATCTTTAAAAAGAAAGCTACTGTTCCTAGTATTGTAACAAGGTTAGGATCTAATCCCAGGTCATTTTGGAATGGGAAATTGAACCCACCGAAGTAAAGCGTAGCCATTAGTGCAGAAGATGTAAACATGTTTATATACTCTGCAAAGAGGTAGAAGCCAAGCTTCATACTGCTATACTCCGTATGGTAGCCACCTACAAGTTCAGTCTCTGATTCAGGTAAATCGAATGGCATACGGTTACATTCTGCAAAAGCGCAGATAATGAACATTAGAAATCCTACAGGCTGATACACCACATTCCACATGTTCCAATCACTTCCAACGCCGCCACCTTGCATTAAAGCAATTTCTCGTAGCGATAAGGTGCCTGTTAGCATAATGAGCGCTATAATGGATAACCCCATAGCTAATTCATAGCTAATCATCTGGGCGGAAGCACGAATGGCACCTAATAAAGAGTACTTATTATTGGACGCCCAGCCGCCGATCATAATACCATAAACGCCGATTGACACAACTCCGAAAACATAGAGAATACCAATATTAATATCAGCAATCTGTAGGGTGTAGGTCTCTCCACCAATAGTAATCGTATTTCCCCAAGGGATTACAACCCCAGCCATAATAGCTGTGATCATGGCAATACAGGGCCCTACAATAAATAGAAACTTGTTAGATACATTGGGAATAATCTCTTCCTTCATAAACATCTTCACACCATCAGCCAATGGTTGAAGAATTCCGAAAGGACCTGCTCTGTCCGGACCAACACGATCCTGCATGAATGCAGCTACCTTTCTTTCTAGGTAGGTTGAATACATGGCCACCAGAAGGGTGATTCCAAACACTGCGAGAACAAGTGCTAACTTATAGATTAAAAAAGTGCTCATGCAGGTGTATTATTAGCTTCGTTTAATCTTTTTCCTTCCTGAAACTTGAGCTGACGTTCTACATCAGCCTTTAATTTTACCAGGTCAATCTTTTCGTAATGATTTTGAGAGATTACAGAGCCACGTTCAATATGACGAGGGCCTTCAATAACCCAATCGTTCATATCTTTATGATCGTAGCGGCATTCATTACAGATAAATTCTTTTACTTCATTATATTGATCTTTACGCGCTGTAACACGTAATACATCATTTCCTTTTGTCCAAAGAACAACTTTACCAGAACATTTAGGGCAATCTCTATGGGCATCAAGTGGTTTTGTAAACCATACTCTTTGTTTGAAGCGGAATGTCTTGTCTGTAAGTGCACCTACAGGACAAACATCAATCATGTTTCCCGAGAATTCGTTGTCTATTGCTTTCTCAATATAGGTGCTGATCTCCGCATGATCGCCGCGATTTAAAACACCGTGTACACGGTTGTCTGTCAGCTGATCAGCTACATACGTGCATCGGTAGCAAAGAATGCAACGATTCATGTGCAGCTTAATCTTATCTCCTATATCATGTTGCTCAAAGGTTCTTCGCTCTTCCTCATAGCGTGTTTTAGATACGCCATGATTATACGCAAAGTTCTGAAGATCACATTCACCAGCCTGATCGCAGATAGGGCAATCCAATGGGTGATTCAGCAGCAGGAATTCTACAACGCCTTTACGTGTTTCTAAGACGGTTGGGTTGGTAATGTTCTCTACCACCATGCCATCCTGAACTGTGGTAATGCATGAAGGCACTAGCTTTGGCATTGGTCTTGGATCTTTAGCAGAACCCGCTGCAACTTTTACAAGACATGCACGACATTTACCTCCGCTATTTTTTAACGTGGAATAGTAGCACATCGCAGGAGGTACAATTTCTCCCCCGATTTGTCTGGCAGCCTGAAGGATGGTTGTTCCATCCGCTACTTCAATCTCTATTCCGTCTATTGTTACTTTGGCCATTCTTCTTTCGTCTATTTGGCAATTCGTTAATATCTATTTCATCAAATCGTAAGCAATGCTCGATTCTGGATTCTTGATGCTGGCAATGCAATCACCATTGAGTGTCTACCAACATTTAGAGAACTGGCATCCACTATCCTGCTACGCAGCTACTGCTTTCTTTTCTGAGACAAATGGTTCTTTTTCAAAATGCTTAGGATCTTTTACTTTTTCAGGGTAACGCACATGATACTCAAACTCTTCCCTGAAGTGACGTACTGCCGCGGCTACTGGCCATGCAGCAGCATCACCTAAAGGACAAATTGTATTTCCTTCTATTTTCTTCGCAACATCAACAAGAAGATCAATGTCGCTCATTTTTCCGTGACCCGTTTCAATACGATGAAGTACTTTCTCCATCCAGCCTGTTCCTTCTCTGCACGGACTGCACTGCCCGCATGATTCGTGATGGTAGAATCTGGCGTATGTCCATGTATTACGAACAATACAAGCAGTTTCATCAAACACAATAAATCCTCCGGAACCTAGCATAGAGCCTGTTGCAAAACCACCATCTGAAAGCGATTCATAACTCATTAACCTGGGCTCGCCTTTAGCGGTTTTCAACATGAGTTCGGTAGGAAGAATAGGAACAGAAGAACCGCCAGGCACGCAAGCTTTCATCTTTCTTCCTTTCCAGATACCGCCACAGTATTCATCCGAGTAAATAAACTCTTCTACGGGTAATCCTAATTCAATTTCATAAACACCAGGTTTGTTGATATGACCAGATGCTGAAATAAGTTTAGTACCAGTACTCTTCCCTATACCGATTTTTGCGTACTCATCGCCACCCATGTTTAAAATGTGTGGTACGGTAGCAATTGATTCAACGTTATTGACCACAGTAGGGCATCCGTAAAGGCCGACTACAGCAGGGAACGGAGGTTTATTTCTTGGATTACCTCTTTTTCCTTCAAGAGATTCGATCTGGGCAGTTTCTTCACCGCAGATGTAAGCACCTCCTCCGGAATGAACATAGAGTTCAAGGGAGTAATCAGTGCCTAACATATTGTTGCCGAGGAAGCCAGCTGCGCGGGCTTCTTCAATCGCTTTTTCAAGAATAGGGAAGATCCAACGGAACTCACCACGCATGTAGATATATGAGGTGTTAGCACCAAGCGCAAAACTTGATACGATCATACCCTCAATCAGGGCGTGAGGAAGATATTCCATTAAGAAACGGTCTTTGAAAGTACCGGGCTCACTTTCATCTGCATTGCAAATGAGGTAGCGAGGTTTATCTGATTTTCTATCGAGGAAGCTCCATTTCATGCCAGTAGGGAAACCTGCACCTCCGCGACCGCGTAAGCCTGATTTCTTAACTTCTTCCATGACTGAATCCGGCGTCATAGTCTTCAGCGCTTTTTCTACTGAAGCATAACCGCCCATCTTCCGGTATACCTCGAAAGACTTAATGCCTGGTACGTTAATGTCTTTTAATAATAATTTCCTTCCCATTGCTATTAACCGTTATTTTCTGGTGACACCGGATATGGTGATCCATAATCCGGATTCGGAACATTATGCCTTGTTTTTAACTGATCGAGAACCTCATCCATTTTTTCAACAGAAAGGTTTTCTATATAATGATTGCCAACCTGCATCATTGGTGCTGAACCACATGAAGCAAGACATTCCACTGCCTTTAAAGTGAACATGCCATCGGCAGTTGTTTCGCCTTCTTTAATACCCAATTTGTTTTCGAGGTATTCAATGATATCGTCAGAACCTCGTAATGCACACGGACCTGTACGGCATACTTCAAGTACACACTTACCAACAGGTCTCATGTTGTACATCGTATAGAACGACGCAACCTCGTATACTTCGATGGGTTTAATGTTAAGGATAGAGGCCACGTAGTCCATTGTAGATGGGCTAAGCCATCCGCCAAATTCTGCCTGTGCGATATGAAGTATGGGAAGCAATGCAGATTTATGTCTTCCTTCAGGATATCTTTTAATAATTTTCTGAACCAATGCCATCGCGGCAGGTGAGAATTGGGGTTGTTCCATCGTTCCTAGTTGAATTCTGTCAGTCATTCTTCTTTCTGTTTACCGGTCGCCAGCTCCCTGTTTCCGGTTAAAGTTCTAGATTTTGCCTAATTGACATTATTGTCAATTGTCAACTGAAAATTACCTACTGCTTTATGCATCAAGCTCCCCGGCAATTACATTCATGCTACTCATGGTAAGAATAGCATCGGATATGTTTGTTCCCTGAATCATTTCAGGATATGCCTGGTAATAAATAAAACATGGTCTTCTTAAGTGAAGCCTGAAAGGTGTTCTTCCGCCATCACTGATCAGGTAAAAACCCAACTCGCCATTGCCGCCTTCAACGCAATGATATACTTCACCTTTTGGAACATCTGTCTCACCCATCACAATTTTAAAGTGATAGATAAGGGCTTCCATGTTATTGTAAACTTCCTGTTTCGGAGGAAGATAAAACTCAGGTACTTCAGCATGATGAGGGCCTTCAGGAAGTTTCTCGATAGCCTGTCGGATAATGCTTAAGCTTTGCCACATTTCTTCCTGGCGCACCATAAAGCGGTCATACGTATCACCGTTTGTTCCTACAGGCACAATGAAGTCAAAATCCTCGTAAGAAGAGTAAGGATTCATTACACGCACATCGTAGTCAACACCTGCAGCACGAAGGTTAGGACCTGAGAAGCTGTAGCTTAATGCGCGCTCAGCACTGATAGGACCTGCACCAATAGTACGATCCATAAAAATCCTGTTACGCATTACCAGTTTTTCAAACTCCTTGAGGGCATCAGGATATTCTTTTAAGAACTTATCAATTTTTGCCCATGCTTTAGGAGAAAAGTCTCTTTCAAATCCACCTATGCGGCCAATGTTGGTTGTTAAACGAGCACCGCAGATCTCTTCATAAATCTCATAGATCAGTTCCCTGAATTGGAAGAGGTAAACGAAACCTGTTAGTGCTCCTGTATCTACACCAATAACCGTATTGCAGATCAGGTGGTCAGAAATACGTGCAAGCTCCATAATGATAACTCGGAGGTATTGCACACGCTTAGGGATGTCAGCACCAATTAGTTTTTCAACCGTCATGTGCCAACCAATATTATTAATAGGAGAGGAGCAATAGTTCATCCTGTCAGTAATCGGTGTGATCTGATAGAATGGCCTGCGCTCCGCTAGTTTTTCAAATGCACGGTGAATGTATCCGATTGTTGGTTCGGATTTTACAATCACTTCGCCATCCATGGTAAGTACGTTTTGGAAAATACCATGGGTGGCAGGGTGTGTTGGACCAAGGTTTAACGTGGAGTAACCTTTCTCTACGTCGCTGGGTGTATTTAATATATCTGTACTCGCCATGATTTATCGTCCAAACATAAAGTCTTTTTTGTCTTCACGTGTTTGATCTTCCAACGGATATTCCTTCCGTAGTGGATGTATGATCATATCTTCAACATTCAGAATTCTTCTCAAGTCAGGGTGGCCGGTAAATTTCACTCCGAAGAAATCATACGTCTCACGTTCCATCCAGTTTGCCCCTGCAAAAACAGTTGTTAATGTAGGTACTACAGGATTTTCTTCAGGTAAATAAATCTTTAGCCTAACTCTCCAATTGTTGGTTAAGCTGTGAAGCTGGTACATGATAGCAATTTGCTTCACATCAGGATAATGAATGCCACAGACCGTCGTCAGGTATTGAAACTTGGCTTCCGGGTGATTGTACAAGTACCGGATGATCTCAATAATGTTGTCCTGTTTTAAATTAATCGTAAGGAAATTATATGGCGTTTCTATTGAAAGGATGTCGCCTTCAAACTTCTCTTTAATAATTGATATAATCTTCTCCTGAATTGTACTATCCATGGGGTTATTCAATACCGTATTTGTTTAGCATCGCCTTGTATTCAGGTGAATCTCTTCTGCGAAGGGATTCAGTCTCTACCAGGTGTTGTATTTTCATAATACCGTCTATAATTTGTTCCGGGCGTGGAGGGCATCCTGGAACATAAACATCGACAGGAATAATTCTGTCTATACCTTGAAGAACGCTGTAGGTATCAAAGATACCACCGCTGCAAGCACAAGCACCTACACTAAGAACCCAACGTGGCTCAGCCATTTGTTCATATACTTGTCTTAGTACCGGTCCCATTTTCTTTGCAATGGTTCCCATCACCATCAATAGGTCAGCCTGACGGGGAGAAAAGCTCAAACGTTCAGAACCGAAGCGTGCTAAATCGTAATGAGCACCCATTGTTGCCATAAATTCAATACCGCAGCAAGACGTTGCGAATGGTAAGGGCCAAATTGAATTTTTTCTGGCCATTCCTACAACCTTATCAAGACTGGTTGCAAAGAAACCTGCGCCTTCGTAGCCTTCTGGCTTCTCAACAAGTTTTATATCTGTATTTTGTGTTTGTGTTGCTTGCATCTCTTTTAAATTTTAATCTTCCCACTCCAACGCCTTCTTTTTGATGATATAGAAGAATCCAACCAGCAAAAGTGCTATGAATAAAATCATCTCAATAAATCCAACTATGCCAAACTCTTCAAAATTAACAGCCCATGGATACATGAAGATTACTTCTACATCAAACAATACAAAGAGAATGGCTACCAGGAAGTACTTAATGTGAAAGGGAGCACGGGCGTTACCCTTTGTCTCAATTCCACATTCAAATGATTCGAGTTTTACCTTGGTTTTACGCTTAGGTCCTAACCAATGTGTTACTACCATAGTTACAGCAACAAAGCCTGCCGCGAGTAGAAACATTAAACCTATGGGTAAATAATCTGCTAAACCTGGATTTGTCATATCGTATTGCTTAACAAGCCGCCAAAATTAAGTCTTATTTTCAATAGAAATTATCATTAACGACAATATTCTGACATTTAAAATGAATTTAAATAATCAATTACTCCAACACATAATTTTACAATTTTGTTAACCAGCAGGGCCATTAAAAAACGATTAAATTTTTACGCTTAAAAAAGTATAACTTTTGATGGTGCAATCGGTTGAGAGAAAATATTGCATGAATAAATCATCTTCTGTCTTAACTTTGTGTTAGAAATGGAATTGATTGAGAAAGTTAAGGCGGTTGAAGAGGTCTTTAATGACCTCGATAATAAGATTGCAGCGTTTCAGTCAAAGTCTACCCTTCATTGTAAATTTGGCTGTGGTAAATGTTGTTTTAAATCTGATATTGAGGCAACAGCGCTCGAATTCTTGCCTTTTGCCCTTGAGCTGTACAAGAACAACGTTGCATACGAATGGTTAGAACGGCTGCAAAATACCGACACTTCACTATGTCTTATTCTTAATCCAACTAAAGAAGGGGCAGGTTTGTGTTCTGAATACACTTATCGTGGTTTAATTTGTCGGTTATTTGGTTATTCCGCCCGTACTAATAAATATGGAAAAAAAGAGCTTGTAACCTGCCAGGTAATTAAAACTGAACAGGCAGAAGCTTACGAAAAATCAAAGATTGAAGTTGAGGAAGATGAAATTGCACCGGTAATGAATCAATATTACATGAAGCTTCATGGGATTGACTACCAGCTGGCGCAGGATTTTTATCCAATCAATAAGGCCATTCAACGCGCCATTGAAACTGTTCTTCACTACTATGCTTATCGAAATTAGATCACTGCTAGGTCTCGGTATACTGTTAATACTACTATCTACTACCATTTCTGTTGCTCAAAAAAATCAAACATTAAAGGCGGACACCATTAGCATAAGACCTTTTGCCAGATACTGGACCAAGCCACGTGTTGTGCCAAAAGTAGGTTTCGGTGTTCAGGAAACAGGATTTGGAGAAATAGGTGCACAATTGCATCAGATCTACGTGCATCCATTAAGTCTTGCCTCTATGGGACCATACATTTCGGTTGATGGCGTATTTCAAACTGACGAGGTTATTATAGGTCCGAAGGCTGGTTATGAGCTCACTGCAGGACTTCTCGGTTTAGCGGCAGACTTTACTTATTATACCGACTTTGATAAGCATAAATCAGTAATGTTTACCCCTAAAGCTGGCATCAGCCTCTTTGGTTACGTAAGCATCTTTTATGGAAGGAATATCAATTTAAATGACGAGACATTTAAGGCAATCTCATCCAATAGATTCTCTATTATTTTTAATCTCAATCCTGATTACTACAATATTCGCGAAGCACGGAAAATGCCGCAAAGGGCCAGGAGATAGGCTTATAAATTAAAAGGAAATTTCTTTAGGGAGATAAGTTCTGAAGCAGAGTGAATCACAACTTTGGAGACAGCGCTTTTTAATAAAGTAGGTTTATTTGGGGCCGTCGCAGATTCTGGCTGAGGTAACTTTATCCATAACGTTAACATCACAACAACAACTGCAACCACAATTCCGATTGCCATTGTTATCTCTTTATATGTAATGCGATGTTTCACTTCAATCGGATTTACGAATAACATGCCAGTTGTAAAAAATGCGTTTTTACGTGATCTGATTCTACTTTCTCCATTTATGATGTTCACATTTGGACATAGATAACAGAAGATTCGTACATACATTACCAGTTTAAATGACAGAGGTTACAGAATTTGGCTGAAAAAGATTAAAAGCAAGTGAGCGGTTTTATTGCTAAATTTGTTTTTATCCGAAAAGAGATATTTTAATATGAATAAGGTTTTTGTTGCGTCTTTTATTGCTGTTGCTTCAGTGTTGTTATTGGCAGCATCTTCTGGCTATGACGCCGCTCCCCCAGAAGCGGGTTTAGTCAAGTGGATGTCTTTTGAAGAAGCTGTAGAAAAGTCAAAAACGGATAAGCGCAAGATTTTTATTGATGTTTATACAGACTGGTGCGGTTGGTGCAAAGTTATGGACAAAAACACTTTTAATGATCCTAAAGTTGCCGACCTTCTGAATAGAAACTTCTACCCCGTAAAATTTGATGCAGAGCAAAGGGAAGATGTGATTTTTAATGGCAACACCTTCAAATTTGTCGAAAGCGGCAGGAATGGTTATCACCAGCTTGCAGCTGCCCTTTTAAACAACCAACTAAGTTATCCAACAGTGGTTTTTCTCGACGAGGAATTTAAAATGATTCAACCCGTGCCAGGATATCGAAAAGCACCTGAGTTCCATATGATCGCCCAATTTATTGGCGAAAATTATTACAAGACAGTTAAATGGACTGACTGGCAAACTAAATATAAATCGCCATATGGGCCGGAAGAAAGACAGAACAATTAAAGAATAGCATAACATCGAGATAATAAAAAAGCCCTGGCATCAGGGCTTTTTTATTATATATCCTACTGATGATTAATCATTTAGTCTTCCTTCTTGTCGGCCTTTTTTGTTTTAAGAAAATCTACATAACCTAGGGCTGTAGCAAAGCCTACAAGCACAGCTACTATTGCTATGAATGTGTTGGCACCGTCCTGAAGATATTGATTGAACATTGTTGTATTTTTTACAGGGGCAAATCTATATTATATAGTTGAATTGAAAAATGAATTTCTGTTAAAATTGTGTAACGAATTAAATTATGATCAGATTGCTACTTCTCAGTAATTCTACAATGCCTGGAACAAACTTCTTTACATGGCCGCAGCAATGGGTTAAAAGGTTCTTGGGAAAGGATTCTAAGCAGTTGATTTTCATTCCATTTGCTGGAATTACAATTTCCTGGGACGAATATTCGT
This sequence comes from Chryseosolibacter indicum, assembly GCF_018598585.1. Taxonomy (GTDB): domain Bacteria; phylum Bacteroidota; class Bacteroidia; order Cytophagales; family Cyclobacteriaceae; genus Chryseosolibacter; species Chryseosolibacter indicus. The sequence goes on from NZ_JAHESD010000004.1 coordinate 125,006, forward strand.
CTAAAGTTGAGACTGTATATAAAGAGATGGGATACAGTATTAAAAGTATTCATAAAGTTAACGATAAAACCCAGGCTATACGCGATGCAGATGCCATCATAGTAGGAGGTGGCAATACTTTTGGTCTTCTTAGTAATTTATATAATGAAGATCTGCTCGAGGTAATTAGAGAGCGGGTTTTCAACGGCATTCCTTATATTGGATGGAGCGCGGGTTCAAACATTGCATGTCCTACTATTATGACAACCAACGATATGCCCGTAGTAGCACCTCCATCGTTTAACGCGCTTAACCTGGTGCCATTTCAGATTAATCCGCATTATCACGAGCTGAAATTTGCAAACCAGGGAGGAGAAACAAGAAGAGAGAGACTTGAGGAATTTATTGCAGTAAATCCGGCACGTAAGGTTCTGGGTTTACCAGAGGGTATGCTTATTCAACGGGAAGGGGATAAGCTTTCGCTTCAGGGAGAAGGAATTGCGAGGTTGTATGAATTTCATAAACCAATTGTTGATATAAAAGCAGGTGAGGATATCAGTTATCTCCTCGAACTCTAAACAACGTCACTATTCGTTGCCGTATAACGGTTCGAAAAAAGGAGGAGTGATTGTCTTCAAAGGCCTAACTCTTCCTTATTCTTTTTCAGAACATCTATAATGAAAGCGATGTGCGCAGTCAGTTCTACGCCTAGCAGTTCTACTCCTTTATGTATCTCGTCTCGTTCTACTTTAGCAGCAAACCCTTTATCCTTTAGTTTTTTAATAACTGACTTTGGTTCAAGGCTTGCAATTCCTTCAGGCCTTACCTGGGCACATGCTACAATAAAACCTGTGAGTTCGTCACAGGCAAGTAAAGCTCTATCAAGCGTATTGGTGTAAGGAACACCCCATTTGGTATAGTGAGCAGATATAGCATGTGCTATTTTCTCTTCTCCCATACTTCTTAGTTTATCAACTATAATAGAAGGATGTTTGTCAGGAAAAGCTTCATAGTCAGCATCGTGCAGCATTCCTGTTATGGCCCACTCCAGCTTGTCTTCCCCGAATTGTTCCGCATACGCTTCCATTACAAGCTCTACTGTGCGCATATGGCGTAGCAAACTTGCACTTTTGGTATGTTCGTTTAAAATTTCCTTCGCTAGATTATAACTGATCATGAATTAAGGGCTTATTAATTTTCTTTTTCTGTCGCGATACAATAAATTGATGATAGCAAGCACGAAAAACACGCCTAAAATAACCATCACAATAAATAGGCGACTGTTCCGTAACTCTAAACGCTGAATTTCAGATTCTTTTTTTAATACCTCAAGCTCCCGTTCTTTTTCCTGGAAGTCGAGTACCATCTCCATCTGCGCGATATTGCGACTACTTTGTTCTCCATAAATCTTTTCACGCTCATCGTCATACTTGAGTAGCATCTCGTAAGCTTCTTTCATCTTTCCCTGGTTGAAGTAATTCTCAGCGCTAGCTTTGTATATGGCAGGTAAAGAAGTGAATGCGTGAAGTTCCTTACAAAGTAATACCGCCTGAGCAAGATACGTTTCCGCAAATGTTGAATTCTTGGCTTTTGTATACGCTATCCCTAGGTTAGTGATTACATTGAGTAAACCAAGTCTGCTGCCTTGGTCTTTTTCAATTGCCAATGCTTTCTCGTACTGCTCAATGGCCTTGTCGTAATTGCCCTGTTTAAAATAAATATTGCCAATGTTATTGAGAGGGTCAGCATATTTTACTCCGTTCTTTTCACTAAGCTGATAAGCTTCCGAAAGGTACTTGTGGGCTTTTTCAAAAAGCTGTATATCGTTGTATAGATTGCCTAAGTTATTCATGGTTCCTATCACCTTATTCTGGTCACCAAGTTTTGAGAAAATTGCGTAGGAATCTTCAAGGTAGCGCATGGCCTGACCATAGTCTTTCTTCATGCTATAAATATTGGCAATGTTGTTTTTCGTAGTGGCGACGCCTTCCTGATTTTTCAGTGATTCATATATTTTTAAAGAAGTTATATAATACTCTAAAGCCTTGTCGAGAGCACCTTGGTTTCTATAAGCTACGCCTAGGTTATTGTAAGATGCAGCCATGCCCCGTTTATCTTCTATTTCAGTAGCTAGATTTAGCGCCTCTCTTGAATAACCTAGTGCTTTAACTGGATCGTGATACAGGTTTTCTCTGAATAACTCATTTAGCGTTTTTACTTTCTGCTCGCCCCGCACGGTATCAAGAACGGCCCGAAGACTGTCGTGCTTCTGTGCTACTACAAGTAGAGGGAGAGAAATTACCAGAAAAAGACTCAATGCTGATGTTATTTTCATAAAGGGTTTTATGCAATCTCAAAAATAGTCATTTCCTAAGAATTGAAGATGTCATGTTAAATCCGTTGACATAAAATTTCATTTGTATGTCAAAAGAATTCCACATCTTCAGTAAAAAATAAAAGCAATGAAAAAACTTATTTTGATCCTCACTCTTGTTGTCACCGCACCGGCTTCGTTTTCCCAAACACAAAATGCCGACGAAAAATCGGTAAGCAAAGTTATTGAAACGCTTTTTCAGGGAATGAAACTTGGTGATAGTGCCATGGTACATTCTACATTCGCATCAGAAGTAACAATGGGTACTGTTTATAAAGACAAAGAAGGAAATGTAAATCTTAGAGCAGAATCTTCTATTGTTGATTTCCTTAAGGCAGTGGGTACGCCACATAAAGAAGTATGGAATGAAGAGATATGGGACCTTAAGATTAGGGTAGATGGCGACTTCGCACAAGGCTGGTGCAATTATGCTTTTTATGTAGATAAAAACTTTAGCCATTGCGGTGTTGATGCATTTGAAATGTATCGCACAAAAGATGGATGGAAAATATTTCACCTTGCTGACACAAGAAGAAAAACTGATTGTAATATTCCTGTTGCAGTACAAAACAAATACAAGTAGATATGAGGTCTCTAGTAAGTATGTTCCTCTTTGTTATACTGATTGTAACAAAAGTAGCAGGTCAGGAAACAAGGCCACTAACTACTTTTATTCTTGTTCGCCATGCTGAGAAGGATAATGATGGTACTTCAGATCCTGAACTAAGTTCGATGGGTAAAGAGAGGGCCAAGAAGTTAGTGTCATTGTTTAAAGATACACCAATAGATGCAATCTTTTCTACCAACTACAAACGTACGCTGTCAACAGCAGAACCGCTTGTGAACGCAAAAGGTGTAAACGTTGTTGTATATCAACCAAAGCACGGAGCTACAATAGATGAAATGTTAAATAAGTACGGAGGAAAAACGATTGTACTTGTGGGTCATTCTAATACAATTCCGTGGACTGCCAATTACCTTCTTGGAAAAGAGCAGTACAACGATTTTGCTGACGAGGATTATGACAACATACTGATAGTTACAGTGTGTGAAAAAGGTAAAACAGCCACTAGCGTCTGGCTCAATTACTAGTTAATCGTGGCTGATTAATGAAGTGGAGTTTAAGGTTAAGGTTATGAAAAACTTATAACCTCAAACCTTGTAACCGTTAACAATGCAATGATGGCGGCATTCCTTTTTACAACCACATTAAATTAAACTTTAATAGTTTTCTTTCGTGGATTTACTTCAATTTACAGATAAAGGAATTTATTGCGCCCAGGCCGGTGTTTACCTCGATCCATGGAAGCCGGTTGAAAAAGCTATTATAAGTCATGGACATTCTGATCATGCTTACTTTGGTCATAAGTATTATCTGAGCACTTCCATTGCCATGCCTGTAATTAAACACAGGCTCTATCTCCAGGATAATATTGAAACACTAAACTATGGAGAGATAATTAATATAAACGGCGTAAACTTTTCATTTCACCCTGCAGGTCATATTCCAGGTTCCGCTCAAATTCGTGTTGAATTCAAGGGAGAAGTATGGGTGTTTTCGGGCGACTACAAATTGCAGGATGATGGAATTTCAACACCCTTCGAGCCGGTGAAGTGTCACACCTTTATTACAGAATCTACTTTTGGTCTTCCGATATATAAATGGAAACCACAGCAAGAGGTTTTTACAGAAATTAATCAGTGGTGGTTGAAGAATAAGGCAGAAGGTAAAGCTTCTCTTATTGCGGGATATACACTTGGGAAAAGTCAGCGTATTCTCAAAAATGTTGATCCTTCAATAGGAAAGATATTTACACACGGAGCAGTAGACACGATAAATGAGGTAATGCGAAAACAAGGAATTGATTTACCTGAAGCTCCGCGCATCACAAATGAGGTTTCAAAGGATGATTTAAAAGGTGCATTGATTATATGTCCTCCTTCAGCAGTAGGCTCACCGTGGGTAAGAAGGTTTTTGCCATACTCACTGGGTATTGCTTCCGGGTGGATGAGGCTTAGAGGAACGAGGAGAAGAAGAGGGGCAGACAGAGGTTTTGTTTTATCAGATCATGTTGATTGGGATGACTTAAATACAGCCATTAAAGAAACAGGCGCACAAAGAGTATATGTTACTCATGGCTATTCTGAGCTTTTCGCTCAATGGCTAAATGAACAAGGTGTTGAAGCGCATGAAGTGAAAACAAAATACGAAGGGGAGCTAGGTGAAATGGCAGAAACGGCAAGCACTGAAAATGAAGACGGAACTAAAAACGACACCACCACAACGCAACCTTAAACCTGTAACCTTTAACAAAATCAACCAGAACTCTACAACCTTGAACTAATGAAACACTTCACCAAGCTTTTTACGGATCTTGACCAAACCACCAAAACACTTGGCAAGATTAAAGCGTTGGTAGAGTATTTCGAGAAAGCAAGTGATCAGGATAAACTATGGGCAATAGCACTACTTTCTCATCGCAGGCCCAAGCGTACTGTAAATGCATCCTACCTTGCACAATGGGCGAATGAGTTATCTGGATTACCCGATTGGTTATTCTATGAATCGCATCACGTTGTAGGCGACTTGGCTGAGACAATCACACTCATGCTACCTGCAGAGTTTGAAGAGTCCAATTACTCACTAACTTATTGGATAGATTTTATTAAAGCACTGGAGCCACTTGAAGTGCATCAGAAAAAGGAGAAGATTTTGTGGGCATGGAGTCAGCTCAATGAAACAGAACGATTTGTATTTAATAAACTAATCACAGGAAGTTTCAGGATAGGTGTTTCACAGCAATTAATGGTGAAAGCACTTGCTAAATATGCAAACGTAAAAGAAAATATAATTGCGCATAGACTTATGGGGAATTGGTCTCCAGATATCAATACTTTTCAGGATTTACTTTTTGCTGATGAAGGCACGGACTTCTCAAAGCCCTATCCTTTTTACTTAGCCTATGCGTTAGAAGATGAGATAAGTTCTCTTGGCGACCCTGAAGACTGGATTGCTGAGAGAAAATGGGATGGCATTCGTGGGCAGGTAATAGTAAGAAACGGGCAATTATTTGTCTGGTCAAGAGGAGAGGAGTTGGTAACCGATAAGTATCCTGAGTACCACGTAATGCTAAGCCTACTTCCGGAAGGCACTGTGCTGGACGGTGAAATACTTCCATTTAAAGACGACAAGCCCCTTACATTTAATCACCTGCAAACACGTATTGGCAGAAAAACGATATCACAGAAACTATTAAAAGACGTTCCTGTATCCTTCATAACTTACGATGTATTGGAATGGCAGGGGCAAGACATCCGCACCTGCAAATTTGAAGATCGGCGAAAACTTCTTGAAGAAATCTGCAGTAAAGAAAGTACCGTATTAAGACTATCACCTAGAGTAATGTTTAACACATGGGAACAACTGGCAGAAGAACGTGCCCGTTCACGTGATTTTCTTAGTGAAGGCATCATGCTTAAACGCAAAGATTCTATATATCGAAACGGAAGAAGAAGAGGCGACTGGTGGAAATGGAAAATAGATCCGCTTACGGTGGATGCTGTATTGATTTACGCCATGCGTGGAAATGGAAGAAGAGCAAACCTTTATACAGACTACACTTTTGCTGTTTGGGATGGAGACCAGCTCGTACCTTTTGCAAAAGCTTATAGTGGCCTTACAGATGAAGAAATCCGTCAGGTAGACAGATGGGTAAAGGTAAATACAGTAGAACGCTTTGGACCCGTAAGAAGCGTAAAGCCCGAGCTCGTTTTTGAAATAGCTTTTGAAGGTATTAATAAGTCATCAAGACATAAATCTGGCATCGCCCTGAGATTTCCCAGAATGGCCCGCTGGCGGAAAGATAAACTAGCCAAAGAGGCAAACACATTAAGTGATTTAAATGCCCTGCTAAAGATTACTGAAAACACGTAGAAGTAATTTAAAAAAATGACCTCCATACAGCCTTGTCTCTTTCTCAAACTCTTATTGAAGGTTCATAAATGATAGTTCTCGCTATAGAGAAGGATCAGAGACGCATTAGTATTGCTTGTGTCGTTCTTCTGCAATCCTTCTATCAACTATCATAAAAAGGGCTTTTTGTTGAAGAATAACACAATTAGCAGTGAATTGTCACAGAATCTGTACTAAAGCTACTCTGATTCTGTACCTAACCTACATGAGCGCTTCCAGGCGCATCAGGCTTTTTCAAAAAAGAATAAGGTTAAGATCCATCGTAGACAAAATATTAATATTAATTCTGGAACCGCACCATGAATCATTGTAGATTTAGCATATGAGATGGTTATTGCTGGGGTGGTTCACTATTATAGTCTTTCAGGGGATGGCCCAGCAGCAGAATGATGAGATCAGAAAAAGCATCTACTTCGGCGGCGGAAGCTATTACATCTCTGAAGATCAAATTGTTGACCTTTACCATTGGCTCGATTCCATCCCCAATATTTTGGAAAAGTACGATATCCACCTTATCAGTCATACAGATCCTATCGGGGGGCGGGATTATAACGAATGGCTTTCGAAAATGAGAAGTGCTGCGGTAAGAGACGTCCTTGTTCAAAAGCCCATTCCTGAACGCAAAATCACGGTCAAAGACTGGGGTTTAGAAAACCCTGTCTATAGCAACCAATCCTATCAGGGCATGCAATTAAACCGTAGGGTAGATGTAATACTGTATCCGATTATATTCTAGTGATTCTTCCCAAATTCTTGTATAAGCAGGTCAACCCATTGCCTCATTCTAGAACAAGTGATGTACCTTCTCAGTCCGTTTCCGGACACCCATTTTCAGAAGCGAACGAAGCATTCAATTAAAAAAGGCTGAAAAACGTGTTTTAAATGCTAAAAGTCCTCTGGCACCATTCTGGCTTTCCTTTAATAGGCGCTGGATATTGCATCTGTGCGTTGGGGAGATAAAGTAGTGGTAGGATGTGCAAAAAACCAGTCACGTAGCAAAAACGATTAATAATCATACTATGATAAAACTCCGCGACATCGACAAGTATATCGATTCACGATTTCAACGCACTTTCATTCTAAAAGGAATTAACCTGGATGTAGAACAAGGTGAATTTTTAACCATTATGGGGCCCAGTGGTGCTGGAAAATCTTCCTTAATGAATATTATTGGTATGCTGGATGAACCATCAGACGGAGAGTACTTCTTTTTTGATCAACCCGTGCATAAGTTGAAAGAAAAGCAGAAGTCAGAGATGCATAAAAATTACATTGGCTTCATCTTTCAGGCTTATCATCTCATTGACGAATTAACAGTTTACGAGAACATAGAAACGCCTTTACTTTACAAGGGCGTAAGTTCGCCGCAGCGCAAGAGCATGGTTGCAGAAATGCTCGATCGCTTCAATATGGTGGCAAAGAAAGATCTGTTTCCTGAACAACTAAGCGGGGGGCAGCAGCAGCTTGTGGGCATAGCCCGTGCTATAGTGGGTCAACCCAAATTATTGTTGGCCGATGAACCTACAGGTAATCTTCATTCTGATCAAGGTCGGCAAATCATGGAGATCTTCCAGAAATTAAATAACGAAGGCATTACTATAATTCAAGTTACCCATTCAGAGGAAAATGCACGGTATGGAAAGCGCATTGTGAGAGTAGGTGATGGGGCTATTGTAGAAGACACACAGGTTTTAGAAAGGGTTTAACAGATGTTTATGAGATTAAAGATTACAGCAATTTTGTCTTTTTGCACAGCGCTGGCATTTGGTCAGCAACAGACGCAAATTGATTCTGTCTTAACTTTTAAGGATGCTGTGAGGGTAGCGTTACAAAACAATGCTACGCTTATTACACAACGCAATAATCTTTTACAAACAAAGGTAAATAAGACGTACCGTTTAGCTCAGCTCGGCCCGCAAGCTTCTATCACTGCGTCACTTTATCAAAGTAATGGTAATCGCTTCATTCAACAAGAAGCCAAAGTTGTGAATGCAACAGTAAACGGATTACAGGCACAGTTATCTGTTAATCAACCTATTTTTAACGGACTTAATATTTTAAGTACAGCACGACAGGCTTCCAGCCAGTTGGATGCACAGCTTGAGCAGGTTAACCGGTCAGCACAAGATGTTATCAATACCGTATCAACCCAATTTCTTCAGGTTCTTCTCGATCAGGAGTTGTTGAAGATAGCGCATGAAAACCTCGTATTACAACAGAAACAATTTGAATTAATTAAAGAGCAGGTTGCAGTAGGAAGCCGTTCTCCGGTTGACGAATATAATCAGCAGGCACAGGTAAGTACAGCAGAGGTTAGGGTAGTGCAGGCAGAGCTGACCCTGACTAACGATAAGGTTCTTTTGTTTCAATCGCTAATGGTTGACCCAACCATAAAAACAAGAATCGAAGAACCACTATGGGATGTTAATGCAATTGCACTCGACAACCTCAACCTTGATCAGCTTTTGGAAGCCGCCAATCAGCATAGAAGTGACCTGAAATCGGCGCGTGATCTTGAAAGAGCTTCAAAATTTGGCGTGCATGCGAGTAAAGGCAACTATTTTCCAAGCTTGTATGCTTTTTACAACAATGGATCGGCATACAACCAGGTAAAAGGTGCAGATAAGTCGGATCCATCATATCGGAATTTCCATGATCAATTTGTTACTGATAACCGCTCTAACTCATTTGGTCTTTCGTTGAACATACCCATTTTTACTGGCTTTCAGAACAGGTACTTCTACATTCAATCTAAAGTAACTTATGAGAATAATAAGCTGCTAACCAAGAGCCGTGAGATCACAGTAAAATCAGACGTATTGCGTGCTTATGAAAACTTTGAAAGTGTAAAGAAAGGGTATTCAGCAAGTTTAACAGGATTGGAAGCTTCAAAAATGGCGTTGGACCTCGAGCAGGAAAGATATAACCTGGGGATCACCAGTTTTGTAGATTTTGCAACAGCCAATAGAACCTATGTTCAAGCGCAGACTGACATGGCCCAGGCCAAATACCGGTTCTTGTTCCAAAAGATCTTGCTGGATTACGCGGTAGGAACACTTAAGGTTGACGACATTCCTCAGTAATAGGGGAACTTAGATTACCAAAATTTTATTATCTTTGCAGCCCTGTTCTATTGGACAGGGCTTTTCGTTGAAAGAAAAGTATAATGTTTAACCAAATTTGTATGAATAAGCCCGGTTCATACATGTAATAAGGGCGACCACATTTATTATGGCAAAACAACAAAAAGGTCCTGAATCAAGACCAAAAAAGCCAGCAGGACCAGCAAATGCAGCACCTGCAAGTAAAGCCAAAGGATCTAAATCCATTGATGGAGAAGATGAAGATCCAATCGAAGCAGCAAAAAGACGTAAGAGAGAAGAAGACGAGATAACCACAGAGGCTATCCCTGTTACTGAACTCAGAAAATCACTTTACACTAAGCAAGTGCCTGGTGAGTTTGATTGGGATGCTTTCGAAAGCAAAGGTTTTGGAGAAGGCTATTCTAAAGACAAGCGCGATGAGATGAACAAAATGTACACCGGAACAGTGGCAACCGTTAATTCGGGTGAAGTTGTTAAGGGTACAGTAGTGGGTGTCAATGATCGCGATGTTATTCTTAACATTGGTTTTAAATCAGACGGACTTGTTCCGCTAGCTGAATTTAAAGATATGACCAACCTTAAAATAGGTGATGTTGTAGATCTTTTCATTGAAGAAAGAGAAGACGCAATGGGTCAGCTTATTCTTAGCCGCAGAAAAGCGAAGCTTGTTAAAGGCTGGGAGTATGTACAAACAGCATTAGACAAAGATGAAGTTGTAGAAGGTTTTGTAAAACGCAGAACGAAAGGTGGTCTTATCGTTGATGTATTTGGTATAGAAGCTTTCTTACCAGGTTCTCAAATCGATGTGAAGCCTATCCGCGATTTCGATATTTATGTTAACAAAACAATCGAGGTTAAGATTGTGAAGATCAACTACACCAATGATAACGTAGTTGTATCACACAAAGTCCTCATTGAGAAAGATCTTGAACAACAGAAGGCAGCTATCCTTACTAACCTTGAAAAAGGTCAGGTATTGGAAGGTGTTATCAAGAACATGACCAACTTCGGTGTATTCATCGATCTTGGTGGTGTAGATGGTCTTCTTCACATTACTGATATTTCATGGGGTCGTATCAACCACCCTGAAGAAGTACTTAAGCTTGACCAGACAGTTAAAGTGGTTGTGCTTGACTTCGATGGCGACAAGAAGAGAATCTCTCTTGGTATGAAGCAACTTACGCCTCATCCTTGGGATGCACTTTCTGCTGATATCCAGGTTGGTTCTAAAGTTAAAGGTAAGATCGTTAACGTAGCAGATTACGGAGCATTCCTTGAACTGCAATCTGGCGTTGAAGGCCTTATCCACGTAAGTGAAATGAGCTGGTCTCAGCATTTACGCAACCCTCAGGACTTCCTGAAAGTTGGTGATGAAGTTGAAGCTGTTGTGTTGACACTTGACCGCGAAGAGCGTAAGATGTCTCTTGGTATCAAACAACTTACTGAAGATCCTTGGACAAGACAAGATGTACTTAACAAGTACGCTGTTGGAACTAAGCATAAAGGTGTTGTTCGTAACCTTACTAACTTCGGTCTGTTCATCGAACTTGAAGAAGGTATCGACGGTTTAGTACACGTTTCTGACTTAAGCTGGACCAAGAAGATCAAGCATCCTTCTGAATTTGTAAAGGTTGGTGACACTATGGAAGTTCAGGTTCTTGAGCTTGACGCAGCTAACCGTAGATTAGCATTAAGCCACAAGCACCTTGAAGAAAACCCTTGGGATACTTTCGAAACTGTATTCACTATCGGGTCAGTCCACAAGTGTACAATCATCAGCAAAAACGACAAAGGCGCAGTACTTGAGTTACCTTACGGTATCGAAGGTTTCTGCTCTGCTAAAAATCTTCAGAAAGAAGATAACTCTAAAGCAGAAGTTGGTGATGCTCTTGAGTTCAAAGTTCTGGAATTCTCTAAAGATGACAGAAGAATCGTGTTGTCTCACAAAGCAACATGGTCTGTTGAAGAAGAAGTTGCTGCTGCCAAGAAAAAGGCACCTGCAAAAGGTGGTAACAAAACCATCCAGAACATCAATCAACAGTCTGAGAAGTCAACACTTGGCGATCTTGATGCGCTTGCAGCGTTGAGAGAAAAAATGTCCGGTGGAGACAAAGGTGAGTAATTTACTTATCGTATTATAAAAAGGTGGTTCATTGAACCACCTTTTATTTTTTTATAGCATTGCAATAACAGGCGAATTTTATAGTTTTGCCTCCTCAAGATCGGCAACAGCAGCAGGTGTTGCTGTCCTTGAGATTTAAGCATGGTTCCGTGGCCGAGCGGCTAGGCAGAGCTCTGCAAAAGCTTGTACAGCGGTTCGAATCCGCTCGGAACCTCGAAAAACCCGCATGGCGTAAAGCCTTGCGGGTTTTTTATTTTATTAGTACACCGTTAGTACACTTTTTGGCAATACAACAACTCTTTCAAAACCAAGTGTGCACGCACGTGCATCGGAAGGAAATGCTGTAATGTAATCCGTATATTAGTAATTATACGAAGCATAATAATAGATGAGCAGCTACTTCGGAGGATATTATTTAATTCACTTGAGGAAATTTGATTTCGGGCGACTGAAGGACAAGTTTGTCTATACCTGCAGTGACTGTATCAACGACTCGTTATTTGGAAGCTGGAGTCTTTCGTGGACTACAAAAGGAAAAGATGAATTAGTAAGTGTGTCTAATGATTTCAAAATCAGTGAACAGACGATTACTGAGATTAATACATGGGCTGACAAAAATTTCAACGACAAGAAAGTCGGATGGATAAACGTCTTTTCGGATCTAGATGCGGTTAAGGAATATCGGAACAGATTCTTTCCTCATGTAAATGACCTCAAGGTTCTAACTATTTACTTCCCCGACAGTGAGGTCAATGATATAATGCAGACGTTCATGCCCAAAGGAACGAATGGGGCTCTAGGGATCTGGCAAAATCTAAGTCTCAAGATCAGCGAGACCGATGACATTAATGAAGTTTTAATCGGCTATGATTTAATTGGAATTGAATCTGGCGGAGAGTTTCACTCTCTTCACTGTCATGATATTGCTGACGACCTTAGTAATAAGTTTGGGGTCACATTTAATAAGTATGGCTTAATTCAGGAACGAGCAGACTGGGGACGGATTACTGAATATATGAACGATGAAGAGAACGGGTTTGAACCAGTTCCCTGGTATGTGTGCAAAGTAAAAATGAGATTGGACACATGAAAATTTCCTTAACGATAGTTCTATCAGCTATACTCTTTTCAGCAGTTGGACAGGACGCGACACCGGACTCAATAGTTTTTCGGGAGCGCTTAGATAGATTCATAAACAGGGAGTTCTTGAAATTAAAATCTGACACGGTGTTAAACCGGCTGAAAGCGTGGTATGGAACGAAACTTAACAGTCTAGGTAGTTGCTTGGTTGTCTTTAGTCATGGAAATCTCAAGCCAGCTGAGTTAGCGAGCATGACTGCCAGAATTCAAGAATTCGCTGAGCTCTTATTTGAGGAAGGCACACCCATCTATTTATCGATCGGAGGAAGCCAGAGTGTTGAGTGGAGTGCCGAGCAGCAAAAGAAAAATCGCAAGAGTAACCTGACATTTGTGAGCCTGGGTAATTATTGCGTTGTTGAAAAACGCGAGGGTGAGTTCGAGAGCATCTTCAATCGAAAGACCTTGGACCTCCTTGGGATTGAAAAACTGTAATGATTCAAGGTGAATCGCTCATATCGGTCCGAGACCAATTAACTATGAACAAACTCATTTACCTATTAACAACAATCTCGTTAAGTGCATTCGGGCAAGACAAAGCATTGGATCTCGCTAAACATTTAAAGGGAGACGATCGAAACCTCGTTGAATCGTTTATTGCCGCTGGGAATACTGATTTTATTTTCGTGGACAGGATGCATCCTGGATTAATGTATTACCCGAAGTATGACAGTTGCAAAGACGAGACTTTTTTGAAATTTATACTAGTAAACACTAGTGACGCGAATAATAGCGAGTTCATAAAGTACGACAACTGCGGGCAATCGCGAGTGACAGTCAGCTCTAAAGCGTTGAAATTTTACGCGGAAAACAGAGAGCAGATCGTTCGCGAGTCGGTTGAAGAGCGAGTGTCTATTGATCACACCGTTTTTTACTCGTTGTATGAATTTAGAGGCGGAAAGCTGATGACTTACAAGTTTTTTTGCAAAGAGTGCGTTGATCGGGATAACACCGAATCAATAAGAACTAAGAATCAAGATTTAAAAATCTATAAGTTTTTTTCCATGCTCGATATTGAATTGTTGGGGCTTATCCGATAGACTGCTTTAAAATGCGATATAGACGCCTTCCATGATGAACCCCAAAAAAGTACTCTGGACCATCACCTTGATTCTTCCAATTGCGATATGGCTCTTGGTGTACCAAGCTTTATTCGCCAGTGACCTATTTGTCGAAACCGTAACATTCATGATGGCGGCCATCTTGCTGTCTTTTGTAACGGTTGGGGCATTGCTTTTACTTAGGCGAGTTGATAGAGAAATTCTCAAGAAGGCTAAGCTGATGAAAACATTTATCATCGTTTTCGGAACCCCAGTAACCTTCCTGTTGCCTTGGGCTTACGTTACCTTCATCGCACTATCATATAAGTGGACCCAAGACATTTCCACAAAAGATGGAAGTTATAGCCTTTCTAAATACCAAAACTTCTTCACATCAAAATATATTTACCATGAGAACAACAGCGACACTTTAGTAGTGACGGTTGGCAGAGATAACAATGTTCGAAGCTTAATGAAGTTGAAGAATGGCGAAGAAGTCATGACAAATTCTGAAAGCATTCCCAATTGGCAAGATCTGATGAATCGCGGTCTTTTCAGATATGATAAATAAGCTCCGATAAACACGCTAATTTGTTACTGCCAATAGGATGACGACAAAGAAGTTTAAAATCAACGGAAGAGACATAAAACAATTGATTCAACCAATGGGTGGTTGTATGGCTACGGACAAAATCACCGTTGAGGGTGAACTTGTCGATTACATGTATCGCGAAACTCCTGACTTCAACAGCGATAGCGGCTGGAGATTCTTGTCCGGCACCGAGTCGCAGGAGTACGCTGATAATGCAAACCATTGGGCGATCTACGATGTCAATACAATTGCAAATTATGATCCTTCAATTATTGACTACTTAGATTCACCAGTCGGAACTGAATTACAAAGAATCAAAGGAACAAACACATTTAGGACACTGGCACCTTAGTCATCGCCCGACTCTCTTGTAAATCCAATAAACGACAGGACTCCAGAATACCCACGACCCTAATGTTGTCATAATAATTCGCCCGGCTTGTCCGATCGGACCGGGTTGCCAACCATGAATATCTCCTGTGATCAGGACGTATAGTATGAAACCGGGCATTGAAGGGATAATGAGAACTGTTACCAGCACACCATCACTATGGTTTGTGTCAAGTACATCTGCGATGGTGGTTGTAGTTGCCAAGACTAGCAATGTCACTCCGGCAATAACCCAGAATTTTCTCTTCAAATTTTGGTGTTCCCGTTCGTCAATATTCATAGGTTCTATGCCTGATCCTCCAGCATAAGCAAGATGTATTTTTGTAATACAAAAACCCTATGCTAGCTGCATTAGCAAGATGTATTTTTGTCCACAAAAATCAATGCTTTAGGTGCATTAGCAAGATGTACAAATGTCTGCCAAAAATGCCTCGGAACTCGGCATTTCATGAATCATAAAAGACCCCTGACTCATAACCATGTCTCAGATAGACTCTGTTCCTGAACATCAGAGTCGCGCAAGGCACTTTCAAACCCTAAAATTTTTATCCAATGAAGATCAGCTAGTTGAAGGGGGTACTAGTACCCTTGTAACTGTTTTTGCTTTCAAGCTTTGCCTTTATTTAACTCATGAGTCGAGCGACTGGAAAAACTTAATCTTTGCCGTGCTTAAGGTGGAGGAATGGTGCCTAGAATTCCTCCTTAAGGTCGCGAGTCAGGCTAAGAAGGTGCACGAACTTGGAGGAAATTGATACGAAGGTGATGAGAAGGAAAATGAAATGAAATGAGCTATGGAAATCTCGAAGGAACTGATCAAGGAAATGTTAAGCTGCTATTTGAAGACAACGTTCAAAGAATTGCTACCAGTGTTATTAAAAGAGGCCATTGCATCAAATGACCTTTTCATCGGACAGGACTTTGTTTCAATTGAAGAAGCGACCAGGCGATACAACATCTGCAGGAGAACAATCTACAATTATCACAAGCGCGGGTACATCACCCTTTGCAGCTCGGAAGGGAAGACGTTCGTATCGATTCGTGAGCTGGAAAATCACATTAGCAAAAATCCTTTAGCCAGGGGTAGTGATTTAAAGGTTGCCGCTTGAAATTTTATTTTATGTGACGCGTGGATTACACTCAATCTGTCTCAATAGACGTTTCCCAGCCATCGTAATCGCCATTATATTCACCAGCTAGTTTCCATAAGTGAATCACATACTCATCGACACTGTTTTGATCAACTTTGTCAACTCGGCTGATGTGCAGCCTGTAAGGATTCTCGCCAAACGATTTGTCATGGTCGTCCGTGACAATTTTAAATCCCTCATTTTCTATCCTGTTCCAAAATTGTCGCTTGTCGTTTTCGGTTTTAAAATAGATCCAGTGGTCGACTGGTCGTTCCTTCGTTAATTTGTCTCCCCCTTTTTCAAGATTGTCAATTACTCTCCTGTTTTGAATAGACTGCATTTGTTGAGGTAGCGGATATAGAAAATCGAAATAGCCACTCCACTTCTCATCCTCCTTTGTCCCATAGTCAAACGAATACTTCGGATAAAGTAACATTACATCTGAAATGGTTTTATCAACTAATGTAATGTCGCTTACATAAAAATATATATCCCGATTGCCGTCAGAGGTCAGTCGTCCCACATGGGTTGCTGAATGCTTTACCTTCATACTTTCGGCAAGTTGATCTTCAATGTCGCCAAGAATTTCACTCTCGCTATTAGATGAAAGGCCATCCTCTCTTGGCGCAAGCATTTTGATTGAAACCCAGCAAACATTTTTCTGGTCTTTTATTGGTGCGATATTGGCTAACCCAAGGTCCACAGCTATTGAGCTGAGTTTGCGGTCGACGTTTGTAAAATAAAAATCCCAGTCTACTTTGTGGCTTGGATGTTGTGTTCTTGTCTTGTGCTTTTTGCCAAAAATATTTCCCAATAGTCCCATGAAAAACGTTTAGGTGATTACGATTTTGTGAATTTGATAGCTTTGATTTTCGTTCCTGGAGGAAGATCTTTTACTTGCTGGTGAATCTGCCCAGCAAATGAAAAATGTACTTCGATGTCGGTGGGCTCAAAATTATCCGTTGAATAGTCACCACCAAGCACTATCAGTTTTTTATAAGAATACACCTGTGCCGATTGTAGTTTGTGACCTTCCTCTTTCAAAGAGGATATGAGGCCAACAAGAAACCAATCTTGTACTACTTTGGGATCTTGTAATTTTGTTTTAAAATCATCAACGCTCTCCGCGACCTGAGTTAGGGTGCCGTCACCAGAGTTCAACCAATAGACTTTATCAGTACCATCGCGGAGGAACATGTCTCCGATGCTTGAAACCAGAACTAGAATTTTGTCGGTACCGATGAGCCACGTCCAATCATGAAGTAATCGGTCGGAAGAATACTCATCAAATTTGACAGTCAAGTCGTCCCAGGTTATTGTCATACTTTTGCCGTTACTTCAGAATACAGTTCCTGCCGTCACTGTCCACTCGTTTAAGGAATATTGTTTCGCCATCGAAGGCTTCTATTTCGTTTTTTAAATTGTCGAGGTCTAGTAAAGAGGCTGAGTTACAAATCAATGTAAATCTCTTGTCAGCCTCGAGGTCGCCAGTATTGTCATTGTAAATTGCTATGGCAGCAGTTGAGGATACTTTTTCAATGTCCCTGATGAGATACCATTGCCCACCATCCGCGCCGCCAACCCAAAATGCGTGATCTGGTATTCCTTTAACCTTTTCAGGTTCGCTTTGATTGGTCGTGCTGCATCTTGACGACAGGCATATGACTAACAGGAGGGAAATAGTACTTTTCATGATCTTGTTATCGATAGACTAAGTTCTACTCATTTGTTTGAATGATTGTATGATGATCAGGCTCAATCGTCTTTGTTAATCTTGGGTCTATGAGGGTAGTCAATATTCTGGTTTTGAATTCAGCGTTAGCTTGTGTGCTTTTGATCGTAAATCTTTTGGTATAAACTTCCTTTTTGTCAACGCAACAAGATTTTCCTAGCGCCCAAAAAGTGCTAGGGTTAAATCCGACCAACAGACTGTCGAGATTTTTTCCGTTTTCGTCAATGACGATTGGTCTTGTGTACGTTTTCTCAAAGGTCCATTCGTTCAAGTAACCTATTCCATTGCTGTCAAGTTTTAGAATGTTTTCTGACACGTTGGAAAGAATAAGATCGACTTCACCGGAGTAATTAACTGGAACAATGATCGTCAGCGTTGGTGAATAAAGTTTGTAATGGAATATGCAGAAGCCTAGACTTATTATTAAGAAATAGATGGCCCAGAAAGATGCTTTTTTGAAAAGGAGTCGGAGAAAATAACTGAGGATTAATCCGGTGATTAAGATTAAGACCAACACCATTCCACCGAGAAACAGCCCAGACAGTATAAGCCCTCCTGGAACTGTTTTCAATTTGAAAATCAGGGTCAACAACAGAACCAAAGAAGTAAGTGCACTCAGGCTGGTTACAGTTCGTCTTGTCATTTTATTACTAGACTGTTCAAAATATTAGCGGCATTTAAGCTCCAATTTCATCAATTTACGCCATTTTTACTATTTGTAAACAAAATTGTTTACATTTTCGTTATTACTTATATTTGTTTATCGATTGGATTTATGTTTAAGGAGATATCAATAATTAAGGGGATCCACCCGGGGCTAATCCTGGAAAGAAAGCTTCGGGAAAAGAAGCTGAAGAAAAGCCGGTTTGCTATTACTATTAAGGAATATCCTCAAACACTCACGGCGATCACGAAAGGAAAACGGGCAATGAATCCAACGCTTGCATTCAAGATTGAACAAGCACTTGGTTTGGAGGAGGGCTACTTCATGGTGCTGCAGGCATTCTATGACATGAAAGAAGAAAAGCTGCGTCAACATTCCAGCAATGGAACTCCGGATTTATCCAAGCTTCGTCCTGGATTGTTCTGGGATACAGATATCAATACGATTGATTGGCAGGGGCAGAAACGTGCAGTCATTGAACGTGTGATTGAGAGAGGCAGTGAAGAAGAGAAAGCAGAGATCAAACGTTTTTATGGTGAAAAGGCTTTCAACAAGATTGCTGGTGCGCTAAAACTGCAACATGCCTGATCGTCTGCATTGGAATACGGTCAAGCCGATTCTCAAAGAAGTGCTGACGGTCTTGATGCATGAAAAATTGTTTGACCCGTTCAGGCTCGTGGGTGGTACATCGTTGAGCTTGCAGCTTGGTCACAGGATGTCTGACGACATTGATTTATTTACAGACGAACCTTATAGTTCACTCGACTTTACAGCTATAGATAAATTTCTTCGGAAGACATTCAAATACGTTTCAGATTTGGCACCGGGTCCTGTTGGAATGGGTCTGTCTTACCTGGTTGGTCATTCTACGGATGAGAGCGTTAAACTCGATTTGTTTTACACCGACACTTTCATTCAGCCAGCGTTAGAGATTGGTCCGTACAGACTGGCTACTGTTGAAGAGATAATTGCAATGAAGATAGACATCGTTCAACGCAAGGCGAGGAAGAAGGATTTCTGGGATCTGGATGAGTTGATCGAGAAATATTCGATTGAACAAATGATTGCTTTACACAAACAACGATATCCGCATGCTCACGATGAGAAAGTTATCCGTGAGAACTTAGTCGACTTCGAGCGGGCAGATGAAGACTTTGCTCCTATCTGCTTGAAGGGGAAGCATTGGGAGTTGATCAAGTTGGATTTTGTGGAGAAGTCAAGGGACATATTATAGCTTCTCTTCTATCAAATAGTTTATGGCGAACGATGAACAAAAACGAAGTGAGGAAAGTGACGAATCAGAAAAGGGTCGCAAAAAAAGAAGTAAGTCAATTGAGGAAATTGAAAAGGAAGCACATGAGCTTCTAGACCGCGTAGGTGGCGCAACGGTTGACACACTCCGCGACCGCGTGGCTTTTATTCTCAACAGATATGGGGAGGCTCGGAACTCCGACATAGAACTGGCATGGCTGTATTGGACGTTGTTTGAGCCCGAGAAATTTTCTGGGAGATCTATTACAAAGGATGAAATGTTTGCGTTGACGAGGATGCCTTCGTTGGTTAGAGAGCGGGCAAGAATTCAAAATCAGTACAAGCTGTTTCAGGCCGATGCCGATGTTAAAGAGTTTCGCGGGACCTTAGAGGAGGATGCGAGACAGCAGGCTGTCGAAGATCGACCAGCAGGGATTCCTAACACAACAATCTATCTTGATGAAACGGGCAAGAATCAAAATTTTCTTTGCGTAGGTGGTCTATGGATTCCTGATAGCGGTATCAATGTAGTTAAAGTAAAGCAAGAACTCGATAAATGGCGCGAATCAACATCTATCAAATATGAATTTCACTTTTCAGAACTTACAAGAGCGAAGCTTGAAAACTATAAGGAATTTTTCGCCCGCTTTCTAAAGTTAAATCCCACGGCTGGCTTCAAAATTATCGTAGTCAGAAATTCTGGTTTTTCAGATCTCACTCAGCCGATTAATGACCTAACATTCCATTTGATCGACCAAGGCATCAACCACGAGCATCATACTGGTAGGGCGCCCCTTCCGCGTTTGCTTCAAGTGTGGATGGATCAAGACGAAGCCGGAGCTGATGCGTTGAAAGTTGCTAACATCAAGGAGCGCATTAAGGCCCAGCAAATTGATGGCCTTTACCTAGACAATTTTCATACAGTTAGCTCAGAAAGCAATTACTTTATACAGGTAGCAGATTTGTTTACCGGAGCGGTAAATCGAAAGTTGAATCATGATGGGAATTTAAATCACAAGGATGAATTAGCAGATTATATTCTTGCAATGACAAAAATGAGTATTGAGGAAATTGACGTTGAAAACACAGATACCGATAATTCAGTTGTGTTCAACCTAGGTAACTTTTCTGTTTAAGCCCTTAGAATCCAACTCGGTTGGACGAAGTCTAATTGTATATCTTTTTTACCTCGGCTAGGCCGTTTTCCCTGTCATTCACTATTAAATCAGCGTCTCGCACGTTCCATTCTCCACTAGTAAAAAACGCGTAAAGCTTTGTTAAATCATAAGCCATGGTTCGCAAAGTTCCACGCATGTTGTGTTGCAGATCATCCTCTTTAAACTCATCCGTTCTTGCCGTGGTTGCATCTAACAACCTCAAACCTGCAATTACACTTTTAAGCAATCCTTCCGTTTTTTCAGCACCCCAAGCTTGGTTATCGAATGGCATTGTGTCGTTTTTTGCTACGACTTTCCGCAATCTCAATACATCAATCACGTCAAATAAATATTTCTTTACCAGTTGAATAACCTCAATTAAAAAGTCTTTATCTCGAATGTAAAAGTCGCCATTTTGTTCATTGAACGTAATCCGTTTGTCCTCTGATAAGGTTTTATACAGTTCATGGTTTTTGATGTTCCGACCATTTTTTGCGATGCTGGCATTATTGTGAGCTAGAAGATTTCTAATCTTCTGAATTTCGATTATTCGAAGCCAACTAGGGTCTTTTTCATTCAATGGGACCTCTGCAACCAATTCAAGATAGCGTCTACTTTTCTCGATCAAATTATTTCCTGCTAAGTCGGTAACGCCAATTAGTGATAGACCCTTACTTCTGTCTAGTTCGCATAGTCTCTTTAACCAGTTTTCAAATTGTCCGTAAATGCTTAGAAGTAAAGGGTTATACGAATAAATCGGAAACACTCTGAAGTATCTGTCAATGTCGTTTTCAAAAAATGAATGCACATCGAAATCTTCGCTTTCAACCACCCTTTTATTTGCCTCCTCGTATTTATCGGTTAGAGTTTGCTGCTTTTCAATAAGGTCATGACTGACTTCATTAATGTAGTCCTCAAGATCTTTCAACTCTGTTTCAACTAATTGCCGAAACACTACAAACATTGAAGTACTCTTGTAAAATCTTCTGTCGATCATGGTGTTATGTTTTAATTGTGCAACTCGAGTATTAAAGACAATGCCATATGGTTTGTGCTAAACAGTTTAAGAAAACTGCCTTAGCAAAGAATTTATGAAGGGCCGGAGGGTTGTGCCTGTATATACTCTATGTATTTCTTGTCTTTTGATTCCATTCTTGATAGGCTGATATGGACATATGTGGGATTGGGAATCATTCCTTTGACTTTTAGTAGATCCAGGTGGGTAGAGCTCGGATGGAGGATAATTGTAAATTTAGTGATATCATCAATCAGTCTAATCAAATTATTAAACGGTTGCTGTGCATCTTTCTTGACAATCATCAACCTGTATTCATTCTCTTGTTTATAGAAGTGCTGTTTGAAGAAGGCCAATGGTACACCGGTGTCAGAAAGCTGCGACCATTTTTCTTGATCATCAAAATCAACATATTCGATTAAGCCCGAATAAACGTTGGTCACACCTTGTGACGCAAGGGAATAACTGTTAGTCGTGAAGTAATTTTGCACAATTGCTTTGAAGTCCGAGTATCTAATTCGTACAGCTATCCCTCCAGGCTGCGAATAACTGGCCCACATCAATGCAGACTCAACGCTATCTCCAACAAACCAACAAGACGCGCAATGTGAGCTTTGTATTTCAAAACGAGGTTGACTAAATATTTTTGGATTTTCACAATAGTGAAAGAGTTTTTCTCGAAGAAGTTTCTCATCTGTGACGCCAGTCAAATGGGATAATACTTTGTTTGTGTGATACAAGTTCATCCACATGAAAATGTTCCCTATAAACGTTTCGATATCTGGCACTTCTGAAATAGGTATACTTAAATCGAAATTTCTTGGTGCTGATCTTTTTAAAAAACTGAGAACACAATAATGGAGAGGACTGATCGCCTCGTAGTAGTCATCAAAGGATGCCAATGGAGAGAAATATATATTGCCATCCAAGAAGTCACGGATTCTTTCAGGTTTAATGTATCTCCACAGATAATCTTCGTCCTTCGGCTGTTTAAGAAAAGAATGTTGTTTTAAAAGAGTCATAGCGGGGATATTGTGGCCAATTTTTTCTAAACCATTAACGGCACTGTTAAGGTTTGACTATGGCTATTTATTTTGTTAATTGTTTTTAAACTTCAATGTTCTAATTGCTGTCAGTAAGTGTTTTTCATTCTCCGGCTTCAAATTCTTGCCATTCATTTGAAATCTATCCACTGCTGAACCTGCTTGCCAGAGGCTATCTATAAAGATGCCGGTTGTCCCAACCCCGGTCTTTTTCGGCCGAACAATTTTAGCTCTTCGGTTGTCGATTACCTCCCATGCAACAGAATCCTTGAAGTAGCGATTAACATTGATTGAATCCGTAGTTCCAACGAAGGTGTAAACAAGGGAATCTTCATTATAAAGCAATTCTTCATCCAGAAGGTATATATTCTTTTCGTGAACAGTAAATAGCTGGTCTTCGGAGAGATCATTGGAGTACCA
Organism: Chryseosolibacter indicum; assembly: GCF_018598585.1. Taxonomy (GTDB): domain Bacteria; phylum Bacteroidota; class Bacteroidia; order Cytophagales; family Cyclobacteriaceae; genus Chryseosolibacter; species Chryseosolibacter indicus. The sequence continues at coordinate 148,126 of NZ_JAHESD010000004.1, forward strand.
CCCTAGGTCAAAAAACAAAGTATCTCTGTCATCGATAGCTATCTGACCAACGTACGAGTCTATACCAGCTTGCTTTATTGGATGCCAAGATGTCGGAGCTTCGATTGTAAAAGAACCGAGATCAATTGTCTTTAATTGCTTTTCTTTGCTTTTACAAGCCAAGAGGAGCAGCAAGGTTGAGGCAGTAAGAAGAATTAAATGTTGCTTTATGCGCATTTACGTTAGGGTTGTCCGAAATTAATATAATTATCTTAACCGTCCACCTTAGACAATGAGGCGTACATCTCATCCCACTTCTGGTTCGCATGCGTCATGCTCTCCTTATTCACATCGACATATCTGCTAAACGCAGCAAACGTCTTATGACCTGTCCTCTTCATTGAAGTCTTGGTCGGAATACCCAGGTAATTATCAATCGTTGCTGCCGTCTTTCTCATGAACTTGGTCGAGAAAATATCTTTAAGTGGAATCTCTTCTGTTGAAATTAATTTTCCGTACACATCATACTTTGGAATAAATTTAATCTCGTCCCAATCGAGCTTTTTTGCGATCGATTTAAGATTCTGATTCATTCGCTGGTTGGATGGAACATGAGGAAAGATGAACTTCTCCTTTTCCAATACTTCTATTCCGAAGCGATTGACTTGAATTTCATTATGGGCGTTTCCAGTCTTTCCTTCAAAGAAACTTATTGAGTTGCTATTGAGATTAAAGCCAAAGCGACGGAGCGATTCGCCCAAGCGTTTTAAGTCCCCATGGCGAGGCCCGCCGATTGAGACCCCGAACACAAAAAGATTTCGAGTGCGCTCGAGTTCTTTGTGTGCGGATAAATCGAGTTTGTACAATTCAAAGAACTGCTTTACAGTCAACCCAATTGGATCGCCATACCTTGCTTTCACCTTTAGCTTCTTATACGCAGATGGAATTTTTATTTCTTGGTTATCATTATCGTCGTGCGACTGAATCCAGTTAAGGAAGATCCTTAGGTTCTTAAATTGTTTGTGGACCGTCGGAGCGTCAAGTCCAATGCCAATCAGATATTGTTTAAAATCTTCAAGATATGCTTTGGTGAGTTCTTCTAGCAAAACAGACCCTTTCTTTTCGGTGAAACTTTTGAAGTGACGGAATGTTGCTCGATAAGAGTTTATTCCTTCACCGATTTCTTTTTCTTTCACTGCAATGAATTCAGCATACCAGGAAGAGACCGGCTTATTCGTTTCCTTTTGTACCGGAGTGTCCTTTTCGTACTCCTTCTTTACTGTAGCAGGAGAGAGGGAAGCAGATTTCAGTTTCAACTCACCGACAATTCTAGTCAGCTTTAGCTGGATGGCCTGCAGTGTTGTGTTGAAGGGTCCGAGCTTGCTCCGTTGCTCGCGCTTCATCGAAGCATTGCCAGAGAGCTTGAACAACTCCGTGTCTTCGGCATAATCGCATGAAAAGAATTCCGGATCTACTTTAATCTCGGTGTTGATACGCCAACGCTTCTTGAGGTGTGAATACTCGATGATCAATGGAGCTTCACTGTTCTTGTCAACGTAATCGGTTTTGATAAATGCGTGGATCTTTGCCATACCCCTCGTCCAAAAATTAGTACACTTTTAGTACACTTTTCGTACTAAAAATACAGAAATGGCCTGGCTTCAGTTCGGATTGGTAAGAAAAAAGTGCGTTTTCAGTGCAATTTAGGGCATCGATGTGCATCGGTATGTAACCGTTCGAATCCGCTCGGAACCTCATTAAAGCCCGTAAATCTTAATTGGTTTACGGGCTTTTTATTTGGAGCACAACCATTCTTTTTTTCGTTTGCCAACGTGATAATAGGATAAATCGCAATACATATCGGCAAACTGCATGGGTATATATTTTGTCAGATTGAAATTGTAATCTTAGCCCTTCATTCTTTTATAATGTTAAATAGCATCTACCGGCAATGAGATGTCGTAAATGAGCAGATTAAATTATAGATAGTGATTAGGGTAAGGATACTTAATAAAACTATCTATCATATGAGAAAAAATGTACCCTCTCACTTTCTCAATGTTTTGACAACATTGGATGTTTTTGCACGCGTTTCGGCTTTATGCTTTGCTTTTCTTTCTGTTATGTTTTCTGCTCATGGTCAACCAATACTTCTTGGTGATTTTAATGAACAAAAGAATCAAGCCTATAACGAATTCTCCCAACTATATACAACGAATACTAATGCTTATTATGTAAGTGATGAAAAGGAACTTTGGACATCCTTTTTAAATGAGCAGAATTACGACGAGTCAATAAAGCTGGGTGAGTTTATTTCAGTTACGGAGCTCGAGGTTGTAGGCAATACTGTTTATTTTGTTGCAGACGACGGCCAAGCTGGTGCTGAGCTTTGGAAAACCAATGGCGCGGTAAGTAGTACTGTTCGTGTTAAAGACATACGACGAGGGAATGTTGGAAGTAATCCCGAGCAATTGACTAATGTTAATGGAGTGCTCTACTTTGTTGCCAACAACGGTGTCGATGGCAAGGAAGTATGGAAGAGCAATGGTACAGATTCTGGTACAACTCTCGTTAAAGACGTATTTGCAAAAGGAGGCAGTAGTAATCCTGCCTTTCTTACCAATGTGAATGGTACGTTGTTCTTTGCTGCCAATGACGGGACAAATGGCTACGAACTTTGGAAGAGCAATGGCACAACTGCTGGAACTGTTCTTGTGAAAGACATTCGTACAGGATCAAAAGTAAGCAGTGCTCCGCAGTCGTTAATAAGCGTAAATGGTATTGTTTATTTCACTGCCTCGGAAAGTACTACAGGCAGGGAGTTGTACAAGAGTGACGGCTCCGCTGCGGGTACAGTGCTCGTAAAAGACATTTATGCAGGTGCTGCGAGTTCAGGCATTAGTAACATGACTGCAGTAAACAACACGCTCTTTTTTACAGCAAGCGATGGTATCACGGGTCAGGAGTTATGGAAGAGTGATGGTACCTCAGCTGGTACGGTATTAGTGAAAGATATGACACCTGGCAAGCCGGGTAGCCATGGTGAGCAGGACTTTACGCATCAAATGGCCAACTTCACTAATATTAATGGCACACTCTTCTATACCGCTTATCAATACAATGACTATTATGTTTGGAAAAGTGACGGAACGACTGCAGGAACAATCCCTCTTTTTATTGCTCATGGCCCAGGTATAGGTCAGCCTCGTCCCGATTTTACATTATTGGATGGTTATATCTATTATTTCAATACCGAGAGAGGTTACGAATACCAGTATCATTTGTACCGGATGAATACAGACGGCAGTAATGGCCAGCAATATATTTTTGAACTCTATAATGATACATACGGGTATTACTACCCTGATATGAATGTAGTAGGAAATAGTTTATATTTTTATGGACAAATAGCATTCGGAGGAATAGAGCTTCTAAGATATCAGGCAGGAATGGAGTATCCGGAAAGTGTGAATGACCCCTTTGCCGCAAGCGAATCTGGTAATCCTCATGCCTTTGGTGAATTTTTAGGTAAAACTTATTTCATCAATCAAGTAACATATTACCAGGGAGCAGAGTCTATTTTTTTCACGGATGGAACACCATCAGGTACACATGAAGCTTTATATTTTGACTATTACATTGGAGAAATTAAAACAACAAATACACATATTTACGGTTCAGGTAAGGAATGGCTGGATATAAGAAGAACCGATGGCACAAGTACACTAGATATTATTCAGGATTATTACAAAGAGCCAGCCGTTAACCTGACAAACCTTAATAACAACATTCACTATTCAAATGCTTCAGGTGAGCTATGGAAAATAGATGGTGTTACCACACAAGTAGCCTTGCTTAAAGATTTTCAGTCCATTCACTCTCTTGCAGTAGCTGGCCAGGTAATTGTAGCGCACGTAACTGAAAATAATGTTGAAGAGATTTGGAGAACGAATGGCCAACCGGATGGTACCTATAAAATAAAAACAATTCGTTCAGGCGCAGGTGTAAAATTACGGTATCAACCACTACCTACTGCTACGATTAATGGCGTCCATTTCTTCATTGCAAACAATGGAGTTAATGGTAATGAAGTATGGAGAACACAAGGTGCTACAGCCAACACCTATATGGTAGCTGATCTAAATACCACCGATCCTGTTGCAGATAACCTCGAGTACGACATCAGCACACTAGGGGTCCTGCGCGATTCACTCTACATTAGTGCAATAGGCAATGATGGTCAATGGGCATTATACAAAACGAGAGGTGCATCAGGTAGCGGCGTGCAGCGTGTGACTAAAATCAATCGGATAAAACAAATGATCAACGCAGGAGATAAGCTCTATCTTCTTGTGGCAAGTGCGGATAACACCGCATCAGAGTTATGGGTAACGGATGGGACAGGTATAGGAACAACGTTTCTTAAAACCCTTCCGAATACAGGGTATTTATATGATCAACAGTTGGGCAATGTCACTTATTTTATTCCGAATGTCTATAATGAAAGAAATATTTGGAGGACCGATGGCACTGTCTGCGGTACCTATCCTTTTGACACTGGACTCCAGCCGATAAGTCAGTTAGGTTCAGCTGGAACTAAATTGGTCTTTGGCGGTTATACATTAGAATATGGAACGGAACCCTATGCTTTAGATATAAGCTCAATACCACAACCACCTTGTGATGAAGAACTACAAATGGCAAGCGGTTTCGTGCAATCTGCCATAGTAGGAGGTCACGAAGACCAACTCATAACTTATCCTAATCCGTTTGTCCACCAATTCAATTTCAGAGTTAATGGAAAAGAAAACGAAGAAGCACAGGTCGATGTCTTCACTCCAACAGGAGCAAGGTTTGACAACATTCTAAACCTTAAATGCAATACGGATTATTCAATAGGCGAACGTTGGCCAACAGGTATGTATATCCTTAAAGTAAAAACCAGCGAGAAAATGCTTACGCAGAAATTGGTGAAACAACGTTAAGTGTTCTTAAGACTAAAGCCTTAAAGTCAGTTAGGTTTTAAGGCTTTAATTTTGCTTCGTACTTAGCGATAAGTAAAGATCCTAGTAAATAATAACCTTCCTCGTCTCTTTTAGATTTTCGGAGAACACGCTAATAATGTAGGTGCCGCTGGATAGGCCATAATTTAACTTTAAATCTTTCAGCTGTATTTCAGTACTAAAATCAACATAACCAGAATAATAAACCTTACCAGTGGTACTTGTAATAACGAGTTTAGTATAATTCGTTTTCTTATCCGAAGCCTTAATGCGAATATCAGTTACATTATAAGAAGGGTTAGGATATACTGTTAATAAAGAACCATCTCCTTCATAGAATACCTTTACAACTTTAGAATACGTATAGTTACCATCAAAATCGGTTTGTTTAAGTCTATAGTACGATATGCCTAATAAAGGATTCGTGTCAGTATGATTGTAATGCCTTAGCTCTTTACTATTTCCAGCTCCGTCAACAGTACCAATGGGTTCAAACGTTTTACCATTTTCACTACGTTCAATAAAAAAGGTAGCATTGTTAATTTCTTGTAAGGTAATCCAGTGTAAGGCTACGAAGCTGTTTTTAAGAATAGCTTCAAAAGAATAGAGTGTAATAGGTAACGCAGCATTTTGATAACCCAATGTAAAGTATGTTGGATTAGCTAAAGATGTTATATCTGATGTTGCGTATCCAGAAGGTGCAGAAGGGGAAAAAACCCCTGATCCCCCTGCATCAACCCATGGACCTCCAGGAGAAACTGATCTTAAAATGTGAACATTACCAGGAACAGTAATATTCTCATCAGTAGGTGGGTTAGTGTTGAAGCTTATTTCAAGTGTTGGAGAATTAAGAATTCCGGAAATTAGATCGACAGCATAATATCTTGCCTCCGACAAACGCTCAATAGTAGCGGGGAAACTTCCGGTAGGAGCACTGTTAATCGTTTCAGCACGCACAACTGGTGAAGTAGATGAACTTCCCTGGAAAATCGTTATCGGTCTATAGGATGTCCCTTTTCCTAATGGAAATGTGCGACTTGATAAAGCTGTGTTTGGGAAACTAATAGATAACTTCCCATCAATAAAACTTGAACTGTTTCCGGTAACAGGTTGTATGCTTGTATTGGTGAGTGAGATCGTATTGTTTGCGGTAATAATATTGCCACTTGTCAATGTCAAAGTTCCATTTGCATTAATTGAATTATTAAGGGTAAGCGGTCCTCCATTTGTTTTTGCGATATTAAAAAATGTAGTAGAACCGGAAATGGTTTGAGGAAGAGAATTTATAAAAGCTACTGTTCCACTGCCCGCGTTAAATGTACTCGAGTTATTCCAGCTTCCTGAAAGTAGTATTGAACTGCTATTGGCATTAAATACAGCCCCTGAGTTGTTGGTAAAATTTCCAAAGATGTTCATGGTGTTTCCATTAGCCTGGTATAATGCGGAGCTACCGCTATTAATAAAGGAACCCTTTATTGTAGTAGCACCGCTTCCTGCATTGTAATTCGCATTGTTTGTTAAAGATCCGGAGATATTTAATTTGCCAGTACTTCCCGTATAAGTTCCTGCTGTATTGTTGAAATTCCCATTGACTCTTATGGCTCCAATTCCCCCCGAGAATGTTGCACTGTTATTGAAGTTGCCCCTTATACCTATACTATCTGCGCCGGCAATAAAAGTTCCGTTAGAATTGTTAATAAGACTTCCGTTTATAAGAAGACCAAAATCACCATTTCCTGCAGTAAAACTTGCGCCTGATCCACTATTGATCAGGTTTCTTCCGATAATGATGGCTCCGCTTCCGGATGTAAAGATACTTTGGTTCGTAAAGTCACCATTTGGATTTATCATTACGATACTCCTGTTATTTACAGTACTGGAAACAGTGCCAGCAGATATGGTAATATTTCCATTTATTGTGAGGTCTGCGTTCGGAAGTGTTTTTGCTCCTGAACCTGAAAACGAAAGATTATTATAGATGTTCTGGGTGGGGAGAATAACTGTACCGTTGTATTCAATAGTCCCTCCATTTTGGGCAGTAAAAGAAGAGAAATCACCTGAAGGGAAAGTAGAGGATTGAATTTGAATTGTGCGCTCGCCGGTACCACTTGTGGTTATTATTCCAAAATCATGTCCCGTAGTATTTCCTAAATGTAGCCTTCCTCGTACTTCTAATGTTGCCATTCGTTTGGCATTGTTTGTCATGGTAACAGTATGGGTTTGACTAATAACCACAAACGAACCTTGTGGTGGGCCAAGATTTGTTCCGGGAGGATCAATATCCCAAGTGGCATCGGACTCCCAGTTGCCGGAAACTATGCTGGTGTAAGTAGTAGGATTAACAAATGCTGTTGCTTCTCCTGCAGTATAATCACCTGCTAGATCGGTATTAGTAAAAGTAATAACCCGAGTAGTAGTATTAGGATTTCCGGAAGTAACACCAATAGTCCATGCACCTCCTTTAAATCTGGCGTCTCTGTAATCGGTAACTGTACCTTGTTCATCGGCCGCAACATATGTATACCTATGAACCAGGCTATTTAAAACTATGACACTATGTGTAACGTGCCAATAGTAATTAATATAAGCGGTACCGGATCCGGTTGCACTTGGATGCTTACTGTTAACTGGTGTAACTGTGATTGTTCCTCCTACAACGCCGGTAGTTAAGGTGTAGTTTGCCGGAGTATACTTTCCGCCAACTCCTATTGGAAAAACAAAATTGCCATTTGTTACTGATGGGGCAAACGCTTTAGAAACCCCAGCATTGGACAATAAACCAGATGTAATGATATATCGGGTAGGTGAGGCGTTATTAATGGCTGTTAAACTCGTATTGGAAATATTTAATCCATATTGACCTATGAACAAAGACCCGTTTGCAAATGTGAGGATACCCGTTACTTCCTGATTAGCACCAAAGGAGGCACCAGAAGCATTATTTAATGTAAGGTTTCCAAATTTCCCATTGCCATTGCCTGTAATTAATTGATTAGCCGATCCTGCTAAAATTATACTTCCGACTCCTGTACTTGTATGCGTTGAAGAGTTGGATACCGTGCCTAAGGTAGTAATAGTATTTTCTTCCCCTGCCAATATACCGTTTGCCAATGTTAATGTTCCGCTGACCCTAAGATTAGTGCTGTTAAGTAATGATACAATTCCACCGGAAAAAGTATTGCTGATAATAAGATTTGAGAAATTAGTAAGATTACCTGATACTCCGCTTATTGTTTGATGAGAAGTACTTCCGTTAAATGTTGTTGTTTGTGTTCCTGCCCCTGCCCGGAAGCCCCCTGCTGAAACACCTGCTAAATTATCTGTGTTGGAGTTTATGAAATTACCGGAAATGTTTACGTTCAGTGTGTTCGCATTGAATACATTAGTAGCGCTAATATTAAGAGTTCCTAAGAGAGTCAATGGATTAAATTCAAGCCTGGCTATGTTATTAGTACCATTTACAGTTAAGTTATACAGCGGAACAATAGTATTGATATCAACAGCTTGTAACGTTTCAGTAGTACCTATTTCTAAGGTGCCACCAGTGACATTGTAGGATGAAGGAAAGAGGTACAGATCAGAAATAGATGTACTTCCTGAACCACGTAAAATCCTTAATGTGCCATTAGTTAATGTAAACGAACTGCCCGGATTTAAAATTTCAAATACACCCCGTGTAGTGGAGATAGCGCTTTTATCTGCTACGGTAACAATGCCTCCTGATTGATTGTAAAGCAATCCACCTTGCGTGCTTGCTGTTGATCTCCTTATCTGTGATTTAACAGTTAATGCTCCGCCGCTGATATTTATTGTAGGACTTCCGGTAGCAGCGTATTCGATTGAGTTATCATTAGAAGTTGTCCCTACATGAATTGCGCCGTTCAGAACTTCAAGTGTGCCCGCTAATCTCATATCAATTCCATTACCCCCCGTTAATTGAAGTATGCCGCCGTTTGCCGATAACCTTGAAGTAGAGGGTATATTAAAGATACCTCCGTTAGCAATAGTTACTGTTTGATTACTTGTCAATCTGAATGTTCCACTGCTTAATATTAAAGGTAAGCCACCGCCAGAAAGAGAAAATGCCGCGGCATTTACATTAAGAATTGGAGTTTGGCTGCTACCTTTTGAAATCGTAAGAATGTTAAAGTCTGTAATGGAACCCGTCCCGGTAATAGATGTATTTGCAGTGCCTGTAAAAGTGGTGTTACAATATCGCGAGCCGGTAACCGACATGTCAAATACCCCGTTGTTAATGAGGTTTCCTTTAATGATCAGTGTGTTATTCACAGGGGTTCCCGACGGTAAAACATCAAATATTGCATTTGTATTTATAGTAACATTTCCATCTACGGAAACTGTCTGCGCTGTTTCATTTTCATATTCAAGATTGCCACTTTGAACATGTATATTTCCATTTACTGTTAAGGTGGTTTCTGCTATTGAATTTAATCTTGCAATAGCGGTAGGTGAAGTGCCTTGAATGCTTATGGTCTCGAAAATAAGCATATCTTGATTTGGCATTGTGATACTTGTACCCGAACTCGGTTTAAGAATTAAATTTCTGTAAGTGATAAGAGGTAGATTAGTGGGGGATATAGAGTTTGTAGGGATATTAAAGTTTTGCGACCCTGTAGTATAGTATTCTACTGTGCCACCAGTTTGTCTTATAAAGAGGCCGAAGTCTCCTGCAGGAAACTCTGCCAAGGGAGTTGCAGAGGATATTCTCATTAGTCCGCTACCAGAAATTTGGATGTTTTCTAATCGTCCAAAATTATGTCCTGTAGAAGTTCCGATGTCTAGTGTACTTCCAGAGTTGATTTCAAGACCCCCTGAGAGTTGATTATTGTTCGTAATTGCAATGTAGTGATTAAAAGTTGCACCATCTCCTATAATAACCTGGTCTGACGCTGATGGGTATACTGTTGCTGGCGTACCTGTATGACTTTGAGTTGACCAGGGCGTGGTTGCAGGATTAACATCATTCCAATTACCATCTCTTATACTGTAAAATATTCTAACAATATCAAATGCTGCAGGGATTCCTGCCGTGAAGTCGCCATCCAGGTAATTCACGTTTGTAAAAAGTATGAGTTTGGAAGCTTCATTTACTTTTGCCAGATCGTTGATCTCTGTCCAAGTAGTATTGTTATATCTTGCAGGTATATAATTTACGTCATCATTTCCCGGGCTCACTTTTGAAGCCTGATATTGGTATTCGTGATTTGCAGATACAAATCCAGTAAAGCCAGAACTCACTACCTTCCAGTAATAAAGAAGATTTCTTGTATTCGATGCCACTACAAAAGGGTGTCTTGAGTTAACAGGTTTGATGGCAACTGAACCATAGCCCGTGGGTACTGAAGTTAACTGTATTGTGGCTGGAGTATAATCGCTGCCCGAACCGAAGTGGTATGTAAAGGCAGAGAGATTGCCGAAAGTCTTTTTTAATCCTTTGTCTGATTGCAAGCCCAGGGTTCGAATCATTTTGGAACTGGTAAATCCCGATCCTGATGTTGTAAGCGCTGTTGCTGACGGTGATGTTAGCCATAATTGATATGATTCTATATCAAATAAACTATTACCAATGCCTGCTAGAGTCAGTGTTCCGCTTATCGCAATATCAGCTGTTAATCTTGCTCCCGGTATATTGGCATTATTAAGAACAACGTTGCCAAAAGTGCCGCTTCCATTTCCGGATATTACTTGTGTTGATGGACCATTAAGTGTAATGTTCCCCGTCCCACTGTGCACCGCTTCATTATGTATATTTCCGTTTACCTGAAGTGTTTTACCTCCGTCGTTCAAAATTCCTTGGCTAAGAGTAAGGTTTTGGCGTACCAGATAAGTCGTTGCCGATCCTCCTAACGTAAGGGTACCCGATAATTTATTTACAGAAAGGTTATTTAGACCACTTGTTATGGTTCCGCTATTACTGAAACTTTGGTCAGCAGTACCATTGAAGATTGTGGTATTTGTTCCTGGGGTATAAGTAGCTCCGGCATTTATTATGAAATTTCTTCCTATTGTTAAATTTAAATTATTGGGATTGAAAACAGGATTATTTGCGCCGTCAATGATGAAATCATTTTGGATCACCAAAGGCTGTGCTGAATTTTGTGCGCCAGATAAACTGCCAATATTGTTTATCGTTACAGTAGTAGGTGTAACACTTGCATCTCTTGTGATGCTAAAATTCCATAAAGGTGCTGTCGAAAGCATATTATAGGCAGCGGAAGTACCTGAAAGAATAACATTAATTGCTCCTCCTGTAATATTATAATTTGAGGGATTGCACCCAATGTGTAATATGCCAGTTGAATTTTGGGAGTTCTTTATGTTAATAGTTCCACCTGACATAATAAAAACCTGTTCAGGATAAGGAAGAGAGAACCTGGAATAGCTCGCGTCAGAGCCAGTGGTACCAATTGAGTTGAAAACACCTCCTGTCATAATAAAAGAACCGCGATGAGTAGTTGCAGTACTTGAAGGTCTGAATTTTTCGGTAGTGAAAGTACCGCCCTCAATCATATATTGTCCTTCCTCCCGTATTACGCTTCCCTCGCCCCCTATAGTTGTAAAGCTTCCATTGGTTATTCTAAACTTCCCGTACACAACTAACGCAGACCCGTTGGAATTAACAGTAGCACCATCAACCCAAAGCATGGGACTTAGTGTCGTAGAGCCGAGATCGTAGTTAGGACTGCCATTACCATATAACCGGGGGATATCAATGTTACTTCCTAATTTTAATGTTCCTCTTAAAATGTTAATGAGTTTATCTCTAAAGTAAAAATTAAGATTTGCCGTGTTGTTTGATGTAACGGAAAGGATGTTAGTTGAATTAAGTCCTTTATCAACAGTTAATGTATAGAGATTAGTAATTCCATTGCAAGTAAAAAAATTATCTGTTGCTCCGGTGAATGATAACGATGCAGCCCCCGTGTTGGTCGCATCTGTTGGAATGTATTGCGTGTCGTTACTTAATCTTACAGATCCATTATTAGTGAAATTGCCATAGATAGTGATCTTATGTACCGCATTAAATGATCCTACTCCCAAAGTTGTGTTTGCTCCAATGGATACATTTCCATTTACTATAGTATTGATAACATTTGTGGCCTGGGTACCTAGTTTTACAGTTAAAGTACCGGCTCCTGTTCTTCTTGTTATTAGATTTCCAAATACAGTTAAATTATATGCAGTCGCATTGGATAAATTAATAGTTTGATTTACACCAGTTGAATTTGAAAAGGTAAGATTAGGATAGTTAGTGGAAACTGGAAGTGATCCTGTAAAGTCATAAAATTCTACGGTTGCACCTGTAGCAAAATTTGATAGAAAACTGTTAGTTGTAATTGTAGGAAAGTAACCTCCTTTAATTTTTAAAGTTCCTGATCCCGAAAGGTTATTAATTGTAGGAAACGTGAAGGTTGAAAGGTCAAGAGTTCCACCATTGTTAATGTTAATTGTTAATCCTAAGGTCGTAACGTTTGAGTTTAAAGTTACTGTAAAGCCATTAAGAATAGTAACTATATCATTATTGCCAGGAATGGTGCTACCGGTAAGGGTTACGCCAGTAGGGTCCGTAGTCCAGGTATTTGCATCATTCCAAAATCCATTGGCTCCGCTACCTGTATAAGTGTAAAGTGCCAGAGCTTTTGATTGAACCGAATTCAATATAAAACACAATAGTAGGGGTATACTATATGTTAATTGTTTAAGCATTTTGTATAAAACTAGATGATAGGCTTTCTGAGCATTTTTCTAACCAGAAAATGACATTTACTTCTACACGCCTTCAACTAATTTTTACCGTGGCAAATGTGGACCTGGTCAAAGGGTAAAAATACAACTATTGCAGCAGTTTAGTCGCTAGTACCTACGGATAAATACTTAGCTATATTGTCGTAAATATTACTTTAGTAAATTAAAACCGTTATCAAATAAAACAATTAACCCTAGTTGGGAAAGCGCATCCCATTTTGATAATACTTTCTAAAATCTACGAAGAATAACCACACCTGCAACAATAAGGATAATTCCAACTAACCTCCATAGGCTAAAGCTGTGTGCTTCTGCTACAAGTATATTCGTATGATCGAGCAATACAGATATAACCATTTGTCCTGTTACAATTAACCCAAATGTTAAAGCAGGGCCGATTTTAGGAAATACAATAACTATAGCAGTAACATAGAAGGCTCCAAGAATTCCACCTAGCCAAATATGAAATGGAGCGGTTTTAATTCCGGCCCAGGTAACGTGTTGTTTTGTAACTACTACATAAAGGGCTAGTGCAATTGTGCCGATAACAAATGAAATCAAAGAAGCATATACGGGATTTTCTATTGTCTTTCCCAGTCGGGTGTTTAATCCTGCTTGTATGGGTAGGAGTGCTCCCGCCGCCAGTGCAACAATGATCCAGATATAATTATTCATGTTTCAAGAAGGAAGTGTTATGTTATAAGTTGGGGGGGTGCCTATTACTGATCATCCTTGTTGCCCGCGTTAACAATTAAATCTAAAGCTCTGCCAAGTAAATTGAAACTTGTTGGCTTAATCAAAATTTCATTGGCTCCCAAAGCAATACATTCATCCCTGTCAGCAGGACTCATAACACCTGTGTACATAATAATAGTAGCCTTGTGAATATCTTCAAGCGTTTTAATGCTCTTCAAACACTCGATACCACTTACGCCATTGATATGCATATCAATGAAAATGAATTGAGGAATAGCCTTGGTATTTGATAAAAGTGTGATTGCAGATTGGCAGGAGGACGCTGTTAAGCAATTAAAAGTAGGTGCAACAATTTGCAGTGCTTCGCAAAACAGTTCTTTATCCTCGTCATCATCATCAATAATCAGCACGTTCATAGTTCTATTTAATTATTTATAAAAATATAGATGATGTTCAATTAAAATACTATTTGTTGAATTTTACGTTTAAATATTATCCAAAATGAAAGAAAATTTTTAAATGAAAAAACAGGAAAAATCCTGGTTGCTGTTTTACGGTAATCCTGAAAGATAACAAGCAGATTATTAATATCAGCATTTCTATGCTGATTGTCCGATTAGCATTATGTATTTTAAGCGGAGAATGTTTAGTTAAACAAAAGTTGTCCTACGCGTTAATTTGCTCGCTTACTTTTTCTTTATAGATAACTGTAAGTTCGCCGTCTGCTTCTAGAATAATGGTATCTATCTCCCTTAAGTTAAGGACGCCTTTTAATCTTAAAGATTTTATAATATCCTCTTCGGACAAATCATTCTTCAGTATAGCACCTTTAAGGAACTTGCCGTTATGAAATATGAGATAGGATTTGGAGTAAACATTAGCTTTTCGATTGATGTGCATTAACATAAGATAGCAAGAGCCGATATGCATCACCACACTCAGTATAAAGAAAAAGTATCGATAAGATAGAGAAACCTCTTTGTTGTATATGACGAAAAACACGATAAACCCTAACAGAATATTAACGATGATTTCATGAGTCTGAAGCCTGTTTCTTACGTTACTTGATAAGGTGGACGAATACCATTTGATGTAGACAAATAATCCAACAACGGCGACTAACAATATGAGATTGGATACGAAGTCTAGAACTTCCATATATGCAATTTTTAATTTTGTTATTAACGAATAGTAGTAGGAAGGGGGTGGACGCCACTTTCCCGGCTATGGGATAATAAAAAAGTATACCAGAAGTAATCACTGTCAATGTCTTTCAAATAATATCTTCACAATCTGAGGCTTAATAGTTGCGACAGATTTTAACATTTGAATTATAGCCGATTTCCTATAGCTTTCCTTCCGATTACTTAAAACCAAAAACATTAATGAAAGTCCTGATTTTATTTTTTGTTCTTCTATCCTTTAGCAGCATTGCTCAAACAGAGCAGGTGCTAAAGTCTCCCGACGGTAAAATAGCAATAACTGTTAGTCTTGGAGATCAGATTTTGTATACCGTTAAACATGAGAACGATGTCATTATAGCGGCTTCACCAATTTCTATGAAGCTTTCAACAGGGGAAACTTTAGGAAGCAAGCCTAAACTTTCGGCTGCAAAGAGAAGCAAGACAGACCAGGCAATAGAAGCATCGCTTTACAAGCGAAAAAAGATTCAGGACTCCTACAATGAATTGAAATTGACCTTCAAAGGCGATTACGGTATTATTTTCCGGGCTTATAACGATGGTGCGGCATATCGGTTTACCACCTCCAAAAAGAAAGACTTTAATGTTGTTGAGGAGCAGGCGGCCTTTTCCTTTTCATCAGACTATACTGCGCTAGTACCTTATGTAAAAGATTCAAAGCCTACATACGAAGAGCAGTTCTGGAATTCATTTGAGAACACATATACATCAACAAAACTCTCCGCTATTGATTCAAAGAGGTTAATATTCCTACCCTTACTGGTAGATGTGGCTGGAAAAAAAGTATGTATTACAGAAGCAGACCTTGAAGAATATCCAGGGATGTACCTGGTTAATAAAGATGGATCTCAAAAGTTAACCGGTGTCTTTGCTCCTTATCCTAAAACTGTAGAGCAGGGCGGACATAATAAACTTCAATTATTGGTTAAAGAACGTGAGAATTTTATTGCAAAGGTTAAAGGGACACGGGCTTTCCCCTGGAGAGTAATGGTGATAGCGGCTGAAGATAGGAATTTAGCAGATAGCGATATAATTTACAAACTTGCCGCTCCTTCGCGTGTTGCGGATGCAGGTTGGATAAAGCCCGGGAAGGTTGCATGGGATTGGTGGAATGATTGGAATATATACGGTGTCGATTTTAAAGCCGGCATTAACAACGATACTTATAAATACTATATAGATTTTGCTTCTGCGAACAACATCGAATATGTTATTCTTGATGAAGGGTGGGCCGTAAATCTTCAGGCCGATCTCATGCAGGTCGTCCCCGAAATTAATGTAAAGGAGTTGGTAGATTATGGTAAGCAAAAAAATGTCGGAATTATTCTTTGGGCTGGATATTATGCCTTTGATAGAGATATGGAAAAGGTTTGTAAACACTACAGCGAGATGGGGGTAAAAGGCTTCAAGGTAGATTTTATGGATCGAGACGATCAGGAGGTTGTTAATTTCTATTATCGTGCTGCGGAGATGGGAGCTAAATATAAAATGCTTATTGACTTCCATGGTGCATTTAAACCAACAGGCTTGCAACGAACTTATCCTAACGTAATTAATTTTGAAGGAGTACATGGTCTTGAACAATTGAAGTGGGGCGCTCCATCTATTGACATGGTAGAATATGACGTAACGATTCCCTTTATAAGGATGGTAGCAGGACCGATGGACTACACACAAGGTGCGATGCGCAATGCGACAAAACATAGCTATAGACCCGTGAACTCAGATCCAATGAGTCAGGGAACCCGTTGCCACCAGCTAGCTGAATATGTGATTTTCGAATCGCCGCTTAATATGCTTTGTGATAACCCTTCCAATTACATGCGTGAACCGGAATGTACGAAGTTTATAGCAAGCGTGCCTACGACCTGGGATGATACCCGGGCACTGGATGGAAGAGTAGGAGAGTTTGTGGCAATCGCCAGGCAAAAAGGTAATGATTGGTATGTCGGAGCAATAACAGATTGGAACGCGCGTGAGTTAACCCTTGATCTCTCGTTCTTGCCCAATGGTAATTATAACGTAGAGCTTTTCAAAGATGGTGTAAATGCTCATCGTGCAGCAAGAGACTTTAAGCAGGAAACAATTACGCTTGATCAAAGCAAGAAGATAAAAGTGTCGTTAGCGCCAGGTGGTGGTTTTGTTGCCAAGATTTCGGTGAAATAGAAATATGGTTTCATCTATGGAAATAATAGATCCCGGTCTGACTAGTCCGGGATCTTTTCTTTTTCAGGAGCCGTAGAGTATGTTTCCTCTTGAATTATCTTCTGGTATAGCCTGTTAAGTCACATGATGTATAACATAAAGAAGCCCTGCCTTATCAAAATAAAGCAGGGCTTCTTTTATCGTTCATCTCCTGAACAATTTTATTCTACCAATGTGGTCGTATACCAGGAGCAAAAGGAAACTCAAGGGATTCGTAATAGTGGAGTGGCTTTTCGGGTTTTGCCAGTCCTTTCGGTATTTCTTTTTTAGAGAATGATTGAAAGTATAAAACACATGAATTTCGCCACCACTCGGCTTCTTTATGTTGAATACCCAGGAATGTCTTTACATGGCTGAAACGTTCTTCATCGATGTTAGGCCGTACAGTCTCCCATACATTTTGCATCCATTTAACAGAATCTGCTCCCTTATAATATGTATGGCATAATTCGTCCCAAAGTGACCTGCCTGATTTCATTTTATGATCCCACGATACATGATGAAACCATAATAGAAAGTTTTCAGGGCACTGCTCCAATGTCTCGAACCGATTGCGTACTGGTTGCGCATATTGCTCCAGCGCATTGCTGCCAGTAGTGGTACGGTTAAATCCGATGCCATTGGCCTCTGCCTGATGATAGTAAACCGATGTCCAATCGGCACGAGGTTTGTCTTTTATCCATGGGCCAGGGCCATAATGGTGGCTCCATCCCATAATGTGATGCAATCCGAGAGGTGTCATATATTGCACTACAATCTCCCTCGATGCAATCATCATTTGCGTAAGCTTCTTTACGGATTGATCATCATTAGTTAATGTCATACGAATCCATTCATCTGCAATTGCTTCGCTGGTAAGGTTGTGGTCCCAGGCAAGTCTTCCGAAGGCGTACCAGTTTGCCTGTCCGAATATATGGCCAGTCCAATTTCGATCATTACCAATGTTAGCAACGCCTGCGATACCTGTTAATGAATGATTTTCTAATGAACCATCAATTACTTTCGCAACGGTAGATCCCTGACCTTTTGTATAGGTATCACTATCAAGACACTCCTTAAATAGCGGAGCTAAATATACAAGGTGTGTTGCAAACCCGAGATATTCCTGCGTAATCTGGAATTCCATCATAATAGGAGTTTTAGGCAGCGCGCCAAACAACGGATGAAAAGGCTCACGAGGTTGAAAGTCGAGCGGTCCGTTTTTTACTTGTACGAGTACGTTACTTTTGAAACCACCATCCAGGGGCTTGAACTCATTATAAGCTTGCTTTACCCGGTCTTCTGGCACTTCGTTGTCATAAACAAAAGCTCGCCACATTACTATGCCTTTGTGAGCTTCCAGTGCTTCAGCAAGCATGTTAGCGCCATCAGCATGATTTCGCTTGTAGTTTTGTGGTCCGGGCTGACCCTCTGAATTTGCTTTTACAACAAATCCACCAAAGTCGGGCACGTACTTGTAAATCTCATCAATCTTGTTTTTCCACCAGGTGCGTACTTGTGGATCAAGTGGGTCTGCTGTTTTAAGATTGCCAATCTCTACCGGTGCACTAAAGCGTGCTGTTAAATAAACTTTTATCCCGTACGGTCTAAACATATCGGCAAGCGCTGCTACCTTTCTTAAATACGCTTCTGTTAATATCTGCGCATTGGCGTTAACATTGGTGAGTACTGTACCATTGATACCAATGGATGCATTTGCTCTGGCATAATCATGATATCTCGGATCGATATAATCAGGAAGCTTGTGCCAATCCCAAATAGAAAATCCCGCGTAACCTCTTTCGACGGTTCTGTCGAGATTATCCCAATGATTTAATAGTCTATGTTTGATCTTCGGCGACGTTGCGATATCAATGTTGTTAAGATCATGAAAGGATTGAATTAATCTGAGAAAATGAAATGAACCATAGAGTAATCCAACATCAGTATGAGCAGCGATTACAATTACATTTTTCTTATTCAATAGTGCTGTAGTAATAACATAACCTTCCTCCGAAATGGCTTTGGTATCCGTTTTCAGGTTTATATCTTTTAAAAGGGGAGAAGGGAATCTGGCAATAATAACGCTGGCATCCCGAACGGATTTTACCAAGGGTACTCTTGAACCAAGTAATCCGGTTAGTCCATTGTCAAGCTCTTTAGAAGCAATGGCAAGGGTCGAAGAATTACCATCAATAATAAAACCTGTTACTGTTTTTTTATAAGCATTCAGTTTTGCCTGATCTTTAATCAGATCATAACGGAGCCATAGCCTATAACCGTCCTCTGCGTAAGAAGAAATAAAAGATAGAAAAAGGATAACAATGATATTTACTCTGTTTAGCATAAGGTAAAATAGATGTTGTGTAAAAAGCTATTTACTTCTTCTTTAATGAAGATTCTCGTACAATTAATTCATGACGAAGTACAATTGTATTTAGACTTGTACCTTCTAACTTATCCAGTCGTCTGATAAGTATAGAGGCTGCAGCTTCGCCCATTTCCTGACCTGGATAGTTCACCGTTGTTAGGTTTGGTTCAATCACTTTAGATAGCGGATCATTATTAAATCCAGCTACAGCGATATCATCAGGAACTTTAATCCCTGCCATTTTTAGTTCGCGGATACAGCTTACCGCGCAAGCATCATTTGCAGTAAATATGGCGTCAGGAAGCGGCTTCATTTGTAGGATTTCCTTTGATACTTTAATGCCTGCATGGTCACTCAGGTTATTGATGAACACAAGTTTTTCATCAAAAGGAATTTGGTGGTCGCTCAAAGCCTGCTTATAACCTTTCATCCTGTCAGCATAAACGTTCCTCTTCATGTTAGCTGTTATATGAGCAATGCGTTTGCAGCCTTGGTCAATCAGGTGACTGGTAACGTCATAGCCTGCTTTAAAGTTGTCGATAATAATGTTGGTGCACTGCGGATGGTGGAAGATCCTGTCAAAGAAAATAACCGGGATGTTTTTGTCGAGGAACATTTCCATGTGAGAGATGTCATCCGTATCGTAGGCCAGAGAAACTAATAGCCCGTCAACGCGACTGTTGTAAAGGGTACGTACATTAATTTCTTCTTTCTTTACAGATTCCAGCGATTGGCTTATGATTAGATTATATCCTGCCTGGTTTGCTACTTTTTCAATACCCGCAATTACAGTTGACATAAAGTAGCTATTAAGCCTGGGCACGATAAGACCAATTGTATTCGTCTTATTTCGTCGAAGATTGCTGGCGAACAGGTTATGCTGATAACCCATTTCTTTGGCCTTTTCCAAAATTCTTTTCTTGGTGTCTTTTTTTATTGCAGGATGATCTTTCAAACCACGACTTACTGTAGCCGGAGATAGATCAAGCGCTTCTGCAATGTCGTAAATGGTAATTTCTTTAGAGCCATTCATTGTGATTGAACATTCGATGTGTTAAGTATCATTAGTGCCAACTATTACTTACACCTTTAAAATTTAATAACTTCCCAATATGCTTTCTTCGGTTCGAGTTGCTGATTGAATAACAACGGATAGTTTTTTCTTCCCGCTACCGGAAAAGAATCCAGCCAGCTATGTTTATCTGATACATTCCAGAAAGTTACTCCGGTTAGTTGCTTTTTATGTTCTCTGAATACTTCGAAAAACATCTTGTATCGCTCAGCCTGTTTCTGTTCAATTTCAGGTGTGTACGTATCGATATCATCGGGTCTGCGTTCGCGTCTGCTATGTTCAAGTTTATATACGGATACGTCAAGTTCTGTTATTTGAACATCAAGGCCCAGGGCCGAGAATTTGGAAATCGATTCGCGAATAGCATCAGCATCGGGTTCATAAATAGACCAATGCGCCTGCAGGCCTACACCATGAATGGGTACATTGGCTTCAACTAAGCTTTTTACAAGCTTATAGATCCGCTCCCTTTTGCCAGGCTCTTCCGTAGCGTAATCATTGTAGTAGAGTTTAGCTTTCGGATCTGCAGCATGTGCATATTCAAAGGCTTTTGCAATATACTCTTCGCCGCAGATTTTATACCAGGCAGACTCTCTAAGGTACTTGCTATCATTATCGTCGATCGCTTCATTTACTACGTCCCACGCATAGATAGTTCCCTTATAGCGCGAAACTACGGTTGTTATGTGATCTTTAAGACGTTTTAAGAGCACCTCTTTGGTTACGGTATCACCTTTCGTATCGGTAAACATCCAGTTTGGTGTTTGATTATGCCAGCATAAGGTATGCCCGCGAAGTTTCATCTTGTTAACTTTCGCAAACTGGGCTATCTCATCGGCAGGAGCCCAGTTGTATTTATTTTCTTCAGGATGGATAGGCCCCATCTTCATAGCATTTTCAGGCGTAAGGCTATTAAAATGTTTTTTAATAAGCGCTGCTTCTGGTCCTTTTAATACCTGAGGAGAGACAGCTACTCCTATAGGAAAATAATCCTTATAGTAATTTTTAAGGCCAGGTTCCCCGGTTTGTGCCTGTAATTGGGTTGTACTATTTATAAGCAAAAGAATAGAGAAGGATAAAGTAATGAGGAGGAATTGTTTTTTTTGAAGCTTGTAAAGAGCGTGTTTCATAAGTTGCATTAATAAGCCTGGTAAATAAAGAATCCAAGTGCTACGATTTATAAAAGAGATAGCTACGGCTTTTCTTATATTTAAATCGGTTGCATGCTAAATTGGTTAAAAAAAGAATTAAAAAGGTTATTTTAAAGAAATATTTTGCAATCGGTTGCATTTCCTCTTGCAATCTTCCATATTGCTTATATAATTAAGCGGGATCGAATCCGGGAAGCCTAATGGCGATTTAAGATGATGCATTAAATTTTAACAAGACAACGCATTACTACTGATGGATTAATTACGCTACGTGTACCTGTAAGGGGCATTTAGCCATTACTACGTCTGCTTATAGTACTACTAAGAATTTGGGTCGTACGGTAAGGATTTGCCCTGTTTATCAGACCGATTTATTTGTTATTAAATGATCAGGTTATAAGCAGGCAAGTCTTTTTATGCCGATTAACCTATTTGAAAATAATCGTTGTAGTATATTGTTGCACCTAGTTTGATTAGTTAAATCTTAAAATTGTAAAGTATTGAATATGTTAATGGAACAAACAATGCGTTGGTACGGACCCAACGACGCCGTTAGTTTACAAGATATCCGTCAGGCGGGATGTACAGGTGTTGTTACAGCACTTCACCAGATTCCAGTAGGTGACGTATGGACAGTTGAAGAAATAAATAAAAGAAAAGCACTTATCGAAAATGCAGGCATGACCTGGACTGTGATTGAAAGTCTGCCTGTACATGAGGATATTAAGAAGCGTTCCGGAAACTATAAGCAATACATTGACAACTATAAGCAAAGCCTGCGCAACGTAGCGAAGTGTGGGCTGCGCGTTGTTACGTATAACTTCATGCCTATTCTCGACTGGCTAAGAACCGATATTGAATATACCTTGTCGACAGGTAGTAAAGCCCTTCGATTTGAACGGGCCGCATTTGTTGCCTTCGATTTATTTATGCTGAAGAGACCAGGGGCTGAAAAAGATTATCCGAAGGAGGAAATTGAAAAAGCAGAAAAGTGGTATCAGTCCAGGAGCAAGGAAGCCATAGACAAGGTATACAGGAGCGCGTTGTTGGGGCTGCCGGGCAGTGACGATAGCTTTACTGCTGAGCAGGTGCTTGCAGCGTTAAAAACCTATGAAGGTATTGATGCGGCTAAACTAAAACAGAACCTGTTTCATTTCCTTGAGCAGATAATTCCTGTAGCTGAAGAGGTAGGGGTAGCGATGGCCATACACCCTGATGATCCTCCATATTCTGTGTTGGGCTTACCACGAATAGTGAGTACTGCAAAAGATGCTGAAGAATTGTTGAATGCAGTTCCGTCATCTTCCAACGGACTTTGTTTTTGCACGGGCTCTTATGGCGCAAGACCAGACAACAACCTTGTTGAGATGATACGCAAGTTTGGTGATAATATTCATTTTCTTCATTTGCGCAATACCAAACGTGATGATGGTGAAGGAAACTTCTTCGAGGCTGACCACCTTGGCGGCGATGCAGATATGTATGAGGTTGTAAAAGAGATTGTACTGCTTATGCGAAGAAGAGGCGAATCGATACCAATGCGCCCCGACCACGGACACCAGATGCTGGACGACCTCAACAAGAAAACATATCCTGGTTACTCTGCTATAGGCCGACTTAAAGGCCTCGCGGAATTACGAGGGCTGGAATTTGGTATTTCACGTTCTATATGAGTAAAGGATTAACAGTATCAATAGTACTGATCTACCTGTTTCATTAGTTCAATAGGTATAATTTAACAGGCTTAAAAAAATAGATCAAGGGAATACTATTTCCCGAGTAATAGGTAGTTCGCGCGCTTCAAACTAACTTCACTTAAGTTCCCCTTTTCAATCAGGGAACAATGTGTTGAATATTTTCAGTTGGTTTTAATTCCATCAAATGATTGCGGGAGATAGAAAAAAAATCCCCTGCTTCTTTAAAAGATAGCAGGGGATTTTTAGAAAATTGACTGAGATTGTTCTTAATTATTATACCCAGGGTTTTGGTAAGCCGCCTTCTCTGCAGCGCTCATGTTCAACGCATCGAGCTGGCGTTGCGGGATAGGGCGGAGGTAGTGATGCGGTTTAATACTGCGCGTTACCGTTGCAGGCGTATGAGCTCCCTTAGCCGTTCCACCGATTTCATAAGTAGAAGCCAGCTCTTCCCACTTTTGCGTACGGATCAGATCGTACCAGCGATAACCTTCTCCAAAATATTCACGAGAACGCTCTGCAAGAATATAGTCGACGTCTAACACTGCAGGTGTAGCATTTACAAGATCGGCGCTATGGTCAGCTATCTTCGTTGTATTTCCGTTATTATCCCAACGCCATTTACCAGCACGGGCACGGATAACATTGATCAGCTCTCTGGCACTTTTTCCTGCTTGTGTTACAGCTCCCTTAACAGCAGCTTCAGCAGCTATAAAGTATAACTCAGAGAATTTCGCAATATTGAAAGGACGGGTACTTGCAGCATTTGGTTGTCCTAATCCGCTACCATTGTCGGTACGGTAAGGGCCAAGCTTCCAAAGTCCAGGATAGGTTAATCTGCTTATACCACGAGGTGATATTACATAATCCGCTCTTCCTGGTAGTGTACCGGCCCCAATATTACTACTACCTCCGTTATTTGGATATGTAATCGGGGTACCTGGCTCCTCATTCAGGAAAGTAAGTATCGGATCACCAGGGTTAACCGGTAAGTTGTTGGCATTGTATAACACAGCATTCTTAACACCACCTTTAGGCCAGTTACCACGAAAAACGGTAACAAAAGTACCATCGTATCGTGAGTCTTGAGTCTTGTCAGCAAAAGTATTCTCAATGGCACCGATTGTAGGGCTCATCCGTGTCCACGGACGACCTAGTGCCTGGGCAGCTTCACGTTGTACTGAACTTACAGGTTCTGTTCCATCTGCTTTGGAAGCACTTCTAATTTCGGTATAGTTCCATGTCATCATCCAGCCTGCAAAGTTTTCCGGTGCCTCGCCGTTGCTGTAGGTAAGGCTGGAACCATTATAAAACTGGCTTGATTCCGTATGATCAGCATACAACAAAATTTCAGCGTTACGGTCGTTTGTTCCCACGTTAACATCATAGTAGGTATCCATTAAACGGA
This sequence comes from Chryseosolibacter indicum, assembly GCF_018598585.1. Taxonomy (GTDB): domain Bacteria; phylum Bacteroidota; class Bacteroidia; order Cytophagales; family Cyclobacteriaceae; genus Chryseosolibacter; species Chryseosolibacter indicus. Next base: position 172,653 of record NZ_JAHESD010000004.1, read on the forward strand.
AAGGACCAGGATTGTCAATGCCTGCTGCAGCTACATCATATGCCTGCTGGAAATACCATTGCGCATTATGTCCGTCAGGATCTGTTCGCGGAGTTTCGGGATATGTAGGAATGCCCTTTGGATTTTCAAGCCACCACGCATACGTCAGATAAGCTTTTGCCAGGTAAAGTCGCGCAACTGTCTTTGTTACACCACCAGTAACACGACCGTTAACGGGTAGATCATTAATTGCTGCTAAAAGATCAGGAAAAATGGCCTTTGTATAAACTTCAGGTACTGTATTACGAACAGAAGTTCTCACGATGTTTGTATTAAACTTCAATTCACCTGCACCTAAATCCAAAGGTACCCCTCCAAATGTCTGCACGAGCATAAAATAATCAAACGCACGGAAGAACCTTGCTTCTGCTACAACGGCAGCTGGAATTGTCGCTAATACTTCAGCATTTTCTATAATACCGCTGGCTGTATTAATGTTAGAGAAGGCTGCTCCCCACAACACATCGGCACGGCTATTAGCGGGCGTAATTTCACCCTGGCCGCTTATATCCATTACTTTGAAGTTTTCATCCGCACTTTGTGCATAGGTAATTTCATCGGTACCTGTAAGACAGGTATTATAATAATAGGCCTGCCCGAAAATATAGCGCAAATGAGCATACTGTGAGTTTATTCCATTATAGATACCTCTTTCGGTTTGGAGAAAAGCAGGTTCATAAGTACTACGGGGCTGTTCTTCTAAAATGTCAGAGCAAGCCAGCAGGAACATCGTCATCAGCGCTGTTCCAATAAAAGCTTTTATACGTTTACGTTTCATTATTGTCCTTTTTAAAATGTGAAGTTAACACCAACCAAGAAGTTACGCGTTGAAGGCGCATTTGTACCCAACGTCAACAAACGACGCTGATATGTAGTAGTCACCGCAGCGTTCTCATTACCGAATGAGTTGGTTTCTGGATCCATACCGGATTCCTTATGATAAGGCGAGAACATGACAAACGGGTTCTGTACAGTGAAGTAAACGCGGAGCTTATCAACCCCGGCATTTTGCAGCCAGCTATTATTGTTAAAGTTATAGCCGAGAGAGATCGTCCGTATCTTGAGATAAGACGCATCAAAATAACCTAACGTACTTCCGTACTTCGGATTGTCGCTGCTAGCAACACCGCCTGGCTTAGGGTACTTCGCATCCGTGTTCTCTGGTGTCCAGTAGTCAACCTTTACGTTGCCCCTACGTCCGTTTAGCATGTTAAGATATCCTGATGACGAGTAAAGCGTACTAATTAGAATACCACCGCTCTTAAATGCACCAACTGCACTCAGATCAAATCCTTTATACGATACACGTGTATTAAAGCCACCTTGGAAGTCAGGATTAACATTGAGAATTTGTCTGTCAGCAGGACCGATAGCGCGTGTAGGAGAACCATCGGCATTGTAAGTACCCGTGTACTTCACTTTAATCATACCTGCATTTCCTCCTGGCTCAAGAATGTTCCTATATGGGTCTTCTTCTTGCCACAGTCCTATTTTTTCATAATCATAGATAACATCAATAGGATGACCTACAAACCACCAGTTGTTTTCATCGCGTTGTGCACCAGAAGCAAGCGCTACAAGCTCATTTCGGTTTCCATAGATGTTAATACCAGCTTCCCATGTCCAGCCATTAACATTGTTAAGGATCACACCATTAAGTGAGAGCTCTATACCTTTATTTCTGGTCTTTCCAATATTCGCAGTATAACTTGTTACCCCTGTTGTATTAGGCAGGTTCACGTTAAGCAGAAGGTCATTGGTGTTGGTTACGTAGTACTCTGCCGTACCAGTAAGTCTGTCGTTGAATAAAGAGAAGTCAACGCCATAGTTCCATGTTTCTGAGTACTCCCATCCTAACTCGGGATTAGGTAATTCATTTAAATACTGTCCGTAAGCGTATGAATCAGGACCAAAGTTGTAAGGTCTTGTTGCAAGACGTCCCAATGTTGCATAAGGTGCGATAGACTGATTGGAAGTTTGTCCGTATCCCACGCGTACTTTTAACATATTCAAAAAGTCAACCTCATTCATAAATGCTTCTCTTCCTAAATTCCAGCCCACGGATACCGCAGGGTATGTATGCCACTTATGTCCTTCTGCAAGTCTTGAAGAAGCATCTGAACGCACAGTAGCGGTAATCAAATAGCGATCGTCGTAAGAATACATTACGCGTCCCATCCACGATGTTAAACCGCTCTTCCAATAATCTTGACGAGCAGGATCAACCGTAATTTCACCGGAAGCTTGTCCAAGGTTATAGAATTGGAACACTTCGGCAGGAATATCTCTTGCCGAAATCTCGGATTTATTGTACTGCGTTTCTGAAGCAGAATATAATGCTACTGCATTGATTTGGTGCTTTCCTGCAAAAGTACGATCATAAGTCAACAGGTTTTCAATTGTCCAGTCAGTAGTGTGCTCGTTAATAATAGTAGCGGTTGAGGGCGTTGTTGGAGTCGCACTGGTTATCCCTGCTCCTGTAAATGCTCCATTGTTACTCTGACGATAGTTTAAGCCAAGGTTAGCACGGTATTTTAATCCTTCTACACCTGGAATTTTTACTTCTCCATATATTGTATTATATGTTCCAATGGCCCTGGTTTGATTTAACCAACGATCACTTAAATCTTCAACCACATCTCTGGTATATAGCCATTGCTCATCCAACGGCATGCGTATGGTTCTTTTTAATGTGCCATCGGCATTATACGGATTAGCAATAGGGGACATGCTTAAAACACCATACAATCCTATGTTAGAGCCTTCCGTAATGCTGTAGTTGTTGTTTGTTGTAAAACCAAAACGAAAATATTCACCAACACCCTGATCAAGAGCACCACGCATCGAGTAACGTTTATACTGCTGTGTTGGCACTACACCTTCATCTTCAAAGTAACCTGCATTGAAGTTGTAATTTCCATTGTCAGTGCCACCTGAAACGCCAACGTCATGGCTTGTCATCATACCAGTTCTGTACAGCTTGTCTTGCCAATTGGTGTTTACATCATTGGATTCATCCAAAGAATTACTATACATACCAGCTGCCTGGCGAAGGGCAACAAATTCAGGACCGCTCATCATCGGATATTCTGCGAAAACCGTCTTAATACCATGAAAGCCATTATAGCTTACTGTGGCCTTGCCCTTTTGTCCTCTATTGGTTGTTACCAATATAACACCGTTGGCACCGCGAGAGCCATAAATAGCAGTTGCCGAAGCATCCTTCAGGATGTCAACACTCTTAATATCATTTGGGTTGATGTCACCGATTGATCCTGGGAAAGGAATACCGTCAAGTACAATCAGGGGGTCGTTACTTGCATTAAGTGAACGCGAACCACGAATACGAATCTGCATGGCAGCACCTGGCTGTGAAGATGTTTGTGCAAATTCTACTCCGGGCAAACGTCCTTGTAACGCTTGTGAAATGTTAGCTGCAGGAACGTCGCGCATCATATCACCTTTTATGGACGCAACAGAACCTGTTACCGCTTCTTCACGCTGAACACCATAACCTACAACAACAATCTCAGTGAGCGATTGGAGACTAGGCACCAGGCTAACGTCTACTACAGATCTCGTACCTATGGCAACTTCTTGGGTCTCATAACCAATAAAGGAAAATACGAGAACGGCATTTGCATTTGGTACATCGATGGTATACTTTCCATTAACATCTGTAGTAACACCGCTATTAGATCCTTTCACTAGTACATTAGTGCCTGGCAAACCTGTACCAGCCTCATCAGTAACAGTACCGCTCACAGCAATTTGAGAAAAGGCAATGGCCGGCAAAAACATTAACAGCGCAAGGGCTGCCCCAACATAGAAGCGCTTTGCACGCCTCCCGTCGTCGACAGCAATCAATCGTAGTATTATTTTTTTCATAAAAAAATAGGGATATGGATTTGTAGTTATATAAAGGAATTATAAAGCTGGCACTTGAACCCGCGATGTTGTGATGACACAGGCAATGCGAATAGAGCACTTGGTTTTTAAGTGCACATGAATTGTTTGGACTACAGAAATAAGTAAAGAACTTAGCATAAAGCGACTTTAAGTGTAACAAAACGACGTAAAGCTCCCACAAAGGATAAACTCAAAAGGAGGTCAACGAACACGTTTTCCCAGCCCGTTCAATCGTTTTCCCTTGAAAAGATTTACTAAGATGAAAGTTAGAATTAAGAATTGCAACCGATTGCAATAATTTTGCAAAGTTTTTCCAAAAAACTTCGTTTAGTTTGTTCTTAAATCAAATTAGTTCGTTGCAATTGGTGGGAATTGGACTAAAAAATTCCCTATAGATGGATCGATAGTTTGTATAAACCGCAAACTTTTTAATCCCTTTAATAAATTACCTTTTAATCAGCTTGCCTTTTTAATTTATAGGATACATCAAGGGCATTAAATACTACCTGCCGCGGAGAAGTCGCTCATCATGTTGCAACCGATTGCAAATATGGTCTGTAAAGGCACTTTAAAGTAATTCTTGAGCCGGACAGCTCACTCCCCGTTAAAACAAAAAGTTTACATGAGATATTCAGAGGTATTGATAGAGATATATAGGACTAAGAAGGCATAAGAAGGACTAAGTAGCCAGAGATAGCCAGGAATAGCCAGACGTAGCCAGGAATAGCCATACCATAGAGATAAGATAGCCTTACGATAGGGATAGAATAGTTAAAAAAAACTCAAGGCTCATCGTCTCGTTGGCGCAAGCGTCCGCTTGTACCTTAGGCTGCAAATTCTAAATAAGCACATCATGCTCATTCGGCAGGTCTTTCTCTTCCTTACTTTTTTACTTAATCATCTTTGAAGTGCCAAGGAATATATTAGTGGATCAACGTGTCAACGTTTTTAGGTTTACACTACACTTGCCGAATAAAACGGTCGAATAGAGTAGCACTTCATTCCGGTACTGTTCCCTTCTCCTTAAGGAAAAGGATTAGGAATAGTAAACGAAGCCCGACCGAATACCCACCGAAGCGCCCCCCATTATACTGGCAATGGAAGGCAAAGACATCATTCAACATCAATTGCAAAATATCACGTTCATGGCCATTCATTAAAGTTCATTCAAAATCATAAAGCTGCGTTTGGGCTTTGTCATAACTTCGAACAGCATGGCTTTAGCGGCGTTGTTGGAATACTTTCAATTCCTCATGTATTAGACTAACAAAGTTGGCGCTCGTAAAAGAACGTTGAAATTAAAATAAATCTATCTTCTGAAACGACTCTAATTACGTACTATATATATTACCCGTCACATATTTAACATTCAACATGCAAACAATACTAGGATCAGGAGGAGCGATCGGAATTCCATTAGCCAAAGAATTAAAGAAGTATACCAATAAAATTCGACTGGTAAGCAGAAATCCAAAAAAGGTAAATGACACAGATGAACTTTACCCAATGGATGTAAATGATCTAACCCAGATTGACAAAGCAATTGCAGGGAGTGAGGTTGTATATGTTGTTATTGGCTTTCCATATAAGTTAAGTGTATGGCAAAACATTTGGCCACGTTTTTTAAAAGAGGTTATTAACGCATGCATAAAGTATAACGCCAAACTGGTCTTCTTTGATAACGTGTATATGTATGATAAATCAGCCATACCTTTTATGACTGAAACTTCTCCTGTTCATGCGCCAAGTAAAAAAGGAGCGATAAGGCAACAATTGCACGAGATGATCATGCATGAAGTAGAGAAGAAGACATTAACTGCGCTTATAGCCAGGGCAGCTGATTTCTACGGCCCGGATAATAAGAATAGTGTCTTGAATATGTTGGTTGTTGATAATCTTTCAAAAGGAAAAAAGGCACAAGTATTAGGCGACTTAAACAAAGTGCATACCTACACCTATACACCTGATGCGGCGAAGGCAACAGCGTTACTTGGAAATACAATAGATGCATATAACCAGGTGTGGCATGTTCCGACAACAAAAGAAAAAATCACGAATCTGCAATGGATTCAATTGATTGCTGATGAACTAAAGGTAGAGGTTAAAATTCAAGCTGTACCCATGTGGTTGATAAAGATGCTTGGGTTGTTTATACCGGTAATGAAGGAACTTCCTGAGATGAATTACCAAAACGAACAAGACTATATTTTCGATAGCACAAAATTCGAAAAGCGATTTGGTATTGAGGCAACAACGCCTAAAGATGGTATAAGAATACTTGTTGAAAGTTTGAAGAGGGCTGGGCGGTAAAAAAGGCCCTTCTTTTGCCAGCAGTTCTGTCAGCCAACCTTAACATCCCTTTATTCCGAAATTGTCCATGTATTCCTCTTTTGCAGGAAACATGCCACGCATGCATCAAGCTGAAAGCATGCTATAAGTATACAGGGTGTATGCTATGTGTATACGTGAAGTATTAATAGTGTATAGGAAGAGTATTAAAATGTATAGGAGTGTATCACAAAACCATTTTTATTTTTCGTTCCTCATTATTAAAAGAGACGAACAGGTGTAAACCGTAATACAACACTATTACTTTCAAAAAAATGGTCCCCGGCCGGTTGACTTTAAAACACAAGTCTTCTTCGGATGCTGGCAGAATTTATTCCGAAGCTATGTGGAAACTATCTGGCATTATATTCAATGCAACTTGTTGCATAAGAATGTTGGCTATAGCCAGGGCGGAGAAAAACCGCAAGAACCGCAACATCTCCTTTAAGCGTCTGAATGGACGTATTGAGTATTGGCCCCGACAGGCAATGATAAAGAGTAGGCATTCGTCCTTCAGTGTTGACAACTTATGTCTACTATATTCTGGTGAAGTTCTTATTTTTTTACAAATAATATATACTTTTAAAAATGGCGATGATTTCTATTAGAATTCAATTAGAATATTCATAAGGAAAGTTTCATGCCATCATTACATTTTATAATTATAGCATTGTGTTGCAATACTAAAACTAAAATGAGAATCATTCCTGCAATTATCATTCTTCTATCAATGCTATGTTCAATTGAAGCTTTTAGCGTTGACGACAAACCTTATGTTACCTTTTCGAAAAACAAAAGCTATTTTCCTTTTGCTGCTAATGGAGTTCCTGTTTCATTGTATGTAAGTGATCAGGATTATTCGGGTGTTGTTAAAGCAGTGAATGATCTGAGAACGGATGTACAACATGTTACAGGGAAAATGCCAGCACTTGTTAATGGTGTTTCTGCTGATAAGCTCATCGTTCTGGTTGGTACAATAGGGAAGAGCCCGGTCATCGATGAGCTGATCAATAAGAAAAAACTTGTTGTAAGTGATGTACAGGGTAAGTGGGAGACCTTTATCATTGAAACCATAGAGGCGCCTATGCCTGGCGTGGAGCGTGCCTTGGTTATTGCAGGAAGTGACAAGCGCGGTACAATTTTCGGTGTATATGATCTGGCTCAGCAGATAGGAGTTTCACCATGGAGCTGGTGGGCCGACGTGCCTGTTGATAAGCATAAGGATATTTATATACTTCCGGGAAGACACACCAAAGGCGAGCCTGCTGTGAAGTATCGCGGCATTTTTATTAATGATGAACAACCTGCATTAGGCGGATGGGTGCGTGAAAACTTTGGAGGTTTCAACAGCAAGTTTTATGTTAAAGTTTTTGAGCTTATCCTTCGCCTGAAGGGAAACTTCCTTTGGCCTGCTATGTGGGGACAAAGTTTTTATACGGAAGATCCTCTCAATCCAAAATTAGCAGATGAATATGGTGTAGTAATTAGCACATCACATCATGAACCCATGATGCGTGCCCATGTAGAATGGCAAAGGTCCGGCAAGGGAAAATGGGACTACAATACAAATGATTCTACATTGAGGGAATTTTGGAGAGAGGGAATCAGGCGCATGGGAAATTATGAAAGCATCGTTACCCTGGCTATGCGTGGTGATGGTGATGAGCCTATGTCGGAAGAAAGTAATATTTCATTACTGCAGCGCATTGTAAATGACCAGCGCCAGATATTAAATAAAGAGACAGGGAAAGATGTTTCAACAATACCACAGGTATGGGCACTTTACAAAGAGGTTCAGGAATACTATGACAGGGGCATGCGTGTTCCTGAAGATGTTACGTTGCTTCTGTGTGATGATAACTGGGGAAACCTGCGCAAACTTCCTAACCTGAAAGAGAAAGCACATCCTGGTGGCTATGGTATCTATTATCATTATGATTATGTAGGCGGACCCAGAAATTACAAGTGGCTCAACACCAATCCTATTCAGCGTGTATGGGAGCAAATGCATTTGGCTCACCAATATGGAGTTGATAAAATATGGATTGTGAATGTGGGCGACATCAAGCCCATGGAATTTCCCATTGAATTCTTTCTCGACTACGCATGGTCTCCTGATGCATGGCCTCATGACAAACTTCAACACTATACAGAACTGCGGGCTGAACGTGAGTTTGGCAGGCAATATGCGAAAGATATAGCAGATATCATGACCTTGTATACCAAATACAATGGCAGAAGAAAACCCGAACTGTTAGGGCCGGATTCTTTTAGTCCCAACTTATACAGTCTTATAAACTACAGAGAGGCAGAGCGTATAGTTGAGGAGTATAATTACCTCGCTGTTCGTGCTCAGCAAATTTATGATCAGCTGCCGAAGGAATTCAAAGATGCGTACTACCAATTGATACTATATCCTGTAAAAGCTTGTGCTAATTTGAATGAGTTGTACTATACAGTGCGGTTAAATCATTTATATGCGAAACAGGGTAGGGCATTAACAAACGAACTGGCGGATAGAGCTGAAAGATTGTTTGCTATGGATGCAGAATTAACAAAGTACTACAACGAAAAGATGGCGTCGGGTAAATGGAACCACATGATGGATCAGCATCACATTGGTTATAAGGGATGGCACGATGACTTTGGAAAGAATATAATGCCCGAAGTGAAGAGAATTGATCTTCCATCTACAGCGGGCATGGCCATTGCAATTGAAGGCTCTGAAAAAGTTATTGTATCTTCTGATATGGATAATGTACTTCCTGCGCTGAATCCTTTTGATAACAGGAATACATATGTCGAGATTTTTAACCGAGGATCTGTACCCTTTGAATTTACCATTGATAACAATAACGCATGGGTAAAGGCAGAACCTGGTAAAGGCAAAGTTGATAAGCAGCAACGTATTATTATTTCAGTAGATTGGTCTAAAGCACCAAAAGAGCAAACAAAGGTGCCTTTGAAAATTAAAACACAGGGGCTGGAAGAAATAGTATATGCCTCTATCAATAATGTAAAGGGGCGCGACAAAAAAGTGGTGAATGGGTTTGTCGAGGCCAATGGGTATGTTTCCATAGAGGCCGAGCATTTTAAAAATGCGGTGAATACAAATGGAATTACATGGCAAGTGCTACCAGGCCATGGCCGTACGCTTTCAGGCGTTACACCTTTTCCGGTTAACGTATCCGCACAGGTTCCGGGAGAAGGTAGTCCTCAACTTCATTATCCTGTTGAGTTTACCTCTCAGGGTAAGGTTACTGTCTACTGTTACTTTTCTCCTACAATTGATTTTAAACAACAAGGCGGCTTAAAGTATGCGATTGGATTTGACAATGAAGTGCCGCGGGTAATTAACGTACATGAAAATGAAACACAGAAAGTGTGGGGAGAATCCGTAAAGGATAACATCCGGATCATAAAATCAGAGCATAATATTAATACACCTGGCCTGCATACCCTTAAGTTCATGATGGTAGATCCGGCACTGGTACTTCAAAAGATAGTAATAGATTGTGGGGGTGCGAAGCAAAGTTATCTTGGACCGCCGGAAAGTTTTTTTAATTTTAAGAAGTAGTATTAAACAATTACCCGAATCCTATAAACTATGACAAGAATTGTATCATTTTTAAATTATGCCTTTCTTCTTCTTTTATTGACTTCAATTTCATACGCTCAAACAAAAAATGAGATTCGTATTCAAAAGGCTGCTTCACCTGTAACCATCAACAAGCATATCTATGGCCATTTTGCTGAGCACTTAGGTAAAGGTATTTACGGTGGTCTTTTTGTTGGTGAGGATAACAACAGTATTCCTCATGAAAAAGGTGTACGAAAAGATGTAATAGAGGCTTTAAAAAAATTAAATATACCAAATCTGAGATGGCCCGGCGGATGTTTCGCCGATACATATCATTGGAAAGATGGGATAGGACCAAAAGATAAACGTCCCTCTATTGTAAATGTATGGTGGGGTGGAGTTCGTGAAGATAACAGTTTTGGTACCCATAATTTTCTTGATCTCTGCGAGGCTTTGGGAGCAGAGCCCTATCTTGCTGCCAATGTAGGAAGCGGTTCTGTGCAAGACGTTGCGGACTGGGTACAATATGTAAATTATGAATCGGAAAGCCCAATGTCTTTGCTTCGCAAGCAGAATGGGAGAGAAAAGCCATGGAACGTAAAGTATTGGGGTGTAGGTAATGAAGCATGGGGTTGTGGCGGTAACATGACTGCGGAGTGGTATGCAAATATTTATAGACAGTATGCTACGTTTATGACCGGATGGAGCAATGATGCAAAAGTTTTCAGGATTGCCTCAGGAGCGGCTTCTGACGACTACCGCTGGACAGAAGTTTTAATGCGCGATATACCAACTAAAATGTTGGAAGGTGTAGCTCTTCATCACTATGCTGTTATTGATTGGAATAATAAAGGCCCTGCTACTGGCTTCACTGAAGAGCAATACTTCAGCACCATGAAGGAGACTTTAAAAATGGAGGAGTTGGTAACCAAGCACTCTGCAATTATGGATAAATACGACCCTAAGAAAGCAGTTGCGTTGATTGTGGATGAGTGGGGTGGTTGGTATGATGTAGAGCCCGGAACGAATCCAGGGTTTCTTTATCAACAAAATACAATGCGCGACGCGATGATAGCTGGTACTACTTTAAATGTCTTCAACAACCATGCTGAAAGGGTGAGGATGGCGAATCTGGCACAAACAGTAAACGTGCTACAGGCAGTAATTTTAACAGATAAAGAAAAAATGCTGTTAACACCTACTTACCATGTAATGGAGATGTATAAAGTACATCAGGATGCACAGCTTCTTCCTGTTACACTAAAATCAAATGATTATACGGTGAAGAACGAAAAATTGCCTGCGGTATCGGTATCTGCTTCCGTTGACAATAAGGGCGTGAGCCATATCAGTCTTGTCAATATAGATCTAAAAAATTCACAGGAAATCTCTATCAGTCTTTCTGATATTGCAGCTAAGACTGTACAAGGCAGGATCTTAACATCAGCCCAGGTTACAGATCATAATACTTTTGAGAATCCGGAGAAAATAAAACCAGCTCCATTTAAAGGGGCACAACTTAAGAACAACGTATTAACGGTGAAGTTACCACCAGTTTCTGTTGTTGTTCTTGAATTAAAATAAATTGGCTCACCTAAGGCTTGCGTAGATCACCTACGCAAGCCTTTGATTTAACTCTGATGGGAGCTTTCCGAAATGCTCTTTAAAACACTTGCTGAAATATTTCTGGTCATTGAATCCTACCGAATACGCTACCTCTGCAACATTTAGATCTCCTTGTAACAGAAGTTTATAAGCTTCTTTTAGCCGGATGTTTTTGATAAACTCATTGATTGAAAGGCCAGTAATACCTTTTAATTTTCTAAGCACGTTCCGCCTGCTCATGTTAAAGTACTCGCTAAAACGCTCAACGTCAAAATCTGAGTTGTCAAGATTCTCTTCAATAACAGCTACGGCCTTTTTAAGAAAGGCTTCATCTGCGGAAGAAACCTGGGTGTTGTCAGGAATATAGTGAGGATTTTTAGTAAACTGTTGCTTAAGCTTTTGTCTTGTGAATAAGATGTTTTTAATCTTGAGTTGGAGTATATCGAGTTTAAAAGGTTTGGTTAGGTAATCATCCGCACCAATAGTCAGCCCCTTAAGTTGTGCTTCATCTCCAGACCTTGCAGTAAGTAGTATAATGGGTACATGGCTTGTCCTTTCATCTGATTTTAGTCGCTGGCAAAGTTCAAAGCCATCTTTCTCAGGCATCATGATATCGCTGATGATGATATCGGGAATTATATCAAGCGCTTTTTCTATACCTTCCTTTCCATCTGCAGAAACTTCTACATGGTATAAACTGCCGAGCTTTCTGCTAATGTAATTTCGGATGTCTTCATTGTCGTCAACAACCAGAATGATGGGCAAAGTATCTATTGTTCCCTGAGAAGTGACGTAAAGCTGTTCGGGTTCATTATCCTCAAAATTCTGCTCAGCAAGTGTAATTCGTTGGGGAAGAACATTATTTATTTCTGCTTGCAGGTCCACAGGGAGTTTGATTTCAAAGGTGCTACCTTTGCCGACTTCGCTTAATACACTGATCTCACCTTGATGCAATTCAACAAGCTCTTTCACCAGGGCAAGACCTATACCACTGCCTGGTATTTTTGCCGGAGTGCCTTCGTAAAATCTGTTGAAGATATAAGGCATTTGTGCTTCAGGTATACCTTCTCCGTTATCTCTGACAGCAATTAGCAATCTGCCTTTGCCCTTCTCATCTGTTATTTTTAATTCTATGCTTACTTTAATTGCGCCATCTTCTTTTACATGCTTAAATGCATTTGAGAGCAAGTTGGTGATAATCTTCTCAAGCGTGTCTTCATCGTAATGCATGAAAAGCTGGGAGACGTTTGTCTCTAAACTGTAGTGAATGCGTGAGCGATAAGCCCAGTCCTGGAAGGAATTGAAAATCTCATGGATGGATTGTACTATGTTTTTATAAGTTAGTTTAAGTTCAAGACTTCCAGTTTCAATTTTTCGGAAATCAAGAAGTTGATTAATAAGTTTAATAAGCCGTGTGGCATTTTTATGCATCAGGTTATACTTCTCTTCAAGCTGTTCCTGCGCTACTTTCTTTTGAAGCATGTCCTCAAGTGGCCAGATGATGAGGTTAAGGGGAGTTCTTAGTTCGTGAGAGATATTGGTGAAGAACTTGAGTTTTGCTTCATTTAATTCTTTAATTTCCTCGGCCAGCCGTTTTATTTCTGTTGCCTGCTTCTCAAGTTCCAGGTTCTTTTGAATCAATGATTCATTCTGGGCACGTATTTCTTCATGCCGTTCTTCAATAACCTTATTGGCTTGTTGCAGCGCCGACGTTCTAACCTGCACCTGGTGCTCAAGTTCTTTTTTGTTTTGTTTGAGTTGATAGGTACGGAGCTTGTAATATGTTATGGCCGTGCCAATGATAAAGCAAGTAATCAAAAACTTAAACCACAGCAAATTCCACCAGGGAGGCAGAACAGTCACTGCAAGCGTTACACCGTTCTCATTCCATACGCCATCGTTGTTAGAGGCTTTTACTTTAAAAATATAATCGCCAGCATCGAGGTTAGTGTAAGTAGCACTGCTTTGACTGCCGACGTAATTCCAGTCTTTATCAAAGTTTTCTAGTTTGTAGGCATATTGATTTTTTTCTGCATGTATGTAATTCAAAGCAGAAAATTCAAAAGTAAAGACTGATTCATCTGCTGTTAGTGTTATCTTCTTTAATTCACTAACCGGTGTTTTCAGTACTTCACTTTTGCCGTAAACGACATCTTTATTAAAGATTTTAAAGCCAGTAATTTTAACAGGTGGGATAAAAGGATTTGCTTTAATACTGCTGGGGTTAAACTCGTTAAAACCATTTTGTCCACCAAATACCATGTTTCCGTTTCTTCTTTTGCAGAAGGCTCCGGGTTTAAACTCAGTTCCTTGCAAACCGTCTTCAACAGAATAGATTTGAAATTTTGCTTCAGCAGATGTACTCGTTATCGCATTTTCAAACTTACAAAGTCCTTTAAAAGTACTTATCCATAAGTTACCCGCATTGTCTTCCAATAACCCTGATATGTTGTTGCTCGGCAAGCCGTCTTTAATCGTATACACGGATAGCTTGTTTGATGGCCTCGTGATCTTAAATAATCCTAACTCCTGCGATCCTATCCATAAATTGTTCTGTGAATCTTCCAATACAACAGAAGGAACATCAAAGTTAACACCATAGCTTGTCCCGAATCGTTCAAATGTCTTTGTCCTGTAATCAAATGCATCCAACCCTTTGCCTGTTTGCACAAGAAGACCACCCTGGCTATCCTCACTAATGCCTATGATAAAGTCATCAATTATGCTCTTCGGATTGGTAGGGTCATGCTGAAACCTGGTAAAGGTATTGTTCTTATTATTGAAGAGATGAAGGCCGCCTGTCATTGTTCCAACCCAGAGGTTGCCGCGTTTGTCTTCATAAATCGCACTCACGTGTCGGCCAGCTAGGCCAGACGAACTTTCAGGATCATACAGGAAGTGTTGTATCTTATTGATTTTCACATCCAGCTTATCAAGACCTCCATTAAAGGTGCCGATCCAGATATTGTTTTTACTGTCACATAACATGGATAACACCGCATTGTTAAGAATGCTGTTGTTGTCATTTTTCTGATGCTGGTAGTATTTGTATACGCCAGTATGGCGATTGATGAAATTTACCCCTCCGCCATCTGTTCCAATCCAAAGGTTTTCATTTTTGTCTTCTGTTATACAAGTGATATGATTATCACTAAGCCCATGCTTTCGCGCTTTGTGATGAATGAAAGGTTTATCCCACTTGCTGAAATAGCTGATGCCTCCATTGTAGCTTCCTAACCACAGGATGCCGCTGTTTGTGTCATAGTATAATGTATGAATGGAATTGCTTTTAAGCCCTTCTTCGTGCTCAATATCAGAGTTAAGAGCGGTGAGCGTTTTTGTCTCGATGTTGAATATATTTAAACCACCACCTTCGGTGCCAATATATACATGTCCTTCATTGTCACCCGTTAGCCATAATATGCCGTCGTTATTTAACTCCGAGTTTTGTGTAGTGAAGTGTTCAAAGGTTTCAGTGTCTTTATCAAAACGATTCAGGCCTCCTCCCCAGGTGCCTATCCAAATATTTCCATACTTATCCTCAAAAATTGATTTAACATAGTTGTGTGTTAAACCGTTGTTGTTACGCTCACGCTTAACAAAATGCCTGAACCTATTTTCTTTATTGTCAAGAATGTTTAGTCCCTTGTCAGTTCCAATCCATAGATTCCCTTCATGGTCCTTGTATAAAGCGGTAATAGCACCTTCGGCGATAGAGTGAGGATTGCCAGGCTTGTTTTTATAGTGCTTAAATGTTTTCGTTTTATAATCGAACCGGTCAAGTCCACCATCTGTACCTATCCAAAGGTTTTTATCCCGGTCAGGATAAATTGAATATATTTTATTTCCGCTTATACTATTGGGATCTGAGGAGTTGTGAATGAAGTTTGTGAACTGTTCTGTTTCTCGGTTGAATAAATTTAATCCTCCGCTAAAAGTTCCTACCCATATATTTCCCAACTGGTCTTCTGCCAGTGATTCAATAAAGTTATCACTCAGGTTATTTCCGCTGTTAACTTTGTATACTTTAAAGCTTTGCCCATCAAATCGGTTCAGCCCGTTAAAAGTACCAAACCACATAAATCCTCTGCTGTCTTTGATAATACTTCGCACCCAGTTGTGAGACAGGCCGTCCTCAACAGTTAAATGTTTGAGCTTGGGTGTTAAAGTTTGAGCGTTTATTGTATGTATTTGTCCGGAAAGGAAAATAACGAGAGCAATTATGTAAAAGCCAATTTTATTCGTTGTCAGCATATAGAGAACTTAACCAGGCGATAGTACCGAATTTACATAAATCCTGTTAATTATGTTGACCTAAGCCGTTTCTATAGCGCAGTTATCTATGCCGCCTTGGGATTTGCTTCCTTTTGGTCGAGTATGCGTTTTATTTTTTCCTCGTTTCGGAAGTTTAATTGATAATAACGGTCTCCGTATATGTTGTACCGAACTAATAGATCCCGATCAAGAAGATGGTGGAGACTTCTTAACACGGATAGTGTATCATATTGGTCCGAAAGAAGCGCAGCTACTTCGAAAGCTGATTTCCTTCCTAAACGTTTTAACGTGTCCAGCACCGTAAGGTCAATTTGTGTTAAGGATTTTTTCATAAGCTATGCTGTAACTGAATCTCCCTGCCGAATACTTAGTGGCTTAAATCAAATCTATAGGTACAGGTAGGGGAGGAGGATGAATTATTTCAATGATTTGTAAGAAGAATGAGACACTAAACGATTTGGCTTACAATCAAAGGGTAATTTTGAGACATTATGGATGGATCGAATACGTGGCGTTTTGATGTTCCTGGTATTACCAGAACAGTTATTAATGTGGTTTGCTAGAATATAGGGTTAATTTTAGGACATCTTCAAGTTGCAGAGCATGGCATCTCTATGAAGTAACGCAGATGCGTGTTAGCAGTCATTTATAAAACCTTCTGCTAATGCAGCGTGTTAATTTGAAACTTAAGGCTTAAACACGTTTATCTTGTTACTGATGAATTCCTTGAAGTTATCTGGCCCAATAATCTTCAATTCGTCAATAAGCCCCAGAACAAATCGGCCAATACCTTCATAATTGGCAACAGGTCCATTGAACACATATTTATCTTCCTTTTTTTCAAGGTAGGGTATCGCCAAAGGGTATTCTTCCCGCAAAAGCAGATAAGCGCGCATATTCAATTCAAGAGATACCCAAATGTTGCCATCTCCCGTAAAACCAAAGATGTCTGAAGAGGTTTTTTGATGGAGCGCTTCAAACTGGTAAGCTTTTTCAACTTGAACCACTTCGCCAATACGCTCAAGTTTAAATTGTTTACAAATTTTGTCTCCCGTATCTAAAGCCATTACGGAGTGATAGTTGTCGCCAAAATGGATCGGTTCTACCAGCCTGTCTCTGATTTCATTACTGTTGGCAGAATGATAATTCTTCAGGACGACCTGATGCTTGTTCCGGATCGCGGTAGCAATTTCATCAACAAGCTTTGCAGTTCTCACTTTTACAAACAGCCTAGGCATTGAGTCTAGCTCTGAGTTTAAAGCTAACTTCTTGAGAAGTGTATTTTTAAGGGGGTTATCGTCGGTACCGCTCTGTATTAACTTTTTAATGAGCTTCGTTTCTTCTATGGAGAATTGCGTATTTGTGGGTTGATCTTCAGAAGTAATAATAAAATACCTGTTATAAAAGTCCTTTTCTATCAGGAAATCCACCTCTTGTAGCAAACGGATATACCTGTAAACCGTCCTTTCGCTCGTGTCAAATCTTTCAGCAAGGTGTTGAATGGTCCAGCGGCCCTGTTTTAAAACAGCAATAATCTGAAAAAGCCTCATTAACCTTCCCTGAGGGATAATGGCTTCCTCCTTTTGCCGTTTGGACCCTGTTCTTTTCATTATTTAAAAATTTCTGATGCAAAATATTGGCTTTGACACTACTTGTCAAAACGCACCCTGACTTTAGTCGAAACAATTTGCATATGAGTACATTACAAGCAACAACATTATTGGTAAAATGTCCGCATTGCGGAAATAAGTTTACGCCGGAAGATGCAATTGGTCATGATATACGGTTACAGTTAGAGAAAGAATTTGAGGGAAAACTGGAAGCAAATGCAAAGACCGTTGCCGAAATGATTAGAAAGCAGGAAAATGAAAAATACAGAAGTCAGGTACAGCTCCTGGAGAACGACCGTAAACTCAAACTTGCGCGCCTCAAAGAACTAGAATCTATTGCCTTGGCAGCCCAACAAAAGGAAATGGAGATCAGGTCACGCGAAGAGAACCTTGACTTGGAAATGAAAAGGAAGCTGCTTGAAAGGGAAAAGCTTATTCGTGAGCAGGCGGAAAAAACTGCACTGGAAAAAGCAGAGATGAGTATTCGGGAACGGGAACAACTCATTCAAAGAGAACGTGAAATGCTGTCGCTTCAGTTGAAGAAAAAGGTTCAGGAAGAGGCAGATCGGGTTCGTGAGGAAGAACGTATGCGCAATGCTGAATT
>NZ_JAHESD010000050.1 GCF_018598585.1 Chryseosolibacter indicum
CAATAGCAGGTGTTAAAGAAGTGATGGAAATTTCATCCAATACCTATCGGATCACGAGCACGGAAGAAAAGGACCTTCGTCCTGAAATTTTCAGGTTCGCTGCCGACAGAAATCTTTCTATGGTAGGGTTGAAACAGGAGAAGAACTCCCTTGAAAGTATTTTTCAAGAGCTGACCAAGTAGCTTACTTTTTAGTAACTTCTAATATTCCTGATTTTCTATCGAAGTTTGACTATTCGGAAGTGCATTTATGATTTTTGCAAGAAACTCGTTATCATCAAGATAATTGCCTTGCGAGAGGCTTAGTTTCACCACCACTAATTTTTTTGATGGAAGTATAAAGACGTTTTGTCCTTCAAAACCATCAGCCCAATACAAATCTGTAGGAACGCTTGGGTAATATCGTAACTCCGGTTTTCCGGGGGCACCTGCATTTAACCAGAATTGCGCACCATATTGTCCTCTATCAGCACCACGTGCAGGTGTAGTTGTGTATTTTACCCATCCTTCTGGTAGTATGCGTTCGCCATTCCATACACCATCATTTAAATACAAGAGTCCAAATCTGGCCCAATCTCTCGCCGTTCCAAATGAGTATGAAGAACCAACGAAAGTGCCGGATGCGTCTGGTTCCAGCGTTGTATTAAACATTCCAATCTTATAAAATAACTCCGTGTAGGGAAACTGATAATAGTTCTGATCACCAATAGCGTCTCTTACAATCCTGGAAATTATATTAGTAGTACCACTTGAGTAATAGAAGACCTTTCCCGGTTCGTTAGCCAATGGTACGTCAGCCGCATATGTTCCCATTGCCTTCTTCTTAAAAAGCATGTTGGTAGCGCCGCTAGGGCCACTATAATTCTCCTCCCATTTTAATCCGGAGCTGGCATGCATCAGGTCATTTAAAGTAATCCTGTTTCGGTCATCATTCTTCCATTCACCAACAGGGGCAGGTTCATTTACGTCTAGTTTGCCTTGCTTTACAAGAATACCCACAAGTGCATTGGTTATACTTTTGGTCATTGACCACCCGATCAACTTTGATTCTGTGGTAAAGCCAGGTGCATAGCGCTCTGCAATTATTTTTCCGTTATGTACTACAATCACGGCTCTTGTTCGCCGTAGCTTTTTTGGCCCTGGTTCTGCAAAGGCAGTTTCTAATACAGCTTCAAGTGTCTCATGCTTTGTACTTTCATTAATTGAATCCATTATTAGATTTCCAGTAGGCCATGCGACAGTATCCTGATTAACACGGGGAGGAGCAGGGATGTTAATCTTTTGATTTCTGAGGTCTTCCTCGTCCATTTCTGCAATTAAAGTGCATCCTAATCCCTTGCGATAAATGGCTTTTCTCTTCGCAAGGCCGAATACAGTACCAGTTGTTGAAGAGTCATTGAAGTTAACAGAGAATGAACCAAGGTGAAGCGGGAATTTGCCCAACTCGTTTTTAATAACATCTTCAGCGTTTCGTTGAGCAAGCATTACGCATGAACACATGTTTTTAGCTCCATAACCGCTTATTATCGGAAATGCTCTCCATACATAAAAGAGAGCATAAGCAATTATAAGTAACAGGGAAATAAGGAGGATACGCTTTAAGATTTTCATCAATAGAAGTATAGAGTCATTGCTGCTAAATTATTTAAAGATTGTAGGATTTACATTAATCTTGTAAAAATCAAATTGCATTGGCGCGCAGGTTAACTATTTCAGAACTAAAAGAATTCCTGGATGAGAAAACGGATCAATACAACGTTGAAGGCTTTATAGAGAATGATCCTGTTTCAATTCCTCATGAGTTTAAGAAGAAACAGGATATCGAAATTGCTGGTTTTTTTGCAGCAGTACTTGCCTGGGGGCAGCGGGTAACAATTATAAGGAAATGCCGTGAGCTTTTAGAACGGATGGATAACGATCCTTATAAATTCATTCTTAATCACAGAGAGAAAGATTTAAAGCAATTTGAGGATTTTAAACACAGGACTTTTAGCAGTACGGATGCTCTATATTTTATTGAAGCCTTAAAATCTATTTACTCACAGTATCCATCGCTCGAAGAGGCTTTCAAGGTACCGCAAGAAGCTGAGAATATTGAAGCGGGCCTCGTTCAATTCCATCATCTCTTCTTTAGTTTGGAGCACCATCCCCATCGCACCAAGAAGCATTTGCCGACACCCGAAAGGAAGTCGACCTGTAAGCGACTCAATATGTACCTAAGATGGATGGTTAGAGCTGATAATAAAGGTGTTGACTTTGGAATATGGAAAAAGATCTCTCCATCTCAGCTGATATGCCCATGTGACCTTCATGTAGATCGTGTATCCAGAAGACTTAAACTTATTAAAAGAAAGCAAACAGACTGGTTAACAGCAGTTGAGTTAACAAATAACCTGAAGAAGTTTGATCCGATAGATCCCGTAAAGTATGATTTTGCATTATTTGGTTTAGGTATAGAGGAGGGGTGGTCGAAGTTGAAGTTGGATTAACAAACATTAAGGCCATATTAGAAAGACGTGTCGCTGTAAAATGCGCGTTTAATTTTTCTAAGATATTAACGAATAAAGGTTAAGTTTGAAAAGGCTTAATTCTTAGGCATTAGAACCGGAAGCCGGAAAGGCTTAGATAACCTGCAGGAGAACAATGAGGAGTTTATGAAGGCAAAACAAGGTTTTTAAATAAATTAGATATACCGACTCTTTAAGATATAAGTTAAGATAAATACAGTGATAGTAAGTAGTTGTACGTTGCCTTAAGTACTTCTACTTATTTAGTAGTTATTAAACTGAAGAAGAGTCCTTCAAAAAGGGTGATGTCAATTTAAAATCGTTCTAAATTAATAATTTCTCGCTTCTTGTTCGCTTTCTGTAACTACCTTTCGCGGCCGATTTCGCGCCTTGTGATCGAGCCTTTAAAATATTGATAAAATATTGTGCAGAACCATAAATAAATTTGAAAAAATGAGTTCCGATAGTAGATTTGTGCCACTTGTTTTGGAAACGGACACTAACCTAATCATGATAAATAATTACCTTTATTCATCGTACAAGTCCTTCATATTAGTTTTCCTTCTCTCATTATTTAGTTTCACCGCTTTTTCCCAGGATATTCCATCAGAACCTGCTGCGATTTCAGCTGGAGAACAACTATTTAACGGAAACTGTAAGGCCTGTCACCGTGTAAATCAGAAACTGGTTGGCCCAGCATTGGCAGGCGTATACGATAGGGCTCCTTCCATTGACTGGATCAAGTCTTTTATAAAGAATTCTTCTGCCGTGATTGCAAGCGGAGATCAGTACGCTGTGAACTTGTTTAACGAGTACAACAAGACACAGATGACTGCTTTCACAAGCTTTAAGGATCAGGACATCATGAACATCCTGGCCTATATTAAGGCTGAAGCAGGAAAAGCACAGGCAGGACCAGATGGAGGTGGACAAGACGGAGGCGCGCCAGTACCTCCTCAAGGCGGAGATACTGCACCAAAATATCTTAACATCATTCTGATAGGAATGGTGATCATCCTCATTCTGCTCGTTATCATATTAGGCTTCTTGATTTCTGCTATCAAGCGTTTCCTCGATCAAAAAACTTTAACAGAAGAAGAAAGAGAAGTTGTACATTCTCCTATTACGGCAGGATCAATCACAAGAAGTCCTGGTTTCATCTTCGCTGTTACATTTATTGTTGCGGCACTTGGTTTCAAGACAGTAATTAATGGTTTATACTCTGTTGGTATTCAACAAGGTTATGCACCAAAACAACCAATTGCATTCTCACACAAAGTACACGCGGGTCAGTATGAAATTGACTGTAAATATTGCCACACTGGTGTAATGAAGTGGCAAAGCGCAACAATTCCTTCTGTAAATATTTGTATGAATTGTCATAATCAGATTAAGTCAGGTACAAATACAGGCGAAGGAGAGATAGCAAAAATTGTAAGAGCCTATAATGAGAATAAACCTATTGAATGGGTTCGCATTCACAATCTGCCTGATTTGGCATACTTTAACCACGCGCAGCACGTAAATGTTGGTGGTGTTGAATGCCAGACCTGCCATGGTCCTATTCAGGAAATGGATGTAGTTCGCCAGCATTCTTTATTAACAATGGGATGGTGTATTGACTGCCATAGAAAAACCGATGTTAATGCAAAAGGTAATGCGTATTACGATAAGCTAGTTGAATTACATAATAAGACATCTAAGCAACCAATGAAAGTTGAAGACATTGGTGGTCTTGAATGTTCTAAATGTCACTATTAAGAAGAAAAGATTAGTCTAGATCTAGAAGATATAGTATTAAACAGATGAAAGATTCTAAGAAGGTTTACTGGAAAGGCATCGAGCAACTCAAAAATTCTTCTGAGTTTGTAAAAAATGCTAACGCAGAATTTGCTCAACCTGGTCCGGAAGAAGATTTAGGTCACTCACGCAGAGATTTCTTAAAGATGATGGGATTTGGTGTTGCTGCAGCTTCATTGGCTGCCTGCGAAGCCCCTATCAGAAAAGCAATTCCATATGTGCAGAAACCTGTTGATGTAGAGCCAAGTCTTCCAAACTACTACGCGTCTACATATATTAACGGTGGTGATTATTGCAGCATTGTTGTTAAAACACGCGAAGGTCGTCCTATAAAGATTGATGGTAACGCGTTATCATCAGTAACACAAGGCGGCGTTAATGCACAAGTTGAAGCTTCAGTTCTTTCATTATACGATAACTCAAGACTTCGCGGGCCAAAGGCAGCAGGTAAGAAGATCGATTGGGCAGATCTAGATAGTCAAGTTATTGCAAAGCTTAACGAGATTGCCGGAAAGGGTGGTCAGATAAGAATTATCAGTTACAGTATTTTAAGCCCGAGTACAAAAGCTGTAATTGAAAGATTTAAAACAAAATATCCTACTACACAGCACATTCAATACGATCAAACTTCACATTACGGAATTGTAAAAGCTAATGAGGAGTCTATTGGCAGTGCTATTTTCCCTTCTTATGATTTCAGCAAGGCAAATACTATAGTAAGTATAGCTGCGGATTTTCTTAACAGCTGGGGATCTACAATAGAGAATACAAAGCAGTATGCTAAGACACGTGACGTTTCTGACGATAAGAAAGTAATGTCACGTCACTACCAGTTTGAGTCTATATTGTCAATTACTGGTGCAAATGCTGATTATAGAACACAAATTAAACCTTCTGAAGAGGGTGCGGTTGCGATACAAATTTATAATACAATCGCTTCCAAAGCAGGACGTCCTACAATTTCAGGAGGTATTGAAAAGCCAAATGTAGCTAAGGCTGCAGAAGAATTATGGGCTAACCGCGGAAAGGCGTTAGTAGTTGCAGGTTCTAATGATAAGTCAGTACAGACAATCATTAATGCGATCAACGATATGCTTGGAAGTTATGGAACCACCATTCTTCCTAATATCCCTGTGAACTTTAAACAAGGCAACGATGCTGCAATGGCAGCTTTCGTTTCAGATCTAAAAGCAGGAAAGATAGAAGGTGTAATCTTCTTAAACAGCAACCCTGTATACGATCATCCAATGGGACAGGAAATTGCCGAAGGATTAAAAACAATTAATCTCTCTATAGCAACAGGTTATAAGGAGGAAGAAACTGCTGCGGCAGCTCCTTCGATCTTTATTGCCCCTGATCATCACTACCTGGAATCATGGAATGATGCAGAACCTAAGAGAGGTTTCTATAGCCTTTCTCAACCTACCATCACACCAATATTTAAGTCACGTGCTGCACAAGAAAGCTTACTTATTTGGGCTGGTGAGACTAACGCTGATTACTTTGAATTTGTAAAAAATAACTGGAGAAATTGGTTCTATACAAACCAATCAATGGACTTCCAGACCTTCTGGGATAAATGTCTGTACGATGGTATTTATGAGCAACCAATTCAGGGATCGGGCTCTGTTTCTTTTACAGGAGATGTAAATGCAGCAGCAAGAGCAATAGCAAGCAACTATAAGTCTGAAGGATTCGAAGTTGTCTTTTTTGAAAATGGTACAGTTGGAAATGGCTCGCAAGCCAACAACCCACTTTTGCAAGAGCTACCTGATCCTATTACAAAGGCCGTTTGGGATCACTACGCAACTGTATCTCCTAAAGATGCGAAGGAGATTTCTTTCGATGAGAGCTTTACCAAATTCGCTTCAATAACTATCAACGGTAAAACAGTTAAAGTGCCAGTACTGGTACAGCCTGGTCAAACACCGGGAACAATTGGATTGCCAGTTGGTTACGGTCGTACAAAAGCAGGTAAAGTTGCTGATGGAATAGGGGTAAATGCTTATCCATTAGTAGCAATGGTTAACGGATCATTGAGCTACAGTGCAACTAATATTAAGTTCGAGATCACATCTGAAAATTATCAGATTGCTCAAACTCAAACACATGAGACTCACATGAATCGTCAAACTGTAATACAGGAGACGACGCTTGATAAATATCAGGATGGTAGCTTTAAAGAAGATCACTACCAGCCAATGATCAATACATGGAAAGATCCTGATCACAAGATGGATCCGGAGAAGCTTTCATTATGGAAAGGTCACGATTATAAGAAGCATCATTGGGGAATGGCAATTGACCTCAACACCTGTACAGGTTGTGGTGCTTGCGTAGTTGCATGTAACGTGGAAAATAACGTGTCTCTTGTTGGCCGTGATGAAGTAATTAAGAGAAGAGAGATGCACTGGTTACGTATTGACCGCTACTACAGCAGTGATGCGGCACCGGATGATTGGAAAGGACTTGAAGATGCAGCTGAGAATCCTGAAGTAGTATTCCAGCCGATGCTATGTCAGCATTGCAATAATGCACCATGTGAAACCGTATGTCCTGTTGCTGCAACAACACACAGTACTGAAGGTTTGAACCAAATGGCTTATAACCGTTGCATTGGTACTCGTTACTGCGCTAACAACTGTCCTTATAAAGTAAGACGTTTTAACTGGTTTAAATATCACGACAACAAACAGTTCCAGGACGTGAATCCGGCGATGAATACCGATCTAGGTAAGATGGTATTAAATCCGGACGTAACAATCCGTTCACGCGGTGTAATGGAAAAATGTACATTTTGTGTACAACGCATCCAGGCTGGTAAATTAAATGCGAAAAAAGAACGCAGAGATGTTAGAGACGGTGAGGTAGTAACTGCTTGTTCTGCTGCCTGCTCTACTGGTGCGATTGTTTTCGGAGATATGAATGATCCTGAAAGCAAAGTTGCAAAACTGTTAAAGATCAGACCGCTTTATCCTGAGAGACCGCTTATCAACGATAAGGAATCTGATAATCCACGTGCATACAGTGTACTGGAAGAAATTAACACACGTCCTAATATCTGGTACCTCACAAAGGTTAGAAATAAGGATACTAATAAAGCTTAAGAATAAAGAAGAAGTAAATAACGGATAACGTATAAACGACAATGGCAGTAACTTCGGCAGTTCGCGACCCGCTTATCACAGGAGGGAAAACCGTAGGGGATGTTTCTCATGACATTAGCCGTCATGTGGAAAACAAACCAACACGCTCATGGTATTTAGCCATGGCAATTTCTCTGGTACTTTTTGCCTATGGTCTTTACTGTGTTTGCACAGTTCTCTGGCAAGGTATCGGGATGTGGGGTCTTAATAAAACAGTAGGTTGGGCGTGGGATATTACAAACTTCGTATGGTGGGTTGGTATCGGTCACGCAGGAACATTGATATCTGCAATTCTTTTACTATTCCGTCAGCGTTGGAGAATGTCAATCAACAGAGCCGCAGAGGCAATGACGATCTTCGCCGTAATTTGTGCTGCAACGTTCCCTTTGATTCACATGGGGCGTTTGTGGTTAGGATTCTATTGGGCACTTCCACTTCCAAACACATTCGGTTCGCTTTGGACGAACTTTAACTCTCCTCTACTTTGGGACGTATTCGCGATCTCTACATATTTCACAGTATCATTGGTTTTCTGGTACATCGGTCTTATTCCTGATTTCGCAACAATTCGCGACAGGGCAGTAAGGCAAGGAAAGAAAGTTCGTGCAATTGTTTATAACACGCTTAGCTTTGGCTGGCAAGGTGGTGCAAAAACATGGATGAGATATGAAGCAGTTGCATTGATATTAGCCGGGCTTTCTACACCACTTGTATTGTCTGTGCATACAATCGTATCCATGGACTTTGCAACATCTGTAATACCAGGATGGCATACTACTATATTTCCTCCGTACTTCGTTGCCGGTGCGATTTTCTCGGGCTTCGCTATGGTGTTAACCCTGCTGTTGATTACGCGTGCACTATTTAAACTTGAGGATTATATTACCATCTATCACATTGAACTGATGAACATCATCATTATTGTTACAGGTTCAATTGTGGGGGTTGCTTACATCACAGAGTTGTTTATTTCGTGGTACTCAGGTGTAGAATATGAAGGTTATGCATTCTACAATCGTGTATCTGGTCCATACGCATGGTCATACTGGTCTATGATGACTTGTAATGTAATCTCTCCTCAGCTTTTCTGGATTAAGAAGATCAGAACAAGTATTGTAGCAACATTTGTATTGTCAATAATTGTAAATATAGGAATGTGGTTTGAACGCTTCGTAATCATTGTTACTTCATTGCATAGGGATTATGTTCCTTCAAGCTGGACAATGTTTCACCCGACAATGTATGATATAGGTGAATACGTATTTACTTTCGGATTGTTCTTCTCAGCATTCTTACTGTTTGCTAAGTTCTTTCCTGTGATTAATATGGCAGAAGTAAAGAGTATTGTGAAATCAACTTCTGAGGGGACACAAGGCACACCAAGAGAAGTAGATCAAACAAGACATTAATATTTTCCGATAACTACAGTTATAAGATAAATGGAAGCAAATAAGAATTATATAGTAGGAGTTTTTGAGGATGAAGATGTGCTGCTTGATGCTGTAACAACAGTAAGAAACTCTGGTGTGAAGATACATGAAGTATATTCTCCATTTCCTGTACACGGCCTTGAGACGGCTTTGGGGTATAAGAGAAGCAGACTACCAATTGCGGCTTTCTTTTTTGGACTGACAGGTACCACACTCGCATTGACGATGCAGATCTGGATGCTTGGGTTCGACTGGCCCATGATTATTGGTGGTAAAAACTTTGTCTCTCTACCTCCTTTTATTCCAGTTACGTTCGAATTGACAGTACTTCTTGCGGCATTAGGTATGGTTGCCACTTTCATGATAGTAAGTGACATGAAGCCTTATAAATGGCCTCAGCAGTTTGATGTGAGAAGTACAGACGATAAACATGTAATGGCAATTGATCTAGCTACTAATTCAGGGAAGACTACTGACGACCTCAGCAGCTTGCTGAAGAAAGTTGGAGCTTCGGAAGTTAATCTAAAGAGTTTTGAATAATAAGATATGCGCTTAGTAAAAAGCTTATTAATAGGATTTGCAGGAATTTCACTACTGGCTTCATGTAGCGCTGGAGGTGATGATCAGGGAACTGAGTATGCTCCTAACATGTACCATTCTGTAGCTTATGAACCTTATAAGCAGATTACAGATAAGGAAGCAGGACGTTGGGTAACGTCAATTGAATATCCTGATAATCATGCGGAGTATTACAATTCAAATAATTTCAATCCGTTCCGCATGAATATGAGGACGCCTCCTGCCAATACAGTTAAACGTAATGCCCAAGGATGGTTGCCTTATCGTTTGCCAAATGATTCAACTGGTTTAAGGCTTGCCGATAGATTAAAGAATCCTTTGGATTCTACAGTTCAGGTTCTTTCTGACGGCAAAGCACTATACGAAATGTATTGCGATCATTGTCACGGTGCAAAAGGAGAAGGAGATGGTAAAGTAGCTTCTGGGGTGAAAGTTGATGGAAAGGACAAAAGTGCATACGCAGGTGTACCTAATTACAAGTCAGATGCATTGAAAGGTATTACAGAAGGACACATTTTCCATGTTATAACCTATGGTAAAAATTTAATGTGGCCACATGGCTCTCAAATAGCTCCTGAAGATCGCTGGAAGATTGCGAAGTATGTAAAAACACTACAGAAATAAATATAAGAGCAAAAGATTTAACGAATAACCGATAAACGGATAACGGAACAAAACAATGGCTCATCATCAAACAATAGTTGCAGACGAACAATACGTATACAGGACGGAGACGCGCAATAAGCTCTTTATACTATTAGGTGTAGGGGTGGCGTTATTTATCCTGGGCTTGATACTTGCCATGAGCGGAGGTGGAGATCATCACGGGGCAGAACATGGCGGCGGTCATGCTGAAACGGTAAATACAAGTAAATTAGTTGCGGGCCTTCAGGATGGACAGCAACATGATACCGAAACTTCATCTGAGGAGGATCAGCACGAGGTACCTGCAGGTCATCATGAAACTACGTATTGGGTTAAAAGATTGTTCACAACACTTTGGATGAACAATGTTTTCTTTGCAGGTCTTGGAATCATTGGTTTGTTCTTCATTGCTATTCAATATGCCGCACAGGCGGGATGGTCTGCTGGCGTACTTCGTGTACCAATGGCTATGGCCAATTGGATTCCGATTGCTGGTGTTTTAATGCTTGTTCTATGGTTTATTACAGGTCATGATATTTTCCATTGGACTCATGATTACCTGTATAAAGAAGGGGCTACGTTTGATCCGATTATAAATAAGAAAGCACCGTTTTTCTTCTGGCCAGGATCGCCAGGTGGGTTTCCGATATTCTACATTTTTAGAATGGTATTGTTCTTCGGAATGTGGTATTGGTTCTTCATCATGATCAGGAGAAATATGCTTGCAGAGGACCTGGATCCATCAACATCATATTGGTATAAGAACAGGGTTGTATCTACGGTATTCCTTATCTTCTTTGGTGTAAGTTCTTCAATAGCAGCCTGGGATTGGGTAATGAGTATTGATACGCATTGGTTCAGTACAATGTTTGGCTGGTATGTATTTGCAAGCTGGTGGGTAACCGGTCTAGCAATGATCACTTTAATTGTTGCTTATTTGAAGAGCGCGGGGTATCTGAAAGTTGTGAATGAGAATCACTTACACGATTTAGGAAAATTCTGCTTTGCGTTCTCAATCTTCTGGACATACATATGGTTCGGTCAATTCCTGTTGATTTATTATGCGAACATTCCTGAAGAATCTGTTTACTTTATTGAGCGTATAACAACAAGTCCTTACGGCTGGATATTTTATACCAGTCTTATCCTAAACTTCGTATTGCCTTTCTTGTTATTAATGACAAGAGATGCAAAACGCCAGGTATCTATGCTAAAGGTTGTTTGTCCGATTATCATTGTAGGTCACTGGTTTGATTTCTATAACATGGTAACACCGGGAGTTATGCAACTACAAGGGGGACTGGGTTTCCTCGAAATAGGATTGTCCTTGGTATTCCTTGCTGTGTTCCTGTTGGTTGTTTTAAGCAGTTTAGCAAAGCATCCATTGGTTGGTAAAAATCATCCGATGTTACAAGAAAGTCTTCATCATCACATTTAACAGATAGCGATTTATGACGAGTTTGATAATAGGTTTAGGTGTAATTCTGATTCTATATATATTTTATCTAATATTCAGAGTTAGCAACCTGGTTAGTATTGCAAAAGGAAGAAAGACTGACCGCGTAGATGAATCAAATGGGGTTCATGCAATTCTGTTTGTTGTGTTCATGGTGATAAGCTTAGGAGTATTCTTCTGGTATTCATATACCTTCTTCGATGATTACACATTGCCAATAGCATCTGAACATGCTGTTAAAACTGACAGTGTTTTCTGGATTACAATGGCTGTGACGGTAATAGCATTTTCTATCATCAGTATTGTAATGTTCATCTTTGTTTACAAGTACCAGTATAAGGAAGGTAACAGAGCCAAATTTTATCCAGACAACCACTATCTGGAATTAACATGGACGATTATTCCTGCTATCGTTCTTGCTATACTAATCTTTACAGGTCTTCGTGCCTGGAATGAGATAACCAGTCCTGCTTCAAAGGAAGCTGAGGTTATTGAAGTTGTTGCGCAGCAGTTTGCATGGACAGCAAGATACCCAGGTATCAAGGATAATGAGTTAGGCAAGTATAACTTCAAATTGATTGACCCGATTAATGAATTTGGGTTGGATCTTTCGGATAAGAACTCTTTTGATGATTTTAAGTCGTTGGAGCTTCATCTGCCAAAAGGAAAAGAAGTTTTATTAAAGATCAGAGCAAAAGATGTAATTCATTCTGTATTCCTTCCTCACTTCCGTGTGAAGATGGACGCCGTACCTGGAATGCCTACACAATTTAAATTCGTAGCTACAAAAACTACGCAAGAGATGCGCGATGAGATTGGAAATCAGAATTTCAACTATGAGCTTGCTTGTACTGAAATCTGCGGTCGTGGTCACTTCTCTATGAAAATGCCTGTGTTTGTTCATGAAGAGGAAGAATATGAACAATGGAAAAAAACACAGGAAGCCTGGTTAAAGCAAAATCCTGACTATCTGAAGAAGGTTCCGGCAGCTTTGCAGGAAGCTGCAATGATCAAAGCAGGTCTTCAGGAAGATCCAGGGAACACGGTAGCGGAGAACGAAGTAAAATAAGTAAAAGAAATTAGAACATGGCAACAACAGATATTCACACCCATCTCGATGTTCACCACCATGATGATCATAGCCATGATCACGAACATCATGAAGGAAATTTTTGGACAAAATATATCTTCAGTGAAGACCATAAGGTAATTGGAAAACAATTCCTTTTTACCGGTATTTTCTGGGCATTGATAGGCGGTACGCTTTCAGTGATTTTTAGATTGCAACTGGGTTTTCCTGATGCAAATCTTGATTGGTTAAGGCCGATATTAGGAGAATGGATTACAGGTGAAGGCAAACTCGATCCTGAGTTTTATCTCGCCCTTGTAACAATGCACGGAACCATTATGGTATTCTTTGTCCTTACTGCTGGCTTGAGTGGTACATTCTCAAATTTCCTTATCCCATTGCAAATAGGAGCCAGAGATATGGCTTCTGGGTTCATGAACATGCTGTCATACTGGTTCTTTTTCTTGGCCAGCGTGATAATGTTTATCTCTTTCTTCCTTGAGACAGGGCCTGCCGGTGGTGGATGGACCATCTATCCTCCGTTAAGCGCGTTGCCGCAAGCTATTAAAGGTTCGGGTACCGGTATGACGATGTGGCTTGTATCGATGGCGTTGTTTATCGTAAGCCAGCTTTTAGGTGGTATAAACTATATCACAACTGTTATTAACCTGAGAACACAAGGTATGTCGTTCACAAGAATGCCCCTTACAATTTGGTCATTCTTCTTTACGGCTATTATTGGTTTGCTTTCATTCCCTGTATTGTTCGCAGCTGCGTTACTGCTGATCTTTGATCGTAGTTTTGGTACCAGCTTCTATTTATCTGATATTTATATTGGCGGTGAAGCATTACCTCATACAGGAGGAAGTCCGATTTTATTCCAGCACTTATTCTGGTTCTTAGGTCACCCTGAAGTATATATTGTACTTCTGCCTGCATTAGGTATTAGCTCTGAGATTATAGCTACTAACTCTCGTAAACCAATATTTGGTTACAAAGCGATGATTGGATCAATGTTATTTATTGCTATCCTTTCATTTATCGTCTGGGCGCACCATATGTTCGTAACAGGTATGAATCCGTTCTTAGGGTCAATCTTCATGCTGTTAACACTGATCATTGCAGTGCCTTCTGCTGTGAAGATCTTTAATTACGTGACTACTTTATGGAAAGGTAATATCAGATTTACTCCTGCCATGTTGTTCTCGATTGGACTTGTGTCATTTTTCCTTACAGGAGGTATCACAGGTATATTCCTAGGTAACTCAGCTATTGATATTCAGCTTCACGATACCTATTTCGTAGTTGCACACTTTCACCTTGTAATGGGTAGTGCGTCATTCTTTGGTATGCTAGCAGGTATCTATCATTGGTTCCCTAAAATGTTCGGTCGTATGATGGATAATAGATTGGGAGCGATTCACTTCTGGTTGACATTCGTAGGTGTGTATCTTGTATTCTTTCCAATGCACTACATTGGCATAGCAGGTTTCCCTAGAAGATATTACTCATGGACTAACTTCGATACATTCAATGGGTTCTTTGATTTGAACATGCTTGTAAGTATTGCAGCGATTGCGACATTAGCGGCTCAGTTCATATTCCTTTTCAATTTCTTCTATAGCATTTTCCGTGGTCGCCTAGCGTCTACGAATCCGTGGTACTCAAATACTTTAGAGTGGACTACTCCGCGTGTTCCTGGTCATGGTAACTGGGCAGGCCCGATTCCTTCGGTTTATCGATGGCCTTATGACTACAGCAAACCAGGAGCGAAGGATGACTATATTCCTCAACATATTCCATACTCTGAAACCCCTGAATCCAATTTGCCTCATGAAAATGAGCTGATTAAACTAGAGACATCAGGTGAACAGGGAGCGATAATTGTAGAAGGAAAACACTAAACGATTTTAAATATGTAAGAGTCCAAAGTTTAAAGAGAGCTAATTTTTAAACTTTGGACTTTTCTTTTGTACAGATATTATGCGATCATTTCGCAGATTAAGCATCGGAACATTAGTTGCAGTATACGTACTGATAATGGTGGGAGGAATTGTGAGAAGCACAGGTTCTGGTATGGGATGTCCTGATTGGCCTCGGTGTTTTGGCAGCTGGGTGCCGCCAACGTCTGTTAAAGAGCTTCCTGAGAACTACAAGGAAATATATGCTGATTATCGGCATAAAAAGAATGTCAAGTTTTCGAAGTATCTTAATTTCATTGGTCTCTCAGAAACTGGAGAGAAAATATTAACCAACGAGTCTATTCTTGAAGAAGGAGATTTTAATCCTACGAAGACACTTATTGAATATGTAAACAGAATAATCGGAGTAATTATTGGCTTTCTGATTTTCGCAGTCTTTGTAAGCTCATTAAAATTCTGGAGATCACAAAGAATGTTAACCATTGTCGCCTTGCTTACCTTCCTTCTCGTTGGTTTTCAAGGCTGGATTGGCTCTTTCGTCGTATCAACCAACCTTACCCCTTGGACCGTTACAGTCCATATGTTTTTAGCTATTGTCATTGTCGCCCTACTCATTTATCTTGTTGATCAATGTGATTACGATCATTACTCCATACAAAGTCCCGTACCTTTCTGGCTATTACTGGGATGTATTGTTACGCTGCTGATACAAATATTGTTGGGTACTCAGGTGAGGGAAGCAATTGATCTGGTAGCATCAACAACGGAAAGAAGTAATTGGCTAACGTCAATTGGTACCACGTTTACTATTCATAGGTCATTTTCCTGGTTGGTGTTGATCTTACACGTTGGTTTAATTCTGATTTTGAGAAAAACTAAGGGACTAAAAGCTTTCCCGCTTACTTTAATACTGTTAATTTTGGGGACTATATTAACAGGTATAAGTATGGCTTGGTTTGCTATTCCTTCCTTTCTTCAGCCTGTTCATTTAGTACTTGCTA
This sequence comes from Chryseosolibacter indicum, assembly GCF_018598585.1. Lineage (GTDB taxonomy): Bacteria > Bacteroidota > Bacteroidia > Cytophagales > Cyclobacteriaceae > Chryseosolibacter > Chryseosolibacter indicus. The sequence continues at coordinate 15,555 of NZ_JAHESD010000050.1, forward strand.
CAATCTGTTTTGGTGTGCAGTTTATGTTGTTGTTGAAGTTAAACAGAAAAGAGGAACCCGTATTAAATTGATATGATTGCCGGACAAATTCATACTTTATCAGGGGCGTCGCTTCTACTCGCCAAGTCCAAAGCATATTACGAATTGCTTAAATTTCGTCTTTCTTTTTTAGTTGCCTTTTCATGTGCTTTTGGGTACGTTCTAGCCTCAAGAACTGTCGAACCATTAGTATTAGTAATGTTATTTATTGGGGGCTTTTTGTTATCCGGAGCGTCTTCAATAATCAATCAGATCATAGAAAGGGACCTTGATAAGCTGATGGGAAGAACCATGAGCCGTCCGTTACCTTCTGGCCGCGTTTCGGTTAATGAAGCGCTTGCGTTATGCTTTGTTTGTTTTCTATTGGGAGTTATAATTCTTTCATTATTCACTAATACACTTACTACTGTCCTATCAGTAGTTTCGATGATCTTATATGCTTTTGTTTACACGCCTCTTAAGCGAGTGGGTTCCATTGCTGTCTTTGTTGGAGCTATTCCAGGAGCGCTTCCTCCACTCTTAGGATGGATAGCATCTCGTGGAGCCATTACGCATGAAGCGTTAATTATATTTGGTATCCAATTTATTTGGCAATTCCCCCATTTTTGGGCAATAGCCTGGGTGGCGGATGAAGATTATAAAAAAGCTGGGTTTAAATTACTTCCGTCAGGTGGTGCGAAAGATCTTAACACTGCAATTCAAATCATGATCTATACGATGTGTCTTATACCCTTAGGGTTATTACCAGCAGCTTTTGGAATAACAGGTATTACGTCGGCAATTGTTGCAACAGTTTGTGGTGTACTTTTCTTTGCCCAAACCTTTTCTTTAATGCGATCAGGAGATAGAAGATCGGCATTAAAGATAATGTTCGGATCTTTTTTGTACTTACCCGTTGTTCAAATAGCGTATTTGTTAGATAAACTTTGATTAGTAGGGTAGATTAAATATGGCAGCAGATATTAAAATAGTAGAAGAAGCAAAAAAGCCACTCTCAATGCATCCGCAAAAGTTTGCTTTGTGGCTTTTTATAGTAACTGTTATCATGCTTTTTGGTGCATGGACCAGTGCTTACATTGTAAAAAGAGGAGATATTGGATGGTCTGAAATTGTGATTCCTAATCTTTTCTATGTTAATACCGGTATTATTGTATTGAGCAGTATTAGCATGGTTTGGGCTGTGAATGCGGCCAGAAAGGATAATTTGGAGAAGTTAAAGCTGGCAATCAGTATTACAACCATACTTGGTGTAGCTTTTTTAGTTGGTCAGTTTCTTGCGTATGGTGAGATGATAGCGATGAAGGAATTCTTCACTGGTGGAAATGTTTCGCATTCATTCATGTATGTGTTGAGTGGGGCGCATGCATTGCACGTGATAGGAGGGGTGGTATTTTTATTGATAGTATTAACGGCATCATTTAAAAACAAAGTACATTCAAAAAGCATGGTACGCATAGAAATGTGTGCTACCTACTGGCATTTTTTGGATATCCTTTGGCTATATTTGTTCATCTTTCTAATATTGAACCGATAAATTGAAATAAAACAATGGCAAGTACCTCAACGACTAGTGTTCAAGCACCCGGAAGAAGTATATGGGATGGCGGAGTATCACCAATGGGCGCAAGCTACGGCAAGCTCATGATGTGGTTTTTCCTTCTTTCCGATGCTTTTACTTTCTCAGCATTACTTATTACTTATGGTCTAGTGCGCTCTTCTCACCCTGGATATTCAGGTGAGGTTGAGTCTTTTGTATTCTCTCCGGAATATTGGCCAGTTCCAGAAAAAGTATTTGATGCTGTGCCATTCCTTCACGGCGTTGAACTTCCTCTTGTCTTTGTTGGTATTATGACATTTATCCTGATCATGAGTAGTGTAACCATGGTGTTGGCAGTTGAAGCCGGACATCGTATGGATCGTGCTGCTGTTGAAAAATGGATGCTCTGGACTATTATCGGAGGAATTACTTTCCTTTCTTGCCAGGCCTGGGAATGGACTCACTTTATTATTGGTACTGATGCAGGCACAGTTGTAAAACAAATTATCAATGGCCAGGAAGTAACAAGAACCATTTTTGGAGCTAACCTTATGGAAAATCAATATGGTCCTCCGGATTTTGCTGGATTCTTTTTCTTCATAACCGGATTCCATGGGTTTCACGTATTTAGTGGAGTTTGTTTAAATTTCCTCGTTTACTTCAATACAGTAATGGGAGTTTATGATAGACGTGGGCACTACGAAATGGTTGAAAAAGTTGGTTTGTACTGGCACTTTGTTGATCTTGTATGGGTGTTCGTATTTACTTTCTTCTACCTGGTTTAATTTGATAAAAAGATAATTAAGATAAGATGGCACATCACGAAGAATCACATTCCCATGTTACAGTTCTACCTCCGGATAAGGAGAAGATTAAGAAGCTTTGGACTGTAGCTGGTATTTTAGGTATTATTACTGCACTGGAATTTGCTGTAGCCTTTCTTGTGCCTCATGAATATGCTAATGTACGTGTATGGATTTTTATTACCATGACTATTGTAAAGGCTGCTTACATTGTTGGTGAGTTCATGCACTTACGTCATGAAGCAAAGGTTTTAATCTGGTCTATTCTGATACCTTTAATTTTTATTGTTTGGATGTTAGTTGCCTTTATTTACGAAGGAACATCTATATCAGATGCAAGGTTTTAATTCTTGGATATTATAAAAATATGAGAGAGGCTTAGGTTTAACCTAAGCCTCTTTATTTTCAGTACATGCGAAGTAAAAAGTTAATATTCCTGTTCGTCGCGCTGTTGCTACCAGTGTTGATTTTTGTTTTTCTCAGAATATTTGGAAAAAATCAGTTCGAAGTTCCTCTTATTTTTGAAGAAGGTGTCACTGATGTCCCTTCCGAGTGTAATTTCGAATACACCTCGCCTTATGTATTACCAGATTCACTTGTAAATAAGCTTTCCATTGCAGAAAATAAGTTGACCATTCTTACCTTTGCCAGGGAAACGCAGGCTCTTAGACGCGTTGTCGAGGGTTTGAATGATGATGGAAGGATAACCATGTTAAATGGTAACGCGCTAGGGTTCAAAAATGAAAATTTAGTTAAAAATTGCGTCTTGCTTTTAAAAAGCCCTAACGATGTCGTTCTTTTTGATGGACAAAAGCAGATCAGGGGCTATTATGATTCACGGGACAGAGATGAGCTGGACCGCCTTGAGGCTGAACTAAAAATCCTTTTGGAGAAATATTAATATGAATAAAGTAAATGCAATTCAGTCAAAAGACCCGTACAGCAAATGGGTGATTACTCTTTCTATAGCAATACCTGTTGTTGTTGCAGTATTATTCGGCATGCCTAAAGTCGAAGGATATAACTTTTCTTTTCTTCCGCCAATTTATGCTACAATAAATGGATTAACAGCTGTGTTCTTAGTTGCAGCAGTAATGGCGATAAAGAATGGAAAGCGACAACTTCATGAGCGATTGATCAAAGTCTGCATTACATTGTCTGTTTTATTTTTGGCAATGTACGTAGTCTATCACTTGACAAGCGATAGCACTCCTTTTGGTGGAGAAGGGGCAATACGGTACGTTTACTTTTTTATTCTTATTTCGCACATTTTGCTATCTATTGTTGTTATTCCTTTTGTGTTGTTCACATATGTACGAGGCGTAATTGGTAATTACGAAAAGCACAAGGCTTTGGCAAAATACACTTTCCCGCTTTGGCTTTATGTTGCTGTAACCGGTGTTGTAGTCTTTCTGATGATAAGTCCATATTACAAGTAATATGAAAAAAGTTTTGTTTATCCTATCGATTTTGATCCTTGCAATTACACACGTAGAGGCCCAATGTGCTATGTGCAGATCAACGTTAGAAAATAATTTCAGTAACGGAAATCCAGGTATAGCTTCTGGGATCAATACAGGTATTTTGTATTTGCTTTCTATGCCCTATCTGGCGGCGGCAGTAATTGGTTATCTGTGGTATAAAACAAGTAAAAATGCCAGGAAGAAATTATCTGACAGCGTTATTGCAAGGTAGATGTCCACGTTGCAGAACAGGAAAGATGTTTGCCTTTCCCGCTACTAACATTGCTAAATTTAATGTGATGCATACAGAGTGTCCTGTGTGCGAACTAAGGCTTCAGCCAGAACCAGGGTTTTACCAGGGTGCGATGTATGTAAGTTACGCATTCACCATTGCCTTTCTTGTTGTTGTAAGTGTGGTTCTTTATTACTTTGCAGGAGATCCTTCAGAGTGGGTATATATTGGTGTTTTTATAACACTCATGATTTTATTGGTGCCATTGAATTACCGTTATTCGCGCATTCTATTTCTTTATCTATTTGGAGGGATTAAATATAATCCGCCCCTCTCGAAGTAAATTCGTAAATTTAGTTTTTACTAATCTCTAATGAGTTTGAACAAAAAGTCAATCTTATACTTTATTGTTTTTATTCTATTCCTTTCTGCAGGACTTGTTACTGCTCATTTTTTCACACAACCTCAGACTGCAGAAGAAATAACCGAAGAGATAGCAATAGCTGTAGCGGAAGAGTTAAAAGAAGTAGATAAAGATCTTGAGTGGATTTCGAAAGCATCGCCTTATGACTACTATGAAAAGGCAGATGAATTTCAGTATCCTGTATTTATCTTCATTAATAGACGTTTGATCTATTGGTCGGATAATAAGTTTATACCACCTGCAGAAGTTACAGCAGATAGTGCCACTATCGGACTTATTACAACCGGAAGCGAAGCCTATCTTTTGAGAAAGAAATTTCTTGATGATGGAAGGGTAATAGTAGCCTCTATACAACTCTTGAAAAAATACCCGATTAATAATAATTATCTGACTCCTCAATACAATAAGCAGATATTACTTTCGGAAAATGTAAACGTTTTTGATTTAAGTGCTACTTCCGGTACGGAGGTTTGTGTGAGAGGTAAATGTTTTTTTAGAATAAGTTTTCAGTCAGGTGATATTCCTGCTCACCGAGATCTGAGATTTATTGCGTTTGCCTTTCTCTCTTTAGCTATCGTTGCACTTATACTACTCATCTATAGCCTTCTACCTACTATAAGAAAAAGATATTATGAGTTAGGGCTTATCTACTTGCTAGCAGTTTTTTATTTGCTACGTATTATAATGACGCAGACTGCTTTTCTTAGTAACGTTATTATTGATTCTCCATTATTTGATCCGCTGGTTTTTGCGTCCTCATCATTAAATCCCTCCCTGGCAGATCTTGTAATGAACCTTCTCGCATTGCTTGCACTCGGTTTTTATCTGTTTAGAAATTATTTTAAGTTCCACTTATTTAAGTATACTACAAGCCGTCGCATCTCATGGTATTTGGGGATCCTTTATGCAACAGGTGCTTTTTTCTCGTTACTCTTTCCGATTGTTGTAATTCAAACATTGTATAACAACTCTACAATTGTTTTAGATATAACTCAGTCTTTAAAGTTTGATGGATTAAGGATCGTTGCTATCATATCATTACTACTTTCCGGAGTGTGTGCTTTTTTGTTTTCACATGCGTTTATCAGAATGCTGGTGGCACTTAATAGTAGCGTTAAAATATTTATTTCATTGATAGCCGGTGCTGGTTTGTTTAGCTTAATTAATGAGTATACCGGCCAACAATACTTGTCTACATTAATTCTGTCCTGTGGTTATTTTTTAATTATTTACTGGTTTCACCTTTACAAGACCCTTAAGCGGCTTACGTTTGAAACTTTTGCTTACTTATTTGCTGCTATCTTTTTTCTATCCTTAAACGGCGCATTAGCTATTCAGTCATTTACGCACAAAGAGAGAATTGAGAATCAGTTTCGTTTTGCCAGCAATTTCTTAATTGATCGTGATTACTTTGGCGAGTATTTGTTACACGAGGCGTCACAGAAGATAGCAAAAGATGTTTTTACTCAAAAGCGACTTATTAGTCCTTTTTTAGGTAAGGATGCAATCAGACAAAAGATTCGTCATGTATTTCTTTCAAGTTACTTTAATAAGTATGATGTAGACATTCATATTTTTAATTCGTTGGGTGAGCCTGTTGATAACAGCAACATGAGCTTTTCTGAATTTGTAAAATTATATGATAAGGATTCATACAAAACACAATATGAAGGTATTTACTTCGTAAATAACCCCCATTCTGATGTAACACAAGAGTACTTAATCAAGGTACCTATAAGGCGTTCTGTCATTAGAATTGGTTATGTTATTGTTCAGCTTTCGCTGAAAAAGATAATACCAGAGAATGTGTATCCTGAACTTCTTGTTGACTACCGCTCGCAGCAGTCTTATAGGACCGGAGATTTAAACTACGCGATCTTCTCAGGAAAAAGCATAGTATTGACTTCAGGTAACTTTAATTATGATCGCTTTTTTCCTAGGGAGTTACTAGGGAGCATCGAGCTTTATACTAAAGGTGTCTCTTTTGCCGGTTATGACCATATTGCGGAAGATGATCAGAATGGAAGGATCGCTGTTGTATCCGCTAAACAAATTCCGTTTACATATAAGCTTTCTAACTTCTCTTTTCTTCTTGTACTCGGACTATTTATTGTTTTGATCCTTATCTTCTTTCAAGGTATATACCAGTATTTTCTTGGTGGAAGACTGTTCTTCTCAGCAAGAATACAATTGTATTTAAACCTTGCGTTTTTCATACCACTCATTATCGTGAGCATCAGCACACTCGGCCTTGCAAGTAGATCTTCTCAAGGTCAACTTGATGAGGAATACATCAGTCGAAGTAAGGTATTCAGTCAGCAGATAATTGATTACCTGGATGAGGTGAGTGATCAAAAATCTTCTGAAGGTATCACTTTGTCAAATCGTGTAAGTGATCTCGCCAAGCTATCTAATCTCGATGCCAATGTTTATAGCCCGCAAGGTTATCTGGTAGCTACAAGTCAGCCCCAGATTTTCGAAAGCAATCTCATTTCAAATTACGTCAATTCAAGGGCGTATGAAAGAATTAAGAGGGGAGAGAACTTTTTTATAGAATCAGAAAGGGTAGGAACGCTTCAATACTTTGTTTCTTATGCTGTTCTTAAATCTTCGCAGACGGGAAACATTATAGGCATCTTGGGCATTCCATTTTTTCAGTCTTCTTACATGCTTGAAAAAATCCAATCAGTAGCACTGATTAACATTCTTAATATTTTCGCCTTCATATTTATTATCCTGCTTATACTCTCTTATGTTGTTGCCGGAAGTCTGACTTTTCCGTTGCGATTTATCACACAGTCTTTAAGAAAAACTTCGCTTAATAATAATACACCACTTACTTGGGAGGCTCAGGATGAAATTGGGTTGATGGTAAAGGAGTACAACAGCATGCTTTACAAGTTAAGTGAAAGCAAAACAGAACTAGAGCAAACGCAACGGGAAAAGGCATGGAGAGAGATAGCGCAACAAGTTGCGCATGAGATTAAGAACCCACTGACACCGATGAAGCTCACCTTACAACAATTGGAGCGTAACGTGCAGCAAGGGAACAATACAACCGAACGAACACAAAGGGCCATTAGTACACTACTAACGGCGGTTGAAACGTTGAACGATATTGCATCATCTTTCAGCGGATTTGTAAAAATGCCTGCGCCTATCATTCAGGAGTTGGATATTGTAACTACTGTAAAGCGGGCTGTGGATTTACATAGCCCTACAGGTGAAATATCATTTAAATCAGCTTTAAAGGAAGCTTGGGTGTTAGGCGATAACCAATTATTAAGTCGTACCTTTTCAAATATTATTCTCAATGCTTTACAAAGTGGTAAGGTTGGGCAACACACGCATGTGCATGTAAGGGTAGAGAAGGTTTACCACCAATGCCGTATCTCGTTTGTTGACAATGGTAACGGAATGGAACCTGAAGTAGCGGAACGTATCTTTCTCCCTCATTTTACAACTAAGAAGTCAGGCTCAGGGCTTGGATTAGCAATTGCAAAACACGCTATTGAGCAAATGAAAGGAAGAATATGGTTCGAAACACAAATTGGTAAAGGCTCCTCATTTTATATAGACTTACCCTTACTTAAGTAGTAAAATGAAATAAACTTGTTACTACGTTGTAACTTTTTTTGGGGCCCTGGGTAATAAGGATGCAACCTTTGTTTTTGTCATAGGTCATTTCCTTAAACCTGTTAGAGATATGCTTAAAAATTATCTGACCATTGCCGTAAGAAACATCTTCCGGAATAAGCTCTTTTCGTTTGTCAACATCCTAGGGCTGGCCTTTGGTATGTGTAGCGCGCTGGTAATCTTCCTTTGGGTTAATGATGAAATCCAAGTAGATAAATTTCATACAAATATCAATCGTCTTTACAGGGTAATGGAGAATCAGCACTACTCCGATGGAAGGTTGTTTACATTCGCATCTACGCCTGGCCCAATGGCGCCATACATCAAGGAGAAGTATCCAGAAATTGAAAAAGCGTCCAGGTTGACATGGGAGGTCAACAATCTTTTTCGCTTTGATGACAAGTCATTCTATGAGCCTGGTAGATATGCTGACCCTGACTTTATTGAAATGTTTTCTATCCCTTTTAACGCTGGGAATAGTTCAACAGCACTAAATGGCAAAAACTCAATTGTGATAAGTAAATCGATGGCAGAGAAGTATTTTGGAGATGAAGACGTCATCGGAAAGATATTGCTTATGAATACAAAAACGCCCTTTACCGTTACAGGTGTTTTTGCCGATATGCCTAAGAACTCTTCGCTTCAGTTTCAATATTTGCTTCCATTTCAATATTTCTTTGATGAGAACAAAAGCTGGCTTGACCAATGGGGTAACAATAACATCCGCACGTATTTAATGTTAAGAACAGATGCAACCATTAACAACTTCTCTGCAAAACTTAAAAACGAAGTAAAGCTTCATAACGAGCAGAGTAATGTTGAATTGTTCATTCAACCTTTTGGTGATGCTTATCTGTACGGCGATTTTGAGAACGGTGTTCAGGCAGGGGGGAGAATTGAATATGTACGCATTTTCTTTATCGTAGCAGTTTTTGTATTGATAATTGCTTGTATCAATTTTATGAACCTTTCTACCGCCCAAGCTACTAAACGTGCTAAGGAAGTAGGTTTAAGAAAAGTAATAGGCGCCATACCCCATCAGTTATTCCGGCAGTTTATGGGAGAGTCTTTTCTTACCGTTATTATTGCTGCGTGCCTGGCTGTGCTGTTTCTAATTGTGCTCTTGCCATTTTTTAATGAAATCACAGGCAAAGCCCTGGGACTAAATCTGCTCGACCTCAGGATTGTAATGATATTTGTGGCTATCGTTTTCTTTACTGCATTTCTGGCAGGAAGTTATCCAGCATTTTTTATTTCTGAGTTTAAACCTGTCCAAGTTCTTAAAGGGCAGTTAAAAAGTGGTAATCGCGCATCCGTATTTCGTAGAGCATTGGTGACAATTCAGTTTTCACTATCAATTATATTAATTATCAGTACTGCTGTGGTGTTCAGGCAAATGCAGTTTATGCAGAACCGCGATATCGGTTTCGATCGCAACAATGTTTTCTACGCATGGCTCGATGGTGATGTTGCAAATAACCTTGAAACGGTTCGAAACAGGTTATTATCATTACCTGGAATTGATGGGGTCACTGCTGCAAGTCAATTGCCTATTGATATTGGAAATTCTACCTCAAACTTATCATGGGAAGGAAAAGATCCGGAAGCAAATATTCTTTTCAGCGTACTAGCGGTTGACCAAGACTTTATTCAAACAATGAAGATGGAAATGATTGAAGGTCGTCCGTTCGATAGAAATTTAGTAACAGATACGGCTAACTATATCGTTAATCAGAAGGCCGCTGAGAAACTTGGTTTTAAAGATGAGGTAGCAGGTAAGGACTTGACGCTGTGGGACCGAAAAGGAAAGATCATAGGTGTTGTTAAGGATTTTAATTTCGGATCGCTTCATAATCCCATCGAGCCATTGATATTAAGGGTTCCTCGTAATGATTTCTTTTGCTTACTTATTCGGGCAAAACAAAATGAAACGGAAGCTGCGATTAGGTCAGCAGAAGGTATATGGAAGGAATATGCTCCAGGTTATCCGTTCAAGTACTCTTTTTTAAATCAGGACTGGGAAGAATTTTATAAAGCAGAAGGACAACGTGGAAAAGTTTTTAATACACTTGCTATTCTCTCCATATTTATCTCTTGTCTTGGTTTGTTCGGATTAAGTGCTTTTTCAGCAGAGAGAAGAACCAAAGAGCTCGGGATAAGAAAGGTTTTAGGTGCTTCAGTGCCTGGTCTTGTTCAGCTAATGAATAAAGAATTTATCACCTTAGTAATTCTTTCAGCAATCATTGGATGTCCGTTGGGCTGGTACCTAATGAGTATGTGGTTGGAGAATTACGCTTACCATGTTGAAGTAGGTTTAATTACATTAATTGTAGCAGCTTCTGTTTGTTTGACTATTGCAGTTATTACTGTTTCCTATCATTCACTAAGAGTGGCTTCCACAAACCCGGCCAAAAGCCTGCGATACGAATAACATAAGACTGACCTTTGGGTAGCTTAAGAAGTAGAACTATTGTTTTTCTCTCAGGCTACTCATTACCTTATTCGCAAAGATAAAATCATCCATTTCCTGGACGTTGGAATGTGTGATTTCATTCTTTGTTCCTTCCCAAAGCTTTTGTCCTTTATAGATGAACAAGATCTTTTCTCCAATACCCATTACAGAATTCATATCATGGGTAACAACAATAGTTGTCATGTTAAAATCTTCTGATATGTCCTGGATCAGTTCATCGATAAGGATAGAGGTTTGTGGGTCGAGACCAGAGTTAGGTTCGTCACAGAAAAGATAATTAGGGTTGTTTACAATGGCACGGGCAATGCCTACACGTTTCTTCATACCGCCACTCAATTCAGAAGGCATTTTCTTGTTGGCATTTTCCAACCCTACACGCTTGAGGCAAAAATTAACACGTTCCTGTTTTTCCTCACGTTGCATCTTTGTTAGTGTATCGAGTGGAAAGCGAACGTTCTCTTCAACTGTTTTAGAATCAAAAAGAGCCCCTCCCTGAAAGAGCATCCCAATCTCGCGCCTGATAGCTATTTTGGTGTCTCTGTCTCCTTCAAAGAAATCGCGGTTGTCGTATAGTACAGAGCCTTCGTCAGGCTTTACAAGTCCTACAATACATTTCAGTAAAACACTTTTACCTGTACCGCTCGCGCCTATAATCAGATTTGGTTTACCTTTTTCAAACACCCCACTTACGTTCTTTAAAATGGGGCGGCCATTAAACGACTTGGATAGATTACGTACTTCGATCATTTTGAAAGGAGAAGTTGAGCCAGGAAATAGTCTGCTAATAGAACGGCGATAACACTATTGGTTACCGCTTGTGTGCTTGATACACCTACTTCCAAAGCACCACCTTGCGTGTGATAGCCTTTGAAAGAAGATATTGATGAGACAAGAAAAGCGAATACTACAGATTTAATTAATGCAAATGTGATAGTAAACTCATTAAAGTTATACCGTATGCCATATACATACTCGTTGGGTGTAATGATACCTGTAAGTGTACCTACAATATAACCGCCACCCAAACCACATACTCCTGCAATAATTACCAGCAGCGGGTACATAAGCATGGAAGCAGCAATTTTAGGTAATACCAGGTACGAGATAGAATTTATACCCATTACTTCCAGGGCATCTATTTGTTCTGTAATACGCATCGTGCCAAGGCCCGACGCCATACTAGAGCCAATCTTTCCTGCAAAAATTACGGCGATGATAGTAGGGGCCAGCTCAAGCACCGTCATTTCCCTTACCACCTGTGAAATTACGTAATTGGGAATAAGCGGGCTCACCATGTTATATGCAGTTTGCACGGTAGTTACAGCTCCCATAAAGGTAGAAACCAATGCTACGAGAAGAACAGATCCAAGTCCTATAGCCACACTCTCTTCAAGGATTAACTTATAATATGTTTTGAATGGCTCCCGGTTTGTAAAAAGGTGGCCGAGAAAGATGAAATACCTGCCAATCTCGCTGATCATGAACGTTATTAATCTGACGCAATTATTAAATTGCTAAAGATACTTCAAAATAAAACATCAGCAATGCGTAAATTAATTGTAGTCACTGGCGGATCAAAAGGAATAGGCAGAGCCATTATCGAAAAATTTGTGATTAATGGTTTTGATGCGGTTACATGCTCAAGAAATGAAGATGATTTAAAACAACTAAAGCATGATCTTTTAAAATTATCTCCGGTAGGGCAGACTTATACGATGCAGGCAGATATGTCGAACAAAGCTGACGTTAAGAATTTTGCGCAGTTTATTCTCGATCTAAATCGCCCTATAGATGTGCTGGTGAACAATGCAGGATATTTTGTGCCCGGAGCAATACTCACCGAGCCTGAAGGAACCCTTGAAAGTATGGTGGATGCTAATCTCTACAGTGCTTATTATATGACTAGGGGTATAGTATCCGCCATAAAGAAAACGCCTGGTGCTCATATATTTAACATCTGTTCTATTGCCAGTATTAAAGCTTATCACAATGGAGGATCTTATGCGATAACAAAATCTGCGATGTTGGGTTTCTCGAGGTGCATCCGCGAAGAACTAAAGGAGCAACAGGTTAGGGTTACCGCTGTCATGCCGGGGGCCACTAAAACCCGCAGCTGGGAAGGAGTGGACCTGCCCAACGACCGCTTTATGAAAGTGGAAGACGTTGCTGAAATAGTTTATGCAACCTATTCTTTATCCCCTCAAAGCGTGGTTGAAGAGATTCTCATAAGACCTCAGTTGGGCGATATTTAAAAAAGAAAGTAATATCCTTCACTCGGAATTAGGCTTTTTAAGCAGGCTCTTTAACCAATAACCTCGGTAAAGGCCGTTTTGTATGATTTTATTGTAGAACTTGTTTCAAATTAAAATAGGGCTTTTAAGGAAGAAGACATTAACCATGCTCCACGATAGCTAGACCATACCGGTGCTACCTTCACCGCTCGCTTTTTTGCGAGTAAGAGGATCGACGCGAAACCCTCGACTGAGGGATAAAAAGAACTTGGAGCATGTTCTTTTATAAAACCATTCATTGTAAACAAAAACCGGTTTTAATCGGTTAATTTTGTAGATAAATCGATTATACGTGAATCCGTTAGTAACATCAGTAAAGCAGTATTGCAATAGCCTTATCCAATATAGCAGAAGAAAGACGATTGAAGTGAAGATTGGCGATATTCCCTTGGGAGGCATCAATCCGATTCGTATCCAATCCATGACCACGATAGATACTATGGATACCCAAGGTTCTGTTGACCAGGTTATTAGAATGGTAGACGCAGGTTGCGAGTATGTACGGATCACGGCACCGAGTGTTAAGGAGGCACAAAACCTTCAGGAAATAAAGAAAGAATTAAGCGCCAGGGGATACCAGGTGCCCCTTATTGCAGATATTCATTTTACCCCCAATGCGGCGGAACTGGCTGCAAGAATAGTAGAAAAGGTAAGGATCAATCCAGGTAATTACGCCGACAAAAAGAAGTTTGAGGAGATAGAATATACCGATGCTTCTTATGAGGCAGAACTGGAAAGGATTCGCCTTAAGTTTACCCCGCTTATTAAAATTTGTAAAGAATATGGAACTGCACTGCGCATTGGCACAAACCATGGCTCTTTATCAGACCGTATCTTAAGCCGATATGGCGATACACCGCTTGGCATGGTTGAGAGCGCATTGGAATTTTTAAGAATATGTGAAGCTGAGAGTTATTACAATATTGTGCTTTCTATGAAGTCCAGTAACCCACAGGTCATGGTACAAGCCTACCGATTACTGGTGCAAAAACTAGACGAAGAAGGATTAAAACCTTATCCATTGCATTTGGGTGTAACAGAAGCAGGCGACGGAGAGGATGGAAGAATTAAGTCATCCGTTGGTATAGGAACATTACTTGAAGATGGATTGGGCGATACAATTCGTGTATCCCTTACGGAAGAGCCGGAGGCTGAGGTTCCGGTGGCGAAAGCGCTCGCGGATCGTTATGTAAATCGTGCACCACATGATGTAATTCCTCCTATACAACAATATCCGGTTAATCCTTTTAACTATAGCAGAAGAGTAGCAAATGAAGTTGTAAATATTGGAGGTGCACAGGTTCCTCGCGTAATTGCTGATTTTTCTGCAAAGGATAAAATAACACCTGCATCCTTGTTTGCGACAGGCTATAATTATTCTATTAAGTTGGATAAATGGAACATTGGAGACATGGCCTGTGATTACGTTTTTCTTGGTAGCCAGGTTATAGATTTCGAAATTCCAGGAACACTCGGAGTAATCTATAACCATAGCACATGGCTAACGCAAAAGGAAAAAGAGCGAACTTATCCTTTTATTAAACCAGACCAATACCTAGCTGGAGTAGAGACATCATTAAAACTTAATTTCATTTATGCAACACTCAAGCATCTTACACCCTCTTTGATTGATAAGTTAAAGATAGATTCAACTGCGGTTCTCCTTATAGATACCTTCAACGAGCACGGCCTTGCAGAACAGCGGCGACTTTTTGTTGATTTAATGAACAATGAGTGTAATGTTCCTGTAATTATCGGAAGAGCTTATAAAGATCTTACGCCTGATAAATTGCAATTATATGCTGCTACTGATATCGGAGGATTGTTAATTGATGGGTTGGGAGATGGTGTGTTTATTTCTGCAGAAAACTGCGGGGGAGACAAACTAGTTAATCAAACAGCATTTAATATTCTTCAGGCTACAAGAACAAGAATATCAAAGACAGAATATATTTCCTGCCCATCTTGTGGCAGAACGCTTTTCGATTTACAGGAGACCACCGCCAGAATCAGGGAGAGAACCTTTCATTTGAAAGGAGTAAAAATTGGAATTATGGGATGCATTGTCAATGGTCCTGGTGAAATGGCTGATGCCGATTACGGGTATGTTGGCTCCGGTCCTGACAGGATTACGCTTTATCGCGGAAAAGAAGTGGTGAAGAGAAACGTTCCTACAGCCAAAGCTGTTGATGCATTGATAGACTTAATTCGTGAAGACGGGAATTGGATTGAGCCTTCTCTTGTAGAACAGTAAACTTTAAAACGATGGAAACAAAAGCTGAAAATAATACAACCCGGAAGAAGACGGGATGGAAAAACTTCTTCTCTTTAGGGGAAGTTGGTGGATATTTCTTCAGAGGGAAAGATTCTTCGAGGCCCAATAATATTAACATCAGAATGATGCATGGTATTAACAAGATCTCTATTGTAGTGTTTCTTTTGGGTGTTATTTTTCTTATCCTTAAAAGATTGCTTTAATTCATAGATATTCCTGACCCATAATGGACATTGAAGGATTCCGAAGTTATTGTCTTTCCAAAGCTGGTGTAACAGAGGAGTTTCCTTTTGGTGAGAATACCCTTGTGTATAAGGTAATGGGTAAGATGTTCGCCTTAACTGATATCGAACTGTTTGAAAGTATAAACCTGAAAGTTGACCCGGAAGTAGGAGTTGAGTTGAGAGAACACCACGAAAGTGTTCAACCCGGATATCATATGAATAAAAAGCATTGGATTACGGTACTTATAGATGGCTCGATTCCTGATAAGTTATTGTGTACTTGGATCGATAACTCATATGACCTTGTTGTAAAATCCCTCACTAAAGTAAAGCAGCGTGAATTGGGCGTTGTCTGAGTTGAGTTTCAGCTAACATCTGTTAGACGTCGAATTAAATTGCCTCTTGATCTACTAAATGAGGTTTTTCCCCGTTATAGTTAATGTAATGTTAAATAAGAATAAAACGGCAAAAATACAATGATTACTGTTATTTTTGCTTATTAACCCGCTTCATGACCAGGGCTTTTTACGTTATTATTGGAATAGTTACCTTGCTGGCGTCTTCCTGCACCCAGCGAACGGTATGCCCTGCGTATCAAAGTGCCTTTATTTACGATAGAAATGAACTTAGAAAGAAGTTCAGCTATTTTCAGGAGGATTCAACACCTAAGGTACTTGTTGCAAGCAAAACAAAATATCTTGTTGCTGAGCCTACACCTTACAGGAAGAAATTAAGAAGTATTCAAACTGTTGAAGCTAAACGAATATTCGTTGCTGTTCCTGATTCCATCAGTGGTGTTGGAAAGGATTCTGTTGCTGCAGAGGATCTTGACAGAGCAGCCAGGTCAGTTATTGACACCATTATGGTAGTTGATGTGCCAGCAAAGGAAGCAATTGAGAAAAAAGCTGAAGATAGTGTTTATGTTATTTCTAAAGATCGTGAAGTAAGGCTATTAAAGTATAACATGCCCGACAGCCTGAAGTATGACGACATCTTAAAGAAATATGTTGCTGAAAAACCCAAGTATTACGTAGAAGAAGTAGGCTTTAATACAGAGCAGGATAATTACATGTGGTACCTTCGCCATTCACTTGTTCTGCCAGACGTACGCCTTGCAAAATTACAGGCGGCCAATGCCAAGGCAGGAGAGGGTAAGAAAGCGCAGAGCGAGAAAAAAGGATTCTTTGGGTTCTTCAAGAATCTGTTTAAGAAGAAAGACAAGGCCGACATC
This sequence comes from Chryseosolibacter indicum, assembly GCF_018598585.1. Taxonomy (GTDB): domain Bacteria; phylum Bacteroidota; class Bacteroidia; order Cytophagales; family Cyclobacteriaceae; genus Chryseosolibacter; species Chryseosolibacter indicus. The sequence continues at coordinate 32,183 of NZ_JAHESD010000050.1, forward strand.
GATTCAGCAGAACTTGATATACCAGGTGACGACGAGTTTGATTATATAGATACGACAGAAACGGTAGTACCTGTAAAACCTGTTCAGCGTAAGCAAAAACGTAATGAATTGAAAGCCGACGAGCAGGATGAGAACGTTGAGCCCACAACGGAGGCAATTAACCCTGCGAAGCCTGATAAGAAGAAAAAGAAATCAAAGAAAGATAAGACTGAGAAAACAACTACACCGCAGCAACCTCAGCAGGAGAAGAAGAAGGAAGAGGATGACGACGATGGCTTTTAATCAAACAAGGTAAGATTACCATGTTGGTCAGCCGGAGGTGTTGGAAGAATCAAAGAGGCAACATCAAGCGAAGTATTAGCAATACCAGGCGATACTGGATAATAATTTAAGTTAGATGCACTAATTGGCTTAAGCAGATCTACAATCTTCTCTTCCCCGGATGTTTTATCCAACCATATTTGCTCGCCGTTCCTGTTAAGGATAACAGGCATTCTTTCAGCGATGTTGTTTACAATGTCGTCTGCTGGTAAAGTGATAATGGAAAAAGTCTGAATTTGATTGCCCTCAGTATCTTCAAACTCCTCCCATAAAGCAGCAATAGAAAAGGTCTCCCGATCAGCCATCATAAAGTGATAGGGAATGCTTGTTTTTTTACCCACCTTCTTCCAGGCATAAAATCCATCAGCAGGAACAAGACACCTTGTTTTCATTAAGGCCCTTTTAAGAGCTGGGCGATCGTTAAAACTCTCTGTGCGTACGTTAATGATCTTTTCGCTCACCATTTTATTCTTGGACCACTCCGGTGAAATGCCCCAATAAAAAAGAGAAACTCCTTCAGGAGCAGAGCTTGTAATAACAGGAAGAAGTTGTGTGGGAGCGGCATTATACCTTTCCTTATAAAAGTCCGGTACATCAACAGAAAATCTTTCTGCTAAATCTGTACGTGATGCGGTAATGGTATAACGTTCAATCATTAAAACGGGATGGTAAAGCGATTTAAAAATTATTCAAGATTGGAGCAAGACGTTCCGGATATTTCATCTGCAGGAGCAGCATAAAAAAACAGGAGCAATTACCTTTCATGTTGAATCCAATCCAATGCCCGTTGTTCAGACCAATACAAACCGTTGCTATTTATTTGTGTGAAACCAACATGTCCGCCTCGCAGAGGCATCTCTAATTTTACGTATGGATGTTGTCTTAATAAATCAAAAGGAAAGCATTCCATGCTCAGGAACGGATCATTCTTTGTATTAACAATAAGTGTTGGTATTTGAATATTATCAAGGAAGAAAATGGAACTACATTTAGAATAGTAGTCGACGGCGTTTTTAAAGCCATGAAGAGGTGCTGTATAGGCGTCATCAAAATCGATTAACGTATTGATTGATCGAAGCTTCTGGGTGTCAAGACCGCTCATGAGATGAGCCTTGATAACAATCTTTTTCTTGAGTGAGACCACGAAACGTTGTGAGTAAATTTTGTTGGACGGTAGCGAAATCTTTGTGCAGCTACTTTCAAGGTGCAGGGGTACAGAAAATACAGCTACCCTTTTAATTTGAGGGACTACTTGTCTTTCTCCAAGATACTTCAAGGTAATATTTCCACCTAGGCTAAAGCCAATAAGGAAAATTTCGTCGTATTGTTTTTTAGCCAACGCATGTTCAATAACGGTATGAAGGTCATCGGTAGCACCACTGTGGTAGAAACGTAGCTGCCTGTTCATTTCCTGGCTGCACCCCCGATAATTCCAAGCTAGGATATCAAAGCCATTTTTGTAAAATGCTTTTGCCATTCCTTTTATATATGCCCGGTAGCTATTACCCTCTAAGCCATGCTGAATTACAACCAGCTTTTTGGTGTTATTTGTCAACCAATCAAGATCAAGAAAATCATTGTCGGGCGTACTAATACGCTCTCTTCTAAAAGATGCAATAGAAACACGTCTGAAAAGCGCCGGATAAATGGTTTCCAGATGTGCATTGAAAAGAAAGAAAGGAGGGTTATAAGGATTTATAAGATCTGCCATTCCAAATACTTCAGTAGTATACTTTGAATTGGCAAAGGTATATGGTTAAACTAATAAATCTTTATAACAATATATTCAGTAAAAATTTATTTCTTGCTTACAATCTCCAAATGACTGAGGTGATGTTCTCCGTGCCATGCATAAGTGGCTATCATCCTTTCCAGCGAGATATACTTCTTTGTTTCCGGATGGAGGAACTGCTTCTCCATGTCTTTCTCAGTAAGTAACTTAAGAAGCGAAACCCATTTAACATGCAATGCGTTAAGCAAGTTTAGTGAGATAGATGGATCTAAGTTTACTTCCGGCGTCTCCGCCCATGCACCTTCGTCATATGCTTTAATCAAAGGTGTATTTTCAGTTAACGTCCATTTGAGGCGTATGTAAGCGTTCATATGGCTATCTGAAAGGTGATGAATAACCTGTCTTGCTGTCCAGCCGCCTTCTCTGTAGTTGGTATCGAGTTGTTTGGCTGTAAAATTCTTTACAAGTACTTCAACTTTTGAAGGTAGTGCTTCAATAGTAGAAATAAGACTGCTGATGTCGTCTGCACTATAAGATTCTTTAGGAGAGAATTTTCCAATAGGGTATCTGAGGCTTTCATCATTATTCATGTGCTTCTTCTTTAGCTTGTTTACGCTTGTTTCTCACACGTATATTTATCATTTCAATACTCATCGAGAAAACAACAGCGAAGTAGATATAACCTTTAGGAATATCCTTATCCAACCCTTCCAGAAATATCATGAATCCTATGAGGATAAGAAATCCCAGGGCAAGCACTTCCATAGAAGGATGTTTGTGAATAAAGTCACTGATCTTGCCGGAGAAGATGATCATAATTCCTATTGAAAGAACAACTGCTATAATCATGATGCTGACATGATTTGTTAACCCTACAGCTGTTAATATAGAATCGAAGGAAAAGATTATGTCCAGTAAAATGATCTGCGTGATAACACCGGTAACATTTACTTTCTTCTTTTGATTTCCTCCATCCAGGTCTTCTTCTTCTCCTTCTGTCTGATGATTAATTTCTCGTGTACTTTTAGCAATCAGAAACATTCCACCGAAAATGAGGATAAGGTCACGTCCACTGATAGATCCGTCTTCACTTATCCAATGGGGTACATGGAATAAAGGTTCGGTAAACTTCATTACCCAGGTAATAGTGAGAAGCAGGAGGATTCTAACTCCCATTGCTAAAAGTAACCCAAGGTTTCGTGTGCGCGCCCGAAGGTCTGCAGGTAATCGGTTGGATACGATGGAGATGAAAATAATATTATCTATTCCTAAAACGACTTCAAAAAATGTGAGGGTCAACAGGGCTAACCATGTTTCTGCCTTCAGGAAAATTTCCATTATAGGGTTTTCGTATTGTTTGGAAAGTTAAAAATAAGAGAAGTAAGAGTATCCTCCAAAGGAAGGAAAGTTAATACTAATGAGTTCCAAATAGAACATTGCTTTCTGATAATGTAAGCTATAAGACATTGAGAGCCATTCCATATTCAAATGGCTTTCAATGTCCGAATAAGTAGTAATCAATTAGTGAACTATTGAAACTTTCTTCTGTAATAGGCCTCTGTTCGTTTCTATTTGTAACAAATATACCCCCGAAGTAAGATCTCTGGTCGACAAAGACTTTGATCTTTCACCTGTATTTACGTTACTACGCAATACAAGTTTCCCAAAGCTATCAAAAACATGTATTGAACTTTCTTTGTTTACAGTTTCCGACAGTTCGACATTAAGTACTTCACTAGCAGGAACCGGATAAACGTTTATTGTGCCTTCTAAAGCGATTTCTGATCCTGTTACTAATACAGGACGAGCAGGGTGATCAACCAGTTTTGCCTGAATAACTTCTTTGGAGCTTGCAGTTACCTTTTGAACAAAGACTACAATGGCACCTTCATTTGGATCAATAAGGCTTAATTTGTTCCATTCAATGGAAGGAACGGAATAAGACTCTCCTGGTTGAAACATTGCGGGCAGTTGAAGCCCTGCCGGTGAAGGTAATATATCTCTCGCCACATACTTGAACAGTTGATCGCCGTTGTTTCCTAAGAAGGCGGGGTTGTCGATTTTCTTTTCAACAATAACCGTAAACACGTTCAGGTCACTCGTATTTATTGAAGCACCTGCGGTGTTCGTAATTTTTGTATTGATTTTTACAACATCCCCGTCTTTAACAGGTACTATATCTATTCTCAACGGAGACGGCTCGAGCACACGGTTGTCGTACATCAAAGGAGCCCAGTTGGAATAGGGTCCGTTTTGGAAAGAACCATCTATTCTTAATGAAGGAGAGCTTGTCAGTCCATAAAATGCGGCCCTTGCATTATTCATATTCTGGTTCGCTTTATTAAGTGGATCTTCTCCAGGAAATGCAGTGTGATATTGTAAACCTATAATTTCAGAGGACACGTCTGTCAGTTGATTAAAGAACTCGTTTTGTGCACGTGCGTTTGCAACAGCCGACGAGTTAGTAAAGTTTTCAATGAGGATGGAACGACTTCTTTCCCCTACAACAATATTATCAAAAGCAAACCCTTCTCTGCTGCCAGTGTTGCTTGCAAAAGCAATCCGGAACTTCACATCAGATTTACCGATAAGTTCGTCTAGTTTATAGACAGCGTGCCTCCAGCTTTTGTACTTTCCTCCTGAAGCATCGCCTGTCCATCCAACATCGGTTGACGATTGGTTGCCAGGGCTTGAAGTTATACCATTATGATCATACCAGTTAACACCTGTACTAATATCACCAAGTACTTTCCAGTTATTGCTATCTTCAATATTACCTGTTTCGTTATACTGTAATACAGCGCCATCCAAACCTCTTGGTGTTTCAGACCAGATGTCCATGGCGATAACTGGCTTTTTTGCCTGACTGAAGTCAAAGCATGGACTCAATACCCACGATTGCTCATTTGCATTGCTTTTCCCGTGGAGGTTTGTCTTCCATGCATTGCCATTACCCGTCGCAGAAGAATCACGGTTAATAATTACAGCAGAAGGTTTTCCAAATCCCCATGATGAATTCGTACCACCGCTAATCCAGCCTCCGCTTCCATTATCAAAAGTTTGAGCATAAGAATCATTTTCGGTGATAGGAGCAACCCGCGGAGTTATAAAAACAGGTTTTTCAACTGTATCACGACAGTTGTTAACAGATTGTACAATTAAACGTACAGTATCCATACCAATAGTGCCGTAAACCACTTCGGGAGAATCTGTATATTCGCCATGAAGCGTATTTATCGCCAATTGGTTTTTCTTATTAAAATTCCAATCGTAAGATGCAATAGAAACGCCGTTGGAGATTGTGGCATTAAAATAAGTTTCTGTTCCCAGGCATGCATCCCTCCAGGTAAAGTTTGCATTTGGTATGGGATAGATATCAATTGGAGCAGTACCAGAAACCACACATCCATCACTTGTCATCATCCTGTAATTGACAGAATAATTTCTTACAGTCGGGAATTTGTGTTTGATATTTCTATAGGTCCCTTTAGTAGTACCTCCATGAGTATTATCAGGTATAAGGCCGTTACCAAAATCAAGGATACCGGTGTTGTCATCGAAATTCCATGAGTAGCTGGTTATGGTAGAGGTAGCTGAAGAAGGAATAATCTCTGAGTTATTATCAATGTCTACGAAAAAGCCATTGCAGGAAGTGCCTAGATCAACCTGAGCATGGATACTTGGAAGAATGGTGATAGTAGCAGATGCCTGGTTTGAACAGGAAGTAGAAGCATCTGAATAAGTATAAGTAAGGTTGTAAGAGCTGCCGGGATTAAAGGTTGGACTATTTGGTAAAATATCTACAGTTCCAGAGCCAAAGTTACCTAACCCAGTAAATGCAGTGCCTCCCCATGTTCCTCCTGGAATGGACTTAATTGATATAGGTCCATCTGACTTACATATTTCTGTTAAATCAATTTCAGGATTTGCTGTACTGATAGCAACAGCAGGAAGATCCTTGATTGTTATGGTTACTTTTCTGTTAGAACTCTGGCATCCGTCAATTGTTTGCGTTACAAACCTGTTAAAAGTAAATGGGCTGGAGGAAGAAAGCGCTAACTCAACAGGTGAAGCATTCGTTGGTGTTGTTACAGTTATTTCATTTGCAGGGCTTTGTGTTTCGTCGTTATACCACTTAACAGTGGCTGAAGGCGATGAGGTAGTTACCTGCAAAGGAGAAATTGCTGCATTTAAGCAATACTCAGCTGAATTGCTTAAGGGTGGTAAAGGAACTTGTTTAACTGTAATATTTATGGTGGATACAGGGCTTTCGCAGGAATTTATAATCTGCGAAACAAAACGTTGAAAAGTTGTTGTTGACGTGACGCTATTAGGGACTTCCAGCTGACCTGGTGTTGCCGTATTTGAAGTTGGAGAATAAACTACATCCCGGTCAGGTGTGTTTGCTGCCAGGGCGCCATACCACCTGTATGCACCACTTCCTCCTGCTACTGTAATTGGCAGAAATGCGTCATTCGAACAATAGGCAGGTATAGACGGCACTGCAGGAGGAGTAGGGTTACTATTAACAACAATATTAACTTGTGAAGCAGGACTCGTGCATCCATTAATTGTAGTTGTCATGTAAGATGTAAAAGTACCTGCACTATTTTCAGGAACGTTTAATTGAGAAAATTTTGGAGTGGCCGGGTTGGGTGATATTGGAATGGGAGATGTAAGCGAGTTATTGCTATACCATTGGATGGTCCCGCCAGATGTTACTTTAACTTCTCTATTGGAAATATCATCAGAAACGCAAAGCGGGGCAATAGCCTCAAAAGAAGGTGCTACAGGATTCTCGCTGATTGTTGTTCTTCCATAAACTGCTAAGTATTCAGTAGTTCCGTTTGTAACAAATACGTCAAGATAGTAGGACCCAGCCCCCACAGCAGATGGATTTAATCGAAATGTTTTAGGATTACTTCCAACAACTTCCTGGAACATATTTTGATAATTTGCAGGATCGGCGACATCAAGGTACCCATGCGGTCCATTACCAGCAAATCGATACAATCTTATTCGGATATAGGTTGTGGTAACAGGAATCGTTGCAGGATTATGGCTTAATACGCTACTCAATCCATCGGAAACACAATACTGGTTTTGTAAGTTGTTTACAATTGCTGAAGAGCTAAATACGTTTACAGCAATAGAGGTACTGTTAGAACAACCTGCATCACTCGTATGGGTATAAGTAATTGTAATTGGATTGTTAGCGGTGCCTGCAACCTGCGGGTTGAATTTGTATTTTCCATCAGGATATAAACTAACACCCAAGCCTGAAAATACTCCTGTTCCATTATTGGGTATTACAGTTGCATTTAATTCATAAGGGTCCTGTGTATTATTAAATTGTGTCCTTACCATCGCTTCTGTACCAGAGGGAGCGAAGCTAACAGCAGGGGTTGGATTAACTGTAAAATCAATTCTATTACTTTCTTTTGAACAGCCTCCTGTTACCTGTTGAACAACTACAGAAAATTTATCTCCGTTTGTAAAATCTGTTCCTGCTATTCTGTTAAGGTTTTGGTTACTACCGTTGTTAATTGAAGTTTGTAGTACATCCGAAGAATTGTACCTTCTGAAGGTATAGTTAAATGCAGCGGAAGGTGTCGCCCTTAACGTTATTGCATTTCCCGAACATAAGGCTGCAGAACCCGAAACTAATGTAATGTCTGCAGTGGGGGTAGGATTTACGGTTAAGGTAACTGGTGTTGCTGCGCTTCTGCAGACTCCAGGGGTTTGTGTAACATACCGAGTAATGGTAGCTGAGGATGATGTTACAAATCCAAGCAAAGTCATGTCCGCTGAAGTCGGATTAGCAGGGTTAGAAAGCCCTGTTATTTCTGTAGTAAGGTTAACATCAGAATACCACTTAACATTAATGTTGTTGGCTGTAACAATTGGACGAGGATTAATAACATCTCCCTGACAATATGTATGTGGTGTAAATGTAACTGCAGGACTCGCCGCATTACTACCTGCGTTGATTGTAGCAAGGTTACCGGTCAATCCATTAATCGTTCCACTTCCTCCGGTCTTATTAATGTGGGCAGTTGAGTTTGATGAACCATCATAAGTGACTTTAATTCCACTGATAATAATTGACTCTTTGTCATTATTGTTACCGTCCAAAGTATAAGTAATGGTAATTCGCGATGCATTAACAACTATTGAAAGTGTTTCAATATCATTATACATCGTACCTGGAGGTCCTGGGCTAACAGAGACACTTCCCTGACCGGGTACAAAACTGTAAGCCAAATTATCAAGCTCAAAGATAATTGTTCCTTGATTTGCAATATCACTCTTTCCTACTTCCGCAATAGTAATGTTGGATAAGGTTATAGAAGATCCCTGGCAGACTGATGCGGTATTCGCTGGTGTCACTGCTACCCCTGTCGAGGGAGTTTCCGAGGCAGTTAAAATAGTTGCACTTGTTAAGTAATTGTAAGTTTGGCTGTTGACGCCATTCCAATTAAAAGGAATAATAGCATAATTGTACTGCGTTCCTGCGGTTAAACCGGTATGGACATATGAAACATCAGAAGGAGAGGTTACGGTAGTAATTACGGTAGTTCCGCTTGGTAACGTAAATGAACCTGGAGCTACACCATCATCTATTCCGGTAACAGTGGGATCTGCGCCATCACTTCTTCTTAAAATAATATATCCATCTGCGTTTGTAATTGTATTGGCAGCGGTAAAAAACAGTGTTATCTGCGTTGAACTTGTTGCTACGGCATCGAAGTCTGAAGGGTGGGCTGACGGTTCGAGTGCATAAGTAAAGCTATTTGCTGAGGGAGGAGAATCAGTTTTGTAATTTATTGAAGAGCCTGATCCATTATAGGAATATATTTGAAAATTGTAATTGGCTTGAGGATCAAGTCCCGTCCAATCATAGTGGTCAGGGCCCGCAATATGTGCGACGTTAATTACACCCCTGAAATTAGCATCGGTAAAATCATTGTCATCAGCGAGCGTATTTCCATCCGTTATGGTGTGAAATGTCCCTGAGGGATTTTTCTTAGCTACAATAATATAATTAGATGGAAGATTTGTACCCGTTGCGCCTGTCCAGGTTAATCGTATGGTGGTTGCGTTAATGGCAGATGCTGCAAAAGCAGTAGGTTGGTTGGAAGGTTGTACGGCTAATGTTGTAGCAGATATAGTTGGAACACTTGCTGTATTATAATTAATAGTGGCGGATGATCCGTTATAAGCATAAACTGCAAAATCGTATGAAGTGTTGGGATCCAGCCCAGTCCAATCATATTGGTTAACCCCTGCGGTATGTACAACATTGTGTGCACCATTTAAATCTGCGCCGGTAAAATCAATATCATTGGCTACCGCAACACCATCTACCACAGAAGGATAAGAACCTCCGGAATTTTTCTTTGCCACAATCAGGTAGTTTGATGGGGTTACAGCACCCACCGCCCCATTCCATGTAAGTCGTATTGAACTCTCTCCAAGTACTGATACATTTAAACCTGAAGGTTGATTAGTAGGTTCGTCAGCAAAGGTAGTAGCAGATGCGGAAAGGGGAGATGAGGTTTTATAATTAGAACTTGCTCCTGCGCCCGTATACGGATAGATTTGAAATTCATACGCAGTTTGGTTGTCTAATCCCGTCCAATCGTATTCATTTAGACCACTATCATGCGTAACATTGATAGCACCATTTTTGTTACTGTCTGAAAAATCGTTGTCATCTGCTACAGCAGTTCCATCCGTTACAGTTTGAAAAACACCACCTGAAGATTTCCTTGCAACGATCAGGTAGTTTGCAGGGATGGTAGCACCCGTTGCGCCAGTCCATGACAGACGAATTGAAGAAGAACTTGTAGCCGTTGCTGTAAAGCCTGTCGGATGGTTGGTAGGTTCCTGTGCGAATCCTAAAGAAGTTATAAGTACCAGACTTAGAATGTGGGGTAATAAACGTATCATAGAAATATACTATAGCTCTTAAAGAATTAATTTTTTAGTTCACCATTTTCATCAATCTTCAATAGCATCATTGATGATAAGCCAGACATTGTATTAGTTCCGCAAATAATAAGGCTGCCATCTGTATCTTCAGCTACTGATATTACATCTTCATCCCCGTCTCCTCCATAAATTTTACTCCAGATAATGTTACCAAAGGCATCTGCTTTAATTACATAAGCATCTCTTGTACTTGTCCCTCCCTTAGTTGTTCCGATAATAACATAACCACCGTCATGTGTTGATGTAATGCCTTCACCACTGTCTTGATTTGCCGACTCCATTGCAGATACAGTTCTGTCATTAAACAAACTACTTCCATCATACAATTTCTCGGAGCCTTCGATAAAGCTACCCTGCCTGTTCACACGCGCAAAGTATATGTTGGCGTTTGCTCCATCTGTTTGAGAACGGGTTCCCACTACAGCAAAGCCCATTGCTTGATTGTAGTCTCTGCAGATATCTCCTGCCTTATAAAATTGACTTGATGTTTCTCCTCTCAAAGAAAAATTTTTGAAAGTGGAGTTTTCGGCTGCCACCGGAATGGCTAAATAGCTTTCATTAAAAGCAGGTTTTAAGATGGATGAAGCCCATAGAATATTGCCATTGTCGTAGTAGATTGACTTGCTATTAACATAGTTACGTTCAAGCAAATCATACTGCTTCATCCATTTCAATTGTAAATCTTTATCAAGTAATGCAATGAATGGTTTTTCAGCACTTGATAAATCCTGTTTATACAACCCAAGAGCGACAATGTCACCGTTTTCAGTAAGCTGCATAGAACTACTCATGAAATCTGTTATGGCAGATGACTGGTTGGTATTCTTGTCTTCGAACTTTTGCTTATTTAATACCGTTCCGTCTGCTGTAACTTTCAAAATATGTGTTGAAAGGATTTCAATGTTTGCGACGTTATCCGTGTTCTCATTTCGTTGGATGCTGTCTCCTAATACAATATACTCACCTGTAGATAGTATCTCGAACGACTTCGACCTTATCCCCGGGATATAAACAGTTTTGCCTGATGGTGAACCTTTTTTATCTGTTGTTATAAGTACTGTTGAATATCTTCCTTCATTACTGGTTGTATTTCCCAATAAGACGTAGCCATCAGAAACCACCTTTAGGTCTACTCCAGTGTAGCTATTCAAACCATGAAAGAACTTGATGAATGTTTTATTGGGCGAGATTTTAGCATCATCAATGTTGTTGCAGGATGCAGCAGTCAATGCAATTACGAAGACAAAGATGAATTTCATTTTCCTACTTGGAGTTTTTTAGGTTTGAAAATGTTCTGAACGTACCCAGCAGTTATCGAGAGTGAGCTGAGCCTGAACAACGCATCGCCTACGTTGTTGTTGAAGTTAATTTCAATGTTCTGGTAGTATGTATTGGCTGAGTTGACTTTGGTTAACCCATAAAGATATTTTAACTCGGCTGTCATATATCCGCCGAAGATGCGCATTTTGATTCCCGCAGAAGCAGTCGCGCTTATGTTAAAGCGCTCACGTGTTATTTCGATGGTTTTCTGTTGAACCGCTCCTGCATTGTCTTGTAACGTTTCTGTAGTAACGTTTGAGGCAAGAAGAAGGTCAGGGGTTATGCCCAGAGAAAGGTATGGAATAAAATTGGTCTCATCTTTTAAAATATATTGAACTGATAAGGGAACAGTAACCCAATTCTGCTTTTCCTGTGCTGTAGTTGTATTGTAAACAGCAACATTTGTTACCTCATCTAATCCACGGTAAACGCGGTTTGTAAGATCAAATGCTTTTTGTTGAAATAATACTCCAGGGTTTAGCGTGAGTTTCTTCGTTAATGGAATTTCGCCGACAATACCTGCCTGAAAACCAAGTGCATTCTTATACTTACTGTCACCCTGGTTTGTGGTAATGCGTTCAGTAACGTTGGGCTGAGTGGTGTTAACGCCAATATTTACACCAAGACGGTAAATAGGTTCTGTTCTGAATGTTCTGTATAAGGCAATAAATTCAGCGGGATCAACAGCGGAGTTTACTTTAAAATAGGGATCGGCCTTCAGTAAGTTCAGCATTTCTTCATCAGCTTTTCCCGGTTCTTCAAGATAGATGTATGTAAGGGTTAATAACTTATAGGCATTAATCCGTTCCTGATTGGTAAAGCCGTTTTTCAGACAGTTCTGAATTAACGCTGGAAGTTCCTGAAGACGACCCTGATCATAAGCTGATTGGGCCAGACGTAAAGTTTGCGTACAGGTTGATTGACCTATTGCAAGGTAATGCGATGACATTGTCACCACTATGAGTAGTAGGGTTTTCCTCATAGGAGGTTATTATTAGCATTTGTGATAATCGTTTAATACGAACGATTATCTGGTTAGTTATACTTATTTGTTGTTAGATGGCAGACTTTCGCACGTTAATACGTAAGGAAGATCTTTGTCTACATACGTCTCCCATTCATCCTTACTTAAGTTGCGAGGTAGAAATCCACATAAAATACCCGACATGGTTTGTATTCTTGTCGGCCATGCATGAATCGTCTGATCTACCTGTCCAACCCTTGTTTCCTTTACACTTTGAATGCCTGCAATAAGTTGTTCATCATCGGGAGTAAAGGCAACATTCCATACCCAATCATGATCGCTTAAAACAATGGGTTGTTTGGTTAGATCTTTGTAGTTCCAAAGGCGAACAGTAAAGTCTTTACTCGCCGTTGCCATGAACGTTCCTGCATTATTGAATTTTATGTGTTCAATATTTGAAGTGTGACCTGTAAGCGGACGGGAGAGGATGCCATTGTCAACAAAGAACACTTGCCCGTTTGTATTACCAATCACTATCTTCTTATCCGGAGTAAAACAAATTGACGTAAGACTTGCATTGGAGACTTTAATCGCTGATTCAGTAAAATTGTTTTTGATGTCCCATATATAAAGCACCCCATTAATTCCTGCTCCTGCAAGTTTACTTCCGTCAGCACTTAGGTCAAGTGATGTGATTCTTTCTCTGGGAGAAATAATTTCTTTTGCGGTGCTTAGGTCAGAATAACGGATACTTTTACCTGAATTATCTCTTGCATAAAATCCTTTTCCATCAGGGGTAAAGTGTATATCATCGATGTCAGATTTAAAACCAAAAATCTTTTTGGGAGCCTGATCGGGTTTATTCAGGTTATACAGTTCTGCGTAATTCTGATCGGGGTTTTTAGGATAACTTCCTCCGGCAACTAATAATGATTCATCAGGACTAATGTCCAATGAAAATACGAGGTAATCATTGTTAGGATTATTATCACTAACGCGGTCAGCAACTATCTCAAGGGCCCGCCATTGACCATTTATGTAACTCCATTGGATTATTTTTCCATCACTGCCACCAGAGAAAATATGATTGCCATCGCTTCGCGTTTCAAGCGCCCTTGCGCCACCTTTTTTATGTCCTTCAAGACTTTTGGTAAGCGTGTGATTTTGTGTTCTTAAAGCGTAGAACAAACCATTGTAGATGTCATTGTCATAGTCGTAATCTCCGTACGCTTTGTTAAAGTTATAGGCTTGCTGCGCCAGTAATGATTGCTGATCAGGATCACTTGACAGTTCTTTAGACTTAATGGCCATAGCTTTTGCAATGGCAATGTATCGCCTCTTGTCGGCCAAGGCTTTCTGTGCCTTTGCTTCTTGTTCTTTTTCTACAGCAAGGTCACGGGCCTGAAGTGCATTTTGCTCTTCTATCTCCGCCCTTTGTTTCTGAGCATTTGCCAGCTCCTCATTATCGCGCGCGAGCTGAGCATTTCTGATAGCGAGGTCTTTCTGTATCTCCGCTTCTGTTTGAGCAATCCGGGCTGAATCACGCGCTATTAACGCAATGTGCTCCTGACGTTTTGCTTCTGCGGCCGCCGTTTTTGGCTGTTGTGGATTTTTTTGGTCCCGCGTTTTTTTTTTTTATTCGTTTTGTGTTTGTCTGTGA
>NZ_JAHESD010000051.1 GCF_018598585.1 Chryseosolibacter indicum
CGGCATCGTCATATGTGTATATTAGACAGAAATATCCTGGAAAATTAAAGCTGATACTTTCAGGGTTTCATGAAGCTGCCCTGATGGCACAAAGTGCTTTCAAATTTGTTTATCCTAACCAGAAACTCAGCTTCAAATACACGACAGTAAACGGAGTTAATGCATTTTAAGCTATGGTGAAATTTCACGTTAAGGAAGAAGACGGAACGCTACGGGAAATCGAAGTGCCTACAGACATGAATTTGAATTTGATGGAAGTGCTGAAGGCATCTGATTACGACATTGAAGCAGCATGCGGAGGCATGGCTTTATGCGCAACGTGTCATATTGAAGTGCTGGAGGGTGCGGAAAAACTTAATGGCAAGACAGATGCAGAACTTGACATGTTAGATACCCTGCCTGTAGTATTAGAGAATAGCAGATTGGCCTGCCAGATTAAAATTTCGGAGTCGTTGCAGGATGTAGTGCTGCGTTTGAACAACCGGTGAATATTTCCAACGATTACTGAAGGCTTAGTACATTTGTGTTAAAGCACGACTCCAATACTTATAATTAAAAGCCTTATTACGATTATTAATTGCTTAGCAAAGGCTTTACCACTGTAATGGCATAAAAGGAAAGTTTATTCAGGATATCAATTCATTTTGTTAAACTTTCTTTTTTGTTTGTGTAAATGCATCAGGCGTTGTTGTGAATTCCTGTAATTGTCAATATTTTGACACAGCTTTGCAGCACTCACACATGAAAAAAACATCAATAAGCAATCCATTTATTCTTGCGCTCACGGCTCACAACCTTACCGTTGAGATTCACCAACATTCGGCGTATCAAATTGTCGTGTCAAACGATGCTCCATTCAATTCCACCATCAATGGGCAAGAATGCAAAGGCATCTATGGCTTTTTAATTAAACCGCAGGTTAGTCACATGTGCTTTGCTGAAAAAGGGACATTAAGTGTGCTAAATATTGAACCGTACTCCATGGTTGGTTTAGAACTTGCCGAACGTTTCGATACTGATCAGGATTTTGTTGTTTTTAATGGCAGAGACGAGATACATCAATTCTTTAACATCCCACCAAATGAGTTTGATATCCAAACAATCATAAACGCATTGCTTTCAAAGCTATCACCTGTGCAGTACGATGAGAGAGTAACTAAAATGGTTGACTACATCAGAACCAATTTCTTCGAAAGAGATATTAACCCACAAACTTTTGCAGACTTGGTTTTTCTTTCTCCCTCGCGCTTGGCTTCATTGTTTAAAGAACAGACCGGTAGCAGTTTGTCTAAATATTTGTTATGGACCAGGCTGCGCCAGGCTATTTATGTTACACTTTCTGAAAAGGAAAAAGCCCTTACCGATATCGCGTACGACACCGGATTTTATGACCTGCCCCAATTAAATAAATACATGCACGAAATGTTTGGTATGCCGCCCATTGCATTAAAACAGAATAGTGATCTGATACAAGTCCATTAGCTTCGAGCCGCCCATCTTTGTAGCGTAATTCATCGGAAAACTAAAAATTAAAAAAATGAAAACAATCGCTTACAAAGAATTTGGCAGCACTACTGTATTGCAAACAATAGAAGAACCGAAGCCTACCATTCAGGACAACCAGGTTTTGGTTAAAGTAAAAGCAGTTTCAATTAATCCTTTGGATTGGAAAATCAGAAAAGGTGAAATGAAACTCATGTCTGGTTCCAAATTTCCTAAACACACGGGAACTGATTTTTCAGGTATCATTGAAGAAACCGGTTCATCAGTAACTACCCTTAAAAAAGGAGATGAGGTTTTTGGAGTAGTAAAGAACAACATGAAGGAGGGGGCATTAGGCGAATACGTAGCTGTATCAGCCTCCTTGGTTTGGAAAAAGCCAGCGGATATCAATTTCCATCAAGCAGCATCCATTCCTACCGTTGGCGTTGCCGCTGTTATGGCAATACAAAAGATGGGCACAATCACGCCCAATACCAGGATATTGATTAATGGCGCAGCAGGTGGACTTGGTATGTTTCTCTTGCAGCTTTTAAAACTTAAGGGCGGAAATATCACGGCAGTTACCGGTACAAACGCAATCAATTCTGCCAAATCATGGGGAGCAAATTCGGTAGTTGATTACAAAACAGAAGATGTACTTACTAAGGGAACCACCTATGATGTTGTAATTGATCTGTCCGGAACAATGGGTTATAAGAACGCCAGAAAGATCATGAAGTCCAATTCTGTGTTTATAAATCCTATTCCCGGCCCAATTGACATCCTGACAAATCCTATTAAAAACCTATTCAGAAGTAAAAAGCATATTGTTCTTCTTAGTGCTCCTTCAGAACGGTACATTAATGAACTACTACATGCGATTGACAACGGGTTGCAGATTGAAGTAAGCAAGGTATTTCCATTCACTCAAAGTAAGGAAGCTTATGAATATGCTGAAAAAGGAGGCATCGTTGGCAAAGTAGTTATAGCGGTTAACTAAGTATATGCACACCCATTGTTGGCTATTCAGACAATAATCGAGAGGAAAGTAAGAATAGTGATCTGATACAACTTTTGCCATTTCCTGTGAGCCAACTTTACATCGTAAAGAAAATAATAACATAAATTTTTAAACATATGATTTTAGTAACAGGAGCAAACGGGCACCTCGGGAGCGCTATTATCAATTCGCTCTTAAAGAAAGGTGTAAGCGCAAACAATATTATTGGTTTAGTGAGAGAGGAGGCAAAGGCACAGGATTTAAAAGCCAAAGGAATTGAACTAAGAGTAGGGGATTACGATTGGTACACCACATTGGTTAAAGCGTTTCAAGGAGTAGAGAAATTAATCCTGGTATCGGGAAGGGATCTTACTACGCGAGTTGAACAACACAATAATGTTATCACAGCGGCAAAAGAAGTGGGAGTGAAACATTTGTTGTACACCAGTTTCTTTGAAGGAAATGACTCCAGGAATTCTCCCTTCGATTTTGTCTCTTCATCTCTGAAGGCCACTGATGCCGCCATAAAGGAAAGTGGTATTGCCTACACGCTTTTCAAGAACAACTTGTATACAGAACTGCTCCCCATCATGTTTGGTCAGAACGTGTTGAAAGGTGGCATCTATCTGCCAGCAGGTGAAGGTAAGGCGGCGTATATCACACGTCCTGACATTGCC
The DNA here is from genome assembly GCF_018598585.1 of Chryseosolibacter indicum. Lineage (GTDB taxonomy): Bacteria > Bacteroidota > Bacteroidia > Cytophagales > Cyclobacteriaceae > Chryseosolibacter > Chryseosolibacter indicus. Next base: position 3,160 of record NZ_JAHESD010000051.1, read on the forward strand.
GAAGCAATCGCTCAGGTAGCAACCCAGGAAGGACATTTGAATAAGCAATACAATATCAGCAATACAGAAAATGTATCACTTGCTGAGGTTGCAGCCATCTTAAGTGAAATGGAAGGAACAGAGATTAAGTATGCCTCTCCTTCCAAAGCAGACTATATAACCACAATGGAGAAGAATGGCCTGTCCCTTCAGCCCGTGAAAATATTCGCGGGTCTTTCAGAGGCGATCAAGTCAGGAGAATTTCAATCTATTACTACAGACCTGGAAATGCTTTTGGGGAGGAAGCCTACAACCATGAAGCAATTTTTAAAACAAACGTATTTCAAAACAGCAACTATAATCTAAGACATTATGAAACTATTAGAACAAGCCCAATTAGGAAAGCTAAAATTGAAAAACAGCATGGCTATGTCTGCAATGACAAGAAGTCGTGCGGATATTAACGGTGTTGTAGGTGATATGCACGTAAAGTATTACACTCAGCGAATCAGCGCCGGACTCATCTTCACCGAAGCCATCAATATTAGTGAAGGTGCAATAGGTAGTCCGTTAACTCCCGGCATTTTTACGGATGAACAAATTGAAGCGTGGAAGAAAGTTACCCAAGCTGTTCACGATAAGGGGGGAATTATTATCGCCCAGCTTTGGCATACTGGTCGTGTCGGCCACTCTATTGATCGCAAAGGTGTACTGCCGGTCGCGCCATCCGCTGTAGCCATTAGTGGTTCACAGCACTATACATCGCAAGGCATGAAAGATTATGAAACACCACGCGTCCTAACGCTTGAAGAGATTAAACAAATTATAAAAGATTATGGCCAGGCGGCAAAGAATGCAATGAAAGCCGGGTTCGACGGTGTTGAGTTACATTCAGCAAACGGTTATCTGCCTAACCAGTTTTTAGCAGACAACGCAAACAAAAGAACAGACGAATATGGCGGAAGTATCCAAAATAAAGCGCGGTTTGTGCTGGAAGTAATGCAAGCGTTGATCAGTGAGGTAGGAGGAGATAAAGTAGGAATTAAGCTCTCGCCGTTTCATCCATATGGGGATATTTTGTTTGATAATCCGGTGGATACCTACACGTATTTAATCAGAGAGCTTAACAAAATGGATTTTGCCTACGTGGAGTTGATGAAGCGTAGTCCTATGTTCCCCGTACAACACTATCCTCAGGATGATGAAATAGAATTATTCGGCAAGCAAATCAGGCATTCGGTTATAGCCAATTCGGGTTACGACAAAGTATCAGGAGAAGCTGAACTTAAAAAAGGTATTGCTAAGGTTATCTCTTTCGGAACACTGTTTTTGGCCAACCCGGATCTTCCGCAACGATTCGAGAAAGATGCAGCACTGAACACACCAGATAGGGCAACCATGTTTGGAGGAGGAGCGCAAGGATACATCGACTATCCGTTCTTAGGTGCTTAACTCTTCATATTCGAAGCGCAGACTGTTAAAATATTGTGGTTGGTATATGAACAGACATGAATATCAAACGGTATTCATGTCTTACTACTTAGTTGAATCTCAACTTCATATCTGCAATTGAGATGTTCTTTGATTTCCGCGGAATTAAGAGTTATAGATTTTTGTGAGTAACAAATTAGATCCAGAGGGTTTTAAAAATACATGGTTGTACTTACTTGACGTGATTTATTTTGGGGTGGCTGGTAATCAGATATTCTTTTAGCACACCACCATGCTGATCTGAAAGGACTTGTCAGTATCAAGTAATGATTGCAGAATAGGGCACATTAGCTTCAAAGCTTAATACTTACAATGAAGCGGTGCTTTGTTTAATAGGAAGGGTTACGATAAACTTAGCACCCTTATCAACTTCACCAGTTGCTGAAATCTTCCCGTTATGTCTTTCAACAACTTTTTTGCAAAGCGATAGACCTAGGCCAGTGCCGTCAAACATACTTCGATTATTTAGCCGTGTAAACGGCTCAAAAATGGTATTTACATATTTATCGTCGAAACCAATTCCATTGTCGGTGATGGTGATCTCTGCTTCATTATCTTTAAGTTGAGCATCGATCGTTATTTCTGGAGCAACTCCCGGCTTAGTAAATTTAATTGAGTTGTTGATAAGATTATAAAAAAGCTGATGTATTAAGAATTGCGCTCCTTCTATCTTCGGTAACTGGTCATAATGTATTCTTGCCTTGGTCTGTTCTATGTTTACTTCAAGATCCTCCTCAATGTCCTGCATTACCCTATTTAAATCTACTGTTTGCTTTTGTTCTCTTGTGCTGTTTAATGCAGAGTAAGTCAAAACACCTTCAATCATCATACGGAGACGATCGGCCGCATTTTGAATTCTGGTAAGATATGTCCTTTCACTCTCATTTACCCTGTCGGAAAGCGAGTTTGCAAGTCGGGCTACGAATAGCTGAATCTTTCTTACTGGTTCCTTCAAGTCATGACTCGCAACATGGGCAAATTGCTGCAGATCTTCGTTAGAGGTTTGTAACTCCCTCGTCCGCTCATTCACAAGGATCTCGAGATTCGTTGCCATTTCGCGAAACTTGCGTTCACTCTCCCGCAGCGCTTCCTCCGCGTGTTTTTCCTGGCTGATATTACGAACTTCCAGTAACACACCCGTCAATTCATTATTGTTGATTATGGGTTTGGCCGAACATTTGACCGGTATAAACTTATTTTGCTTGGTTATAAAAACATCCTCATGCTCCTTTAGGTTCTGAAGGGAAAAGACTGAATTCCCAATGGGACAATCCTCTATCGGAAAGGGTGATCCATCGGCATGCTTGCAGTGGATATAGTCATGCAAAGGCTTCTCACTCAATTCTTGAAGCTTAAAACCAAAAATCTTTTCTGCTGCCGGATTAACGAAAGTACAAACTCCATTGGCGTCCATTAAAAACAATGCGTTACTGGCATTATCAGTGATCACCCTTGTGATGGTGTTGAAAGAGGCTTCGTTGATTTTAATTACATTATCCATACTGAGAGAGGCTACCAATTGCGCCCATAAGATCGGCAAATTTTAGACAAGGTGAGGGTAAATGGGGACGTTTCTATTAAAATTGTGCTGAATCCACTATCTAACAGGTTGGAACTCTAATCCTGATTATATATGAGTCGTTTTATGGTGAAGAGCAAATTATTCGTTGCCTTTGTCTCCATAAGCGTGCAGTATATTCGGTAAAAATCATTCATTTCCTGCTTCGGATTTATAACATGCTAAGCCATCAGGATTGATGATGCTGATGTAGGCGAAAAGTTGTTATTCCTACTTTGATTTCCGGTTATCAGCTGAGATCTCTTATGAGTATTGAATTAATATATGAACCGGTAATCGATTTGTTGTTTCCTCCAATTGAGTATGAGTCAAAGAGCAAAGCACTTGGAGCTTCGTATCAAGTGCAGTATTAAAATGCCCCAGCCCTTGAAAATTTGGACTCCGAATTAAAAGACGAATGGAACAGTGTCCAATATGTTTTAGCGAGCTTGAAGTACTGGACTGTGTGCCGTGTGACGACTGCGGATGGGATGTACCACAGAGATACAACATCTAAATGCACACTTATCAACTTAGGACATTACAAAGGATTGAGGTTGACGTTGTGCAATTTCTGCGCTGCGGAATCTGGATCATATAAATCAGAATATTTTGGATTTAAAATTTCATCAAGACCTGAAAACAAAAAAGCCTGATGAACTTCATCTGGCTTTGGGTCTTAAGGTTCCAATTGAAACAACTCCTTCACATGCTCTTAAAAAAATCCGTTCCGCAAAATTGCTCAATGATAAATTAACTTCAACGCCTGCTCCAACGTCGAAGGTCTCCTACCTAACAATTGCTCCAGGTCGTTTGACTGAATTTCGTACTGCTTGTTCCTTATATCGCCAGTAAAGCCCGAAATGATCGCTATCATTCTTTCAGGCACACCAAGATTCTTCAATTTGTCTGGGAACGTATTAGGGTCTGCATCCACGAAAGGAATCGTCTTACCAGAAATTTCAGATAGCACCCTTGCGATATCGCTAAAGGAATACAATTCGCGCCCGGTGAGGTGGCATATCCTGTTCTCATTCCCTTTCTGCATCAGGGCGTTGGCAATGCCTTCACCCATTTCGCTACGAAGAGCAAACGCAACCCTACCACTTCCTGCGGGTAGATAGATACCCTGTTCGAAAACATGTTGCCCTACATATATTGGAATAACATCGGTATAAAGGCTGTTCCGGAAAATGTTATACGAAAGGCCACTTCCTTTTATATAGTCCTCTGTTTGGATATGACTTTCAAGGTGGCTATTAACAAGTGAAGCCTGTACGTCCTTGATGGCTACGCTGGTATAGGAGATGTGGTTAGCACCGGCACGCTTCGCAGCATCAATCACATTTCTGTGCTGCTGATACCGGTGATGGTCGACCGTCGAGATTAACAGCACTTTTTCGATGCCTTCCATAGCCCGATCAACCGACGCTACATCATCGAAGTCGCCGTATTTCATTTCAATTTTGTCGGCGAGGTCTTTGTTTCTGTTTTCTTGCCTTCCGAATCCGACAATATAATTAGGGGACAACATTTGCAACAATCGTTCAATAGTCGCCTTACCAAGATTTCCTGTTGCTCCAGTGATAAGAATTTTGCTCATAGTAATTTATTTTCTTTGGCCTTGTGTGAAGCAAAATTATATGTACTTATGACCATGTCTGCTATTCGTTACCATGGGGTAATCGATTACCATTTGGTAACCTACAGAGTAAGAGGTAGGGGTTGTTATCTTTGTAACTGTTAACTATGATGCGATGAAAAAGAAGGCCAGTTTGTCCGAGGATTGTTTAAGAAATATCAGGGCAATGAAAGACGCCCAGGATTTATTAAGTGGCAAATGGAAAATTGCCATCATCGGTTCGCTTCACTATAATGAAAGGCTCCGCTTTACGGATCTGGGAAGGCATCTGGAGGGTATCGCTCCGAAAGTTTTGTCGAAAGAGCTGAAAGATCTTGAAATGAATCACCTTTTAAAGCGGACCGTCAAGAATACGACGCCTATAACGGTGGAGTATGAGTTAACTCAGCAAGGGAAAAGTTTGAAAAAGGTGGTAGAGGCCATGAGTAATTGGGGTGTTCAGTACCGGAAATCTATAGCAAGTAAATGAGCTTCGTTAAAAAGCGGTTTACACTTAAGGTGATCATCACATCATAGCCTATATCTCCTTGTTGTATCTAAATTAAGATTTTTGCCTATCCTATCCTATCCTATGGATAGTTAGCTTGATCAAAACCTTGAACAGAGTCGAGTAGACAAACAATTTATTGAAACAAAAATTTGTCCGTAAACCGGCTTATATCAAAGCGGGATTCCAAAACGAAGGCTATAGGTTCACTACGGTGTATCCGTGGAGTGCATGGGGAGTAGCCGTAGATTTTGTTCCATAGAAACCCCTTTTTATGGAAAAGTTCTCATGCCAGATAGGGGTCATCTAGAGAAGCATGGGAGAACAATGGGGGAATATGAAACCTTGATAAGACACCATCTGGACAGCATGGGAGAATAATGGGATCATCGATACAACATCGGTAACCCATCTGGACAGCATCGATGCCACTCTACAAGCACACTGAAGCCAGATCGGAGCACCTAATGTCTATTTTTAGGTTCACTACTCCCATCAGCGTCATCGGTCTGTGGTAGTACGTCAATGCGTCTGTCCCGGGCGTTATACCGGGGTGAACGGAAGGGTAGGGCTGTGTGATGGCGTGACGCAATCCCTCCCTATGGAAAACTACCTGCAAGAGAAGCAGAGAACAGCTTCTCATTTTATCGTAGAGCTTTGTTAGTGATCCAACAAGCAACAAAGCTCAGCATTTCTGCTGAGCTTCTCGTGATCCCGCTGGGATACCGTGGGATCACAATCATTGACTTAAACCTATTATGCAGAGTCCTTTCGCATTTCAGACTACTGCCGCTCCCGAATTAGTCACTAAGGAACACAGTGCAAAAATCATCAAACTGTATCAAAGGTAATGATTCCGGTGGAGTCATTCAAGATGGACTTACATGTTACCATAGTCATCAGGATATTCTGGCTGGAAATAATCATGTAAATCAAGATCTTCTCTCTCTGTAAACGATATATTAACTCCTGCAGCAATTAATTCTGGTGTCGGTGATAGCTCCAATGCACATGCCTTGCACACAAGCTTGGTAGCTTTGAATGTAACACTGCAGAAAAGCCCCCCGTCATATTGTGGTTCGCTTGTCTTGCTTCTTATTCCGTACAAGGCAGCATCCGATGAGCAAGCTGGGCAAGTTACCTTTGAGTATCCCCATCTACCATGTGTCGGATCTGTTGCTGCCAATAAGGTTTTCGCCTCTTGTTGCTGCTTAGAAAGTTTTCCGAAAGCTGCTTTTGCAATGCCAATCTTTTCTTTCGCTTTAGAATTGTCGGACTCCTCCTGATCCTTAATCAGCTCGAGTGCATGCTCAGCGTCATCACCAACGATTTCATCAATATCTTTTTTCATGAACTCGCACAGTACTGCAACGGTCTGATAGAATTTGGGTAGCCATTCCGAATTTTTTAAGTTCTCAAATGGCGCTCCACCAGTGTGCAGCTCCTCGTTCCGAAGTCCTGCAAAATATTCAGAGAATTCTCGACAGGCCTTCTTTTGATAATTGTCTACAATTTGTTCCAATCTTATTGTGACTGAGTGGAACGGTATAGATCGCGGAAACCCTTTCTTCAACGGAAACCCTAAAGCAAACAAAATATTTTGACCTTCATTTTGTGGGTCTGCATTTAAGACTGGAGAAACGTAGGAGAGTGCACTTCGGGAAAGTAATTCAAGGCTTAAGGCCGAGTTTAGGGCAAAGTCAGGTGAATCAACGCCCGCATCCTGCGCCTTCGAATAAAAGAGCTTTGCCTTTGCAAAGAGGCTTTCAGATGTCCAAATCATTGTTAGTTAATAAAAATTCTTTTTAAAATTCTGTCCGAGTCAATGACATCAGAATTCCCTCGCGCATGTAACATTCGCCTGTTATCGATAATCACCAACATGTCAGGCTTCCAATGGATGTTAAACGCTTCTTGCTGGCTGATATATTCATTAATTCTGCTCGAAATTTTCGGTTCAATTACAGGTGACATTATTTCTTGGTCCCACCGAATCCATCTATCATGCTTGCTGCCATTAATCAACTTCGTATAAAATGGCTTTGCCCGTTTTTTTATAACGAAAAGATCACTCTTTTGCCCAATGACTTTGGCGAACTCGTCTAGCTTGCTCTCCAAATTTATGATGCGCGTAACCCTCCCTCCTTGGCCTGGATTTAAGCAGTAGAAAGCTAAATATTTTGCTGGCATCGGCCAATAGGCTACATCAGTATGGAACGGGAATTCCCCCATTCCATATTTTGATGTTAATGACATTTTTGCCTTTGAAGGCTTGCCTGGGTATATTATCTCGGCCTCGCCATAGTTATTTTTATCTCTGTGGCCGTATTTAAGTAATAATTGCTCGGCATCGATTTCATCAATATTTTCGTAAATCCACATAGGTGGCCTGGGTTAATTGAATTGCATTTTATCAACTATGTTCATTGGTAGTACAGTGCTGGCTTTTGTTTCAGTATTGAACAAGAAGGTATAGCCATCGGTCTTTCCAACAAAGATGATGCGTGAACCGTCACCGCAATGAAAGGTCTCTTTCTCTGTTACCAATTCGACTTTCTGATCATCACTTATAGTACGCTCAATATCATGCTGTGCAAGCAGAAAGATACCAATGAGTATAGTAATCAATCCGCTCAAGATTGCTAACTCATCTGGCGTTTCAATTTTACCTTCCTCATCCTTGGTCATAAAGGCAGTAGTAAAAAACTGCAAAATGAAAAAGAGTATCGCATATATAATTGCGTAATGATATACAACGATACCTCCAGCTAGAAGACCCGAAAGAATCAACACTGCCAAACAGAAAAATATCAAGTATCCTTTTTTATGAGCATACACAAATCCAATTGTCGCTTCTAGAAAGTGATCCCACGCCATTTTGTTTTTCCATCGAACAAACCCAAAGACGGTAACCGATTGAAAAATCATAAGAGCAACTAGTAAAAGCAGTACATTTATGTCATCGAGAAAAGATGTTATGATTTCTGAAAATGTTAAGTAATCAATGATTCTTATGTTGAAGGCGTTGTAGAAAAGCATCAGTTTCAACACTCCGCAGAAGATCAAAAATGCACCGATTAGAGTTGATGTCTTTATTAATTTGTCTAGCATAGTTGTGTTGTGGTATTACCTGTTAAGAAATTTTATAGTGAAGAAAGCTTTAATCCTCCTATAGAGCGCAGGATGTTTTGCTTGTAGTTTTTCAAAAAGAATCTGATGCAAAATCAAGTTTCCCCATCCAAAATAGTAAAACAGTATCGTCACTTGCTTTGCTTTGTATGCAAGTGAAAACAGATCATTTGGTCCGAAGTATCTGGAGGCTAGATCGATTCCAAACAGAGTAAGCATCGATAGCATTAGCCAACAATTAAAATTCATTTGCTCAGGCCTTCCATTGTAATGAATTACAATCGGAACTAGTACACCCATTGAGAAATAAACCACAGTGACAATATATTTCATTACACCTGTGTAATTCGGATCTGAGTATCCAAAGCCGGCCATATACATGCCAATGAGGAAAATGATAAAAAGATAAAATTTTGAAACTAACCACCGTTCAACCATGTGTCGAAATTCGATACTGTCACCATGTGCTAAGCGTACTTTTGATCTAAATAGCTCATTGTAGGTATTACCAGTCCATATGTTAAGAAGACGCAGGCTTTTATCGGTATGACAGCTTGCTAGAAAGCGGTATACCGTATGGGTTATATAAAACCACTCCCCATCACTTCTAAATGCGCCTAGCATTTTATGCAAATGCTTTTCGAGCCATACATCATCTTCTGATTGAAGTACCATCATTAGATGTCCGTCATCCATGAATCCTGTTCTCAGGTTCACGTAACGTTTCATCACGGACTTACTCCTTCCAATTTTGATCTTTTCTTGGTTAGGAGCTAGAATGAAATATACTCCCGAACTATGCTTGTCGGACTCACTTTTGCAATTGTTTTGTTTGCCCATATCAAAGCTATTAAGTGATTACTTCGGGATTTTTAAAATTCAAATGCTCCCCATACTCCACATACCCCAGCTGATTCGTAGTCAACGTTGTCTTCCCAATCTTAAAATCCGGCACCACTTCATGACTATGTCCAAAGATCCAGTAATCGGCATTTGAAGCCTCGATCAAGTCAAACAACTCTGTTGCAAAGGCTAAGTTGAGTTCGCTGTCTCGGTACTTCTCCGGATAATTGAGGAGAGTCGGCAGATGGTGAGTAACGACAATCGTTTTAAGATTCCTCACCGTGCTCCACTCCTTCACCAGGAACGCCCGGCAATCTTCATGAAGCTGATCATAGTCATCGCCTGATATTTTCTTTCCCTTGTTTTTGATCAAATGAAAGTCGGCCATCGACTTCTTGATCAAATATTCAAAAGTCGGATTGATCTTAGACCATAACGTTGAAAATAAAAGTCGAACTCCGTTGTGTTCAATCACACTGTTATTCAATAGTGACACATTGCTTCTGATCTTCTCATGGAACGTTCCGGTTCTTTCCGTTATGTCTGACCGATAGTATTCATGATTGCCAGGAATCCAATACGTATGCTCAAAGCTGTCAGAAAGAAAATTGAAGAATTCGTTTTCCTTTTCGAGCTCAATAAATGGAATGATATCACCAGCAAGCAAAAGGGTTTCGGCCCCCGGCTTTATTGGATTTGCCTTGAGGTATTTTTTGTTGACTGGGAATTCAAGATGCAGGTCCGAGCAATATTGAAACTTCATTGTTTCGTTTTCTTTGCTGTCTTATCAAATACTTCAAGAAAGCTTTTAATCTCTTTAAACGAACTGACCACAAGCGCAGGCTTCGGAAGCTCACTCCACACCAATTCACCAAGCTCTGATGTATAAGTCGATTCCAGTTCTTTCCAGAACGAATCGAAATCTTTGAAAAGAGGTGAATCCGTCAACGGTTTCTCTAACCAATCTCCCGCGAAAATCCCGTTCGCTGCATCATCCTCCATCACCCATTTAAGAATCTTAAAATTATCCTCGATGAGAATCTTGCCTTTTAGATCGGTTTGATTTAATAGTTGGTGAATGTCATAGATGTGCCTGATCTTACCTTTGACTTTTTCTGTTCCTTCATATGAGAGTCTGACAAGTGATAATAATTTCTCAAAAACCGTTCTTTCTCGTGTAAGTACATTTACCTCGAATGACTCCAATCCAAATTGTTTAACGATCTCATCAAAAGCTTTCGCTGCCAGGAATTGACCAACATACGATTGGATGACTTTGTTTTCATACGGAACCGGCTGAGTAAAGGCGTTAATTTCTAACTGTATGTGATCTTTGATCTGGCCAAAGTTTTGGTCAGTTATGGCTTTGGTATAGTGATAGAATGTCCTCCTGTTTCTGCCTTTCTTCTCTTCGAGTGGATGCTGAAAGTAATCCAACCCTGCACTGACAATTTTTTCGGTCTCCTTTATTTTATTCGTGATTTGGTTTCCTGACATGCCTTCAGTCTTGAGAATTGCCAGGTCAATATCTTCCGAGAAACGGTTTATACAGTCGTGTGCTTTTGAAAGCGATGTTCCTCCTTTGAAAATTACCTCGTCTACAAGTTTTGAAGCGGAAAGGTTTTTCAAGACATGAGTAACCCAATAGTCTTTCTCAATGAAAATGGTCCGCATCTTGAAATGAGCAGCTGCGGATTCAATCGCATCAACGAAATCATTGGATTTGTGGAAAGTCATATCAAGTTCCAGGAAGGTTTATTGGGAAGCAATTCAGTTGAAACTCCCGCTTCAAAAATGGAGAGCCTATTGATAGACTGTTTTAATTTAAGTGCACTTACTTCGGGGAAATATTTCTCTATCAACGCTCCCAACAAAGCACGGGTTCCGGGATTGAATGACAACGCGAGTGCAATCAGTCTTTTCTTTTTCGCTTTTGATAGGTCAGCAATACGTGCCTTCAAAATTTTAAGAGAGTCATCCGGGTTTGAATCGGGAATTGATTTAATATCCCGTAACGCATCCAAAAGCTGAAGCAGCGGAATATCGTCATCTAAAAAGCTGACATTCCTTCTTACATACTTTACATTATAACCTTCGAGCTTTTTCGGCTGCAATGGGTTGGCTGTAGCAATCACCAAGGTATTGGAAACTTGTGATGTGAGACCGAGTTGATTGTAAACCGACAGCCCTGTCAAATATCCGATTCTTTTATTTTGTCTAACGGTTAATGCATCTACGAATGCTGACTCCTTGGGTCTGCTATTGCCAAATTTTGACTGCTGTGGTTTATAGTACTTACCCTTCGAAAGACGGGAAATTATCCCCTTCCTAGTTAATCGGCTTAACGATTGAGCAGCTGTAACAAACTGATCGGAAGCAATCCCAAGCCGAGCGTAGTCAAAAACTGACCCAGCGGGCATATTTTCGACTTTCTTGGAAATCATTTCAGCAATAGATGACATAGTATAGTTCCAACGGTAGTTTCTGCTTATGCTCTTGTCAGTAATAGTAAAGATAGAATATAACAGGAGGTTTATCAAGTTTTATATACGTTAAACTTGACAATAAAGTTCATGAAAATGGTAGTTTTGTAATGCCTACCAGAGCAATAGGTGGTATTCCTAATAGTCGGCATACTGGGAGTTTCTGTTTAATTATTTGATAATCAATAAAACAGCATTTTCATTCCGGCAGGCGGGCGGTTCCCAACTATCGCGCCCGCTTGTGGCAAAATTTCCGACTAACTCACTTATCCCACCGCCATCTTAGCAGACTCCTTCCAGATGTAATGTGGCATTGGTTCATTCAATTCCCATTTGATGCTCATGGGTTTCTCTCCGTAATAATCTATTAAATTCACTTCCCCCAAAAAGACGAAGCCCATTGTATTCTGGAATTCGTCTTCGCTCCGTTCCCTTACGAAAAGGAGAATTTTCTTACCGTTGATTTTGTGGTTGATGTACTCATACCCTTTCCCCTTGTCGGGTCTGGCAGAGTTTTGAGTTTGCCATTCGAAGATCGTTTCGCTGATGGCAAAATCTTTATACAAGTTGGTTGGAGAAAAGTCTACCTCGGATTTGTTAAGAGTCACGAAAAGAATTTCTGCATTCCTTTCTTTAGAGTACGCAACACCCTCACGATAGCTTGGTTTACTCTCTAAAGTATAGAAGCCGAAAGCGGAAAGGATTTGATCCCTCGTATACCGCGCATGAAGTTTTAATGGCTGTGAGAACGGCAATGGAATTGACTTCTCAATGAAGTCGACTTTATCAATAACCAATTCAAGGAATTCAATAATTTCAGCGGTGAGAACTTTATTTCGACCAATTGCCCGAATACTATCTTCTATTGAAGGGAAACCGCTCGCTTCTTGCCAGACATCGTAGTGTAACATTAAACACATCACCTTTTCATCATCATTCAATTCGTTGATGTTAACCTTGAAGTCATTCTTAGCAAGACCATGCACGAATTCGAAATAGGATATTGAATTACAGGAAAGCCATTTCTTTAGAATTGTCCTTGAGATTTCAGTTTCATTTTCCTGTGAGAAATCCTTGACCTGACCTGCAATGGCACACAAACGGCTCCAAGAACCTCTCTTGTAGATCGACTGCAATGATATGTTGTAGAAGGTTGCGAAATTCTTTAGAGTTAAGGGAAGTGAAGTTTGATGCTGATAGTTCCTGATTTTATTAAGGAGTTGATTTTTATTTAATGCTGTAGCACGTCTTATATTATCTATAATGAATTCCTTTGCTTTTCGCTCAAGCACGATGGTGCATCCTAGTGGTAAGTGAGGGAAGTCGTCTTCAATTTCTTTTTGAATATGCGTAGATGTCTTTCCAACAAGTGCTCGAAACTTGCCTTCAAAATCGTACTCAGGTCTCGAGTTTCCTACAAAGTCAAGAACGGTAAGACATTCCTTGCCCTCCGCCAATCTTAATCCTCGTCCAAGTTGTTGTAAAAATACCGTTAAACTTTCCGTAGGTCGAAGGAATAGTATGGTGTCGATTTCTGGTATGTCAACACCTTCATTAAAAATATCGACCACGAATAAGTAATTGATCTCCTTGCTCTGGAATTTCTTTTTTAGCTCCTCACGGAATTCATTTCGTGAACTAGTTAGATAATCGGCATTCAGTCCTGCGATGCGAAACTTCTCGGCCATGTATTGCGCGTGCTCCTGTGTGACGCAAAAACCGAGAGCGCGGACGTCATTGATATCACGAAGATATTTTTGAAGGTTACTTAGAATTTCTCCGACTCGTTTATCATTCTGTGTGTATACACGGGAAAGTTCAGCAGGCACATACCTTCCATTCTTCCATTGCATGTCTGACAGATCAACGCTATCCGTAATTCCGAAGTATTGGAAAGGGCAAAGTAGCTTCCTGTTTAATGCCTCAGGTAATCTTATTTCGGCTGCGATCGTTCCAGAAAAATCTTTTAAAATATCCGCACCATCCATTCGCTCAGGTGTAGCAGTTAGCCCGAGTAGTATTTGAGGAGAAAAACGATTGATGATCGGCCTGTAGCTTTCGGCCGCAATGTGATGTACCTCATCAATGATGATAAAATCAAAAAAGCCCTCACTAAGATTGATTTCATCCAAGCGATTATTTAACGTCTGAACGGATGCGAACAAACAATCATACTTTTCTGGTTCAATGCCATCAACCCATAGTTCACCAAAATTATTATCCCTGAGAATTCCTTGGAAAGTTGCTAGAGCTTGCTGTAGAATCTCTTTTCTGTGAGCTACAAACAACAGGCTAGAGTTGGGGTGCTGAGTTCGAAACCTCTTGAAATCAAATGCTGAAATCACTGTCTTTCCAGTGCCTGTTGCCGCGACTATGAGATTCCGCATACGTTTGTGGAGTAAACGTTCTGATTCAAGTCTCTCCAGAATTTCCTCTTGATAGGGAAATGGTTTAATATCAAAGTAACTACTAGGTTGTGTTCTATCCTTTAATGTTGCTCCTCGAAGTGCTGTTCTGAGTTTTTCAGTATGAGTCCCTTTTACGAATAACTCAAATTCTTTATCGTTCCAGTATGTTTCGAAAGTCTTTTGAAACTTATCTATGATATGACTGATCTCCCTTGTAGTTATTTTCAAGTTCCACTCCAGACCACTAGTCAGAGCTGATCGAGAAATGTTAGAAGAACCAATGTATCCGGTATGAAAACCGGTGTTCCGGTAAAATAAGTATGCCTTTGCGTGGAGTCGTTCGTTTTCAGTATTGTAGGATATTTTGACTTGCGTGTTGGACAGGCTCGATAAATATTCAACTGCCTTTAAGTCCGTTGCACCCATGTAAGAGGTCGTGATTACTTGAAGTTGACCGCCATTACTGGTAAACTCAGAAAGTTCCTTTTCAAAAATTCGTATACCGGTCCATTTAATAAATGAGACAAGAAAGCAAATTTTGTTTGATGAAAGGATTTCCTTTTTAAGTTCACTTTCGAGCGAAATGCCCGCGTTGTTCCCTGTGAAAAGTTCGCTTTGCGATAGCCTGGTATATGGTGTGATTGATTTTAGATGTTGTTCTAAATCCGAAAACCTCGAATCTAGTTTTGAAAATATACCAGAAAGTAATTTCGCTTCCGTTTCAATGAGGTCCTCATTGAAATCCTCTTCTTGTAACTCTGATTGTAGTAGATGAATGATTTTGTTTGAAAGTTCGATTTGTTTATCGATACTATCTTCACCGGTGATCAGTCCAAGTGCGAGATTAACGACACGTATAAGGTATTGCGATAGAAGGGTTGTGGCTTCCTCTTTATCAATGGGCCGTTCTTTAATAAAAAACTTATCCTTTTCCAGTTGTTTTAACCTGGAGGATAAGAGTTTATTGATTAGCTGCTCATAAAGTCCTTCCGACAGCATACTTTGAGTTCATGAATTGTTCAAGCACAGGAATGTCAGCGGGAGCCCAATCTAATGCAAACAGTTCCTTTGGGTGTAACCACTGAAAGGCCCTGTGCTCACGAAGGGTGAGCTGACCAGCTTTCACCCGCGCTACAAACGGGATGAGATTAATAGTGAATGTTGGATATTCAAATCGGCTATCGGAAAGCCTTTCAAGCAGCTCAACTTCAATATTTAGCTCCTCGATAAGTTCTCTTTTGATACAGCTCTCAGCTGACTCATTGAGATCAACTTTGCCACCAGGGAATTCCCATTTCAGCGGAAGTTTCATAGCCTCACTGCGCTGAGTTACAAGTACTTTCGATCCATCAATGACAATCGCGCAGGTAACGTGAACCATTAAGCTTGAAAGTTGATAGGTTGTTTTTTATGAAAATAGGCAAAACCGTTGGTTAGATATCGTCTAAGGTTATAAAATTTCAAGTCAGATTGCCAAGATTAGTGGTAGATACATAAATTGTGACAAGGTAGTCCGAATTTTTACCGACTATCCTTTTGCAGTCTTGCCTACATCCTCAACCCCCGTCTCTTTTTCTTCTTCCGTTTTTTCTTCATGCAATCATCATCACCAGAAGATTGGTTAGCAGGGCTGAGATCACGCCCACGATTATGGCTGTCGAGTAGCGATGCCAGAGAGATACTTTTTTGGATTTCTGGAACAGCTTTGACGACTCTTCCAGGTTGCGATTCAGATGACTGATTTGCATGTTTATTGATTCCAGCTGCGAACGATGGGCTGAAAATGTAGAGTCTATTAATCTGTGTCGAATCCGGTAGCTGTCCATATTTGATATCACTTCCTTGTGCGTTTGCTGGATCTCGGTGAGCATGTTTGTTACCAGCTCGAAGTTTATTGAGTTCGTGTTCGGATCTAATATTTGTCTCGTGAATTCTTTGGCGATCTCTTTCTTGTTCATAATTGATAGTGTTTTTGATGGTTGACCACTTGAACACATTTCCAAGTTTGGAGCCTTGCATGACCATGCCTTGGTAGCTATATGAGATGCCACTCACATAACCGGTCGATGCCTGGTTGAAGAGCACTTTTACACCGCGCTCGTCAAGCTTAGAAATGAACTCATTTGTGCTAAGTTGACTTTTTGATTTCAGAACTTCTTTGATGATGTGTTGCATCGCCATTTTTGCCGATGGTGAATTCGTTCGCTTCATCATTAAGAGTTCGTCCTTGCTCACTGCCCGTTCTTGAGCTTGTTTGCTTGAGACAACCTCAGTGAGACCATACTTCTTTTCAAGTTCCCTTAATACTTTTTCGCAGCGAGCATAATCGTTGCTATCACTGACGACACTGCCATCATAACCGATCCTGTTTACCAGGATATGAAGATGAGGGTGATCAGCATCGTAGTGGCGGAACATCAGATATTGATGCTGATCAAATCCGCTCTTCTCAAGGAAGTCCTGGCCGATTTGCTTCATGAGCTGGTTTGAAAGCTTTTCATGGTAGGGAAAGTTTATCGAAGTGTGATAAAAGTATTTCTGAAGACTAGGCCGCTGGACTTTTACGGCAAGCACCTCCTTCAGGATTGCCTTCTCCTTCAGACTACCGAAAGAATGGTCTAACACTTCGGCTTCTTCCTTAGCGACCTTCTCCATATTATATCGCAACGCTCCCCTGAAGCCTTTGCCCTTAATCAGATTCGCTGTCATTGATCCGGTTTTTGATGGCGACAGTTATTTGAAGCAGATCAACCAGCAGCGGAAGAAATTCCCTCGGCATTACGCCTTGATTAATCTTCTTGACAACCTGATTCAGGTTTGATCCGATGTGACTAAGCTCCCGAAGTGCATCTGATTCAATTGGCAGAATTTTGGCAGCCGGAAATTTCCCGGTGAACACTTTCTTTCGAATCCAGTTCGCTGGTGTCAGGTCGCTGCAAGTTGCGTATCCAGCCACTCTTTGATATTCATCATCTGTAAGTCTGATGTTAACCTGCACTTTTCGTTTGTCTTTCTCATTCACTTGCTTTCTTCCCATATGACATTTTTTAAACGAAGTGTTTGTCTTTTCAAGCAGTTTGAGCGTAGCGAAAACATTGCTTGCTCCTCTCAACAACTCTTATCAAATAGCTGTCTTATTCTGCATCTGAAAATCTATTCTCATTGTCTTTTAAGTTCCTCCTTCACCGTAGATCTTTTAATTATCTCATGGTTGAAGGGGTTAACTAGTCCTCATGCGTGGCGCGTTGATCCCTCTTCTAGAATAGCAAACTCACCGCGGCACTCTATTAATCTTGATGACCTGTTTAACACCCAGCCGACTATGCTGTAACCTTAAAAGGTAGTTGCAAGGTCACCGAGTTTGGTGGTTAAGGTCATTGGCATTTCATCTAAGGTGCTTCCAAGGTCCGAAACTTTGTATTCCAAGAATGTCCGACCTTAATCAAGGACATTGATAACCTCAGTCAAGGTGCGGTCTGACCTCGCTAAGGTTTTGGCTGACCTGGACTTAGCATACGCTTTACCTCCATTTGGTTGAATTTGTATCCCCTCGATCCATCAAGCTTACCGCGCTTCCTTTCATTGGATGATAAGAAGGCAAGTAATGCAAGTAGCCGAATGCCTGAAGCTCGCTGATCACCTTGTGATAGGTAACAATGGACTGTATATGTGCTGCTCTCATCAGTTTCCGCCTTGAGACCTGAAACGTCTCAGAGAACCGACTACCGATCCATGAATCACAAAGTGCGAGGTATACGGAAGTATGAGTGGGCTTCAGACGAACATCTGAAGCCACCCGGTTGATGAAGCAAGAAAGTTGCTCAAGCTGCTTTTCCATAACTCATGCTTTTCTCTTCACCGCCTTCCAACAACTTTAGAATATCCTGGTACTTGTAATACATCAGACCGCCAATCTTTCGGTGCGGCAGAATATTCTTGATCCGTAAATTCTGTAGCGTGCCGTGAGAGATACCGAGCATCTTTCTCACCTCCGAACTTCTCAGCCACTCTTTATTAAATTGTGGCTGCACCGCGCCTGACATCAGCCTTGTCAGATCCTCCAACAACTGCAGTCTGAATTTCTGCAGATCCTCATGTGTGATTATCTCATACGTCATAATTGTATGGTTTTAGTTTTATACAATACTCTTTCAATTCATTTGATGCTGTTCACAACTGGTTACCACGTTACGTTCAATTTCTTTTGCGCTTCTTTCGAATCAATATTCTGACAACGCCAAAAGAAAATCTACACAGTTGGGCCCCACCTGGGGAAGATTTTTTTTATCCAATGATCTGACAAATGCACCTAAATAACTCCAAGCTTGGTCCAAGCTGGGAGCGAAATACTTTAGCAACAATGCCATTGCTGGTGAAGATGAAATCTGTGTGCATAAACAATGAATCGTTATGGCTCAAAACTGCATCATTGATTTGCGGGCATTTCACTACAGCGTCCCAGCTGGGATAGATTTTTCTGAAAGTCATGCTCGAAAGTATGAGCTTGAATCGCGGGCCTCTCACACTATAGCCCGAAGGTGGGATGGATTTATTCAGCGGCTGAAAATTATTACCTTTCAGGTTCGATCATGAAAATACTAGTCATCAGTGATTTACATCAGGAGTTCGGCTTCATGGATCTTTCCTTTGATGGAGTCGATCTGGTTATTCTCGCTGGTGATATAAATCTTGGTACCAAAGGAATTGAGTGGATCAAGGCAACGATCACTGACATTCCGGTAATCTACGTTCTTGGGAATCATGAATATTATAAAGGAAGTTACCCGAAGACGTTAAACGCTATTAGGAACTCAGGCTCTGAGACAAATGTCCACGTTTTGGAAAATAAAGCCGTTACTATTAATGACGTCACTTTCCATGGCGCAACCCTATGGACCGATTTTGCTTTGATGGGTGACTCGAGGATTAACGGGAGTATTTGCCAGGGCAAGATGAATGATTACAAGATGATCAGGAGAGATCCCTCGTATTCCAAATTGCGTTCGATCGATACTTATGTGATTCATCAGCAATCGTTGAAGTGGCTTCAATCGAGTTTGGAATCGTCAACGACTACGAAGAACATCGTTGTAACTCATCACGCTCCTAGTCCGAAATCAATACCGGAGCAATTTAAAGATGATATCCTTTCGTCTGCTTATGCATCGAACCTTGAGCAGATGATTCTGTTACATCAACCTCAATACTGGGTTCATGGTCACATCCATACTCCCATAAAGTATGAGGTTGGTGACACGAAAGTCATTTGTAATCCACATGGTTATATGAATGAGCCTTATAACGGGTTCGAAAAGAATTTGATTCTAAATATTTAAGGATTTTGCTTCCAGTAGGTCTCTCATGAATTCACTCTTCAATTTTACGAATAAGTATCGTAGCGATCTTGGGCGAGAAGAAGTCATCGCTCGTATTAACGATTTGCTCAAGAGTAATTCCAAGTTCTTGTTCTTCAGCACCCATCAATATTTCGGATCAGTTTCTGGAAATGAATTTACACTCACTCGTCAAAAGTTTGATTGGTGGGGAATGATGAGTAGTAGACTCAAGGGCACGGTATTCAACCAAGACGGCACGATTCTTCATACGCAAATTACCATTCCTTGGGTCATCGTTACAATCTTCCTATTTGTAACGGTCACCGCGCTTTTTGCCATTCTGGAAGCAGATGAGATGACCGTTAATGGCGAAATAAGACAAGCTGATTTCTCGTTGAAGGCAATGATGGTCTTACTTGTATTTGTATTTCCAGCCTGTATGATCTTTGCCATCGCTATTCTGCCGGCCAAGTTGACTGAGCGTAAGATCGTCAAACTGCTGAACCTGCGAAGAACTACGTAACTTTCATCTTGCATCGTTGACCCGTGATTCAGTATGACTGCTAGTCTATAAGTAAATTCAAAAAATCACTAGTTTAGAAGATGCGTTACTTTATCATCCTATTTTTCCATTTGATAATACTTAAAACAACCGCTCAGGATGTTGATACTGTATCGTTTGAGGACGAAGTTGAGCCCGGTGTCTATTTTAGCACACAAGCTGAGCCTGTCGGTGGTTACAAGCAATTACTAGAATTTTTTGAGCGGAAGATAAGTGATGGGGATACCATCGGGAAGAAAAATTCAATACCACTTGAAGCGATCAGGTTTCATGTTAACGAACATGGCGGTGTTGATACTGCTTACGTTAGTATTCCTCATTTCGCTTGTCCCATCCACCGAATAATTGCTGAGGAACTACGCAAAACACATTGGGTGCCCGCGACAGTGAGGGGCAAACCTGCGCCATTCGTATCTAGTCTATCGGGCGCAATCCGCCTAACGAGAACTGTCCAGAAAAAGTATCGATGCAGGTGGAGCGGTAGTTAGGAGTCAGAAGGAACCTTTGAACTGAGTCGGTTTCATGTTACAAAACTCATCATACGCGCCATTGGCAATAAAAAGTTTCGGCTCTGCTTTTAGATTGAATACGCGATATAAGAAGAAACTAGATCTTTGCCGTTTAGAAAAGTCATACTCAAACGCTGAAAAATAAAAGGGAGCTTCCTTTGTTAGCTTTTTAGACTTCACTTCAATGTATCGATCAGTTCCGTTAGTATTCTTGGAAAGAATATCAAAACCAAGTCCATCGCCCTGAGTTTGTGAAACCCATTCAATTTTATCAGCCAAGCTTTCTTTGCCAGCGTGAACAAGGCGCCAGCGCTCATACTCGAGAGCAATGCTTTCACCAGTCTGACCGACACTTTTGTTCGCTTGCTCCAATTCGATGTAGTTTACTTTAACTGGACTTCTATATACCATTTCGGGTTCTTGCAACAATGCTTCCGCCTTTGGCATCTCTTCTAACATTTTTTCGAAGACCAAACCTTTGGGTGTAGGCGCAGATTCAGCGAACAGTTGGAAAGTTTTTTCTGCTTCAGGCTTTTTCCGAATATAAGAGAACACAACTTCTTCAAGCAATTGCTTCTGATAGTTATATGCTGGCAAGTATCCTCGGACATAGGGTTGGCCGATCTTCGCAAGTACAGCACTAATATCCCTATTCTTGAATTCTATAGAACCTTCTGATCGGTTCTTGAGCAAGGGTAGTATTCGTCTTCAGATTGCGGATTTGTTGAAGGCAACACCAGACTGTTCCTTCGATAACATCTCGAAGTATTCGGAGACAATGAGCTCAACTTCCTCTCGTGTCCAGTCTTCAGGCATGGGTGTTACGCTACTGCAACTTACAAAATCTGCTGCGTGAACCAGGATGGTAGGACGGGATATTGCCGCTTACTTAAATTTTTATTATTTTAGCTAAGATTCCTTGCCCCACCTGATCCACTCGATCGCCAGCCCACTAGGAATCGCAAAATCTTGGAGAACCTATCGGTCCTTCCGCTACGTTTGTGGTTTTAATCTTTAATGTCTATGACTTCAATCAAACTGACTACTGTAGCACTATGTGCTAGTGCAATGATGATGCTTTCATCTTGTCAAAGTGCCTTACTTGACAATGTGCAGGGAGTTTATGTAGCTGATAAGCAATTTTTGAGAAAGTCGCTTGAGTCAACAATGGAAACAAACAACAGGCTTGCGTCTGCACTTTTCAATAGAGTGATTGAAAATGCGATAATCGAATTCAAAATAAAAGCGGACTCAATCGAAGGTTTGATATTCATCGCGGGGCAAAGCACCCTAATAAAATCGAAAATTAAGATTCAAAATGACAGTCTCGTTATAAAGTCAGATAAGTTGGATGCCTATATCATTCATACCGACACAGCTTTGTTCTTCAAAAGTAAGAGTTCCGCTTTTTCCATAAAGATGATTAAGAGCAGTGCTACTAATCTGTCACCTGAAACGAACGAGGCATTATCCGCCTTGCGAATACAGAATAAACAACAGGAGCAATTTGAATCTAACTTGGGCAGATGGCAAATCGGTCGTCTTGTCGATGAGTTTGGAGACGCAACAGGGGAGTCATATGTATATTCGGTGGTTCGAGGGAGCCATGAAAACTCAGCGGTTACGAATTCAGATGTGTATGTTAAAAGCTTCATTCAAGGAGAGAGCCTTTATTTCGAGGTTTTCAACACCTCCATGAGCATGAAAGAAACTTTTCCTGATAGCGAGTTTGGGACGATAAAAATTAAATTCCCGAATGGGGATGTGAAATCCGAGCGAGTTTTTTTCTATCAAAACTCCGTAAGTGAAGCGCCAGACAGTGGACCACCGCTAATATATACGCACCTTAAAAAAGGTGGCGAAGGTTTAAAAATACTCATTGATTTAAGCACAGTAAGTAGATATCAAAAGGATAAATATCAGTTTTCAATTGGTGCAGTTAACCTCGCTGAAGCCTTATCCGGCATTTAAATAAACGCCAACCTTTTGTTTGATGTCATTCAATTTTTTATCTAAAAACTTAGGCAGCGGTAATACTCTTTACATTATTGATATAGAGACCATTGATGAACCACTTAAGATTTGCCTAGATAATTGGTTTGTTAAGGTATGTGAGGGAAATCGTGGCATTGAACTATCGACAGTCAAGACTAGAGTAGCCAATTTCCTTGGGACAAAAGCGGGAAGCACGACCGAAATGGGTGCGGTAGCCGAATTCTTATTACATGTTTTTCTCAATGAACAAGGGTATCAGCCGCAATTTCTATATACCAACCTTGAAGAAAACTCAATTAAAAAAGGCTTTGATGGCTATTATCTTTTTGCCTCACAAGAATGGATACTAGAAAGTAAATCCGGAAGTATTGGCACAGCTGGGATATCCCACGCAAAAAAAGTGAAGGAATCTTACGATGACTTAAAGAGTAAATTGGCAGGGGAAGGGCCAAACAATCCATGGGAGAACGCTTACAAGCATGCTTCGCAGCTTGATGTCAATGCTAATCCGAACGTAAGGAAAAACATAGACGCACTATCGCAGCGATATACAAAAGGAGTGTTTCAACAAATTAAGGAAACTAACATTATTCCTGGAGCTACTATCTTCTTGAACGGGACCTGGAAACCGACAGATTCTGCGGAGCTTGAAAAGGAGGTATTACAGATCATCGAAAAACTGGAGTTCAAAAAAATGGTTGTGGTGTGTGTAACAAAATCAACTCTAAAACTTTTCTTGGATTACCTAAAGGCGTAACACATGGACCTATCTGAAAAAAGGACGCTAACATCTATTAACAAAATTCCGTTTTTTAGGGACGCTATTCAAGGCCTTACAACTGGGCGCCAGCTTTCGGAAAATGAAAAGAGTTATCTGCTCGCATGCGCAATACTCTTTTTGCGGCATTACGGGCAAGACAAGCGTAGACGAACGTATTGCGACTTTGCTTATTATATCATTTTGAAATATTCTGTGACATATAGTGACTACAGACCACTTTATGACTTTGCAACGGTTTTCGGCTTTTACCCGATAGTCAGCTTTATACTAGATAGGAAGATGCTCCCTGACGAAAGTATCTCTCACCAACTTGTTTCTCTCGAAATTGAGAGGTATCGCAGCGAAGGATATATCGAAACAATACATCAATTCAATGAAAAGAAAAGCTTACTTTCAGATTCTTCCAATAGTTTGAGCTATGTTGCTCCCACCTCATTTGGAAAAAGTTCCGTCATAGTAGATTGCATAAAAGCCGCAACATCTAAGGATCAAAAAATAGCCATTATTGTTCCGACTAAATCTCTTCTAATGCAGACGTATCGCATGATTAGGGATAAAGGATTTGGTAAAAAACTTATAATACATGACGAGATGTATCAAGGTGAGCCAGCCTTTATTGCGATATTCACCCAAGAGCGCGCCCTGCGTTTGTTGGAGAAGAATGAGATTCATTTTGACCTTATTTTCATTGATGAAGCGCATAATATACTTAAAGACGATTCGCGCAGTATTTTACTATCTCGCCTCCTTAATAGGAATTATCGTCTTAATAAGGGTCATCGTGTAGTATATCTTTCACCACTGATCGAGGACATTGAAAATCTTAAGATGTATTCCGATCATTTGATTTCACAGCATAAAATCCATTTCAACATAAAAGAGCCGGAGATTTTTGAGGTCAAACTTAATAATAGCGTTCATAAGTATAATCGCTTCGTAAATGAACACTACCACATTGGCCAGGCTGATGGGCTATTTTCTTATATCCTTAAGACAGCAGGAGAAAAGAATTTCATTTACAACTATCGGCCGATTTACATAGAAAGGCTTGCAAAAGACTTGGCCCAAGCCATTCCTGACAAAATAGTTTCCGAACGGTTACAAGATTTGATTAATAATCTGCGCCAAGAAGTTCACGAAAGATTTTATGCCGTGCAGTATGTCGCAAAAGGCATTATCTACCTACATGGGAAACTTCCCGATTTGATTAAAGAGTACCTCGAAAGCAAGTTCCGTGATATCCCTGAAATAAAGTATGTTGTTGCTAACTCGGTAATTCTTGAAGGCATGAACTTGCCAATTGACACTCTATACGTTTTGAATACCTATTCACTGCAAGGAAAAGAATTAACCAACCTTATAGGTCGAGTAAATCGTCTAAATAATATCTTCAGCAATGAAAACAAAACTTTGGAGAAACTCCTCCCTAAAGTCCACTTTTTGAACAATGAAGACTATAACAGAAAAGGGAGTAGTATGACGAGCAAAATTGAAATGCTGCGAAGCCGGACTTTCCCTGATACAATCGAAAATCCAATTTTAGAATCATTTGACTTCACGAAGCTGAAGATAAATGCAGACCAAAAAGATCGAGCCAAAAAGAAATACGAGCAGATCAAGCGCGATGAGGAATTCTTGAGTAAAGACCCGCAGACCCATCTTGAGAAGCTGAAGCAAAATTTGATAGAATCCGGCATTAGCAACTTTTATAGTAACGTGGACAGATTGTCGGATTTAATCGCCTTAAGGTTGGATGGATTGGTGAAAACAGCGACATGGGGCGCGTATGATGTAATTGAAAAGATCTGGGCGCTTTTCGTAAATGATATTGATTACATAATGGACAAGGAGTTCGCTAGGCTACGATATTCCGAGGCCAGAGCATACTATAAAAACCACATTCTAATTAGCCAGCGAAGGGCACTTAAACAAAACATTAACTACACGGTAGGTTATTTTAAATCACGGATTGCTGACAATAACGGGTTAACCTTTTTTGGAACAACTTACGGTGAGCAAAGTATCGACCCTTTGGATGAAGCAGCAACATCACAACTCTACATTGATTTGACCTCCAAAACCGAAACAGAGCTTGTAAATCTCGCAATCGTCAAATTAAAAATCGAAGATGACTTTGTCAGCTTTAAGGTCAATAAATTCATTGTGATGTTATACGATTATGATCTGATCTCCACAAATGACTATAACGAATACGTCTATGGAACAACCGATCAGCATAAGATTGAACTTACAAAAATCGGGTTGAACATTGGACTTATCAATAAGCTGGAGGCGGACGGTCAGTTAAAAAATATTTTTCTTGATGAATACAACAACCTAGCTGCCAATGCTGAATTCATGGACTATAAAAGTTCTGCGAACGACTTCTATCGTTTTGAGTTGGAAAGATTTTTGGGCTAATTTATTTCGAAATTGAAGCGTATGGAAAAGAACGAGAGTATGTTTTCTCGTTCTTAGTTCTCACCTTGAAAGTTTAACTTTCAAGGCCCTCATATCCTCACTCACCTTCTGATCTAAAATCTTCGCATACTGCTGTGTTGTCCTGAGTGTCTTATGTCCAAGCATCTTACTCACAGTTTCTATTGGTACACCGTTAGTTAAGGTCACGGTAGTAGCGAAGGTATGCCGCGCAGTATGAAATGTCATCTTCTTGTTGATCTCGCATCGGTCGGCAATCTCTTTTAAGTATTCATTCATCTTCTGATTGCTCATCACCGGTAATAGCTTGCCTTGATTCACACACTGCGGATGATCTTTGTACGAGTCCATGATCTTCAATGCCTGTGGCAAAAGCGGAACACGAGTCGAAGTTTCTGTCTTCACACGTTCGGTATGTATCCACTTCTCGCCATCGTGACCGATCACAATGTCAACTCTTTTCAGTTTCTGAACATCCGCGTAAGCGAGACCTGTATAACAACAGAAAACGAAAATATCACGCACGTTGGCGAGGCGATCGGATATGAACTTTAACGCAATAATCCGATCAAGCTCATCTTGCAGCAAGTATGGTCTGTTTGTGTCGCGGATCTTTACTTTGTAGTTCATGAACGGATCTTTGTCCAGCCAGTCATGAGCAACGCAGATGCGAACAATTTTCTTGAGCTTCTTGATCGTTCCCATCGCAGTATTATGCTCGACATTTCGAACGGTCTTCAAAAAGAATTCGTACTCACTAATGAATTGATAGTTGAGCTCGCGAAGCTTGATGTCATCTTTCTTTTTGTGCTTCATAAATTCTTCCAAAGAGTTGAAAGCTGACTTGAATCTTTTCAGTGTTCCTTTTGCATACTCTTTTCCTACCAGGTCGGTG
Source organism: Chryseosolibacter indicum (assembly GCF_018598585.1). Classification (GTDB taxonomy): domain Bacteria; phylum Bacteroidota; class Bacteroidia; order Cytophagales; family Cyclobacteriaceae; genus Chryseosolibacter; species Chryseosolibacter indicus. Next base: position 29,697 of record NZ_JAHESD010000051.1, read on the forward strand.
ATCTGTTTGATGTGTTCGCGGTAGACCAGCATCAGACTTTTGTCTTTCAAGGGATCGATCTCTTCTTCCTCGATGCCGTGCATAATATTTCGCACCGCTTTGATCGTGACTTCTTTTCCTTTGTTCAATAGTTCACGCTGCGCTTCGTAGATCTGCGCCTGCATGGTTTCAAGAAAGCTGTTGAGTTGTCGCGTCTCTTCTCTCTTCGTCACGATCGCGCGACCTCTTTTCGAATCCCACTTTGTTGGATCGATCTCACGCTGTGTTGAGAATTCTGTTCGATCACCATCAATTGTCAATCGTAAATAGATTGGCATTTTTTCTCCGACTACATAGCCGCTGCGCTTCTTCAATCGGAAATGGACACTGATTGTCTTGTTCATCAAAGTAATTTTTTAATGGTTATTAAATTTCCTTTGATGTCTTTGCAGAATCAAGATGTTCATTGAGTGAACCCCTTGATATTGAATCCCTTATCTCGTTTAGCGAGACCTCATTTTCTCAGCGGCACGCAGGTCCCGAATTAGTCCCGCGACATATGAGAAAAGATGACTTTTTTGGTAAGCGTTAAAAACAAAAAAGCCCACAAAAACGTGTTTTGTGAGCTTTCGAGTGTTTTGGTTTGTCAACCTGTGATCCCGCTGGGATTCGAACCCAGGACCCTTACATTAAAAGTGTAATGCTCTACCAGCTGAGCTACGAGATCGTTTTTACTTTTCTTAGTTCACTTAGCTGTTTTTCTGGTAAGCTAAGTGATCTTCTCAACTACTTTCTTGCTCCTTTATTGTGCTTTTGCGTAATTGAGGGCACAAAGGTAACAGGATATGAAAAAAATGCAAAGCCGATCGATAAAAAATATTACTTTTTACATCACGCTGATACTCACCACTTTTCAATACACTTATGCTCAAACTTCTTCTTTTCAACTAAAAACTGCTGATTCTCTCTTCCTGGCAAAGCGTTATACCCAGTCTTTTGAGCACTATAAAGAGATCTTAGATCAGAAACAGTATACACCTGCCATGGTTCTCAAGATGGCATTTATACAGGAAGGTTTGGATAATGTGGGACAGGCCATGTATTATCTTAATTTGTATTACTCGCTTACAAACGATAAGGCAGTACTCGACAAGATGACTGAACTTGCTGATAAGCACAATCTTGAAGGTTATGAAACTTCAGACACTGACCACTTCCTTGACTTTTATTACGACAACTACCTCTACATCACAGCAGGAATAGCGGCAATTGTCATCTTTTTTCTCTCACTGACCTTTTATACAAAACTGAAATTGCATAAGCGTCCGATATTCGCCGGCGCCTTCGTGATGCTGTTACTGATTGGTTTCTTCCTCCATGTTAACTTTGGAGATCGCGCCACAACAGCAATAATCACCAACACCCGTACCTATATAATGAATGGCCCCTCACCAGGAGCACCCTTGGTAACAATAACAGGAGATGGCCACCGCGTGAAGATTCTTGGAAAAACCGATGTATGGACTAAAATACAATGGGGAGGACAAACAGCCTACGTAAGAGATAACAGCCTGCTGCCCATACGTCTCTAACATCAAATAAACTATTGGCTATCACTTTAAGCTTTCTGCTTTCATCAATAGCGTAAGGTCAGTGATCCCTTGTATTCCCGGTTTGTATAGTTTACGGTGTAGAAGTAGATACCGGAGGCTTCAGCATCAGGATACCAACGGAAATTTCTTTGCGAACTTTGAAAGACTTGCTTACCCCATCTGTTGTAGATTCTGATGGAGCTGAATTGCCCCGCGCAATTATCCAATGGTAAGTTGGCAAGATGTATTTCACCGCATTCACGTTCTTCAATTCCTTCCAGCGCAAAGAAGTCATTGCACTTATCGCCATTTGGGGTAATAAAGTTAGGTGGGATAAAGTCTTTGTCACTGCCCTCAATGTCCTTCACCTTTAATCCAATGTTAAAAGTATCGGACAACACAGAAAAACATCTGTTATCTATGGCCCTGAACCTGAAGACATAATCATTCTCATACACGTTGTTCTTGTAGATAGAACAATCCGGTTTCCAGTTGAATGTTCCGTTTAAAGGACTCAAGCCCTCAACAGGCGTAAATGAATATCCTTCTGGTTTTACATTTCCGGAGGCTTCAATTAATTCTATTTTTATTCTGTCCGGCGGATTAACATCCATATCTGTTGCTGTAAGCTGGAGGGAAACCTCCTGGTCAATGATCATAGATAGTTGATCTCCGCCGATTAAAGGTACTGCAGGATTAAGACTCGTAACTGTTAACGAAGGTGAGCGGTTGTCTGGCGGAAGAAGTTTTACATTCACCTGTAAAGTATCACTCCGCGAAACAAAACAATAATCGGGTTCTTCTTTTACAATGAAGGTAAACAAATACTGATCACTTGCCCTCAGGTCTACTGTTTTGCAATCAGGCGTCCAGTTGAATCTGGAATTAACAACGCCATCAGCGGTAGCAGTAGGAAATGAAATGTTGTATGCTGACATGTTAAAACCTTCTCCATATCCGGAAAGGGTTAACTCATTATTATCACTATCCGTACCAAACACTCCAAACGTTATGGGTGAATATACCTTTTGCTCTATACCGTTTTGTAGCGCCGCAGAGGAAAGTGTTGAGCCAATTTCCGGTTTAGCGTTATTGGGTAGCTTAACAGTAAGATCAAAAAGAGTTATATCAGGTTGTTCGAGTTTACAACCATCAACATCATCAAGGTATAATCTTATCTTAAAATTGGTCCGCTCCGTAAAATCAAAAACACGGCAGCGTGTATCCCACACGAGTGTATCGCGATATAAGCCATTGTTTAAAGTACCACCTGTAAAACTGAATCCTGCTTCGGTAAAGTTAAAACCATTTGTTACTACCTTCACTGTTAAAGCATCATTGTCCACATCAATTCCTTCAATCGGCCACTTTACTAACTGGTCGTAATTGTTTGTCTGCTGAATGTTCCCTGTTGGAATAGTAAAGATAGCGGGGTTATTATCAGGAGGCTCAATATTAACAGTAATCTTTAGCGTATCAAGGAGGGGAAGACTGCAGGCGTCGTCTGCAGCGATAATGCCAATCTGGTAAGGGCCAAACTTATGAGGACATTTATCAAAACAGAGCTTGAATATCTTTTCTGATTCACTTTTCGTAAGTGTTGCAGTAGAAATATCCGGAAGTAAATTAGATACATCACCATTAAAGCCAAGGGGAATTGCCCGTATTGAAATATTCTCTGAACCATCTCGCATTACATCAGGATCCGTAATACGCACTTCAATACAACGCTGGTTGTCAGGCGTATTTTTAGAAAAGTTTACAGACATGGTGTTGGTGTAAGTAAAATTAGTGTCACCTAACTTTCTTCCCGATATCTGTGGTGGATCAGCAGGATGGCAGTCAAGAACATACATCTGAAAATCTCTTCGCAGCTCACCAATTTTTACACCATTTCTGAACTCTTCACATTTTACTGCAAACACAAACAGGCCTTCGATATTACCTGGAGTAACGGTAAGCAAACCATCTTTACTGATTTTAAGATCAGGGTTACCACCCATAATGTTGTTGAGGCTGTATGGAGCTATCCATTTTACAGTAGGGAAGGGGGCAGGCCCTGGTCCTCCCGTTGGAATGGCCTCCGCGGTATGGGTGTTCAGGGGCGTAACTAAAGAATAGGCAAGTGAATCACCATCTACATCAGTGCCGGCGAAGTTTGCGTAGTATGGTTTGTTGATGCAACCATAGTCACTTAGCGGAGGAAATAACTGAGGAGAAGAGTTTCTGAATGGCTTTCCATTTCTAACTACCGGAGGAAATTCAAGGTAGAAAGTTTGCCCAGCAGCATCAGGGTGGCTTGTATTGGTCGAAGGATCAACACTTACAATATTTAAGAGCTTATTTACATTGTAGTTTCTGCAGCATCTTTCCCATACAATATAATATCCCTTACTGTCAGAGAACTCTTCCGGTGTCATTTCCAATGTGATAGTATAAACCAGTTTTGAAGTCCTTACACCACCCACTGAACAATTTGGCTGTGTATAGTTTACATTCACCTCGTCTTTGAAATTAAGGATAACTTCATTCCTTATAATGGCATTGTCTCTTTTTCTATAAATACGTGCTCGCACATCAGGGTCACGCGCACCTGCTGAGCCATTATTAAGGTCAAAGTACAGGATCAGATTGATTCTGTATGTGTTACCGGATACATATAGAATTTCAAATTCACCACCTACTATGTGTGATGCTACTACCGGAAATGCTAATAAACACAGAATGACGAGTAAAAACCTTTTCATACCTGAGCGAGAATCTAAATATAAGAAATCAAACAGAGGCATAAAACTCCGTAATTCAGTAGTTTTGCGCTCTCTGTAAAATTATGAATTGGAGTGTCAAAACGACTTTTTTTGACATGAATATCGATCAGAGCAACTTTGATATAGACGAGATTAATTAATGGATAGGATTAACAGAATGAAAAAAGGTGACGTCATTGAGAATATTCATGTTGACACAATGGCCGCTGAAGGCAAATGTGTGGCTAAAATCAATGGTCAGATTATTTTTTTAGAAGGATGTGCACCAGGCGACACGGTTACAGCTGAGCTAACTAAAGTTAAAAGCTCTTTTCTTGAAGGAAGAGTAACAGCCATTACAAGCTTCTCGTCATCCCGCGTTCAGCCCTTTTGCATTCACTTCGGCCTGTGTGGTGGCTGCTCGTGGCAGCATATTGGGTACGAAACACAATTGTCGTATAAGCATCAACAGGTAATCGATAACCTCGAGCGTATAGGTGGGCTTACTTTGCCTGCAGTGTTTCCTATTCTTGGTTCTGAAAAGACAAGGTATTACAGAAACAAGCTCGACTATACTTTTTCCTCACAGCGATGGCTCACAAAGAATGAACTTGCAACATCACTCACAGACCCTCAGCATAATGTAGAGCCAGGGCTGGGCTATCATATTCCGCGCAAGTATGATAAAGTGTTTGATGTATTGCAATGCCATCTGCAACCTGATCCTTCTAATGCCATAAGATTGGCAGCGAAGGATGAAGCAATAAAAAACAACATTCCCTTCTTCGACTTACGCAAACAGATTGGGTTTTTAAGAACACTTACCATTCGCACGGCAAATACAGGGGGGGTGATGGTGATTTTACAGGTAACGTATGATAAGATGGAATGGATCGAGAAGATCCTTAATCGTCTGGTCAGCGATTTTCCGCAGATCACTTCCTGCAATTATGTGATCAATGGAAAGAAGAACGATACATTCAGCGATTTGAATATCACTTGCTGGAAGGGTAATCCATACATTACCGAAGAGATGCCTAAACCAGATGGTACTGGTATACTTCAATACCGTGTGGGGCCAAAGTCTTTTTATCAGACAAACTCAGATCAGGCTTATCAATTGTATAAACTCACCTGGCAGATGGCAAACATCCAAAATCATGAACTTGTGTATGACCTCTATACAGGTACGGGTACCATTGCCAACTTTGTAGCTGGGCAGGCAAAAAAAGTTGTAGGACTTGAGTACGTTAAGGAAGCCATAGAAGATGCAAAAGTCAATTCACAGATCAATGGCATTACCAATACAGATTTTTATGCTGGCGATATCAAAGATCTGCTTAATGAAAACTTCTTATCTGTTCACGGTAAACCGGATGTTGTAATTACAGATCCCCCAAGGGCCGGAATGCATGAAGATGTTACTAAAATGTTATTGCAGGCAGAACCCAAGCGAATAGTTTATGTTAGCTGCAACGCAGCCACGCAGGCGCGTGATCTTAAGTTGCTTGCCGAAAAGTATAACATTGTAGCAGTACAACCCGTTGATATGTTTCCGCATACCATGCACGTTGAAAACATTGTTTCTCTCACCATTAAGGTTTAAGAGTTTTATACGCAAGACATTTGGTATTAAAATTCGCAAGAATGATTACGACAGTTAAAGCTGATGAGTTTAACGAACTTATCGAGGTATGGGAAGCTTCTGTGAGAGCTACTCACGATTTTCTCTCTGAAGAAAATATCATGTACTTTAAACCGCTTATACTCAACCAGTATTTTTACTTGGTGCAGCTCTCAGCATTCAGAAATCAGGAAGGGAGGATCATTGGTTTTGCAGGTGTTGGTGAAGACAAACTTGAAATGCTTTTTATTCATCCTGATTGCAGAGGGAAGGGAGTGGGAAAGCATTTGCTGCAACATGCTATTCAAAATATGAACGTGAGAAAGGTGGATGTGAATGAACAGAATGTCCAGGCCACCGCATTTTATACTCACATGGGTTTCAAAATAATTGGGCGCTCAGAAACAGATGGATTAGGCAAACCATTTCCTCTTCTTCACCTGGAACTCCAATAAATGTTTAAGGTTCAAGGTTTAAAGTTCCAGGTGCAACAACCTTAAAACATTTAACCTTAAACCTTAAACTCAGAACCCGGGGCCTCGAAACTACTTTGCCGCCTGCTTGTTACTCTTTTCCATAGCAAGCTTTACAGCTTCATAAGCATTAACAAGGCCACCTGTGCTGCTCAGTTGACTAAACTCTACCTGTTCATCTTTAGTCCCAGGGCGCGTTACCTTTAGCTGGTCGAATTTGCGTGTAGACTGGCGTAGTATCTCTTTTACTTCTTGCGCTTTTAAATCAGGGAAATAAGACATAATAATCGCTGCAACTCCTGATGTTGCAGGGCATGCCATACTTGTTCCCTGTAAATTTTCGTAAGCATTATTTGGTGTAGTAGAATAGATTTGTACACCAGGCGCAAAAAGGTCTACCGACTTCTTTCCATAGTTTGAGAACGATCCTACAAATTCATCATCCGCTCCGTAAGAAGAAGCGCCGATCTCCAGCCAGTTTTTAGCTTGCCCTCCGCTCTTAAAATTTCTGTTAGGATAATTGGTCTTGTTGGGATCATCCAAATCATCACCATCGTTGCCCGCAGCGTGGATCAATAGTACGCCTTTTGATTCAGCATATTTTACAGCTTTGTCTACTGCTTCTTTTTGAGGAGAAAATGCTTTTCCAAAACTCATGTTGATGATGTTGGCTCCATTGTCAGCAGCGTAAATGATTGCGTTGGCTACGTCTTTATCGCGTTCATCGCCGTTGGGTACTGCCCTTACTGACATGATCTTTACATGGTCTGCAATACCTTTTGTACCAATGGTGTTGGTGCGGTTTGCTGCAATAATACCAGCTACGTGTGTGCCATGCGTTGCATCAGGTCCTTCAACGTCATTATTGCCATAACCTTTTTCATTCAGGTTATTAACATCATCTCCTATAACCGTGCGTGAATTGAACTCGGTATTGTAACCATACTCAACGGCTACCTTAAAATGATTAACTCCTTCCTCAAGCTGATGCAAATACCCATCGAGTTCTGTAAGAAAGTCTTTTACGGCAAGGTCACCGTCTATGCTTTCCATTATCTTCATCAATGTTTGTTTAGCAAAATTTACAGTGTCATTCTTTGCTTCAACTCCCGCAAGGCTTGATTTTAATACCGGCTTGCCAGTTGCTTTTTCAAGTACACTATCACAGAACTCAATGGTTTGGTAAGCATTGCTATACATTTCATACTGTTGTTTGTATTGCGAATACTGATCACCATTGAATTTAGAATCGTTGTCGTATTTCGCTTTTACCTTTTTCCAGTATTCATATTCTGCTTTCTGTTTTTTACCGATCTTCTTTTCGTCAATATTTTCGTATTTAGGTTTTAACCTTGCATACTCACGCGTTACTTCATAAGTATCTTCATTTACATTGCCGTTCTTCCCACCGATAAAATTCCAACCATGGATATCGTCTACGTAACCATTCTTGTCATCATCTATTCCATTGCCAGGTATTTCATCCTCGTTCGTCCAGATGACATCTTTAAGATCTTCGTGCTCAATATCAATTCCTGAATCGATTACGGCAACTAAAACAGTACGTGCCGGTTTATCCTTTAAAAGGGTTGAATATGTCTTCTCAGCACTAACTCCCTGTACTGAATCAGTACCAGGATCGCGGATAAACCAGTCCTTTGGAGGAGCCCCGGTAGTATCAGGTTGTTGAAAAGCATGTGAAAATTGAAATTGTAAGAGTGTAATTAAGAGTACTATTAAACCCGCTAACCGGTTCTTCATAAATGTAATTATTAATTGTTGCGAATATAGGGGTAAGCCAAAACTATTCCTGTTAATTTTATTTGAAGGGTATACCCCTAAATTGTTACAAAAGCCGCTTGAATCTTACTTCTGTGCCAAGCGGCCATTGTCTGCCGAATACTTTCGGGTTTCAACAGCCATCTTTGACTTAGTCATAAATCCAAACCACTACGTTTATGATAGCTGTTTTTACGTCCATACTTATTTTCTATAGCTTATTGTTTTGGTATGTTGAAAAGTGCCATCGGATGCGGTATGGAAAACCGTCTTTGTCGGGGCAGAAAGGATAAACCTCTTTTTCTCGGCATCGAACCGATTTAGAAGGCCATCCTGGGATATACTGACGAGCCAGCTAGGGCGAAGCTACGACGGAGCTAGAGTCAGGTTCCTGTTCTCATACTGAAATTTTGGCAGTATCGAGATGAACGAAGCATACGCTTTCTTCCCTTAATAAACAGATCCTTTAGGGAACGAAGTTATTTACTTGCTTTTTTGCGGAAAATAAAATCACTTTTGAATCATTCTGGTCGCTGTATTGGGAAAATTCCTAATCCTTTATACATTTGTCGCCCATTCTGACAGGTTTAGGTTTATAGAGGTCAAGATTTGTACTGATTACAACACTTGGCAACATTAAATGGAAAACCGTTAAAGCCCAGGTGGCGAAATTGGTAGACGCACTACTTTGAGGTGGTAGCGCCTTTGCGGGTGTGCTGGTTCGAGTCCAGTCCTGGGCACTAAATTTAGTTCAAGGTTCATCTCTATGGTTTTACACCCACGAGTTTTAGCCTTGAACTTTGATTTTAAGGCCGAAGTGGTGGAATTGGTAGACACGCACGTTTCAGGGGCGTGTGTCGCAAGACATGCGGGTTCGAGTCCCGCCTTCGGTACTTCTAAACTCTCTTCTTTCTGCAACCCAACCCAGAACCGCCCACCCAGAACCCAGAACTCAGAACCTCGAACCTTAAACAAGATTGGAGTTGGCACGCCTTTAGGCTCTACGCATTTATATGCGTGCAGTACCACATTTATTAACACATAGAGATTTTATCAAGATCGATAAAAACTATGAGGCAGCAGCTTCGGTTGTTAATCTTACTTACGTTTCAGATAAAGAAGCTGGTATTACCCGGGTGAAAAAGGGTAATGGTTTCTCTTATACATACAAGGGTAATACTGTTAGAGACCCTAAAACGCTGGAGCGGATCAAGAAGCTCGTTATACCGCCTGCATGGACCAAAGTTTGGATTTGCCCAACATCCGAAGGTCACATTCAGGCTACTGGATATGATGCTCGAAACAGAAAACAATACCGGTACCATAACCGTTGGTCTGCATTACAGCAGGAGACCAAGTTTCACCGTCTCATAGAATTTGGTAAGGTTCTTCCTGAACTTCGGAAACGACTACAGAAAGACCTCGATCAGCCAGGGTTTCCTGTAAGCAAGATCATGGCTATTGTTCTGAGTTTAATGGAGCGAACATTTATCCGTATTGGCAACGAGGGTTACGAGAAACAGTATGGGTCTTATGGGCTTACTACACTTAAGGATAACCATGTTGACATAAAAGGAAGCGAAGTCACCTTTTCCTTTAAGGGGAAGAAAGGAGTTTATCATAAAGTAAAGCTTAAGAGTAAGAAATTTGCCAAGCTTGTAAGGCAATGTAAAGCCATTCCTGGTAAAGAGTTATTTCAGTATTACGATGAGAATGGCGAGCATCGCAAGATCGACTCTGGTCAGGTAAACCAATACCTCAAAGAATGCTTGCAGATGGATTTCACAACCAAAGACTTCAGAACATGGGCAGGTACGCTATCGATGCTTCAGGCATTGAGGGCTGCTGCGAAATGTGAGAAGAAATCTGATTACAAGAAAAACATAGTGGCTGCCATGCAGGAAGTGAGTCAGAAGCTGGGCAATACCGTTGCCGTATGCAAGAAGTACTATGTGCATCCGGAGATTGTAAACCTGTATAATTCAGATACACTTCACCAGTATTTCGAAACAGGACATATTGATTCAAAGGAGAAGCAATATGGCCTGTCGAGCGATGAGGAAATACTGATGAAGATTCTTAGCGTGGTGCAAAAATCAAAAGTAGAAATTACTTGCTAGTGTTTACGTGTCGAGTTTTTTAAGGCAGGCATAAGCCCGGCAATAGTTTAGTATTACGATGTAATCTTTAAGTATTTCCATACCGATAGACGCCTCGTTACGCGATGGCGATTCAACAATGCTGGCCAGTACTCTCTTCAGCTTGAAGTTCTCTAAAGTTAAGATGTGAACTACTTTGCTGAATCCCATAAAATCACCATTGAGTCCTCGTCCTATAACTGATTTCTCCATAAACCCTCCAAACTGCTCAACGTCTGTAGTTTTAAGAAGAAGCCCAATGGAAGAGCCGGTATCAATCATTAGATCATAGCTTACGGTTTTCCCTCCCAAAGAAATTGTCGATGTGATAACGGGTTTCGAATCATCAACGCGCAAGGGTATTTTTAAATGATCTTCCGGCGCATTTGCGCTTGCCGCAGGACGAAACGTTATTTCCTGTGTTCGTGAATTTATCTCTATCTCAAATTTCTGGAAGATATCATATCCTATAACACCATGGATATCTTTGTATTTGCCGAACAGGTTCTTCTGCGGTACAACCACTATGGGTACACTCCGCCCAAGCACTGCGTCAATAGTCACACGGTTATTTAACGAAAGGTGGCCGAGCACGGCGTTACCATCTCCTAACCCGGAAAAGATAACTTCCTTGGTCTTATCTACTGATAAAAGCTTTTCAAACTTTTTCCCAAATAGAACAAGGTTTCTGCAACCCGTGTCGAGCAGCAGGTTTACTTTCACTGAGTCGTTAATGGTAACTGGCAGAATAATAAGGTTTGAAAGCGTTCTAAACTTCAAAGTTACTTTCATCATCGAATCAGGAAGTGCGAAACCAACTATGGGGCCACCGTAGGAGCAATGGTAGAACAAGAACAGTATACAAAATTGTATAATTGGGAGTCTGGGTAGTTTCATAAAGGGGAGGAGTTAATTGTAATGAAGCTACCCTCCTCCTATACAATTAGAAACACGTAAAACGCCTGATTTTAATGGAAAATCGTTTGTGTTAAAATAACGTTGCTACCCTTGGGTTACACGAAAAATAGGTATATGTATCGGTAAATTATGGATAATCATACCCCTCAAATGGGGTTAGCACTGGAAATACATTAAACGATAGTTATGAGAAACTTTAAGTGTTGTGATGGCTTTCATGAGGATTGCGAAGTAATATCTTAATTCGAATAGGTATGATTAATTTGATTTGTATTTTGTAAGCACTAATTATAACGATCACTTAAATAAAAGCGAATGAATTTATCAGGTAATAAGATACTAATTACAGGCGGTGCCAGTGGAATTGGGTTTGGACTTGCTGAAAGATTTATACAAGAGGGTAACGTAGTTATTATCTGCGGGCGAAGAGAAAACGTACTAAAGGAAGCGTCAACTAAATTGCCGGGTGTTATCACAAAAGTATGTGACCTTGCTAACGAAAGGCAGCGCGTTGAGCTCTTTAACTGGATATCACAAGAACATCCTGACCTTAATGTTCTTGTTAATAACGCAGGAGTCCAAAACTGGATAAATGTTACTGATGCAGATTTTTATGAGAAGGCTAAAGCAGAAATAATAACCAACGTAGAAGCACCGCTTCATCTAGTTACACTATTTATCAAGCTCAGCTCACTCAAAACAATCATTAATGTAACCTCTGGACTGTCATTTGTGCCACTTACAAAAGTACCAGTATACTCTGCTACCAAAGCATTCTTTCATTCCTTCACGTTATCTTTGCAATACTTACTGAAGTCAAAGAACATTGAAGTTATTGAGATGATACCTCCTGCATTAAATACAGACCTTGGCGGGAAGGGATTGCACGATGCCGCGCGCCCTGTAAGCGGTTTTGTTGAATCTATATTCAAGCAGTTAAAAGAAGGCAAAACAGAATTAACTTACGGCTTTAGTGAAGCAATGGCAAAGGCAAATCCTGAGGAATTAAAAAACAGCTTTAACAGGATGAATCCTCCGCTTTAATACTTACTTCGTCTTAAATATTATAATATGCCCTCAAATAAATTGAAGGAAACTAATGAGGTGAATGACTTTCTGGATAATCTTGAGCATCCTTTAATGCCTATTATTCTGAAATTAAGGAGTGTTATTTTAACCTCCGATAAGAAGCTTACAGAACATATTAAATGGAATGCCCCAAGCTTTTGTATTAATGGAGATGACAGGATTACCATGAAGTTATTCCCTCCTAAAAATGTTCAAATCATCTTTCATCGAGGAGCAAAAGTTAAAGCACAGCCAAAAGAGAAGTTAATAGACGATATTACTGGTCTGTTAAAGTGGGTGACAAATGACCGTGCGGTAGCAACTTTCACCTCATTAGAAGAAGTTGAATCCAAAGCGAGTGATCTAAAAGTCATCGTAAAGAAATGGATTGAATTTGCTTTGTAGAAGATTAATTGGCCATGGTAGTTGAACAAATAAGACCGGAGGTAACGTGGTATATAAGACAACAGGTAATGTGGCCTGATAAACCGATTGACTTTGTAAAACTGGAAGATGATTTTGAGGGGTTTCATTACGGTCTTTATAAAGATCATGTGCTCACTTCTGTAATCTCCTGCTTCGAAAAGGGTGATGAATTGCAATTCAGAAAGTTTGCAACTTTAAAAGAATATCAGGGCCAAGGCCTGGGTACGTACTTGTTAAACTACATTCTTGATGATGCCATAAAGCGTGGATTTAAACGGATCTGGTGCAATGCAAGGGCGGATAAGAAAGGTTTTTATGAAAAGTTCGGACTAGCTGATACAAGTAAAGCCTTCTCAAAAGAAGGCGTTACATTTACCATCATGGAATTAATTGTATCGCGAAAAAGCTCTGGGTAATCTTACTTGGACAGAAAGTCTAGCAATGGTTTTATAAAACGATCAAAGGCTTCAATGTGGGGGAGGTGTCCGACATTGTCAAGTTCAACCAATTTCGAGTTTAATATTTTCTTCTGCGTGTCTCTTCCCAACTGAGGATAATTGCCTAATGTTTTACGAACATCTTCCGGTATAGTGTTTTTCCCGATAGCAGTTCTATCACGCTGTCCAATGA
>NZ_JAHESD010000052.1 GCF_018598585.1 Chryseosolibacter indicum
GTATCATTATGCCAAGAGCTATGGTCCGTCTTTCAGCAGGCAGGGTTAGGATGACATTGGAAGAGCAGGCTTTATGTTTCTTAGCTGGTGCTAATTCAATTTTTGCTGGTGATAAATTGCTTACAACACCTAATCCAGGTTTTGTACAAGACAAAGAAATGTTTCAGATTCTACAATTGAAACCACGGCCTTCTCACAAAGAAGCTAGTGTATCTGCATTGGTATAAACTGTGGTTTTAACTTCCACAGTTTATATCTAAGTTTTCTTCATACGGCTGTATCACCATTTTAAAGGCTGCTAAGACTATTTAACTTTATCCCAGCTGATAAGCGGCAAAATGGTATGCTTTTTTTTCTTCCTGTGTGCTGTAAATACAGCGCCAGAACGATAAAAAAACGTATGAAGAAAATTATTACACTCTTTCTAATTTCCTTTACCTATCATCTTTCTTTTTCCCAGGTTGACACCACTTTTATCTATAATGAAAACATGCCTTATGGCACGTTAGACCTCCGTATTAGTAAGACAGCAACCCGATATTACTATCTGCAGGAAGACGTGACATTCAGCTACCGCGAAAGTGCACCGGGAGTAAGAACAAATACATATTTTGACATGACCTCCTGGGACTCCAAAGCCTATGGACAAGGAAACCTACGAGAAAAAAATGGAGCTGCAGATGCTTTCGTCATGAATTACAGGCTATTAAAACCTGTAGGATATGATGCAAATTATGCAAAGGGATATCCTTTGATTATAATGTTTCATGGTGCTGGTGAGCGCGCGAATTGCTGGGATAATACGTGCTATCACTCAAACAGAGCATATTCTCCTGCAACCAATGATCCCCCAGCACCAACAGATGCCAGTTCTAAATTGCTTAATAATGATCATAACCTTCTTCATGGAGGAAAAATTTACTTGGATGCGGTGAATCTAGCCGGTAATAAACGTCCGGATGATCCTTCACTAGCCAACAGGGCTTTCCCCGGTTTTGTACTTTTTCCACAGACACTTAATGGATGGACGGGTTCACAGGTACAGGATGCGCTCCGCATCATAAGGATTCTTGTTAAAAAGTATAATATTGATGAAGACAGAATCTATGTTAATGGTTTGTCATTGGGTGGCTACGCGGCTTATGAGGCTATGAAGCGAGCACCGTGGATGTTTGCTGCTGCAATAACCATGTCAGCAGTAAATGACGCGGGCATAACAAGTAGGGATCTGCAGTCAACTATTACACACATACCTAATTGGACATTTCAAGGAGGCCTTGATAAGGAGCCGACACCTGATAGAACAAGACGGTATGTTAAACTTTTCAAAGATGCAGGAGCTATTGTTAAACTTACAGAGTATCCTGACCTTGGTCATACTACATGGAATAGAGCGTACAACGAACCAGACTTTTTTAAATGGATGTTGGGAGTAAATAAAGCTTCTATTCACGTATTTGCAGGCACTCCTTCTATTTGTAGCGACGAGGGCCTTAAGCTTCAGCTGCCGGAAGGTTTCAAAGCCTATCAATGGCAGATGAACGGCCAGATAATCAACGGTGCAAACCAGGCAACTTTTATTGCGAAAGCTTCAGCAAAATATCGCGCACGTTTTTCACGTGTTGAAAATCCAACAGAAGCTGATTGGAATGAATGGTCTCCCGAAGTAAACGTAACTGTACAACCAAACCCTCCCGTAGCAGAAATAAGACAAGTAGGTACTGTAATGCTCAAAGATCTGAATGGAGGCAATCAGGCAAGATTAGAATCAGTAGGTGAATTTGCCCACTATTACTGGTACAAAAACGGAACCCTGCTCAATTTGCCAGGTGATCAGGATGATACAGTACGTTACTTAAACGTCACATCAACTATGGGAAATGGTGCTTATACACTGGTGGTAGCAAATTATGATAATTGTAATAGTGCACCAACAGCAGCTAAAAATGTTTTCTTCAATGATCAGGCTCCAATGACCATTAGCGCTCCAACTAATTTCAATGGACAAAGTTCATCACCATCCCAAATCAACCTTCAATGGACGGATAACGCTCAGGATGAAATCGGCTACGAGATCTGGAGGAGACGAAGAACGGGAGATAACCAATTCTCCACTTGGGAAATGGTAACATTAACCGCAGCCAATACAACATCATATTCCAATACTGGTTTATTGCCTTCATCTGTATATCAGTACAAGACCCGGGCGGTAAGTAATACGGCAAGATCGCAATATGCACCATCAGCTAACGATGTACTTCAAATTTCAACAGCAGCAGATACACAGGCACCTCAGGCACCGCTTAATCTTAAATCAAAAAGGTTGTCGCTTGAAACATTTCAGCTTATGTGGAGCCCTGCTCAGGATAACGCAGGTATTGGTAATTATATCATCTCCATCAATGATCAAACCATAAAGACGCAGTCAGCTGACACTACATTTAGCTTAAACGATCTAGAAATTAACGGAGTGTATAAGGTACAGGTTGCTGCGGTTGACTTAGGTGGTAACGAGGGGACTAAGAGTAATACGATTACCATTTACAACGGTATTACAGGACTCTTTTATGGACATAGCGCAGGATACTGGGCAAACCTGGATAGCATCAATTGGGCAAAGCCGGAGTATACTGGTTTTGTTGATAACTTCACGCTCTCGCCTAAAACACAGGACGATTATTTTAGCTTCAGATTTGACGGCTTCCTGTTTATCACCACTCCCGGAAGCTATCAGTTCAGAACAAGTTCTGATGACGGAAGCAGGCTAAGCATTAACAAAAATATAATCGTTAAAAATGATGGTGTTCATGATCTGAAAACAGTCGAGAGTAAAGCGATAACACTATCAGAAGGTCCGCAAAGAATTACAGTAGACTTTTTTGATTATATAGAGACCGATACACTTATTGTTGAATACAAAGGACCTGATACCAATAACCAATGGGCTTTGATACCGTCAGCTGCTTTAAAGAGCGGATTGGTGGTAGGAACAGAGCCTGACGTGCCAGTACCATTTGTTGCAAATGTATTCCCTAATCCTACAGTGCAGAGCAATATAAATTTGCAGATAGATACCAGGCATACTGGCCTGATAGATATAACTCTTATAGATCCTATTGGCAGAGAAGTATTTTCAAATCAATATAGTATGGACCAGGGAAGCACACAATTGCAAATTGCACCCGAGCAAAATCTGAAACAGGGAATGTATCTGATCAGAGTAAAACAAGGTGATTATATAAAGCAGCATAAGGTTATTATTAGGGAATAGAATAGACGTCACTTCATTTGGTTGTGTCCTGCTTTTTATACAAAAGGTATGGATACAACCTTTCTTTTTTCAGGTATAACATTTTTGCCCTCACCATATCTATCGTTGGCCTTTCTGATATGTGTGTAAGCAAAAATCAATTCCATGAAAAAAATCTACCTCTCTTTGTTGTGCCTTCTTGTAATCAATTATTACAGCAACGCACAGGTTAAAGCTTCTTATCTGTACAACACGGGAATGCCATATGGCACATTAGACATTCGAACTAGGATTTCCTCAACTAACTACTTTTACCTTGTCGAAAATCAAACTTTTAGCTTTCGCGAAAGTTCCTCAGGTGTAAAGACCAATACTTATCTTGACATGACATCCTTTGACTCAAGCCCATATACCGAAGGGCACTTGAAAAGGAAAAATGGAAGTGCCGATCTTTTTGTAATGAACTACCGGCTGCTGAAGCCATTGAGTTATAGTTCTACGTATGCAGAAGGATATCCCTTAATGGTGTTATTTCATGGAGCGGTTGAACGAGGTAATTGTTATTACAATGCCTGTTATCATTCCAATTGGTCGTATGACCCCAATGTAAATAATCCTCCAGCTCCAAAAACTGCGACTCATAAGTTGTTGAATAATGATTATAACCTCCAACAGGGAGGTAAAGAACATCTTGATGCGCGAAACCGAGCAGCAGGTAAATTACCTAATAATACTACTTTAGGAAGCCGCGACTTTCCAGGCTTTGTTCTTGTACCTCAAATGTTCAATGTATGGGATTCTTTGAATGTTCAGGATGCCATTAGGTTGGTTCAGTTAATTGCTCAGAAATATAATATTGACGAAAACCGAATATATGTCCACGGTCTGTCCATCGGTGGTTATGCAGTATATGAAGCAATAAAAAGAGCACCATGGCTTTTTGCTGCAGCTCAGCCAATGTCTGCAATTAACGATGCCAGCATACGCAAATACAAACTTCAAAGTAAGGTTGCGCACATTCCCCTATGGGCTTATCAGGGAGGTAATGACACAAACCCAGCCCCCGCATACACAACGCAGCTTGTAAATGATTACAAAGCAGCAGGTTCAGTAGTAAGGTATTCATTGTATTCAGGGGTAGGACACACCTGTTGGCCTAAGGCATTTGCAGAGGCAGAGTTTTATTCATGGATGTTATCCAAACGAAAAGAAAATATACATGCTTCAAAAGGTATCACAGTTATTGATGCTTCTAAGGCACAATATCCCATCTTGATGTTGGCAGAAGGATTTCATGCTTACCAGTGGGAAAAAGATGGCGTAGTTATCTCAGGGGCAACCTCATTTACCTATACAGCCAAAACTCCTGGAAAGTACCGGGCTAGGTTTAGCAGAGTCGCAAATCCAACCTCAACCCAATGGAATAAATGGTCTGCACCGATAACAGTTACAACGTCTACTGCAAGGATTGCAAGCACCGAAGATGTAACAGTAATTGAAGATATTGAAGCAGAAGATGTTTTTGAAATGACTACCTTCCCCAATCCATCATCGGCGGAAGAGTTATTCATTCAACTTGAAACAGGTGATATTGAAACATCAGTATACCTGCAGTTGATAGATCAAATGGGTAAAACACACTATCAGGCTGAGCACACACCTGCTGAACTGGCTGAGGGAATAAGGCCACAGCTATCCAATGGTGTTGCAAATGGAATTTACATTATTATGGCTAATCAGGGCAGAAGGTCGATTAAGCAAAAGGTTATGATCCAAAAGTAAAATTCATTAAACTTTCTTTAACAGGAAAAGGTATCAAAACGATACCTTTTTCTGTTTTCATAACTTGCATTTAAATGACTAGCCGAAATAGCTAGTGAATATATTCTTTAAAGGCTAGCTTATTTTTGCCAGACCACGCAAATCTCCCTCGAGCATATTTGGCTACATTTTCTATGTAGCTCCAGCCAAATGCTGAAATATTTAATACCGTCATAATTGCTGAAAACGCATATAGCCCCATGAATATTCCGATACCTGCGTGCATTAATATAATACCAGTAAGCCAATATATTCTTGACAATCTAAACCAGATAAAAAGAGGGTAGGCAGTTTCGAGAAGCAATACAAGATACGTTGCAATAAAAGATAGCCAAGGCATGTATGCGATCCAGAACATGTTTACCTGACTGTATGATGGCTGCGCTACTGCGCGCCATATAGCCTCTCCGCTTGTCCAATCATCACCTTCTATTTTTGCAATACCCGCATTCAGGTAAACAATGCACAAATGGATTTGAAGAATGGTTAACAAAAGATTAGCGTAAATTTTTGTAGTAGTTGTTTCAGGATGTTTAGAGATGGCCCAGTGAGAAGACGAAGGCATAAATATCAGGTAGAATAGGCTGACATGTATGAACGTCTCAACACCATAACCATACATGTTAGCACTATTATTAATGGTTAAATGTAGTAGCCACGAGAAGAATGCCATGATATTGCTTTTAAATCCAAGCATCATTAACGAAAGTGAGACAATGTATAGTCCCAGTAAACTGTACATTATCATATCGTTCGAAACCACTTCACGGTTTAGTAATTCACTTATTCCTGCCATGGTGGGTAAATTCGGCATACTAAAGAGATTACTGCTAATAACCCATTCTATGTATCCATGACTACCGTAAATATCTTTCCAATGAGAACTTAGCAGGAGTAATTCTGCAAGAGCCACTATTGCTGTAGCAATGCGTAAGAATGCCAAAGGTTCTGTTTTAGCAGGACGCATCAGCAACTCACGTATATTAAAATTTATATGTATATGCTTCATAATAATCTTGTTAAGAATTTGTTTTCTACATTCTGCCGTGTGAAGTGCTGAACGTAATCTCGAACATCCTTTTGTAGGATGGGAGCTTGCCTGAGGAATATTCCCGCTGTGTAGGTAGTTGGTAAGTTGCTCCTCTTACACCGATGAATTTTGCCGAAGGATATTTTTCGTATGCTCTTGCAGCCCACGAACGCGCAATCAATTCTTGAGCAATTGATACATTCTGAAAACCAATGATTGAACATTGAAAACGTGTATTTACCTCAGGGTTTGAAACATCAAAAAGATTTACAGGATGTTTTCCGTTTTCATCTTCAACAATTACTTCGATCTTCAGATCGGACGCAATGTTGGGAGAAAAGAAACTATAATCTGCCTGCATCACAGTAACCTGAGAATAGTACTCCACAACCTTTGAGAGCGTTTCATGCTTTGCAAGCCATTCGGCCCAAGCAAATTGATTTCTAAATGCTTTTACAGAGATCAAACCAAAGTGAACGCAGGCCAATATCAGAATGATATAGATTTTTATTTTCATAAAATAAATATTAAGGAAGAAAAACTAGAGAAGCCCTTCACGAAGGCTTCTCTTAGAATAAAACCTATCGTACGCTTGCAGCGCTAAGTACACTTTCAACGTAAGCTACTTCTTCTTCATATCGTCCAGATTCAAGCAGTTTAGCCGTCCAGATGGTTTTAATATAATCGCTGACAGTGGTAATAATTTCGTTACCACAGAACGAGTCGCTAAACTCAGGCGAATAATACGCACCTACTTTTTGTAGGTCAGAAATTTCACCACTGCCCAATCGACTTACAACTTTTCCACCAAGGTGTATTTCAGCCTGGAAGAGTGAGGGGTCGATGTTCGATAGTGCTTTCTCAATACCTCTTATCTCCTTGCTGTCAAGTTTTACTGCCTCGAGACTTACGTTACGTATTACGTTTCTGTTAAGGATACTTTCAACTTTGGTAATAAGTTCTGCATACTTTCTTGATTCAAGAAGCTTAGCCGTCCAGATAGTTTTTATATAGTCACTTACCGTAGTAAGAATTTCATTTGCCGCAACTGATCCGCCGAACGTTTCATCATAGTATGCACCCACTTTTTGCAAATCATAAATGGCAGCGCTACCGATACGATCTACTACTTTACCACCCTCATGCACTTCTATTTGATAAAGTTCAGGGTCAACCTCTTTAAGTAATTCCTGAATCTGTACCAGATCATCTTTCTCCAGTTTTACAGACTTAATATCTGTTGATGGTTGTTCGTTAAATCTTGCAGAAGTTTTACTTTTTCCGGTCGAAGGCGTTGCTTGATTTGAAGCTTGAGGTTCATCAAGCAGTTGGTCTTCGCATGACATAACACATGATGCAAGTAATACAGCAGATACAGCACCATAAATTCTAAGATTTCTTTTCATGTTGATTTTAATTTAAGTTGTTACAATAATTTTCTGAAATAGTTGTCTGGCCGAAACATCAACTTCAGAGCTTTTAAATAGAGTTCATGAACGACTACATGACAAAAGTGATCTGGAATGGATGCGAAAACAACGGGAAAAACCCTTATACTTTTAGGGTGATTTTCCGGTAGGGTAGTGGTATTGTTATTTACTTTGCCAATAATGCTGTTAGTACAGTCGATTGACAGTAAAATGCTTATTCTTAAGTTGATGTTAAGGAGAAGGGAAGAAAGATGTGCTTTATGGTGAGTATGTCCGAGTTGTCTTTAGATTATTTTCAATTTAGAGTGAATAATGCTCGTGATCTTTGGATTTTATAGCTTCATCAATTGAAGGAAATTGTTGACTCCATAATCTCAAATATTGGCCGCGATTTTTCAAAAGTTCCTCATGGGAGCCTTCTTCAGTCACTTTTCCTTTATCGAGTACTACAATTTTATCCGCCATATAAATAGTACTAAGACGGTGAGCAATGATAATAACTGTCTTGTTATTACTTCTCAATATGTCAATCATTCTATGGACATATTGTTCAGATGCTGAATCAAGTGCACTTGTTGCTTCGTCAAGTATGAGGATTTCAGGATCTTTGTATAGTGCTCTGGCTATAGCTATACGTTGTTTTTGACCACCCGAAAGAGTAGCACCATTTTCTCCGAGGTAAGTGTTAAAACCATTTGGTAGCTTTTCAATAAAGTCAATAATTCCAAGGCCCGTGCAAATTAAGATTATTTTTTTAATATCGGGCTCATATTCACCTACTGCTATATTTTCAATAACGTTTCCTGCAAACAAATCAATCTTTTGTGGCACTACACTAATGAGCGATCGCAATGATTCATTTTCAATATACTTTAAATCATATTCACCTAAAGCCACACTTCCATTTTGTATAGGGTGCAGATTCTGAAGAATGGTAATAAGTGTTGATTTTCCTGAGCCACTTTCACCAACCACGGCAGTTACTTTGCCTTTAGGAATCGTGAGGTTTAGATCATTAAATACGGTAACTCGTGATCCATATCTGAATTGAACATTTTTAAATGAAAGTTCACCAATAATTTCTTTTGTAAGCCTGATTTTATTCTCATTCTTCTCACGTTCCAGATCCATGATTTCAAAAAGTCGATCAGCAGCAATTAATGCGTTTTGAACAGCTTTATTCATTCCTATAAGGCTGCTCACTGGTCCTGTAAAATAGGCTATTAATGCATAAAACGATAGAAGTTCTCCGGGTGTTATTTCTTTATCAAGAACAAATCCTGCTCCGGCCCATAGAAGAATAATGGTGAATAGCCGTGAGAATAACTCTGTCGAATGTGCAGAATAAATACTGTTTAAGCCTGAACGGTATACAGAATTAAGTAAAGAGACGAAACGTGTTTCTGTTTTAATATTTGTATAGCTCTCAAGACCAAAACTTTTTATCGTACTTATAGAATTAAGTGATTCTATAAGTTGTGATTCAAGCTCAGATGCATTCTCCATTACTTTTCGCTCAGCTTTCTTATTAATAAGATTAGTAATGAAGTAGATTAAAGTGTATATAGGAATAATCAGTAATACAACCAATGCCAGTTTCCAGTAGTAAGTGAACATTAAAGCAAACGACAGAATGATAATGAATAGATTAACTGCTATATTAATGGCAGCATCATTGATGAATGTCCTGATTTTTACTGCATCATTAATGCGCGATATAATTTCACCTACCCGCATGGTGTCAAAGAACTGTTGGGGCAGTTTAAGTAAATGCTTATAATAACCAAGTATAAGTTGTGCATCAATAAGCTGACCAGTACGTAAAATAAAAATACTTTTCGATGCACCTACAAAGATTTGCAAGGCCAGCAGACCAAGCATTACCACTGTCATCAGGTTAAGCAAGTTTCTATTTCCGTCTACCAGCACATAGTCTACAATCTTTTGAACATAGATTGATGTCGTAAGCCCTACTAGTGTATATACTAATGCACCAAACAGTGCTTGGGTAATAATGCTTTTATGAGAGCCAACCAATGACAAGAACCGTGTTGCGAGAGAAATTTTTGTATTACCAGATTCGAAGTTTTGGCCGGGGAGTAATAGCACCAGAACACCGGTCCATATTTTTTTAAATTCTTCATGAGAGTACTTGTGCAGCTCACCATCCCCTGGGTCCATTACTTCTACGTATTTAGGTGTGATCTTGTAGAGCACCAGGTAATGATGTAACGTGCCTTTTACAATTACGTGAACGATGGCAGGCGTAGGAACTTTAAACAGACTTTCAAATTGTCCTTTTACTCCTTTAGCTTCAAATCCAAGCTGCGTGGCTGCTTCTATCAACCCTAATACGTTTGTTCCTTTCTTATCTGTAGACGCTAACTGGCGGATCCGGGAAACAGGAAGATTAAGATTATAAAATGAAGCTATAGAGGCGAGACATGCAGCTCCGCAGTCCATTATGTCTCTCTGTTTGATTTTTACTGGTCTTTTCATTTCAGATTGCTATTATTGGATTTTGTACAGGTTAGGATTCATCCAATCATCCATTTGGTCATATAGCAATTGCCATAGTGTTCTTTCTGTTACAATAAACCTGGCTTGCAGTGTCATTCCTTTTTTTAAACTTCCCTTGTATCCGTTCTTTAATGCGAGATACTCTGTGTCTAGCGAACATTTTACTTTAAATACAGGCTTCTCATTAATAAGTTGTATGTCATTAGAAATTTCTGTTATCTTTCCCGTGGCAAGACCCCATTGGTTATAATTAAAGGCATCAATTTGATATCTTGCATACATATATTTTTGAAGAAGACCAATATCGTTCGGCGAAACATAAGCTTCTACAATAAGACTTGTATCAGGCGAAATCTGAACAAGGTCCTGGTTAGAGAAAACCATGCTTCCCGCATAGAGACTGGCGTGATTTTGAATGGTACCGGACACAGGTGCCCGTATAATAAGATTTTGTTTCTCCTCATGAAGCTGTGAAAGCTCACTCTCATATTGCGCTAACTCTTTTTCATAATTCCGTAACTCACTTTGCCACTGAGTAAGTTGTGTTTGTTTGAGAAGCTCAAGTTCGTGAGTTGCTTTGTTTAACTCATAAGCATAATTCTCAAATTCAGCATCAGCAATTACATTCTCCCCGTGAAGTTTCAGATTTCGGTCATAGTCGCGTTTAACCTTCGAATAGTGTGTTAGTACCTCATTCAACTTCTTTTCATAATTAGAAAAAGCTTGTTGATAAAATGATGTTTTAAGAGAAGGTAAAGTTGTATTTGATGCACTATGATGAATAAGGATACTTAAGTCTTTGCTAAAGTTCAGTGTTTCTTCTTTCTTCTTTTCTAGAAATTTCTCCTTTTCGTTCAGTACATTGTTCTCAATTTTATAAAGAATATCACCACTTCTTACTAACTGATTTTCCTTGACAAAAGATTCTTTAAGAGTGCCGTTTGCGAGCGACCTGATAGACGTAACTTCGGTCGAAGGCCGAATAAGTGCATGTGAATGAATAGTGACGGAAATAGATATGAATGGCAGGGAGAATAATGCAGTAATTATAAAAAGGATAACCGTAATGTATAAGGTGTTACTTCCTTTTGAATGTTGCTTAATTAAACTCTCAATAGAATTTGTGAGTATCTCTTGTGGTAACATGCTAATGATTATTATCCCTTTATTAGGAATGGTAATCGAATATGAGATACGTACGTTAGGAAAGCAAGCCCATAATTATTTTGTCAGGAAAACCGTACAGAATATTATTTATCAAATTAGCAGGAGTAAAATTATAGCAGAAAGAAAGGAAAATTTAATTAGCCAAGCTATCTTAATAGAATTTACTGTTGTTTATAATAAATGCGATTAAATTGTATAAACTATGAATTGTAAAAGTGATGACAAAGGGATTACTATTTCTTTTGAAATAGTACGCAACATTGTAAATCAATCCTGCACATATTCCACTTAAAATGTAGAGTGGATTATAAAAGTGCCATATTCCGAAAAGGAGAGATGATAACATTATAATTAGGGCTGGCTTACATTTGTTTAATAAGTACTTAAAAGGAATATATTGAAACAGAAATGTTTTTAGCATTGGGCCGAGTATAACAAGTATTCGAAGGTCCGTATAAACATTTTCAGTTTCTCTTAAATCTTCCAGTATAGACTTTGTCGAAATATGCTTTGATATAATGTTAAACGCAATAGCGGTCAAAACGCGTATAACTGTAAATAAAATTATGAAGAGTAATGTCTTAAACGTACGTCTATCAATTCCAATTGTTGATCCTGATGTATTCAATAACATATTCTATTACTTAAAGGACTTACATGGGTTAGTGTATTTATGGTGTCT
Organism: Chryseosolibacter indicum; assembly: GCF_018598585.1. Lineage (GTDB taxonomy): Bacteria > Bacteroidota > Bacteroidia > Cytophagales > Cyclobacteriaceae > Chryseosolibacter > Chryseosolibacter indicus. Next base: position 11,901 of record NZ_JAHESD010000052.1, read on the forward strand.
TTCTTTCAAAAGTTTTATTGCCAGTTTATAATCTTTATCCAGTTAATATAATTGAAGGTAAATTGATTAGCGAATGTAGAACTACGCCATTTTTTGCGAGTCAAACCACAAATAAATAACCATAGAGGTTATAGAGCGAGTGATAGGCAACCACAATTAAGAAATAGTATTTTGAATAATGCCGTGAAAAAATATAAAGCGTATTCATAAGAATACCGCCACAGAATGCCATTATAGCATAAAGCCAAAAGTAGAGGTGAAAGAGTCCAAAAATTAATGAGAGCGTTAGAATGAGCAGAAGCTTATTCCTGATTTTTAATTTTGTTAGAACTTGATAAGGTAGATGTTGAAAAAATAACGTTTCAACAAGTGGTGCTATCACTACTATTAGAAGAAATTTGATTGGCTCTGAGAATGAGTCAAGGTCATTATTTCCAGAACTATAATGAAAGAACGTATCGTTAATCCAGTTAAATAAATATCCAGTAAGAACTGCTAACACCAAGAGAATTATAAATAGAAGATATAGACCCGACTTTGGTAACATTTTTTTAGCTATTAATATAAAAATAAAAAGGGTACAATTATTTGTACCCTTTAAATATCAATGGATACCTATTTCAATCCTGGCATGTGCTCAGATGAATATGCCGCCCCACTTCTAAATGCCTCCATACCTCTTCCGATAGCTCCTACTCCATACGCAACCCAATACCATAGAGATTCACCACCGTTTGTTGAAGATGCCTCCTCAGATGATAGTTCCTCCACATTTAGAGTTTCGTCTAATTTAAATTCAATGTTCAACATAATTAGCTTTGTTTAAATTTTTAAAAGAATGATTTGTAGACATAACGAACAATAGCAGGTAAATTCTCTATAAGCCAAACTATAAGATGAATTATTGCAAATGCAAAAAGAAGCGTAAAGTAATCCATGTATTTGGTCTTTTTCAGGAACATGCTATTTTATTCAATATGTTTTGGCTTATTAATGACGAGGTGTACCGTTCCAACCATCGACCAGGCCTTCGCGAATATCGCCAAAGTTATCAATAGCAGAAATTACAAGCGCTGCATTAAGAATTGCCCAAAGGATTCCACCATTAGTATTGTTACTTTCTTCTTGATTTAGTTCCACCACACCGATAGGTGCGAACTCCTGTAAATTTAAGTTTTGCATTTTTTAAATGTTTTAAATGAGAAATATTAAAGGAGAGCAGGGCTTTCCAGATTTTTGAACTTAGAGTTTCTAATTCTAAATTTATAAAGTGATTTTATAACACCAGAAATCTGTCTGGTACAGGGTCTTTGCAAAAACGTATTCTAATATGCCTGGTATAAATTATAAAGTCAAAGCGATAAGATAGTTTATCAGGAAAACCATACGACGGGTTGTCTGGATTTTATGGATGTTCGTCACTGGGTGCTAGTACTGAATGCTTGATCTTGAGAAATACCAGAAATAGAGATTTTTTTAAATCAAACAACCATCAAGAATCTAACATCGGGAAATAAAAACGAGGATCTATTGTATTAAGCAGCGATATAAAAAAACACCCCACCAGTAGGGGTGAGGTGTGGGGTTTATACCGGATGGGCCTTTTTATTCTCTTAAATGATAATATCTTAAAAATAGAAGTGAAACTCGCGCTTCACTTCAAGAAAGGGTTTTATTAAGCTTCTTTAGAGTTTACTCAACCTGCTAGCTCCTCAGAAGGTTTATGAATTAAATTTAGATGTTAATTATCAGATTTCATTGCTAGCGCATATTATGTCAGGAAAACCGTACAACATGGAATCAGGTTTTCCTGACTTTATATTCATTGCGCTGACGGGAAGTATAAAAAGGAGCAGTATTATTGATAGCAATAGTCCAATGGTTATCGCCACAATCAGGCAGGTCACGGTCTTTAGCCTCTTATTATCTTCATCCATTTCGTCTTTCATTGTACTAATTAACCACTCCTTAAAGGAAGTATCTCCATTTTACTTATTTAATCAGGAAATCCATACAATTACTTGTCAGGTTTTCAGTATATCTTTGGAAAAACACCAATTACTTAAATGAAGGTAAATGTTCTTATTGTCGATGATGAAGCACTTCTGCGCGAAGGACTGCGAGCCATGCTTCAGCACGAAAGCGTTGTAAAAAACGTTTATGAAGCACATGATGAGAAAACATTTCAGGAAGCCCTGATAAAGAACACTGTTGATCTTATTTTGCTGGATGTAAGGCTACGTTCAGTAACAGGCTTCGACCTACTTGCCAGGTTAAAGGCCATCGACCAGCACCCTAAAGTAATAGCAGTTACAGGGTTGGATGGCACCGAGATGATCATCAACCTGTTAAAGTCTGGCGTACATGGCATCGTTTATAAACTTGACGGCTACAGTGAAATCAGCAAAGCAATAAAAAACGTGCTGCAGTCAGGCACATATTTCCCTGAGAGTGTTTTAAAGATCATTCAGACAAATGCACAACGCTGGCAGGAAATACCTTCTGTTACGCTTACATTCCAGGAGAAGGAAATGTTAAAAGCAATAGCCACTGGCATAACAACAAAGGAAATTGCTGTACACCTAAAGATGAGCCCCTCCACCGCCGAAACTTATCGGATAAGGCTTATGAAAAAGGTAAATGTTCCCAATACTGCTGCGTTGCTCGCATACGCCTTCCGTAACGGAATTCTCTAGTCATAATACCTCCCGCAGAGAAATTGGTAATTAGCATCGCTATAGGAGCAATTCAAAATACCTCTTTAGCCGATTTAGGACAACACGCGAGTTACTTCTTATACAATGCCCTGCTCTTTTCAATCATCTCCATCATTTGCTCTTGCAAGCTCTCCGGGCTCAGCACCTTCACCTCCGGCCCATAACTCGGCAATAATTGTATGAGCGCTACCTTCCGCCTTCCTTCTCCCTTTCATCTGCCTTCATTCATCCTTCTGTCCTTCTTCTGTGATCCTTGTATCAACTTTGTCAAAAAGGCCTTTTTAATGAAGGATCATTGAATTTACAGTGAATTATCACAGAACCAATACTGATGCCAGAAGGATGCTAGTTGGGTAACAGCCGGAATGTATAAGGGAGAATAAACATTTATTAATGATGTAGTAACGCGCTACTGCGTTCTTGGTTAACGGCAAAGCCTTTAGTACTCCATTCTCCGCAGCGGTCAAGGATTATCTTGTACCCCCCAAAAATAGTAGCCATTCCTGTGGATGATTTTACAGGAGTTGCGGGAAGTATTGTTCCTGTTAGGGTTTCTGACAACATCAAAACCATCCGGATACGGTGAGTATACAGCGACCGGATGGATCTGTTCATGAATCAGGCTGCAGTTAAGTTTTATTTGCAACGCAAACTTGATGGTGATGAAGGATGGGATGATCAAAACGATGACGATGCAACAACGTTTTTGATACACAATAATTAATGAAAAGAAGGGACCACACGGATCAGACTTGAGCTATACATACTTGTCCTGGTCCCTGTCCCTGTCCTCTTCTTCACTTCATATCGTTGTATCAACGGATTGTTTATGGAACATTTCATATTCAACTCTTGCAAGTAAACCTTTTTCTCCTTGAAGATATTGAATCCTGGCACCTATTGCCTGGGTCCGTATTTTCAGGGTATTGTGTTTCTTTTTTAAGCGATTGATAAATTCCGGAATACGGGCAAACCCGCTGCCATCATCTTCAACTTCAATAAGAAGTTTCTTTTCCTCCCATTTCAACCTGACCCATATATGCCAGGCCGAAGAGTGCTTAAAAGCATTGTGTATTAACTCCTGTACAATCCTGAATAAAAACATCTCAATGTTATCTGCAAAACGTTTGGGCGATCCTTCATTGGAAAAATGAATATGGTTAGAACCAGGATGCTCCATGTTCTGGCAGAGCATAGCAAGGGTATTCGCCAGTGTATCACCTTCAATGCGGGCAGGAAGAAGCCTGCGAGAAATATTACGAATTACCTTTGTTACCTGCTCAAAGTCATTACCCATTTTAAGAGCCAGCGATTCTACTTCTTTCGCATCCGTTGCCGATCGTTCTATTCTGTCAATGTATAACCTGAAGACAGAGAGCTTTTGAATGAGGTCATCATGAATTTCAGCACCCATCTCTGAAATGATATGATCACACGTCTCCGCCACCCGTTTTGATATCTCCGCTTCCAGTTTCTTCCTCGATATAAAAATTGGCATGAATAAGAATTTTGCTTTAAAATTAATAAGTAATTACCTATGTTATAGTTTGTTCAAACTATTTAACCCTAACTTCAGGAAAATGATGGCAATAAAATAGTACAATGGTCTTGCTTTTTACCATTGGATAAACTTGTTTTCTGAAAAGTACTCCTAAACAATTATATGAAGTTAAAGACCTGTGTTTTCCTTATTGCGGCTTTATCCCTATTCATTCACACACAAGCACAAAAGATAGATTCTTTAAAGGCGTTACTTCCAAATACTACCGGCACAGTAAGGGCTGATGTATTGATTGAATTAGCACGGGAAAATATTAATATAGATTATAAGGTGTCCAATAGATATGCACTTGAAGCGATGAGTATCGCGAAGCATTTAAACGACAGCGTACGCATAGTTTTATCGGGAAGATTGTTGGCAACAACTATGAGGAAACTAGATATGCTTGACTCCTCCATTAATCTCTACCGTCGAATTATTCCTATTGCCAGAAAGAAGAAATTGAGTAACGAGTTGAAGCGATCAGCTAATAGCTTAGGGATTTCTTATCTTATGAAGGCTCGGTATGATTCCGCATTAAAGTATTTTTTCGAATCTAGGATTTGAGTAGGGGAGAAGCTGACTACGATATAGCTTTAAATAACATTGGGCTTACTTATTATAAATTACGTGACTATAAAAAAGCACTTTCATACTATCGCCAATGTATAGATGCAAAGATTAAATTACAGGATTACTTTGATTTGGATAGAGCGCTTATAAATATTGGCCTTTGCTACAGAAATTTGAATGACTTTAGTAAGGCAAAGTATTACGTTGATAGCGCTTTCAATGTTTGTAAAACCAACTGTTCCGACATTATTAAAATCGAAGGGAACTTTTGTTTAGGGAAAATTTATACAAACCTTCTCGAGTTCGAGATAGCGAAAGATTATTTTATTAAATCCTACGTATTGGCAAAGCGAATTGGAGATACTCGGTTTAGTTTAGAAAACATTAGTGAATTAGCGTCTATCCTAATCAGGAAAGATAGAATTGAGGAAGCGGTGAAATACTTAAGAGAAGCAGAAACTTTCATAACAAATGATGCATCTTATAATTTGGAAATAACTCGAATATATTCATGTTATATTGATCTATACAGAAAGATTGGAGACTATAAGAGGTTAGCGCTTTATCAAGAGAAGTACATTTTATTGAAAAATAGTATACTTAGTGAAACACTTACTACTGGTCTCATGAAAATTGAAGCTGAGCACCTCCAAAAAGAAAACATGGCCCGTATTGAAACGCAAAAACAAGTTATTGAGCTCACCCAAAAGAACATTGCTGTTCAGCGCTGGGTAAATATTCTTATCGGAGTTATAGCTTTTGCATTACTTATCGTAATAATGCTACTGATAAGAATAAACAAAACCAGGAAAACCATTAACGAAGCACTTGAGAAGAAAGTACAGGAACGTACAAAAGAACTTCAACAAAGCCGCGACTCCTGGCACAAAGCCTACGAGGTAAAAGAACAACTGATAGCCAAAGCAACAACTGAAATAAAGAGTTCCATAGCTACTTTAAAAGGGTTAAGCACCTTAGGCTTAAAGCAATTTAAAGAACCAGACGCCATCCAATACATGCAAGAAGTGGAATTGACTTCCGGTAATCTGATGTCTGTGATCGAAGTGTTTAATAATAAAGAATTTACCTAAAAAGCTTAACAGTGAAGGATATGAAGAATCGCACAAGGTTACTAATAAATTATAATTTACTAGTATACCTTCTCCTCTGTTTAATACTTTACACACCCAATGCCTATTGCCAGAAATCTAAAGCAGATTCTTTATTAACTCTTGTGAATACAACAGAAGGTAAGGAGAAGCTTAATAATCTTATCGACTTAGCTCGTGAATTATCGCTGATTGATTATAACGAGTCAATGAAGTATGCCCAAGAAGCACGAGCGTTGTCATCCTTGCAGAAAGATACAAGTGTATGGGTAACAGCTTCACGGATTGTAGGGCAACTGTATAAGAGGTTGGATAAATATAAAGAAGCACAAGTTATTCTACTAGAAGCCTTACCACTTGCAGATTTGAGAAATTTAATAAAGGAACGTAAGAAAATAAGAATAAGCTTGGGGTCTTTATTTGCACAACAGGCTAGATACGATGCAGCTCTGAAGCTTCTGTTTGAAACATTAGAGCTTTGTCAAATGGATGGAGAAAACCAGGAGTTTTACATAGTATTAAATAATATTGGCTTTGTTTATTATAAACTTAAAGAGTACAATAAAGCACTTTCATACTACCTACAATCCCTTGATCTTCAGAATAGATTACAAGAATATTATGACTTTGAAAGTGATCTCTTAAATGTTAGTCTTTGTTATATCAATTTAAAAGACTTTGGCCGGGCCAAGGAATATGTTGACAGTGCCTTAAATAGTTGTAAAACACACTGTTCAGATGATGTGATACTTAATGGATATTATAGTTTAGGAGAAATTTTTCTCAATCTTAAAGATTCAGCTAAGGCTGAATATCAATTTGTCAAATCCTTAAAAACAGCTAAAGATTTAGGAAACCACCGTTTGGTGTTGGATAATATAGTTCAATTAAGTCATATATTAATTTCTCAAGGTAGAATGAGTGAAGCTAAAACTTATCTAGAAGAAGCTGAAGTTCTTATTAACAATAGTGCATCTTTCAATTTAGAGATAATCAAAATCTACTCTTGCTTGGTAGCATTTTATAAAAAACTTGGTGATTTTATACAAATGGCATATTATCAAGAGAAATATATTAGTATAAAGGACAGCATTTATAATGAGGCTCTGACAACAAACCTCATGAAGGTAGAAGCTGAGCACCTCCAAAAAGAAAACATGGCCCGTATTGAAGCACAAAAACAAGTTATTGATCTCACCGAAAAGAACATTACTGTTCAGCGTTGGGTAAATATTCTTATCGGAGTTATAGCTTTTGCATTACTTATCGTAATAATGCTACTGATAAGAATAAACAAAACCAGGAAAACCATTAACGAAGCACTTGAGAAGAAAGTACAGGAACGTACAAAAGAACTTCAACAAAGCCGCGACTCCTGGCACAAAGCCTATGAGGTAAAAGAACAACTGATAGCCAAGGCAACAACTGAAATAAAAAGTTCCATAGCTACTTTAAAAGGATTAAGCACCTTAGGCTTAAAGCAATTTAAAGAACCAGACGCCATCCAGTACATAAAAGAAGTGGAATTGACTTCCGGTAATCTAATGTCTGTAATCGAAGTGTTTAATAATAAAGAATTTACCCAACAAGCTTAACAGTTAAGGATATGAAGAATCGCATAAGGTTACTAGTAAATTATAATTTGCTAGTATATCTTCTCCTTGGTTTAATACTTCACACACCCAACGCCTACTGCCAGAAATCAAAAGCAGATTCATTGTTAAATCTTGTAAATACAACAGAAGGTAAGGTAAAGTTCGATTATTTGATTGATCTAGTAAGAGAGATAGTTAGTAAAGATATACGAAAAGCTTTCACCTATGCTCAGCAAGCCCGTGAGTTAGCAGTGAAGCAAGGAGACACCGTAAGATGGGTGACCGCCTCTCGAATAGTTGGACAACTATATAATATGATGGCTAAACCAGAAGAAGCTAAAGATGTTCTGCTCAAAGTGTTACCCATGGCGGAAAAGTTAAATCTAATTCTTGAGAGGAAAAAGATTCTGTTAAATTTAGCGTTAGCATATAATAATACTGCTAATTATGATGAGTCTTTAAGAACTAATTTTAAGGCATTAGAGCTATACACAAACAATTATGATTTGGAACTCGCATCGATTTCCAGTAATATCGGAATATCTTACCTTAAACTTGGAGACTATAAAAAGGCACTCTCATACTTTCTTCGATCATTGCGTATTAAGCAACAGATAAATGATTATCATGATATGGAAAGGACTTTCATAAATACGAGTCTTTCCTACGCATGCATCGATGACTTTAAATTAGCTAAAACATATTTAGATAGCGCTTCAATTATATGTAAAGGGAAAGGGAATTGCTCTGTTCAAATTGAAATTGAGTGGAATTTTTGTTCAGGAATTATCCATTTTGGACTTAAACAATTTGATTTAGCGGTTCAGAATTTCAGAAGATCCTATTACTTGGCCAATCAAATTGAAGACCATCGATTTGTTCTGGATAACATTGATTACCTGGTCAAAATTTACAATGATAGTAATCAATACGAAGTTGTAAAATATTTGAAAGAAGCAGAAGTAATAATTGATAGAGGCACTCCCTTTAATCTTGAGGCAATAAAAATCTATAGTCATTTTATTGATTTATATAATGTCGAAAAGGATTTTGAGAAAATGGCCTATTATCAAAATAAGTATATAGAATTAAAGGACAGCATTTACAACGAGAATCTTACAACTAATCTAATGAAAGTTGAGTCCGACTATCTGCAAAGGGAGAACATAGCGCGCATAAAAGCACAGGGTCAGGTCATTGATCTCACCGAAAAGAACATTGCTGTTCAGCGCTTGGTAAACATTCTTATTGGCATTGTAGCTTTTGCATTACTTATCGTAATAATGCTACTGATAAGAATAAACAAAACCAGGAAAACTATTAATGAAGCGTTAGAGAAGAAAGTACAGGAGAGGACATATCAGCTTGCTTTAAACAGAGACTCTTGGTTACAAGCATATAAAGAAAAGGAAGCCTCACTGGAAAAGGTAACAACAGAAGTGAGGAGTACCATAGCTACAATAGTAGGACTAAATAGACTTGTTCAGAAGGAGATACACGATCCTCGCATACTTGATTATACTATACAATCGGATCACGCTTCAAAATCTTTGTTGGATAGGATTAGAGCCTTTAATTGAGAATTAGATGGTTGGTTTGCCAAAAGAACCTAGCTTGATACCGTTGCCTTATTTAATGTCCTTCTACTTTTAAACAAATAGACCAGGGGAAACCCATTACGAAGCACTTGAAAAGGAAGAACATAGGTATAAAGGAGCTTCAGCAAAGCCGTGATTCCTGGAATAAGCTACCAGATAAAAGAGCAATTGGTATCCAAAGCCACATCCCAAGCAATGTTCCGTGGTGCCTTAAATTCATTAGGCATTTTGGGCTTAAAACAGTTTAAAGAACCTGATACTATCATTATGACTACGGTAGATATGACATCATCGGGTTTGTTATTAGCAATAAGGATATTTCACGATCAAGAAGAGCGTGAGATCATTAAATGGTAGTATTTGCAGCGCAAAACCTAAAGCCGGTTTGTGTTTTAATAAACTAACTATATCGAGTAAAAGTTAGCAACGTTGCTTTTCGTAAAAAAAACTCGAAGTTTAATCTATTCCTTTGTAAGGAATTCAAATTTTATCAAAAACGCGTAAAAAATCAATGTAATATTTTTTGATTATTTTAACTAAACTAATAAAATTTTTAACATTTTATTAGTTCCAATACATCCTGATGTGTTGGATATAAACAATGCTGATTACTAGCTTTTTCTTCAAAATTTATCTTCAGCAATTACTCCTCCTATGGGACTCAAAGTAATTGAGGATTCTTCCAGTTTAACCTTTGTTCTTTCGGAAGTTGTTTCAGTATCGTACGTAAAGGAAAGAGTGGCTACTGCAGCGATGCCTAAGAAGAAAAGAACTTTAATTTTCATGCTTTATTAATTAGAAAGAAAATGTTGATACCCAATACTTTAAAAACCACCTGTTCCTGCTGTTCCGCCGTTACTACCATTCTCATAAGCAGGAGCTACTTCTTCTTCAGTACAAGATGAAATTGTAAGACAGCTACCAATAGTAATAATGATCAAGTAAATAATTCTTTTCATGGTGAGTTATGTTTAGATTTGTTGGTTTTATTGACTAAATTGTCATGTAAAGGTGACATGTATTACTGTATTTTTACCTACCAATATTTGTGTTTAAGATACTCGCGTACGGTTTCAAATTTTATGTTTTAAAAAGGGTATTTATTTGCTCAATAATCCTGTTAATATTTTTTACTGGTTCGCATGGTCAACTTAGACAAATCGATTCAATTAAGGTTGTAATAGATAAGAGCTCTGGAAGTGACAAATATGATGCATTAATCTCTCTATCTAGATTATATGCGTCTATGCAACAAAATGAAGAAGCGCTTAAAGTCGTTCAAGAGGCTAGTCGTATTGCCTACCAATTAGGAGACACATCAAAAATTGTAAATTCCTCGAGAATAATTGGTTTACTATTTAATAGAATGGATAAACCAAATGAAGCGGAAAAAGTTTTACTTGAAGTATTATCAAAAGCTAAAAGGAATGAACTAAGAGAAGATTATAAGTCAATACTAAACAATTTAGCGATAGCATATACTATTCAAGCGAAGTATGACAAAGCATTGGATATACATTTTCAAGCTTTAAAGATGCGTGAAGAAGACAATAATGCAGAGGAGATAAGTATTTCACTTAATAATATTGGATTAGTATACTTTAAATTGAACAACTATGAGACTGCCTTGGATTTTTATAACCGGGCGTTGAGGTTAAAGACATTAGATTACCTACTTGTCAATATTGGATTATGTTATAATCAATTAAAGGATTTTTCGAAAGCTCATGAATACTTTGATCTTGCTCTGAAGACCTGTGGTGAGAACTGTAGCGAAAGAACAAAAATTGATGCGGAATTCGGATTAGGCATGTCCTATTATGGAATGAACAACTTCCCTAAAGCTGCCAAACACTTTAAAAGCTCTTATACAATTTCAAAAAAAATAGAGAATAAAAGATTTGAGGCAGAGAATCTCCTTTATTTCTCATACATATTTATAAAACAGCATAAGCTGGATTCGGCTGTCGTAACGTTAACAGAATGTGAAAAAATTGCATCAAATGAAGGATATAATGAATTACTAATAGAATCTTATAAAGTATTTTCTGACCTCTTTTATAAGAAGCATGACTTTGAAAAGTCATCGCACTATCAGAGTAAATATATTTTATTAAAGGACAGTATATACAGCCAAGATTTAATTAAAAATTTAGCAAAAATTCAAACAAACTACGCTGAGCGTCAAAATCTTGCAACCATCGCTGCCAAAGAAGAGGTAATCAAACGCCAGCGTAGTCTCAATTTTGCTATCATAATTATCGCGGTATTATCAACGCTGTTAATCTTCGTGCTTTTCCGCAGTAATAGAATTAAGAAAAAGGTAAACGCAGCGCTTTCTGAGGCTAAAGCCATTATTGAAGAGCAGAACAAACAACTGCTAAACTCCAACATAAACCTTGATAAAGAACTTAAGGAGAAGAACATTGACCTCGAAAAGGCCAACGAGTCTCTGCGTCGCGTAAATGAAGAGCTCGATAATTTTATCTATAAAACATCTCACGATATTCGAGGTCCACTAGCAAGCTTAAAAGGAATGTGTAACGTCGCGCTTCTGGATGTTACTGATCCTGTGGCTTTGGGTTATCTTCGGAAACTGGATGTTACTGCAGAAAAGCTTAATACCATTCTTACCCGACTCGTTATTGTTAATCAGATTAACAACTCAATACTTTCCTCTGAGCGTATTGACTTTAACTCAGTAATTAACGACGTTCTTTTGTTGGAGAAGAAGAAAGGGTTGCCACCGCATCTCAACATTAAACTGAAAATAGAAGAGAACATCGAGTTCTATTCCGACAGAGAATTTATACGCATTATTCTCGAAAACCTAATCGACAACGCAATTAAGTTCTATAATGACTCTGACCGTGTTGACCCATTTGTTAATATTTTCATTGAAACTGCGGACGACTTTTTAAAGGTTAGAGTAATTGACAATGGCATAGGAATAAATCAAGCCCACCCCGATAAGATATTTCAAATGTTTTCTCGCGCCTCCGAGCGATCCGAGACAGGGGGCATAGGTATGTATATTACCAAAACGGCTGTTCAAAAGCTCGGTGGGGTTATTAATCTCAAAACTACCAGTGAGGGTTACACCGAGTTCTTCGTTACTTTGCCTTTGTCTACTTCAAAAATAATGGCTTAATCAGCCGTTATTTCGTCCTTTTACCTTCCATTTCTATTTATCATCTTGCAGCGTTTTTAATTGATATGAAAAAATTCAAGCGATATACCATTACCTCTGCCTTGCCATATGCCAATGGTCCCTTACATATTGGCCATATAGCGGGTGCTTATTTGCCTGCGGATACATACGTGAGGTTTCTGAGGTTAAGAGGTGAGGATGTGGTCTTTGTCTGTGGTTCAGATGAACATGGGGTGGCCATAACCATTGGCGCTAAAAAGGAGGGGATGACCCCTCGTCAATTCGTGGATAAGTATCATGCCGTTATGAAAAAGGCATTTGAGGATTTTGGGATCTCTTTCGATATATACTCCAGGACTTCCAATGAAGTTCATTATAAAACGGCGCAGGACTTTTTTACTAAAATCGATCAGCAGAAACTTTTTATTGAAGAGACCTCAGATCAGTACTTCGACGAGCAGGAAGGGATTTTTCTTGCTGACAGATATATCGTAGGCACCTGCCCTAATTGTGGTAATCCTAATGCTTATGGTGACCAGTGCGAGAAATGCGGTACAAGTCTTAGTCCTAAGCAACTTATAAAACCAAGGTCAACGGTTTCAGGAAAGGAACCTGTTCTCCGCCCAACAAAGCATTGGTATTTTCCGCTCGACAAGTTTGAGGGCTGGCTTAAAGAGTGGCTCATCGAAGGTCATAAAGACGATTGGAAAACTAATGTTTACGGGCAGTGTAAGTCATGGATAGATCAGGGACTGCAGCCAAGGTCAATTACAAGAGATTTGGACTGGGGTATCCCTGTTCCGCTTCCTGATGCTAAAGGCAAAGTGTTATATGTTTGGTTTGATGCGCCAATAGGTTATATCTCCGCTACAAAAGAACTTAGACCTAACGATTGGGAGAAGTACTGGAAAGATCCGGAAACAAGGCTCATTCATTTTATCGGGAAAGATAACATTGTATTCCACTGCATTATATTTCCTTCCATGCTCAAGGCTGCGGGCGATTTTATCCTGCCGGATAATGTTCCTGCAAATGAGTTTTTGAATCTTGAAGGGGAGAAGCTTTCAACTTCACGCAATCATGCTGTGTGGTTACACGAGTATCTCCAGGATCTTCCTGGCAGGAGAGACGAGCTTCGCTATGTATTGAATTCTATTTCACCTGAAACGAAAGATGCGGACTTCACTTGGAAGGATTATCAGCAAAAAGTAAACAGTGAGCTGGTTGCTATTCTTGGCAACTTCATAAACAGGGTGATGGTGTTGACCTGGAAGTACTTTGATGGCAAGGTTCCTTCAGAAAAAGAATTACCGGGTACAACAGAAAAGAGAAAGAGAATTCTTGATTTGTATAATAAAGCGCACGAGGAGATGAACAGATCAGTGAAGTCGATGGTGAACGCCCTTGATAATTTCAGGTTCCGCGAGGCACAGTTTGAGATGATGAACCTTGCGCGAACTGGTAATAAATTTCTTGCTGATACTGAACCTTGGAAGCTTGCAAAAGAAGACATGGAAGCAGTGGGGAGCATATTAAATTATGTCTTGACGATAGTTGGAAACATTGGTGTTGCTTGTGCTCCTTTCTTGCCAGATGCATCTGCGAGCATCATTAAACAATTAAATGGACTATCTCTGGTTGACGGATGGAAATTGTTTTGGAAAAAAGAAGAACTTGTTCCTACTGTTCCTGAAAACCACCAATTAAATCAACCTGAGTTGCTTTTCCGGAATGTAGAGGATGCAGAGTTAGAGAAACAATTGGAACGACTTAAAAAAGATAAACCAAAGGCCGTGAATCCAGAAACAACATCAACAGTTAAGCCTCTTAAACCCGAAATTGTATATGATGATTTTGGTAAGCTTGATATACGTGTAGGAACTGTTCTTGCAGCCGAAAAAATGGAGAAGTCTAACAAACTTTTAAAACTTACTGTAGATACAGGTTTAGACAAAAGAACAATACTGAGCGGAATTGCACAGCATTTTAGTCCGGAAGAGATTACAGGAAAACAAGTAACACTGATTGCTAACCTGGCGCCAAGAAAGATGATGGGTATCGAATCGCAGGGCATGATCCTGATGGCGGAGGATGCTGATGGTAAGTTGAAATTACTGCAACCTTCTGATGTTGTAAGCCCCGGATCTACCGTAAGCTAAACAAGATAAGAATCTGTTTTGAGCATTGAGATGCTCAAAACAGATATGCCTATGCGTGAGGCCATTGCTACTGTTCTAGGTTGGTTTAAAAAGAAATTATCAGTCGTTGAACTGAGACATAGTAATTGCAGGGCCGGCTGTACAAAATGAGAGGATCATTTCATTTGCTTTTTTAGCTATCTCCGGAAACTTCTCAAACTCTTCTTTCGAAAATTTCCCCAAGACATAATCAACCTGTTTGCCCTGGTTAAATGTGTTTCCGATTCCAACGCGTAGTCTGCTGTATTCCTGACCGCCGAGAAGAAGCTCTATGTTTTTAAGACCGTTATGACCTGCCGAGCTTCCCTTTGTTCTCAAGCGCAAGCTTCCAAATGGAAGAGCTATTTCATCGACAACCACAAGAAGGTTTTGCTTTTCAATTTTGAGTTCATTGAGCCAATATGCAATAGCCTTTCCGCTTAGGTTCATATAGGTAGAAGGCTTAATCAAGTGGACGGTACGTCCTTTAAATCTAAACTCAGCCTTCTCTGCTAAACGATCAATTTTAAAAGCTGCCTGTTGTGTATCGGCTAGCTGATCAAGAATAAGAAATCCTGCATTGTGTCGGGTTAATTCATATTCTGGTCCTATGTTACCAAGCCCGGCAATAAGATATTTCATTACTATAGAATTAGGTTAAATATTGAAAGTAGAAGAACGCTTAAAAATAAAAAGAGGAGAACATGTCTCCTCTCTTCATTATCTCAAAAGCTTTGTACTGCTTATTTTTTACCAGCTTCTTTCTTAGGAGCTTCAGCTTTCTTAGCATCAGCAGCGGCAGGAGCAGCAGCAGCACCTCCTTCAGCGGCAACAGCAGCGTCAGCAGCCATTTTAGCAGCGCGAGGTACTTCTACGGCAGCAATTGTAGCTTGTTTTGGATCAAGGAATTCAAGCCCTTGAATATTAAGATCACCTACTTTAATAGCATGGTGAAAATCCAAAGAAGATACATCGATGTCGATATGATCAGGCATATCTTTAGGGAAGCCATAAACTTTTAAGGCAGCGCGCTTACGAACGAGCGTTCCACCTTTAGATACCCCAGGAGCCTGGCCAACAAGACGGGCAGGAATGCTCATCTTGATTTTTCTTTCTTCTGAAATTCTAAGGAAATCGGCATGTAAGAGTACTTCACTTACAGGGTGAAACTGAACTTCCTGAAGAATAGCCTGTGCTTCTTCGCCTTCGATATTTAAATGAACGAAGTGTGCTTCGTTTGTATAAACCAAGTCGCGGAAAAGGATCATTGGCGAATAGAAATGGACCTGCTCGTTTCCTCCGTAAAGTACGCATGGAACAAGTCCTTCATCTCTTAATCGTTGTGAATCTGCTTTGCCAAGATTTGCTCGTTTATACCCTATAATCTCAACAGTTTTCATAAAATATAATTTAGTTTAAAGTTTACAACTTGATAAATAGTGAGCTGATGGACTCATTGGTGTGTATGATCCTTATAGCCTTTGCAAAAAGATCAGAAACACTGATAACCTTAATCTTGCTCGACTCCTGTTTTAAAGGAATTGTATCTGTTACCACCAACTCTTCAAGGGCTGAACCCTCCACGTTTTCATACGCCTTTCCTGAAAGCACCGCATGGGTACACACTGCTCTTACTGACTTTGCTCCGTTTTCTTTTAACAGCCCGGCCGCTTTGCAAATGGTTCCTGCTGTGTCAACAAGGTCATCAACCAGGATAACGTCTTTGCCTTCAACTTCACCGATAAGTCGCATCGAAGCTACTTTATTGGCTTCTTTACGGTATTTATCGCAAACAGCCAAGTCAGCATCAAAGAATTTGGCAAAGTTTCTGGCGCGTTTGATACCACCTACGTCAGGTGTTGCAAACATAATGTCCTTTAACTTCAAAGATTTGAGATAAGGTACAAAGATGTATGAACCGTCAAGGTGATCAACAGGAATATCAAAAAAGCCTTGAATCTGATCTGCATGTAAATCACAGGTCATAATTCTATCGGCACCAGCTGCAGAAAGAAGGTTTGCTATCATCTTAGCAGCAATTGAAACACGAGGTTTGTCTTTTCTATCCTGGCGGGCGTAGCCGAAGTAGGGGATAATTACATTAACAGTGTGAGAGCTTGCTCGTTTAGCAGCATCAACTGTAAGTAACAACTCCATTAAATTGTCAGCAGGAGGGAAGGTAGACTGAATGATGAATACATCGTGACCACGAACGGATTCAGCAATATAAGGTGACATTTCACCATCACTGAATTGCTGGTAGTTTATTACTCCCAGCGGAGCACCATAAGCATAAGCAATTTTCTCAGCCAAATATTGAGTGGCTCTTCCACTGAAAATTTTAACCGCCATGGACAGTCTTTTGTTTTATGTAGTGTCTGCTTCTTAGCAGAACTAAAAATCCCGCCTTTATGACGGGATTTTTAATTGTTGTCCGACCAGGGCTCGAACCTGGACTTTCCTGAATCAAAATCAGGCGTGTTGCCAGTTACACCATCGGACAATGCCTTTCTTAAGTATGTTACTACTTTAGAAACCCCGGCCGCGGTGTTGCAAGCCGTTAAATTTGGGACAGCAAAGGTAGAATTATTTTTTTAAAATGGTAACCGCGGGCAAAAAAATTAAAGGTCTTTTTCTTCAGCAATTGCTCCACCGTTTTCAATAAATCCTTCAGCCCAGAAACGGTATTTATCCAGAATGGAAATTACTGCATTTCGTAAGTGTCGGCTGTTGTTAAAATCAATATTGCCATACATGGTGGTAGCATATCCCTGCCAGATGGAACGGTTCTGCCTGCGGTCATACAATTGAATGAGCAGGGTGCCTGTTTTCATACTAAACTTTTGGGGATCGTAATTTAGATCGTCCTTCTGGCTTTTTGCCCATTCTTCAATGTCGGGTTGATTATATCCGTTGAACTTCAGGCTATCATTAAACATCTTAAATCCTATTATCAAATGTGGTTTATTAGTTACTTGTCGGTAACCTAAAAACTTCATTCGTGCGATAATGGATTTTTCAATTACATCATTAACCATGGTAGAGTCACTTACCCCTGCAGGTTTCATGATGTCAAACGTTCTATACTTTTTGAAATTACCCTTATAGCTATAATCGTATTCAACTGGTAATTCCTTGTATCCGAGGCAAGATGCTAGGAGCACGCAAAGCAGCAAAGGAGCGAAGAGTTTTGACATAGGCTCAACTGTTATTAAGGAATTTGAAGATAAGCTAAAAATTCTTTAATAACAGTTGGCAGAATGTAACCTTTTTAGATTTTTTTTAACCAGTCGCGGGCGTTTACAAAGGCTTCTATCCAAGGAGAAACTACGTCTGCTTTCCTTTCTGTTGGGTAGTAGGCCCAGTTCCACGGGAATAGCGACCGTTCAATATGAGGCATAATAGCAAGATGTCTTCCGTCTTTCGATACCAGGGCAGCAGCAGAATGTGTTGAACCTCCCGGGGTGCCAGGGTATTCCGCGTAAGAATACTGTGCTGCAATCTGATACTGACTCTGATCTTCAGGAAGGATAAATCTTCCTTCACCGTGAGCAATCCAAACACCTAACCGCGCTCCTGAAAAACTTTTCAGCATGACCGAATCGTTCTGAGGAATGGTTACGTTCAAAAACATAGACTCAAACTTCTCTGAACTATTATGGTGCATCTTTGGATGATCTTTCCATTCAGGGTATACCAGGCCTAGCTCCATCATTAACTGGCATCCATTACAAACGCCAAGACTTAATGTGTCATTTCGCTTATAGAAATTATCAAGTGCTTGTTTTGCTTTTGGATTGTAAAGAAAAGCCCCTGCCCATCCTTTTGCAGAACCTAATACATCTGAGTTGGAGAAGCCTCCTACAAAAACAATAAGGTTAACATCGGAGAGATCTTCTCTGCCAGAGACCAGGTCAGTCATATGAATATCTTTCACATCGAAGCCGGCGAGGTAAAGGGAGTAGGCCATTTCGCGATCTCCGTTTACGCCCTTTTCACGAATGATAGCGGCTTTTATACCGGACGACTTCTTTCTGGATGGATCGATTCCATATGTTTCGAATCTTCCATCAAATCTCTCCTGAAACTTGTATTCAAGAACTTGTCTCTTATAGTTTTTGAATCTGCTTTCAGCATGCTGCTGCGGGCGTTGTTTGCTATCAAGCTGATAAGATGTTTTAAACCATGTATCTCGAAGTGCGTCAATATCCAGGGTTTGTGTTCCGGACTCCAATGTCAGTTTAATTACTCTTTCCTGGGTAACAGTACCGAGAACCTGATAAGTAATACCTTTATCTTTTAATGAAGTTAAATCACTTTCTGCTTTAACCTGAAGGATAATACCTGGGTTTTCGGCAAAAAGAATCTGAATCAAATCACCATTTAATTCAGAAATATTGATATCAAGTCCGGCTTGCGGTACAGCAAATGTCATTTCAAGTAGCGCAGTGATTAAACCACCTTCTGAAATGTCATGCCCTGAGAGCACTTTGCTTTCGCTGATCAAACTCTGTACACCGTCAAATGCTTTTGCGAAGTAAGCTTCGTCTTTTATTGTAGGCACTTCATCTCCTAATAGATTCAATACCTGTGCTAAGCTGGATCCACCCAGTTTATATTCATCTTTAGAAAGGTTAATATAAACCAGTTTAGAGTTTTTAATCGGTTCGAGTACAGGTGATACTGTTTTAGTTACATTACTTACCTCGCCAACAGCTGAAATAATTACGGTGCCTGGTGCTACAACCACTTCTCCATTGGGATACTTCTGGGTCATTGACAAAGAATCTTTTCCTGTGGGAATATTGATTCCTAAGGCAATGGCAAAATTGCTTACAGCTTCAACGGCTTCATACAGTCTTGCATCTTCTCCTTTGTTTTTGCAAGGCCACATCCAGTTGGCGCTTAATGAAATACCTTTACGGCCATAGGGAAGTGGGGCCCATATAATGTTTGTTAGAGCTTCTGCTATTGCAAGTTTGCTTCCTGCAACCGGATCGACCAAGGCAGCTCCTGGTGCATGCCCTATAGCAGTAGCTACCCCTTTGTTGCTGATGTAATCCAATGCCATTACACCGACGTTGTTCAGTGGCAATTGAACAGGACCGCAGGTTTGTTGTGTGGCAACTTTACCTGTAACGGAACGGTCTACTTTGTTAGTGAGCCAATCTTTACATGCTACCGCTTCAAGCTGAAGTACCTGCTCAAGGTATTCCTGAAACTTATTCAGATCATACTGAACAGGCTTGTACTGTATAACTTGTTTTGAGTCGCTAATAAGAGTTTTTGGTGATGAACCAAAAAGATGGCTTATGTTTAATTCAACAGGCTTGCGCGATTGACCGTTTTTACTAAACTCAAACTTTCCGTCTCCAGTAGCCTTGCCTATAACATAAAAAGGAGCACGCTCGCGCTCAGAAACTTTTTTTAAAGTCTCAATATCTTTTTCACGTATACCAAGTCCCATTCTTTCCTGAGACTCGTTACTTATTATTTCTTTATCAGAAAGGGTAGGATCACCTACAGGGATTTTATCTATATCAATTTTTCCTCCGGTCTCTTCCAATAATTCTGACAAACAGTTCAAGTGGCCGCCGGCGCCATGATCATGAATAGTTACTATCGGGTTCTCGTCTGATTCTACCATCGCTCTGATAGCATTCATCACACGCTTTTGCATTTCAGGATTTGAACGCTGAATAGCATTAAGTTCAATGGCATTTCCGTATTCTCCTGTAGCTACTGAAGACACAGCGCCACCTCCCATACCAATACGATAGTTATCACCACCCAGTAAAACGATTTTATCACCAGGTTGCAGGTGCCCTTTCTTGCTGTCTTGTTCCTTGCCAAAACCAACACCACCTGCAAGCATGATCACTTTATCGAAACCATACTTTTTATCATTTTCAAAATGTTCGAATGTTAATACGCTACCTGTAATAAGAGGCTGCCCGAATTTATTGCCAAAGTCTGAAGCGCCATCTGACGCTTTGATCAAAATCTCTTCCGGGTTTTGGTATAACCATTTGCGGGCTTCAAACTTTTTCTCCCATGGTCGTCCTCCATTTAATCTTGGATAGGAGGTTATGTATACTGCTGTTCCAGCAAGAGGGAGAGACCCTTTACCTCCTGCCAGCCTGTCTCTTATTTCGCCACCAGAACCGGTAGCTGCTCCATTAAAAGGCTCAACTGTGGTAGGGAAGTTGTGTGTTTCCGCTTTAACTGATATTACAGAATCGAATTCTTTGATTGTAAAATAATCTGCCGTGTCTTGGCTTGCTGGTGCAAACTGCCCGATTTTCGGACCTTTAATAAAGGCAACGTTGTCCTTATAGGCAGATACGAGATAATTAGGATTCTCTTTCGATGTCTTCTTTATTAGCTGAAAAAGAGTTGAAGGCTTTTCCTGTCCATCAATTACAAAAGTACCATTAAAGATCTTGTGACGGCAATGTTCTGAGTTTACCTGAGAGAAGCCGAAGATTTCACTGTCTGTTAACTTCCTTCCCAGCTGTTTGCTAACTTCTTCAAGGTATGTTATTTCTTCTTTGCTTAAAGCCAATCCCTCTTTTTCATTATAGGCGGCAATATTATCGATCTCAAGGATGGGTTCAGGTGAATGGTTAATGGTAAATAAGTCCTGATCCAGATTCTTATACAAATGTTGAAGCATCCTGTCATACTTCGCGTTCTCACCATTAGCTACTTCAAATTCTTCAATTCGCTGAATTCCTGTGATACCCATGTTCTGTGTGATTTCTACAGCATTGGTGCTCCATGGGGTGATCATTTCTTTCCTCGGGCCGATATAAAGGCCATTCAGAACCTTTTCTTCTAAGGGCTGTGCTCCGCTGAAAAGCCAGGTAAGCTTTTGAACATCATTTTTTTGTAAAGGCTGTGCCGAGCCAACAGCGTAAAGTGTATTGGCCTCCGAACGAAAGAATAAAATCATGGAATCGTTTAGAATTGAAGCTGCAAAATTAAAAGCATTTTTAATGTTTCAGCTATGATTTCTATAAAAATTAGGGTGGTAAGCCGGAAATAATGGCAGGAGTAGGAAGAGTAGCAGTGGAGTAGGAGAGCAGTAAGAGAGCACTAGTTGAGATAAGTTAGGCATGATGGAGTAATTTACTGCCAAGTTGGCGGAGTGTTATGTTTTTACAGAAAAGATTGGCCTGGTAACGATTAAGAGTAGGCCTGTTATTGTCTGGTACCTTTTGAAAAATTGGGAATTTGTATAGGAAATAGTAAAGCTTTAAGGATCAGTTTTTCGAAGCTTGCCGGTAACTACAAAGGTTAGACTTGGATATTGACAGGTATCAGCAAATATAGGTATTTCTAATGCCTTCTGATCAGTAAGAGGATACATTACTAAGCAACCTTTAGATCGTTAGCTCTTCTTTAGCGTATGATATAATTCGAAGGAGATACTTTTTCGGCAATAAAAGGAAGGCTTTGATATATTAAACCGCTATGTCCTGACTCCAGAGCGTGAAATTTATGATTGTTTAAAAGGCTCCTGAATTTATCCATGTGTTCGGGAAGAATCACTTTATCGTATCGGCCTACAATAACTACTGTTTGGATATTATGCTTATTTATAAGGCTCGCCAGCCTTCGGATGTTAAATTTCATGTGCCTGAACACCACCCAAGAATAATATACTCTTTTCCGCTTTTCAGTTGTTCCCATCTGATAATCTGCAAAACGAATAAGACCAGGATCTACAAGCTTCCATTTAACAAGCTTGTCCGCTATAGTGAGAAACCGATTATAATTGTGAATCATGCTTTTAAAGAACTTCCGGAGAAAAAAAGGATAAGTCGCGAGTTTGTACCATGTATTTTCTCTTATGCCGTCAGAAGCAATAAGAAACACTTTGTTTATCTTTTCAGGGAAGGCTTCAAGGGTACTTAGTGCAAACCGTCCTCCAAGGCTGTATCCAACAACAGAAAATGAGGTGATTGAGTTTTCTTTGAGAAATTGAGCAATCATTTCTTTCCAATATTTTTTCTCAAGAGGCCGTTCGTCATATCCCCATTTACTTTGCCCATGAAAGAAGAGATCGAAAATATAGAGTGAATAATGTTTTGCTAACGATTGAATTAATGGAATATAGACGGTGTGGTCTTGTCCGAAGCCATGAAAGAATAATAAGGTTTCCTTGCCATTTCCTGCCTTCACATAATGAATGCGGCTGCTTTGATAGTTCAGATAGTGATTGCTAATCATTAAATACGTTTCTTAAAAACTTTGATGTTTGCTAAACTTAATAAAACAACAGGCACCGAAAAGAGTCAGAGAGCGTAACTTTCTTATAAAATTTCATTGTTTTGTAAAATAATCTTGTCCATTGCCCGTCTCTGATTAAAAAACCAGAGCAAGGTTATGGAACTGGCCATGCAAATTAAAGAACAAACATTTCTGCGAGAGAAAGACAAGTTGCTGGGTTTTATCCGTAACCGTGTTTCAAACAATGATGAAGCAGAAGATATACTCCAGGACGTCTTTTACCAATTTGTTGTTGGCTTTGATTCCATTGAATCATTGGATAGAGTTACTTCATGGCTTTTTTCTGTAGCAAGAAATAAAATCATCGATAGATACCGTAGAGATTCTGTTCGTCCTCAACGCACTGAGTTAGGGCTTCAGACGGGAACTGATGATGATTCTCCGATAACACTTCAGGAAATACTTCCTGATCTTGGCAATACACCTGAAGACTCATATTTAAGAGAGATGCTTTGGGATGCTATTATGGATGCGCTTGATGAATTACCTTTTGAACAGCGGGAAGTTTTTATTCTAAATGAATTAGAAGAAAAGAGCTTTCGTGAAATATCAGAAGACACAGGTGTTTCCATCAATACACTTTTGTCGAGGAAGCGTTATGCTATTCTTGCTTTAAGAAAGAAGTTACAAAAATTATATGAAGAACTTTGAGTTGCCAAAGGCAATTCTAATTTGATAAGTACTATGAATAACAAGGGTTTGAAAATAGTTAAATGGGTCTTTGTCTGCGTCCTCTTTATTGTGTTGTTTGGATATATCACAATGATGTTATGGAACTGGCTGATTCCAGCTTTATTTAACGGTCCGGCT
This sequence comes from Chryseosolibacter indicum, assembly GCF_018598585.1. GTDB lineage: Bacteria > Bacteroidota > Bacteroidia > Cytophagales > Cyclobacteriaceae > Chryseosolibacter > Chryseosolibacter indicus. The sequence goes on from NZ_JAHESD010000052.1 coordinate 35,466, forward strand.
ATAACATTCTTTCAGGCCCTCGGTCTTTTATTGCTCAGTAAAATACTTTTCGGCGGATTTGGCGGTAAAGGTTGCAACAATGGGCCTGCACGCTGGAAACATAAGTATTACGAAAAATTATCGAGCATGAATGCTGAAGACAGGGAACGCTTTAAAGCGCGCTTGCGCGAGAAATGGTGTTCCAACGATAAAAATACTTCAGTTTAATCAGAGTAGTTGGTGAAGTTTTGAAGGTTAGCACTTTTAAATAAATTTTTAATAAAAAGACATGAAGATGCTAACCTATAGGAAATTTTTGCGTTAAAGGAAACGTTGGAAACTTTTTTAATAGTGAAAGTTTCCATAGTTTTGCCGGCCATGGAAGAATTATCGATCAGAGATAAAATTTTAAAAGGTGCTGAAGTTCTCTTTACAAAGTATGGAGTAAGGAGTATTTCTATGGATGATATAGCCAGGCATCTTTCTGTGTCTAAAAAAACGCTTTATCAACATTTTTCCGACAAGGAAGATATTGTAACACTGGCATGTAAAGCTCATTTAGACAGAGAGACAATTGAGTTTGATAATATTCATTTCAGGTCGAGAAATGCAATTGAAGAATTGGCGGCTTTGTCTTTAAAACTAAAGCATAATATGGAGGAGTTGAATCCCTCCCTATTATTTGATTTGAAGAAGTATCATCCGAAGGCGTGGGCAGTTTGGGTAAATCACAAAAACAGGATTATACGTCAATCAGTTATCAGAAACATTAAACAAGGTATTGAAGAGGGTTATTACAGGCCAGAGATTAACGCTGATATCATTAGTACTATGCGCCTGGAATTAGTACAGCTGGCGTTTGATGAGGAGTTGTTTCCGAGAGAGAAGTTTAAGCTTCCGGAGGTGCAGATGGAGATATTCGATCACTTTGTTCACGGTATAGCTACTGAGAAAGGCAGAAAGTTGTATTTGAAGCATAAAGAGAAAGTTAATAAACACCAAACCACAACCATATTATAGCATGAAGCGATTGTATCATTTTTTAATTCTTGCTTTGATAATGCCGGCACGAAGTTTTGCCCAGGAAAATCAAAGTGGTCAAGTATTTACATTGGAGCAATGTATCACTTATGCGCTGGAGAACTCTATTAATGTAAAGAATGCAACACTTGATGAGAGGATTGCAGATGCGAGAGTGAAAGAGACGAGAGGTATAGGATTACCGCAGGTCGATGGAAAGGTGTCAATAACTCATAATGCTAAATTGCAAAGATTCTTTCAACAGTATACAGAGCCAAGTGCATCAGATACTGCTGCCTTTAGTTTTATTCCTCCCATGGAAGGCGTTGAAGACGGAGATGTAGTAGCGGCCCAAAACTTCTTTCAATTGAAGAGTGCCGGTGATGCAGGGATAACCATCAGCCAGATTATCTTCAATGGTTCATACCTTGTAGGTTTGCAAGCAGCAAGCGCTTATCGTGAACTATCTGTTAAAACTACACAACAAACCAAAGAGCAAATCATTCAGCAAGTAACAAAGGCCTATTACGGGGTTTTAATTAACAAGGATAGGATGCAACTTTTTGATAACAACATAACCAGGGTTGAATCTTTGTTAAAGACCACTAAAGCAATGAATGAAAATGGCTTTGCTGAAGGTATTGATGTTGATAGGATTCAGGTTACACTTAACAATTTAAAATCTGAACGTACTAAGTTCTACAACCTGCAGGAACTGTCTCTTCATTTGTTGAAGTTTCAGATGAACTATCCTTTAAATCAGCCAATAGAAGTTGCTGGTGAAATTGCATCATTGCAGGTTGATGAAAATGTTCTTAATAATTATGCGCTCGAGTGGGACTATAAACAACGAATAGACTATAGTATACTTGAATCGAACAGAGAACTTCAAACACTTGATATTAAAAATAAATATTCAGCGTCGTTGCCGTCGATTTCTGTTTTTGCAAACCTTGGTTATTCTACGCAATCTGCGGATGTGATGGGATTATTCAGGACTGAAACTAATAAGAATGCTGCTTTTATCCCTGGTACAGGCCCAGATAAATGGTATCCTTATACAATGCTTGGCCTTACATTAAATGTTCCGCTTTTCAGTGGTCTTCAACGAAATTATCGAATCCAACAATCTAAATTGACGTTGCAGAAAATTGAAAATGGATTTACAAATCTGAAACAGGCAATTGATTTGGAGACCAAACAATCTGCCATTAATTATATGAATGCTATAACCTCTTTAAAGTCGCAGGACGAAAACAAGAGGCTGGCAGAAAATGTAGCACGGGTTACCAAGATAAAATATGAGCAAGGTGTTGGCTCTAACATTGAGGTAATTGACGCAGAAAGCAGTTTGCGTGAAGCACAGATTAATTACTACAATGCGTTATATGATGCATTGGTGGCTAAAGTAGATCTTGATAAAGCTTATGGAAAATTGTTGCCAGAAGATAACACCTCTACCAAATAACTATATGACCTACGCTGAAAAAACTATATTCATGAAATCAAATATCTATTTCCGGTTATTTTTTGTTGCCATTATAGCAGGTCTGCTAGCTGCATGCAGCGCGGCATCACCTGAAGATGACAAACAGGCGCGTCTTGAAAAATTAAAGAAAGACCAGGTTGCACTGACAAAAGAAATTCAAAAGCTTGAAGCAGAGATAGCGGCTGCAAATCCAGATGCTGCTACCAGTGTTAGAGCAAAAGAAGTTTCTATTACAGCGCTTGCTCCGCGATCATTCGATCACTTTGTACAAACACAGGGTCTTATTGAATCAGATAATAATGTGTTGGTGAGTGCCAAAACAATGGGTGTTGTTACTCAGGTTTATGTAACCGAAGGACAATCAGTTTCAAAAGGACAAGTGCTTGCACAGATAGATAACTCGGTTATTGTTACAAATATCCAGTCTATGGAGGCCCAACTCGAATTGGCGAAAAGTGTTTACGAAAGACAAAAGAATCTGTGGGACCAGAAGATTGGAACAGAAGTGCAATTTCTTCAGGCCAAGACAAATAAAGAAAGCCTTGAGAAACAACTTGCCTCATTAAGAGAACAGAATGAAATGGCGAAGATTAAAGCTCCTATAAGCGGAACAGTGGATGAAGTGGTTGTTAAAGTAGGAGAAAATATATCACCAGGTATGCCTGCAGCGCGCGTTGTTAATGCAAGTGATCTGAAGCTGGCAGCAAAAGTTTCTGAAGCTTTTGTTACAACCATTAAGAAGGGCAATAAAGTAATTGTTAGTATTCCTGAGTTGAAGAAAGATATTGAAGCGAAAGTAACTTTTGTTGGGAAGAATATTGATCCTTTATCAAGGACGTTTAATGTAGAAATTAATTTGCCAAATCATCCTGATCTCAGACCTAACATGACAGGTACTATTAAAGTAGTATTTAACACTGAGCCATCTGCGATTGTAGTTCCTGTGAATGTGATTCAGACTGTCAATAATGAGAAGATCGTTTATGTTGCAGAAAATAACGGAAAACAAACTGTTGCGCGTAAGAAAATAATTACTGTTGACGGCGTGTTTAATAATCTTGCTCAGGTACAAGGACTAAAGGCAGGTGATAAAATTGTAACCTTTGGATATCAGGGTTTAAGTGATGGAGAAGTAATAAAAATCTAGTTATGAAGATAGTCGCACTCAAATTTGAGTACGACTATTTTTTATCAACTTTTAACGCATACTAATTTATGGTTGAACCAAATAAAGAATTTAAACCTACCAGCTGGTCCATTGATAATAAAGTCAGCATTTATGTTGCTACTGTTATCATTTGTTTGGCTGGTATTTTAACATACATCAGTCTTCCGAAAGAGAATTTCCCTGAGGTTGTTTTTCCGCAGATATATGTTGCTACTATTTATCCGGGTGCTGCCCCAGAGGACATTGAGAACCTGATTACAAAAGAGATTGAAAAAGAAGTAAAATCAATTTCAGGCGTAAAGAAAATTACCAGTAACTCGGTTCAGGACTTTTCAAATGTAATTATTGAATTTGAACCGGACATTCTTATTGATGATGCCAAGCAGGAAGTGAAAGACGCTGTTGACAGGTCGAAGCGAAATCTTCCTACAGATCTTGATGAAGATCCACAGGTAATTGAGATAGATATTTCCGAAGTCCCTATTATGAACGTAAACCTTTCTGGTGACTACGACCTTCATACGTTGAAAGAGTATGCTGAGCATATGCAGGATCGTATTGAATCTGTGAAAGAGATCAGAAGGGTGGATATTGTAGGAGCATTAGACAGAGAAATTCAGATCAATCTAGATATGTTTAAAGCTGCCTCTGCAGGTGTTAGCCTTGATGATATTATCAGTGCTGTATCCTATGAGAACGTTATTGTATCAGGCGGGCAGCTATCGGTAGATGGAATGAAGCGTTCCCTTAGTGTAAACGGTGAATTTGAATCTGCTGAGCAATTGGCTAATACCGTTGTAGGATCGATACGTGGCGGTAAGGTTTATCTGAAAGATATAGCAGAGGTTGTTGATTCGCATAAAGAGCAAGAGAGCTTTGCGCGCTTAGATAAGAAGAATGTAATTACACTTAACGTTATTAAAAGAAGTGGTGAGAACCTTATTCTTGCGTCTGATCAAATTAATGAAATTGTAAAAGAATTTGAAAAAGATATTCTTCCTCCTGGTGTTAAGATTACGATAACAGCCGATCAATCCGACAACACCCGGATGACGTTGCATGACCTGATCAATACCATCATTATTGGGTTTGTACTGGTAACATTGATTCTGATGTTTTTTATGGGAGCTACTAACGCGATATTCGTTGGATTGTCCGTTCCTCTTTCAAGCTTTATTGCATTCCTTGTGTTTCCTACGCTTGGATTTACATTAAACATGATGACGCTGTTCTCATTCTTACTAGCATTGGGAATTGTCGTGGATGACGCCATCGTAGTGATTGAGAATACGCACCGAGTATTTGATAATGGCAAAGTACCCATTAGAAAAGCAGCAAAGATTGCGGCGGGTGAAGTGTTTCTCCCTGTACTTTCGGGAACGCTGGTAGTGCTTGCACCTTTTATTCCACTGGCTTTCTGGCCAGGTGTAATTGGAAAGTTCATGATGTACTTGCCTATAACACTTATTGTCGCACTTCTTGCATCATTGCTTGTGGCGTATATTATGAATCCTGTGTTTGCGGCAGACTTTATGAAACCACATGACTATGATCATGAAGAGAAAGGTCGTATAACAAAAGGTTTTAAGATTACAGCAGTTGTGTTGGGGTCAATTGCGTTGATGTCATATATTGTTGGTGCGCCTGGATTAGGAAACTTTACCATATTCCTTTTCGCTTTATATGCCCTTCATCACTTCTATTTGAAGAATGTGATTGTAAGATTTCAGAACAACACCTGGCCGTCGGTACAGCATGCCTATAGCAGGATGATTACCTGGTGCTTACACAGATATCGTCCGATATGGATTGTGGTTGGTGTTATAGGGTTGTTTATCTTCTCTATTATCTTCACAGGAATTCGTCAGCCTCCGGTTGTATTCTTCCCGCAAGGCGACCCTAACTTTATCTATGCATACATCAGAATGCCGATAGGAACTGATCAACGCGTAACTGATTCTGTTACTCGCACGGTTGAAAATAAAATAATGGAACTTGTTAAAGAAGATTCAACGCTTGTTGAGTCCATTATCTCTAATGTAGCCATTGGTGCAAACGAAAACCAATTAGAAGGAGGCAGCCAGGCCAGCCCTCATTTGGGCAAGGTGACCGTTGCTTTTGTTGATTTTGCCCAACGCGATGGACGTTCTACAAAAGACTACCTCAATAAAATCAGGGAAGTAGTAAAAGGTGTTAAAGGTGCTGAGATTTCTGTAGACCAGGAAGCGAATGGTCCTCCAACGGGTAAGCCTATTAACATTGAGATAGCTGCAGATGAATTTGATATGCTCGTGTCAACGGCTGATCGTTTGAAAAGATACCTGGACTCACTACAGATTCCGGGTGTTGAAGAATTGAAATCAGATTTTCAAAGTGATAAACCTGAGATTGTAATTAATATTGATCGCGAAAAAGCAAATCGTGAGGGTATTTCTACAGGACAAATTGGTATGGCCTTGCGTACAGCTATCTATGGAAATGAAATATCAAAATTCCGTGATGAAAATGACGATTATCCGATCCAGTTAAGGATTAAAGAAGAGCAGCGGAATGACATCAACATTTTGATGAACCTGCCAATTACTTATCGTGATATGGCGTCTGGTGGGGCTGTGAGGCAAGTTCCTTTATCTGCGTTAGCTAAAATTGAATACTCAAATAGTTATGCGGGGATCAGAAGGATAGATCAGAAGCGTGTAGTAACATTAGCATCCAATGTGTTGTCTGGCTATAATGCTAATGAGATTGTAGCGCAGATACAACAAAGTCTTCCTTCATTTTCGAAACCAGATCAAGTAGAGATTAAAATGACAGGTGAACAGGAAGATCAGGAAGAGACAGGGACGTTTCTTGTAACAGCATTCGGTGTGGCTTTTATGCTCATCCTTATGATCCTGGTTATTCAGTTTAATTCCATAAGCAAACCACTGATTATCCTTACTGAAATTGTCTTCAGTGTAATTGGTGTATTACTTGGTTTTTCACTTTTTAAAATGGAAATATCGATAGTAATGTCTGGAGTAGGGGTGATGGCATTGGCAGGAATTGTGGTTCGTAACGGGATTCTTTTGGTTGAGTTTACGGATCTCTTGAAGAGCCAAGGCTATAAAACGAGAGAGGCCGTTATTGAAGCTGCAAAGACAAGGATGACCCCGGTTATTCTTACAGCGCTTGCTGCCACACTTGGCCTGATACCATTAGCCGTTGGTTTAAACATAGACTTTGTAACATTATTTACAGAGTTTAATCCGCATATTTTCTTTGGTGGCGATAACGTAGCTTTCTGGGGACCACTTTCCTGGACTATGATCTTTGGACTGATATTCGGTACTTTCCTTACGTTGATACTCGTTCCAGTGCTTTATCTGTTGGTTGATAAATTAAAGGATCGGGTTTATAAAAGACGAGAAAGTCCATCATCAAACCCTGAAGGTGCAGTAGCATTGAGCTAACAGAAACTAAATTTTAAAAAAAGTCGTCTTAGATATAGGACGACTTTTTTTATTCATAATAGGGCAACACCTGCTCATTTTAAAGTGTCTTCCGGCACTGATATATTTACGATGAAAGCACGCATCATGACGTTTATTATTTTTATCATAATCTTCTTTCTGATTGATATTTATCTATTTCAGGCAATACTTGCTGTTAGCAAAAACTGGACTCCTTTCTGGAAAAGCTTTATTCGTTATGGGTTCTGGTTCCCGTCGGTATTATCTGTTTTAGCGGTTATTTGGTGGAATTTCGGCAACTTAAGTGA
>NZ_JAHESD010000053.1 GCF_018598585.1 Chryseosolibacter indicum
GTGCTTTGATATCGTTATTATCGATCTCAATTGGTTTTAATCTAAATAATCAATCAGGAAAAGTCGTGGAGGTATTTAATTTCTCTGATTATTTATTGAGTTATTATGGAAGAATGCTTTTTTTTATTGGGTTTGGCGCTTTTACAATTTCAACAAAAGGAAATGTAGGAAAGTTATTGAATCCCCTTGATGCAGCGGATGGCGTAGAAAAGATTACAGGTGGTTTTGCCAACTATCTTAACCTCGCGTTAAATATTATCATTCCCGGAATTGCGTTATTATTTGGGTACTACGTCCGTACTAAAAAGGGTAAGTGGTGGTTCCTCATAACTTTTACGCTTGCCTTTTGCCTATTTGTTACCCTTGGATTCAGATATAGGATTGTGTTGCTTGTTGGGTCTCTTGCGATAATTTACTATTTACTTAAACAAAAACGTCCTAATTTAATATGGTCAACAATATGTGTTTTCTTCTTTATTTCTTTCATGGGAATTATGAATTTAAGTCGGAGTTATAATAGGGGGTTAGACTTAACAAAGCTTCAAGGAAAGGATACACGCGGATATTATGAAAGCGGACTTCAGGAGGCAAAAATATTTCAAACATCGGGTGCTGTTCTAACTTTAGTTCCCGACAAACACCCTTACGTCGGCTTGCGTCCAGTAATAGCAACACTATTGTTCCCAATTCCTAGTGCAATTTATACTGAAAAGAATTCGGCCGATTATTTATTCAGTGTTTTGGATACTATCTATAGCAAAAAATATAGCAAGGGTGCGGCATTTTTAATGTATGCAGAACATTTTTTAGCACTAGGGTGGTTTGGAGTTGTTATTGGTGGCTTTGCAATTGGATGGTTCTTCAGGAAACTTTGGAATTGGTATTTAATAAATCGGTTTAATCCTCTAATTACCGTAGCCTATGCTATAACAGTAATCTATCTTTATGTAATTATTTCGCGTGGTTATTTGCCTCAAGTAACAATGCTATTCTTCTTTACAGTATTTCCTATATACCTAGTTATTAACGCCATTAAAAGGAAATTTAGAAATCATTCATTGAAAAAGATATACTATCGTGGCGCTTAAAAATATAGTCCATATTGTAAATAATGTGGATAAAGTCAATTTTGGGGTATGGAATGCTGCAATATTTGGATCGCAGTATTTACAAAATAAATACGCTATTTCCTCATTCCTGTGGATATGTACTGTTGGGAATGAAGAGAGCATAAATAAGATTAACGTACCCTCCAAATTTTTAGGGCAAGAAATGAAATCGAGTGAAGCTTTGGTGGTATTAATTAAACAAAGCTCTTTTGATATTGATTCTACATTAATAGTTACGCACGGCTGCTGGGGTATGCCTACGAAATTAGGACTACATTTGAAGCGCCTAGGTTTTAAATGGATTTACTCTCCTCATGGTATGCTGGAGCCGTGGAGTTTGAAGCAAAAATGGCTGAAGAAGTGGATATATTTCAATCTGTTTGAGAGAAAGTGGTTAGGAAAAGCAGATTGTATTCGAGCGGTAAGCAGGCGAGAGGCAGGTAATCTTAAAAAGTTATTTTCAAGCGCAATTAATGTTATAGAGAACGGTGTCGAAGTTGCTCCATTGGAAGATAAATCAACTGATGAAGAGCTTTATCTATTTATGGCAAGGCTACATCAAAAGAAAGGAATCCTTCCTTTAGCGCAAGCCTGGGATAAGATGATGCAAGGAGTACATGGAAAAAAATTAATTATTGCAGGACCTGATGAAGGAGAGCTTATTAAAATAAGACCTTATTTAAAAGGAAATGTAGAATATATTGGTCCTGTTTATGGGGACGAAAAGATTAATTTACTGAAGCGCGCACATTACTATATTTTACCCTCATACAGTGAAGGATTTCCTACAAGTGTTGTTGAAGCTATGAGCTATGGGTTAATTCCAATAATTTCAGAAGGATGTAATTTTGAAACTGTATTTAATGAGAACTTAGGCTATAAGGTGGAGCCTTCTTTAGACTCCATAAAATCTGTGCTGAAGGAGCTTAAGGATAAAAAGTTTGACAAGGGGTTGTCTTTTAGAAACTGGCAGTTCGTTTCTAATTGTAACTCAGAAGCATCTATAGCAGAAAAGCTTTTTAAGCTTTATGTAGATATTGTCGGAAGTAAATAAACAGTAACAAAATGGAGAGCGGCAAGGTTAGATTAGACCTTTACAACAACTCGTGGTATTCTCCAAAAGCGGGGAAACTTAAGCAAATACTTTGGTATTTTATTAATGTCCTTTTTTTTATCAACCCTTTCAATCCGGCGAGTTCACTTAAAGTTTTATTGCTAAAATTTTTTGGATGTAAAATAGGTAATGGTGTTACTATTAAGCCCGGAGTAAGTATTAAATACCCGTGGCTGTTAGAAATTGGGAACCATACATGGATTGGTGAGAATGTATGGATAGACAACCTTGTATTGGTCAAGATTGGAAATAACTGCTGCATTTCACAAGGAGGGATGTTATTAACCGGAAATCACAATTATAAAAGTGTAACATTTGATTTGATGATAGGAGAAATTATCCTTGAAGATGGGACATGGATAGGAGCACTAAGTTTAGTTGGACCGGGAGTTAATTGCGGAACTCATTCAGTGCTTTCTGTCAATTCAGTTGCTTCATCTAATCTGGAACCTTACACGGTTTACAGAGGAAACCCTGCAATAGCAATTAAGGCTCGCGTTATTTCTTAGTATTGTTTTATCAAATCTCTTATAGCTTCAACTCAGGTCCTGTTTAATTAATAATCATGAAAGTTTCACTTATTACAGTTTCCTATAATTCGGCAGCTACTATTGAGGATACTATAAAGTCGGTGGTGTCTCAAGATTACAAGGATATTGAGTACATCATTGTTGATGGAAAATCAAAAGATAATACAGTTAATATTATAAAGTCTTATGATTCCAATATAAGTAAGTGGATCAGTGAGCCAGATAAAGGTATCTATGATGCCATGAATAAAGGATTAAAGATGACTTCAGGCGAAGTTGTCGGAATGCTAAATTCGGATGATTATTATTTTGATAATCATATTATATCAAAAGTGGCGGATGCTTTTGAAGATCCTTCTGTAGATGCTGTATTTGGAAATCTTATCGTTGTTGATCCAGATAGACTGGATAAAATAGTTCGTCTTTACTCAGCAAAGAAATGGCACCCAGAAAAATTTGCGAAGGGTTTTATGCCGCCCCATCCTACATTCTTTGTTCGGAGAAAATACTATGAACAGTTTGGTCTATTCAAGACGGACTATAAGATTGCTTCTGACTATGAATTACTGATCCGCTTCTTGTACGTTCATAAACTTAAATACAAGTATCTTCCCTTTACCATGGTTGTCATGCGGCAAGGGGGTGTGAGTTCAAGTGGTATTAAGAGCAATATAATCTTAAACAAGGAAATTAAACGTGCGTGTCTTGAGAATGGTCTTAAGACAAACCTTCCGCTGATCTATATGAAATATTTTACGAAGGTTTTTGAGTTGGTTGGAAATTAGTCAATGGTCAGTCATTAGTCAATAGTCAATGGTCATTAGGCACTGGGTATTGGGCATTAGGTATTTAGTCAGTGGTCAACAGTCAATAGTCAGTGGTCAATAGTCATTAGCCAAAGGTCAATGGTGATTGGCATTGGGAAGTACTGATTAGGGATTGGGTATAATGCAGGCATTAGGTATTGGGCACTGGGTACTGGGCATTAGGCCGTTGGACACTTGCCACTGGGCATTAGGCATTAGGTATTTAGTCAAGGGTCAGTGGTCAATAGTGAATGGTCAGTGGTCAGTAGTCAATGGTCAGTAGATAGTAGTCAGTAGTTAAATGGGGGTGAAGGAATAGTTCGGGTAGTATGGTATTAGTAAATACCATTAATTAGTAATCTCAAATAATTGTAACTTGAAAATATTTATTACGGGGGTATCAGGTTTTGCAGGTTCGAGTCTTGTACGATACTTCAATGATGTTAAAGGTGTTTCTTTAGTTGGGCATAGTCGTGAGGTGAAAAAAGCAACGGAGAAGTTTAAAGGATACAATATCGAAATTGTCCCTGATTACTCTATTGAGGTTTTTAACAGGTTAGGTATTGATTGTATTATTCATCTCGCGGGGATAGCCCATGACCTAAGCAATACCTATGGCCCTTCTGATTATTATGAAGTAAACAATAATAGCACCAGGAGGCTATACGACGAGTTCCTTCAATCAAATGTTAAGAAGTTTATTTTTATAAGCTCTATTAAAGCAGCTGTTGATACTGCGTCAAGTCCTGTTGATGAGGGTGTAGAGCCTTCTCCTGTTTCTGATTATGGGAAGTCTAAGTTTATGGCCGAGCAATACATCCAGCAACAAAAGCTTTCCGAGAATAAAAGTTATTACATATTCAGACCCTGTATGATTCATGGCCCTGGTAATAAGGGGAATCTGAACTTACTCTATAAGTTTGTAAAGGCAAGGTTGCCTTACCCCTTTGGAGGTTTCAGAAACAAAAGGTCTTTTCTCAGTGTAGATAATTTCACTTTCATTGTTCATGAATTTACTATGGGAAATTATGCATCTGGAATTTATCATCTTGCAGATGACGGATATCTATCTACAACTGAGTTATATAAAATCATTTCTAAGACAATTGGCATAAATCCAATATCTCTAAATATTCCTCCTGCTGTTTTAAGGCAAGTATTTAATGTGATAGGCAAAAGACGGATGCTGGACAAGTTGACGGAGGATATGATGGTATCCAATGAAAAAGTTGTCAAGGCAATTGGAAAACCTTTGCCGATTGGGATTGAAGAGGGGGTGAGGAGGACAATAAATAGTTTTTGAATTAGTCGTCAGTTATCAGTTCCTGTTGCCGGTTTCGGTTGCCTGTTCCAGATACCAGTTTCCTGTTTGTCCCTTGTTTTCCCTTATTCTATTCAAGTTAATTTATTTCCAATATTCCTTTAATACTGTATGTTGCCTTATCTGATACTAGCAGTTCTTTTATTCGTAATTGAATTATTATTTTTTAAAGTAGCTGATCGTTTTAATATTATAGATAAGCCTAACCAACGCAGCTCTCATACGAAGCCAGTAATAAGAGGTGGAGGGATGATCTTCGTGGTGGCTGTTCTTATATGGTTTGTTTATAGCGGTTTTTTGTGGCCGTGGTTTGTAATTGCACTTGCTGCCATAGCCTTTATCAGCTTTGCTGATGATATTAAGTCTCAGCCCTCGCTGCTTCGCTTTATGGTGCACTTAGGTGCTGTGATAATGATGTTTTACGAGGTTGGATTATTTGTATGGCCCTGGTGGTTATTGATCCTTGTTCTAATTGTCGCAATAGGTGCTTTAAATACTTTTAATTTCATGGATGGAATTAATGGTATTACGGGAATGTATGCCCAGGTTAGTCTTTCTACTTTTCTCTTCATTGATCAGAAGATTTATGATTTTACAGAAGAGTCATTGGTGATTACGTCACTTATATCAGTTGTTGTGTTTCTTTTCTTTAATTACAGGAAGAAGGCCAAGTGTTTTGCGGGAGATGTAGGAAGTATCAGCATCGCCTTCGTGCAACTATTTCTGCTTTTGCAACTCATTTTTGAAACCGGTAACTTTCTTTGGGTAATTATGGTATTGGTTTATGGTGTTGATTCCGTTATAACAATATTGTACCGGTTAAAAAGGAAGGAGAATATTTTTAAGCCACACCGTACACATTTATATCAATATTTGTCTAACGAATTTAAAGTACCCCATCGTTTTGTATCCCTTGTATATGGATTGTTGCAGTTAATGCTTAATGTGTTTCTTATCTATTTTATCATTGGAAATAGTTTCAGTATGGTTGTTCTCATAGCGTTTTTATATGTTGTTGCTTATGTTATTATTCGCGAGTGGTTACTCAGAAAGTTAGCATTGTCTCCAACAGGCCGTTAAGGGAACACAATATAGCTGAGCACAAGTGGCCTCTTTCCATTTATACAGAAGATACGGTAAGCGATTATTCGATGTTATCCTAGCGTTTGCAGGAATGATCGTATTTTCGTGGTTGTATGTTGTGATCATTTTTGTTTATTTAATTCAAAGAGAACTCCCCATATTTTTTCTTCAAAAGAGAGTTGGACTAGGCGGTTCGTTGTTTTCTCTTATTAAGTTTCGTACACTGTCAATCGATGAAACAAGGTCTTTACAGGGAAGGAGATTTTGGTGGGGAAACTTTTTGAGAGCTACTTCCCTGGATGAGTTGCCGCAGCTATGGAATGTACTAAAAGGAGATATGTCTTTAGTTGGGCCAAGACCACTGCCAGATTATTACTTACCGTTATATTCCAGAGAACAGTTGCGTCGGCATGAAGTAAGGCCTGGCGTTACAGGTCTCGCGCAAGTAAATGGACGGAATAGATTGTCATGGAAGGAGAAATTTCGATTTGATGTTTATTACGTTGAAAACGTTTCGTTATTTCTTGACCTTCAAATCATTTTTAAGACTATTGTGCTGTTGTTATCTCTTAAAAAAGATGTTTCTTTAAATGAAGAAAGATTTACAGGTAATGAATAAAATAATAGTGTATGGAGCTGGGGGATTTGGAAGAGAAACAGCGTTAATGATCCGGCAAATTAACGTTCAAAGTATCAGGTGGAACTTAATTGGCTTTTGTGACGATGGGCTATCGGCGGGAAAGGTTGTTGATGGATTACCTGTACTCGGAGGGATTGATCATCTCAATGAGGTTCAGGAAGAGACAGCAGTTGCAATAGCCATTGCTGATCCTAAGATCAGGAAAAGCATTCGTGAAAAAATTGTTAATACTAAAATAAATTTTCCTGTTCTAGTTCATCCTTCCGTAATGTTAGGCGATGCTGAACGAAATTCGATTGGTGAAGGAACGATAATTACTGCGGGTAATATTCTCACTACCAATATTCATATCGGATCATTCGTCATTATTAACTTGGCTAATACAATTGGTCATGATGTAACAATTGACTCTTATACTTCTATTATGCCAGGTTGTTCACTTTCTGGTTTTATAGATATTGAAACGGAGGTGATGGTGGGGACAGGTGCGAGGCTTTTACCGCAGGTAAAGGTTGGGAAAGGTAGTAAAGTTGGAGCAGGTGCGGTTGTAACTAATTCTGTAAATGCAGGAACAACTGTAGTTGGCGTACCCGCGAAATCTATTTAAATAATAATGTATATGTTTATATTTTCAATGAAATAAAAAAAGATCAGTAATTGAATAAACGGATATATCTTTCACCTCCTCACGTGAGTGGGGATGAGATGGATTTTTTAAAAGATGCAATTGATTCAAACTGGATAGCTCCGGTAGGGCCACATGTTGAGGCGTTTGAACGAGAGTTGGGAGTGCTTCTGCGATTGCCTAACGTAGTTTGCGTTAGTTCGGGAACGGCAGCAATTCATTTGGGTTTATTATCCTTAGGCGTTCAAAAAGGAGATGAGGTTATTTGTTCAAGTCTCACTTTTTGCGCTTCAGCTAATCCCATTGTCTATTGTGGGGCTACACCTGTGTTTGTTGATTCTGAGGAAGATTCCTGGAATGTCGATCCTCATCTTCTCGAGGAGGCAATAGAAGACAGAATTAAAAAAAAATCGAAGAGGCCCAAGGCAATTGTTGTGGTGCACCTATACGGGATGCCGGCTAATATGAATGCAATTCTATCTATTGCAAAAAAGTATGAGATATCAGTACTGGAAGATTCTGCAGAGGCATTAGGTTCGTTATACGAAGGTAAGCCATTAGGAACATTAGGAGACGTTGGTATACTTTCATTCAATGGGAACAAAATCATTACAACATCAGGAGGAGGAGCTTTACTTTCTCCGAATAGAAATATTCTTTCACGTGCGCGCTTTTTAAGACAAGAAGCAAAAGAATCAGTACCTTATTATCAACATCGAGAAATCGGCTACAACTACAGGTTTAGCAATGTGCTTGCATCATTAGGTCGAGCACAGATTAAAGTTTTGACAGAAAGGGTAGAGAAGAGAAGAGCAATATTTGAACAATACTATGCGGAACTAACGAATTGTGAAGCTGTTTCTTTCCAACCAGAATTAGAAGGTTCATACTCCAATCGATGGCTCACTGTGATGCTGTTTAAAGGTCATGAAAAAGCAGAAACAATAAGGCTTTTACTAGAACGGATGAATATAGAAAGTAGGAGGGTATGGAAACCTATGCATCTTCAACCTATATTTAAAGAATGTGCTGCCTACCTTAATGGTGTTTCAGAGAATCTTTTTAACTACGGATTATGTGTTCCTTCAGGAACAAGTTTAACTTCCGCGGACGTTTCAATGATTGCAAACATTATTAAAGATCAACTTAATGCTAGCTCTAATTAAAGAATTTAAACCTGCCTTAGTCTTTCTGGGTAAATTCTTGGTATTCTACTTGGTTGGTAACATCCTTTACGGATTGTTTATAGAATCGTATGGTAAGCGCGCTGACCCTATTACAAAAAATGTCGCCAATCAATCTGCTGTAATTTTGAACTTTGTGGCCACTACAGTTAATACTGAAGTTAATCCAGCAGGTCCTACTGTAATGATTAAGGCAAATAATGTTGTTGTATTAAGCGTTTTTGAAGGGTGTAACGGCGTGAACGTTATCATTGTGTTTGTGGCGTTCTTGTTCGCTTTTAACAGTAAGGCAAAAAAACTTGTTTGGTTTCTACTTTTGGGCATTGCTGTTATTCACATTTTTAACCTCCTACGAATCTCACTACTGTATTATACTGCCATTTATAAAGCAAACTATTTCTATTACTTCCATAAATACTTTTTTACCGCAATCTTATATCTAGTTGTTTTTATGCTTTGGGGTATTTGGATTACTATATTAAATAATGCGCCTAAGACACAAACAAGTAAAGCATAGCCTAGTTTTAAGAATAGGTATTGGGATCGCTGCAATTTTAATTTTATCGTCAGTATATATTTTCCAGCGAATCAATGTATTTCTGTTGATTCTAAATCTCTTTTCTTTAGAGCTTTCATCGTTTCCTTCCTATACTTCATTTGTTTTCAATAAGACGTTAAGATTAGCTCTTAATGATCTGGCATGTTTTATGGTCATATGGTCAATATTTCAGGAGAGAAAGCACGTAAGGTTGGCCTGGTTCGTATTTCTCTTGGAAATTTTGGTGATTCTGCCTTTATATTTATTTATTAAATTAAGTGTAGAGGGTGACACAGAGATATCATCCCCTTTATTGTCACAGATTCACCGAATGGTTGTTAATCCTACTTTAATGCTCCTTCTTATTTTGGGAATGCTTTATCAGAAAATGGGAAAAGACAATAGGTAGGGTTACTTAAGTAGGTCTTTAAGTGATTAATAGTGGAAAACCATTAGTTACTCGATTAATAGCTATATTTGACGCCAGACTGTTAGTATATGAGGGAAAAATTACCTGTAGTATCTAGTTTACTAGTTAGCATTTTCTTGTTTGTAAATAATTTTGGTTACGCGGCTGCAATAACTTCAAGAACTACCGGAGGGCCATGGCAGTCTTCCAGTACGTGGAATGGAGGAGTTGTACCGGGACCGAATGACGATGTTACCATAGCCGGAGCAGTAACGATTAGTAATATCGTTGCCAATGCCAAAAATATAACAATTAATTCAGGAAGAACACTCACTATTTCAGGATCAGGTGTTTTACACTTCTCTTTACTTACTATTTCAGGTATTGTTAACTTTCAAAGTGCCTTGATTTCAGGAGGTAGCATCTTAAATAACGGCAGCCTAACTACAAGTGGTGGGACAATTGAATTAACTGGAAATTTTACTAATAATAACCTCTTCAATCATGGTAATGGTACGCTTACCTTCAAAGGAAGTACTACACAAACAATCGCCGGATCTTCCGACTTTTTTAATCTAAACGTTAATGCCGGAGCCCATGTAGTGATAGGAGACGGAGCTGTAGTAATGCTTTATAACATGTTAACCCTTGGTGGAACAGGGTCAAGTTTTGATGCTGATGGGTCTTCAGGAAGTGGTGAACTTATTTTAGCTTCCGTATCCGATGTGCCGCCGAGTGATGCTATGATTGCCACAATTCCTTCCGGAGCGACTTTTACAGGGAACGTGACTGTGCAGCGGTTTATGTCTGGCGAAGGTAGAATTTACCGTTACCTATCTTCACCTGTCACTAATGCTACGATTGCTGATTGGCAGGATAATTTTTCAATTACTGGAAATTTTACCGGAGCGTCAACCACTGATCCTTCAACCGGTACCAATACGGTGTGTGGTTTTAAAGTTGCGACCAAAACAGGATCGTTGTTTTATTATGATAATTCCGTTTCTCAATACATTGCCTATCCTACAACATCTTCAGCAGCACCATTAGAGCCTGGAAGAGGTTATTCGGTGTATATCAGACAATGTAATGATCCGATTATTACAGATGTACGCGGCCCTATTAATCAGGGAAGTATTGCTTTGCCTCTTCAACATAATGCATCGGTGGCTGAAAGCTGGAATCTTGTTGGCAATCCCTATCCATCAACAATACACTGGGGTTCTACTTCAGGATGGACCAAGAACAACATTGCCCAGCAAATTGCTGTAATGGATAATGGTACTGGTGTCATGCGTTATTCTGATTTGAATCTTGACGGTAATAATGTGGCTACGGGGCAGGCTTTCTGGGTTAGAACAACAGGAAATTCGCCATCATTAATCATAAATGAGACAGCTAAGTCATCTGTTACAGCCGATTTTTACAGGGAAGGAAAAAAGGATGAAATCATTTTGTCCCTGAGTAATGGAACAATCACTGATCTTACTAGTTATCGGATTAATGCAGATGCACGGGAAACTTTAGACGACTATGATGCTCCTAAAATGAATAATTACAGAGCATTTGTAGGAGAAGTTTTTGATCTGGCTACACTTACCCCTAATGGCAGTCAGGCGTTGGCAATTAACGCTGTTCCGCAAATACAATGTGGACATGTACTACAACTTGTTACAAAAGATATTGCTATCGGAAATTATACGTTAGCGTTAACAGCATTATCGGGTATAATGGAGCAGTTTAAGTGGATATTAAAAGACAAATATTTAAATAAAGAGGTGGAGTTGTCTGCTGTTAATAAATATGTGTTTACTGTTACCAATGATGCAGCTTCTTATGCTTCGGATCGTTTACAATTAACTGCTTCAGAAATTCAGGCCGAGCTTTTAAAAAGCGAATCTTTAGTTATATCCGGAGTACAATCGTCTACTCTTTGTAACGGAGGCCAGGCTGAGTTAAGGGCCGAGCCTGCAGGTGCTGAAGTTAATATCAATTGGTATGAAAGTGAAAGCTCAAAAACTGTTCTCCAAACCAGCGCGATATTTACAACACCTTTGTTACAGGAATCAAGAACATACTATGCGGCTCCGGTCAATTCGCTAGGATGCGAGGGAAAACGAGTAGCAGTTACTGCAACTGTTATATCTGTAAAACCTGTCGAGCTTATATTAGACGCAGATATGCGATTGAGATCAAATTATCCGTCTGGGAATGCCTGGTATTTTAATGGAGTTGCTGTTGAAAATTCGCAGGATCAAACCCTAGTAGCTGATAGATCGGGAGTTTATGAAGTTGAAGTTACAACGAATGGATGTTCAACAAGAGCCGCACGTGAAGTAACGGTAACCGACATAGAGCAACCAATTAACCTTACAATTAAAACATATCCTAATCCGGTCGCAGATAAGTTAACTGTGTATGTACAATCATTTGAAGAAGATGAACCCATAAGCGCATCAATTGTGTCTTCAACCGGGCAATCCATTGGCAACATAACGTTTACCCGTTCCGGTAAGGAAGTAATAGGAACGTACGATTTCTTACATGCCCTGCGGGGGATATATTTGTTGCAAGTGATAAAATCTGGCTATATTTACAACTATAAAATAATGAAACAATGATTCCGACGACTAAAGAGTTAAAAAAAAGACTAAAACTTTTTATACGGCTCTTTATCGTATTGGTTGGCGTTGCTTTTCCTTGTTTTTCTCAACCACCAGGTAATCCAGGATCGGGAGGCAATGGGGGGATAGATAATCCTGATGTTCCAATAACCGGCATTGAAATTCTTATTGGATTGGGAGGGCTTTATGGCGCTCGTAAGGTTCATGCCAATTTAAAGAAAAAACAATAGATCAGGAATTCTATTTTCGCATAAGGTTACTTAAATAACCTTTGTGTTTGTTATATACCCCTCTATGTTTCAATATTCTGTTATTAAATGGTTTTATAGCCTCAGCATATTACCTCGCTGGGTTATAATTCTTATTGATATTTTATTTCTTGCCTTCTCAACAGTACTTGCTTATCTATTGCGCTTCAATTTTGTAATTGAAGACATTATTAAAAATCACTTTTTTTCAGGGCTGATTCTTTCTATAGCTTGCGGGGCAATTTCTATTATTTTTTTAGGAAGCTATAAAGGCATTGTCCGATATACAGGTATACAGGATGGCGTAAGAATCTTCTTTACACTTATATTAAATTTAGCATTTGTATGTGTAGTAAATCTTGTCGTGTATGCTAATACAGGAGTAAACCTTATTCCTTATTCTGTTGTACTTATTTCCTATCTCGCATCATTTCTCTTTTTATTTAACTATCGCCTATTGGTAAAGTATGTATTTTCTTTTTATCGAAAAGGTGTACTGAAGAATTCGAAGGTTTTGATTTTTGGTTCTGGGCAAACGGGTCTTATAACAAAGCACGTAATCGATTCGTCTCCATTATCAAAGGTTTATGGTTTTTTAGAGGATGACGAGCGCAAAATAGGAAAAGTTATAAACGGGTCTAAAATATACAGTGCAAAGCAAGAAGACCTTGAAGAACTTTTGGTGAATTTAGGAATAGATGAATTAATTATAACCGTAAAGAATTTATCAATTTCGAGAAAGAACGAGTTGGTAGATACCTGCCTGAAGTTTCATGTAAAGATTCGTATTGTGCCACCAGTTGATCGCTGGGTGAAAGGGGAGTTGAGCCTTAATCAGATTAAGGAGATTAATATCGAAGATCTTTTAGGCAGGGATGTTATCCGACTTACGAATCCTGAGCTCAGAAAGAATATCGCTGGCAAAAACATTTGTATTACCGGGGCCGCTGGATCTATTGGTTCAGAGTTAGTGCGGCAGATTGTACAATACCATCCTTCTTCTGTTATACTTATTGATCAGGCTGAATCGCCTTTGTTTGAAATAGACAGGGAAGTACAGTCAATGGATACTGGAGTAAAGGTATACAGCTATGTAGCCGATATTACGCAGGAAGAAAGACTAGTGAAAATTTTTGGTAGTCATCAAATCCATACAATTTTTCATGCTGCAGCCTATAAGCATGTTCCTTTAATGGAGAGCAATCCCGCTGAAGCTGTACGTTGTAATATTCTAGGTACGAAAATTCTAGCAGACCTTGCTGTTCATTTCCATGTTGAAAGGTTTGTAATGATATCGACAGACAAGGCGGTTAATCCAACGAACGTGATGGGATGCTCTAAACGGATCGCGGAAATTTACGTTCAGTCGCTTAACAGACATCTTGAAGATGTAAGTATTAAGCGTACGCGGTTTATAACAACACGCTTTGGTAATGTACTCGGCTCTAATGGTTCGGTTATACCTGTCTTTAAAAAGCAAATTGAAGCAGGGGGGCCTATTACCGTAACACATCCTTCAATTACCAGGTACTTTATGACAATTCCCGAAGCATGTCAACTTGTACTGGAAGCTGGTGTTATGGGCCGGGGAGGGGAGATCTTTATCTTTGATATGGGGGAGTCTGTTAAGATTGTTGACCTGGCGAAGAAAATGATATTGCTTTCAGGCCTTGAACCCGATCGTGATATTGATATTGTATTTACAGGGTTACGAGACGGCGAAAAGCTTTACGAAGAGCTTTTAAATAATCATGAGAACACCATGCCTACTCATCATCAAAAGATCATGATTGCGCGTGTACGAGAGTATGAATATGCACGCATTAATCACCTTATCGATCTTTTTAATGATAATGAAGTGGTGGGTAATGAATTAAGAATGGTTTCGCTGATGAAGGAGATTGTGCCTGAATATAAAAGCAAGTTCTCCAGGTTTGAAGCGCTTGACACCTCTAAATAATAGCGTGAAGCATTTGGATAATTATATTTAATAATGGCTTCGCTCGTCCTTGTATCTTAATCTTTCTTTTAATATTTGTTCTTGTATAGACAAGACGTAGAACAGCCTATTCGTCTTCTAACAATTAGAGATAAGAGAACCACATAAAATAGAAAACTACAGTATAATTATACTTGCTTTTGCTACGGCTGCAATAACGTACAACTACCAGTAATCCTTCTTTGTTTCTAAGAAGGATTTTTCAATTCTGGACCAGTCACTCCCTAAATTTTGAATTATCTTTAATCCAGCTACCAAAGCTCCGTCTTCACCTTTAAAGGAAGCTTATCTGCACCATTGAGGTAAGGAGAACTAAAATAGAAAGAGGGAATTAACGTAATTAATTCCCTCTTTCTATTTATAATACTTTTGTACTTTTTATCTTACTACTACCGATGAGAAGGTCTTCTCCTCTTCACACTGTAAATTTTTCGGCCGCCATTAGAAGAGCGACTGAGAAAGGGTAGGTAATATCCTATTTTCGCAGTCAGCAACATATAGTTATCTTTTGATGAACCTCCGCGGATTGCACCTGCTCTTGCCAACGGTAAGCCTATTTCAGGTCTTCTGTCGGCTAGTTTTTGCGCAACAGGATCTGTAAAGGATGCGTTGTCAATGTATCGGCCGCTTACGTCATCAATATAATCTGTAAACAATTTTCTAAATCCTACTTCAATTCCAAAGTCAATAAATGGGCTAACCCTCGTTTTAATACCAAAACCATACGGTATTACCACAGTTAAGCGACTGTAATCAACACCTGAAGTTTTAAGTGGCTGAAGCGCATACTTTTTGCCATCGAGCTCGGCTTTTGGATTAAAATATAGTGCACCTATTCCAGCAAATCCATATGCATTGAATTTAGGTCTTTGATAGAACCTTCCCTTATGAGGGAAAAGACTAATCTGGCCTGAAAAATTGACTTCGTAGTTGTTTGAAGTAAATGAGAGGTTACGGACCATTAGTGATTCATTCCCGGTTTTAGCATCATCGCCAGATAGCGTTATCCAGGAAAATTCGCCCCGTACTGCAATTCTTGGGGCTACATTCATCATTACTCCGAGTGATAAGCTTGGTTTGGCGTCAAGCCCAGTATTGTCTTTCAGATCACCATAATAGGTGCTGCTGTTTATGCCCAAAGTAGCAATTAAACTGCGGTCTCTTCTTATTGCATAAAAACTTTGTGCACTAGCAGAGACCACAGTTACGACAGTAACCAAACAGGTAAGAAGGTACAGATTACGCATGCCAACAATATTTTTCGAAATATACGAAAAATACTTAGAAACTGCTGCCTAAAACTTCCTTAACCTTCAATGCTGCGTCTTTTAATAAGATAGCTGATTTAACCTTTAATCCTGATTGCTCGATAATCTTCGCACCTTCTTCAGCGTTCGTTCCCTGTAAACGGACAATAATTGGTACCCGGATATCGCCGATTTTCTTGTAAGCTTCAACAACGCCATTTGCAACCCTGTCACATCTTACAATACCACC
Organism: Chryseosolibacter indicum; assembly: GCF_018598585.1. GTDB lineage: Bacteria > Bacteroidota > Bacteroidia > Cytophagales > Cyclobacteriaceae > Chryseosolibacter > Chryseosolibacter indicus. Next base: position 15,728 of record NZ_JAHESD010000053.1, read on the forward strand.
AAAAATGTTAATCAATATCGCTTTTACGTTAGGATCTTTTAGGATAATCCTAAATCCGGCTTCAACTGTTTCAGCGTTTGCTCCACCTCCAACATCCAAAAAGTTAGCTGGTTCTCCACCGGAAAGTTTTATAATGTCCATTGTAGCCATCGCAAGCCCTGCTCCATTGACCATGCAACCGACGTTTCCATCAAGCTTAACATAATTGAGGCCCGCTTTTCCTGCTTCAACTTCCAAAGGATCTTCTTCTGTTATATCCCTCAGTTCAGCCAAATCCTTGTGTCTGTATAAAGCATTATCATCAAGATTTACTTTTGCATCAACAGCAAGAATTTTATTGTCTGATGTTTTTAACAACGGATTAATCTCGAACATTGATGCATCTAAACCTAGATATGCAGCATATAAAGAGTTGATAAACTTAACACCTTCCTTAAAGGCATTTCCTTCCCAACCCATAGAAAAGGCAATTTTCCTTGCCTGAAATGGCTGTAAACCTACCGTAGGGTCAATCCATTCTTTTACAATTTTATCCGGATGAGTTTCAGCAACTTCTTCGATGTTCATACCACCTTCGGTAGAAGCCATGATAACAGGACATCCTTTTGAACGATCGAGCAGAATGCTCATGTAGTATTCTTTTGGTTCAGATTCCCCTGGATAATAAACATCTTCAGCAATCAGAACTTTATTTACTTTTTTGCCTTCAGGACCAGTTTGTATGGTTACTAAAGTACCTCCTAAGATAGCCTTTACCTTTTCAGCGACTTCTCCCAGGCCTTTTGCCAACACAACTCCTCTAGAACCTGTTTCTTTTACAACACCTTTACCACGGCCTCCAGCATGTATTTGTGACTTAACAACAAACCATTTTGTTCCTGTTTCTGCCTGAAGTTCTTTTGCAGCCTGAGTCGCACTATCCGGAGTATCTGCAACAATGCCTCTTTGAATGGCAACACCGTAACGTTTAAGGATTTCCTTGCCCTGGTATTCGTGTATATTCATTGAATTTTTTGTTTTGGCGTGAAACTAGTTTATTTAATGCTTTAATTCAAGAAAATAATCAAGACAAGCATGCTGCGCGCTACAGGAATTCAAAAGAGTTACGGACAGTTAAAAGTATTAAAAGGTGTAGAATTAAGCGTAGAGCGGGGTGAAATAGTTGCTATAGTAGGAGCTTCAGGAGCGGGTAAAAGCACACTGCTGCATATCTTGGGCACACTTGATTCTCCTGACAGCGGAAAAGTTTATATCGATAATAAAGATGTCTTTTCGCAATCATCGAAGGAACTTGCTGCTTTCAGAAATAAATCGATTGGGTTTGTTTTTCAATTTCACAATCTGCTACCGGAATTTACTGCGGTCGAGAACGTCATCATTCCGGGACTAATTGGGGGAAAGGAAGAAAAAGCTGTGAAGCAAAGGGCGGCAGAGTTGCTTGAAATGCTAGGAATTGGCTTAAGGAAAGATCATAAACCTTCAGAACTTTCAGGGGGAGAACACCAGCGGGTAGCAATTTCCAGAGCGCTTATTAATGCACCAGATCTTATTTTAGCTGATGAGCCTAGTGGAAACCTCGATTCAAAAAATGCACTGGAGCTTCACAATCTTTTTTTTCAGTTAAGAAAAGAATTAAATCAAACATTTATCATAGTGACTCATAACAATGATCTTTCTGCAATGGCGGATCGGAGAGTTGAAATCAGAGATGGGCAAATGCTTTGATTGTATGGAGTACCAATATAGGATACTACGTTCACGTACTGTTAATGCGTAAGTACCTGCGTCTCAACATCCTCAACTTCTACTAACCCCTTGTTGTTAATTGCAGTGAGTTTTACCTTTTTTATTTCATTGATTAAAACGGGATCGTACTTCGCTGATACCCTCACATAGTTTTCGGTAAACCCATGCATCATGCCGTTTTCAATGTCGTTTTCAAAGAGAACATTAAACTCCCTTCCAATGTTGTCTTCGTAAAATTTCCGCCTCTTCTTGTCTGACAGGATGTGCAGCATTTTAGAACGATCTGCTCTCTGGCTTCCAGGTACTGAGCCTGATAACGTGGCGGCGAGCGTGTTTTCTCTTTCAGAGTAGGTAAATACGTGAAGATATGAGATATCGAGCTCGTTCAGGAAGTTATAGGTTTCCAGAAAGTCGTCGTTTGTCTCCCCGGGAAATCCTACAATAACATCAACGCCTATACAGCAATGAGGCATTAATGATTTAATTTTTTCAACACGTTCTTTGTAAAGTTCCCGGAGGTACCGGCGCCTCATCAGCTTTAATATTTTATTTGAGCCCGATTGAAGCGGAATATGGAAATGCGGGACAAACTTGTTTGATATACTTACAAAGTCGACAATTTCATCTGTAAGTAAATTTGGTTCTATAGACGATATTCTAAACCTGTCAACGCCTTCTATTTGATCCAGGGCTCTGATTAAATCAATAAAATGTTCTACACGTTTGCCATTTTGTACACCAAAATCTCCGGTGTTAACGCCTGTTAGAACTATTTCCCTTACTTCGGTACTTGCAATTTGCCTCGCTGTTACAAGAATGTTTTCAATACTATCACTACGACTCTCGCCACGAGCCAGCGGAATTGTACAGAAGCTACATGAGTAGTTGCAGCCATCCTGTACTTTTAAAAAAGTTCGTGTTCTGTCGTTAATTGAAAAGGAGGTGTTAAATTTATTTGCCTCCTGAATATCGGATGCAAAAACTTCTGTCTGAGGCTTTCTGACAAAACCGTCCAACAACTCTACCAGTCTGAATTTTTCCGCAGCTCCGAGCACGGCATCCACTCCTGGTATTTCAGATATTTCTTTAGGTTTTAGCTGGGCATAACAACCGATAATAGCTACATAAGCTTCTGGTGATATGGCGCGCGCCTCTTTTACTATTTTATGGCATTTTTTATCTGCATTTTCTGTTACAGAACAGGTATTAATAATGAAAATGTCAGGGGTTTGGGTAAAGTCCACCTTTTTATACCCCTTCTCTTCAAACATCCTTGATATTGTAGACGTTTCAGAGTAATTCAACTTGCACCCTAATGTATAAAAAGCGACTTTCTTCATAGAGCTGCAAAGATAAACCTTTAAGGGAAAAAGACCGCAATTAAAATTACGGTGAGTAAAACTTAAGATTGGGTGAGCTTTAGATCGTTTTCAATTTACCTTGTGAAACGGCCATCCAGTTGCATAGATTATATAGCAAGCGAGCTCCAACATTTGCATCCCAATCATCACTTCCAGGGGCAATTTCATTAACGTCAAATCCTATTATTTTTTTGCCCGCTTTAACGATTTTTCTAATCAAAAAAATAGCTTGTTCAAATTCCAGTCCCCCGGCTACTGGTGTCCCAGTATTGGGACAAAGTTTAGGATTCAACCCATCTATATCAAAACTTATGTAAATGTTGTCTGGTAATTGTTCAATGATTTCTTGGCAAATATGTGACCACGTATTCCCTTCAAAAAGCTGGTCTTTGATATCCTGGTCAAAGAAGGTCACAACCCTTTGTGTTTTGGAAATGAATTGGAGTTCTTCATCGCAATAATCTCTTATACCTACTTGTACAAGTTTTTGAACAGCGGGTAGCTTCAAGGCATTGTGCATAATTGAGGCATGCGAGTATGTAAATCCTTCGTAAGATTTCCTAAGATCGAAGTGTGCATCAAATTGAAGAATACCAAAGCTTTTGTAGTTACCCGCTAATGCGCGGATAAAACCAAGAGGTGTACTATGATCTCCTCCGAGTAATGCAACCATCTTACCCTCACTCAGATATTTTTGAGTGACAGTCTTAATGTAAATGTTGAGGTTTTCGCACGCTGCATTTATTCTTGCTACAACAGGATTATTGATCTCAATCTTTTCACCCGATTCTAGTGCTTTTATATGAGCAAGAGCAAGTTCACGAAGTATGGCACTTTCATCCAGCATTGTTTTTTGTATCGGTAGCATAGAAATACCGAGCTTCCATGCGTCCGGTATATTTTTCATAGCAAGATCTACCTGACTTGAAGCTTTATACACAGCATCCGGACCTAAAGCTGTTCCCGTATTATAGGAAACTGTCACCTCCCAGGGAACAGGAATTATAATAAGTTGTGCATTCTCCGGAGAGAAGGGTAAGCCAAAAATGTTACCAGCAACTCCAGGTGCATTCGGATCAAAGTTTTTTATAATATCTTCCCTTGTCATGCCTAATCGATCAGTAGCATGGATGGAGCAACATAGTTTAGTAATTCACCGGTACCTTCACTTGCTTCTCTCCAGGAGTTAAAATTGAACTTTATTGATGCGAGGCTTCCAGTAGCCATGCTTCCGATTTCCGCTTTGGTTAAGTATTCGGCCAGGTATGAGATTACCGGGTTATGCCCTACACATAATACAGACGAGTAGGAGTCGTCAATTCTTGTAATGAACTCCAAAAATGTTCTTACTGAAGCGTCATAGAGTTCATCTTCAGCCGAAATTTTATTAATATCAAATTTGATAATATCGGCTACCAGCTGTGTTGTAGCAGTAGTGCGTGTAGCGTTGCTCGTGAAAATAAAATCGGGATATATACTTTCTTTTAATAAATAAGAGCCTATTTGCATTGCTTCTTTTACACCATTCGTGGATAATTCACGGTCCTTATCTTGTTGTCGTATTTGTTTTTCGATACTTTCTGCATGGCGTAGTAAGAAAAGATGCTTCGGCATAAAATAAATTTGAGTATATGCGGATTTTATTTTTTTGCTAAAATTAGTGATGCTAAACCTGTTAAAAAACCAATATTGAGGAATTGGTTCACATTAATTAGTGTTGAAAAGGTACATCAAGAGAGCCTGAATCGGCTGTAAAAATTTGATTTTTTAAAAAATTCCAGATATTTGATCCTTTTGAACAGGAGAAAGAGACATGTCAAAGAACCTTGTAATCGTTGAGTCACCCGCAAAAGCGAAGACCATTGAAGGCTATTTGGGTAAAGATTTTAAAGTTGCTTCAAGCATGGGGCACATTAGAGACTTGCCTAAAGGCGGTGATGCTATTGATATAGAAAACGGATTTGAACCGACGTATGAGGTTAGTCCGGAGAAGAAAGATGTTATACAAAAACTAAGAAAGCTGGCAGAAGACGCTGAGACAGTTTACCTGGCAAGCGATGAAGACCGTGAGGGAGAAGCTATCAGCTGGCATTTAAAAGAGGTTCTTGACTTAAATGACAAGAAGACAAGGAGAATTGTCTTTACTGAGATTACGAAGAAAGCAATCATTAATGCCTTACAAAATCCACGGGGCATTGACATTGATCTTGTAAATGCTCAACAGGCGAGGCGTGTACTTGATCGTTTAGTAGGGTACGAACTTTCTCCGATTCTTTGGAAAAAAATTAAAACGGGCCTTTCAGCAGGCCGCGTTCAATCTGTTGCTGTTCGCCTTGTTGTTGAAAGAGAACGTGAGATAAGCGAGTTTCAGGTTAAATCGTCATATAAAGTAAATGCAATTTTTGACCTTGGAAAAGGAAAGCAACTTACAGCAGAACTTTCAGAAAGATTTCAGACAGAGCAAGAGGTTGAAGAGTTTTTAGAGTCATGCAAAGGAGCAAAGTTTTCTATCTCCGACCTACAAACAAGGCCTTCAAGACGTTCGCCGGCTCCACCATTTACGACGTCTACCTTACAACAGGAAGCTGCGCGTAAGCTCGGCTTTTCAGTAACACAAACCATGGTGGTGGCGCAGAAGTTGTATGAGGCCGGAAAGATCAGTTACATGCGTACAGATTCGGTGAATCTGTCAGATGAAGCGAGACAGGGTGCGCAAAGACAAATCGTATCAGAATTTGGTGATAAGTATCACCAGCCAAGACAATTTAAGACTAAGTCTTCCAGTGCGCAGGAAGCCCACGAAGCTATAAGACCTACTGATTTTTCAGTTCTCGATCCGGGCATGGAGAGAAATGCTGTGCGATTATATGAACTTATATGGAAACGCGCCATCGCTTCGCAAATGGCGGATGCAGAACTTGAAAAGACCACCGCCACCATCAGTATATCAACTAATCAACGAACCTTAACAGCAAGTGGTGAGGTGGTGAAATTTGATGGGTTTCTAAAGGTTTACATGGAGTCAGGAGATGATGAGGATGAAGAAGAAAACAGCAAGGTACTTCCTCCGCTTAATATTGGACAAATCCTCCAACTGGATGAACTTGTAGCAAGACAAGTGTTTACAAGACACGCCCCCAGGTATACTGAAGCAAGTCTTGTTAAAAAGCTTGAAGAAATGGGGATTGGCAGACCTTCTACCTATGCGCCGACTATTGCCACTGTTCAAAAAAGAGGTTATGTAGTAAAGGAGACAAGAGAAGGTATTGAAAGAAGATACAATGTATTCTCTCTTAAGGATGATAAAATTTCAAAGCGAGAAGACACTGAGATAACGGGAGCAGAGAAGAATAAACTCTTCCCGACTAACACTGCAATGGTGGTTAATGATTTTCTTGTAGAACATTTCCCTGACATTACAGACTATTCGTTTACTTCAGACATTGAGCAAGAGTTCGATGAAATAGCAAGCGGAAAGCTAGAATGGAAGAAGATGATTGAGAACTTCTATGCTCCATTTCATAAAAAGGTTTCCAAAACAGAGCTTATAGAAAGGTCTTCCGTTGGTAAAAGCAGGGAGTTGGGGGTTGATCCTAAAACAGGGAAAAATGTATATGCGAAGCTCGGTAAGTTTGGAGCTTATGTGCAGATAGGAGAGAACCCTGATGATAACGGGGGTGAGAAACCCAAGTTTGCCAGTTTACGCCCTGGACAATTTATTGAGAGCATTACTCTTGATGATGCCATGGAATTATTCAAGATGCCCCGCGATCTTGGTCTCTTTGAGGAGAAACCTGTGGTCGTAAATATTGGGAGGTTTGGACCTTATGTTCTTCACGATAAGAAATTTGTCTCTATTCCCAAAGATCTTGATCCCTATACGATTACACCAGAAAGGGCAATTGAACTGATAGAGGCTAAGCGGGTAGCAGATGCCAATAAGACTATCAAAGTATTTGCTGAGAATCCTGACATTCAAATACTCAATGGAAGGTTTGGGCCATACATCAAAGCAGGAACAAAGAATGTAAAAATACCTAAAGGTAAATTACCTGCTGACTTAACATTGGAAGAGTGCTTGACACTTGCGGAGAATACGCCTGAGAAGAAGGGAAGATTCGGCAGGTTTGCTAAGAAGGCTGCTTCTGCAACTGAAGAAAAAGCAACGGCCGAAACAGTGAAGAAAGCAGCTAAAAAGACAGCAGCTCCTAAAAAAGCTGCAGCTCCTAAGAAGGCCGCTAAAAAAATTGCCGCAAAAAAGGTAGCTAAAAAAACTTCAGCGGTTAAGAAGACCGTTGCTAAGAAAACAGCGGTTAAAAAGAAGAAATAATTCTTTTTGCTATGGCATCACAGAAAAAGAAGATCGTGGTTCTGACAGGAGCAGGGATAAGTGCTGAAAGCGGGATACCTACTTTTCGTGATGCAAATGGGTTGTGGGAAGGTCATGATGTAATGGACGTAGCTTCTCCTGAGGGCTGGAGAAAGAATCAGGCTCTCGTATTGGACTTTTATAATCAGCGTAGAAAAAAAGCACTTGAAGTCACACCTAATCGTGGGCATGAGGTTCTTGCAGAGTTAGAAGAACAATTCAATGTGGTTATTATAACACAGAACGTAGATAACCTTCATGAGAAGGCAGGATCTTCGCATGTCATTCATCTTCATGGTAGTTTATTTGAGTCAAGAAGTACAGCCGATCAATCTTTGGTTTACCCAATTGACGGATGGCAACTGAATGTAGGAGATTTATGTGAAAAGGGATCACAGCTAAGACCAAACATAGTATGGTTTGGAGAAATGGTTCCGCTTATGGAGGTTGCTGCAATGCACGCGGCAGAAGCGGATTATTTCCTGGTAGTTGGAACATCTTTGGTGGTGTATCCTGCCGCCAGCTTAATTGATTATGTGCCCTATGAAACGATAAAGTTTGTGGTAGATCCAAAACTTCCTTCTATTCAAACTGGTCCCTACCTGAAGTTGTATGAAGAGAAGGCAAGTACAGGTATGGAGAAGATTAAAAAGGAATTGCTTTCAATGCTATGACGCATTCATCTCTGGTTTTTCTTTTTCGTATCAAAGAACCCTAACCGTTTAATAGTTAGTTCTCAGAACCAAGTGCTGTTGCCTTGAATTTTAGATTTGCAGCTTCCAATCCAAATTTTTCCAGCTCATTATTTACTTCTTCCTGTGCTAAACCCCATAACTCTTCATCGTAAGGAGTGGGTTTAATAACAGAGAACTTTTTGTTTGTAATGACTGAAGGAAACTTACTTAGAATGATCCCTTCTACTATGGAACAGGCCTCCGTAACTGTAAACTCCTTCTTATTATCGTTTAACTGTGAGAGAAGTTGCTCGGTATCTACAATTCTTATGTCAACCAAGCCTGACAAATTAATTCTTACAAGCCCAAACTCATCATCCTTAACCATTAGCGGTTTTCGTAACTTCCACTTTTGATCCAGGAAAAACTTAGTTTTGAAGAAATAGATATCAGCTGTAATTGTGCCATGGAACTCTTTATCCCATTTATTCAGTATTGCCAACCGAGGCATATTTTCAACTGTTAATGAATAGAGGCCGGGCTTAAAAACGTCTGCTACATTATCCTCTGCAACAATAAAAGCGTACTGACTCTCTCTAACGGTAAGTTTAGCACCATACTTAATCTGCGATTGTTCAGCCGGATACTTCCATAGCATAGTACCAAGGGAATCCTCAGACCACTCTATGAGTTCTACCGGTTTTGATAACTGTGTTCGCAGCGTCTTCATAATTCATAACGCGAAAAACAACATGCCAAACACTACATGAATATTTGATTGTGTCAATTCGCTGCCGTTAGGTCGTTAATGAATTTTTCGAACTTAGGAGTATTATATGAAGCAACGCCGGTCTTTTGCATTTTGATCTTTCCATCTTTACCGATTACAAAAGTTGTTGGTATTGATGACACATTTAATTGTTTAGGAAGAGAACCGTTAGGCATATATACTGGAAAAGTAAATTCCTTATCAGCGACAAACTGCTTTACCTTCTCGATGTTTTGTGGTTTATCCAGTGAAAGCATAACGAACAAAATTTTACTTGAATCCACTTTATTGTATAACTCCTGAATTGATGGCATTTCAGCACGACATGGGCCACACCAGGTTGCCCACAAGTTTATGAACACAACCTTATCTTTTAAGGTAGTGGCCTCAATTATGTTTCCCTTCAGGTCTCTTAATTCAAAGTTATAATCAAATAACCGTACGGCGGTTTCTTCTTCAGGTCTTATATCCATTAATCCGGTTTTAAGTATCACAGAATTGGTAAACACGGAGATACTACTCATCAAACCGGTGTATCTTAAAATCGTTATAACAATAATTATTGTAAGCCAGGGTTTAAAGAACTGGTAAACTTTGTTAACGAACCCATTTTTAGTTATCTTCATTTTCTAATTTATATTAACCCCTCAGAATTCCTTAATTTATTAATTTCGCAATTAATAACCCCACTAAATGACAAAAATAGGTCTAATTGCCTTTGTGCTTGTTTTTGCGCTCACATCGACCTCCAATGCACAAAAAGTAAAGTACAAAGATATTTTTGGTTTATTGAGCACCAGGCAATATGAACAAGCAGAGCCATTTCTTCAAAGATATTTAAAGGAAAACACGGACAATCCAAATGCTTATCTCTATATGGGGATAGTACTTCAGGAGAAGGCTTTAAAAATGGACTTATTAAAACAAACAAGCCTGGCTGTTTCCTACAATGATTCTTCAATACAGTTTTATGATAAGGCGTATAAGTTAATTGATGAGCGTGAGGTAAAGAAAAATAAAGAATACTATCAGATCTACAACCGCAGGGATTTAAGGACAGGGGAGTTTGGCGTTAAATTGTCGGATATTCAATTTGACATTGAAAAGAAGGTGCAGGGCCTTCGTGAACGAAATTCAAAAATAAAAGCAGTGAAATATAACTTCTCACTGGCGGATTCATTGTATAACAAGAGATGTAATAGCATATACGCATCATTGCAAACGTCTTTTGCTAATGAAAATCAATTGTATCTGCGTGGGGGGGAGTCAACTATCAAATTATTACGATCGCTTCGTAGTGCTTTTGACTCAAGCCTGATAGCCTTTGAAACCTATAAGTCAAGCGTATCAAGTGTTGGGAGATTACCCTACAATCAAAATCTTGTAGTGAATAAAATCAATAACTTCCAAAAAGATGGAGGTAACGAAACTTCCTTTTATGATGATAATATAAACATTTGGGACTACAAGACTTTTGCAGATAAAGCAATATATGTGATTGAAAAGGAAATGATTCCGACACGCGCGAATGTAATTGGATATGATATTGAAATAAATAAACTGAAAGAACGCTTGGACACTAAATTAGTTTCAGTAAGAAGTGAACTCAGTAAGAAGATAAATAAGTCTCTATACCAGCAACTTCAGAAGTATGATATCGACCCACTTCCGATATTGGTATTCTCAACGAAAACAGCTGATCTTGAATACCGTTCGTTATTAATTGAACATAAAGAAGCTAAAGATTCTTCTGATCTTCACTATAGAAGATCAAGACTGATTGAAGAATTAGATAAGATTAATAGATTGGACAGTATTTCTGAAAGGCTGGAAAGTAGTGACATAAATGAGAAGGCAAAAGATTATTCCTACTATATCTCCTACGCCTTTAAGAGTCCGGATGCCTTGAAAGCTGAAGTAAAACAAATGAGAGCTTCTGTTGCGGAAGAAAAGATCAAGAAAAATGCTGAGCTTACATCTGTTAAAGATGCGCTGAAATGGATTGTTGATGGTGTAGACTCTATACCACTTGTCTTGACAGAGACATTGAAAAGGTATAAACCTCTTTTTATAGATGAAGACAATTATACCGTTGGCCTGGTTTATAAAGATTCCTTAAACAACGAAGGCTATTTTTACACGATAACCAATTCAAGAAGACCTTCTCTTAAAGTTAAGTTTCCTGTTGAGAAAGCTTCATTTAAGCAATCAAAGTTTTCCTATGCTAAAACTTTAACCTACGCTTCTGTTCCAGAGTCGTTATACTACGTGTTGATCTATTCCGAGAATGCATTAAAAGAAAAATATCCAGCTTCTTTGGCAAAGATTAGTTCGACTGGACTTATCTGGAGTAGCAATTTAAATTTAAACTTCATCCCTAATGAGATGGTTTTTAATTCTGATAAATCAGAAATCATCATTAAGGATGAAGTAAAAAAGATTGTAATTGATAAGAACGGGAAAGTACTTCGTTAGCCTTGCTGACCAACGAGCTTTTTCCAATCCTGGCAGCGCATGTCAATACGTGCTTTTATCTTTTCGTAATTCTCCCAGCTATCAACAACGTGATAAATAGAAGGAAGATTTTTTACGAGAATTTCGTCATAATCATTGCGGTATAAACCGCCGCCATAGTAATAATACGTGAACATATTGCCCTGGCGATTAAAAAGTTCATAACCTAAGTAACCATCCCAGATTTCACTAAGGATTGTACAGGAGATCTCTCTTCTTCTAAATCTGAAGATTTGGTTGGAAGCTTCATCTTCAAAATATTCCGAATACATTCCTGTGTCAATAATCCATCCCAGGTACATTCCAATGTGTACATATGCTTGTTCTATGGGAAGAGAGTCAGGAAAATTTCCAAGGAAGTGACTCTTTGCATTATCATAGATCGTTTTTTGAATATCAGCTTTCTTTTCCATATAACAATGATAGCCTTGATTGGGCATTTAAACAAACAAAACCGGGGCGTAAAAGCACTTTATCGGCTGTAATGTAAGTTTATCTTTTAAATTTTACTTTTCCTTGTAAACTGATTTAAATGCTAATGGAAGAAGAGGTACCCGACGAAAATACCTGCAATTGCTCCTGCCAGATCTGCGATTAGCCCACCAGTTACGGCATACCTTGTCTTCCGTATTCCTACTGAGCCAAAATATAATGCGATAAGGTAAAGCGTTGTTTCGGCACATCCTCTGAATATGCTGGCTATATTTCCGACAAAGGAATCTGGGCCAAATGACTTCGAAATTTCAATCATCATAGATCGAGAGCCCTGACCACTTAAAGGCTTTAACAATGCAACGGGCAGGGCTGGAACAAAGTCTGTATTTATACCTGCTGTGCTTAGAGTCCAAGCGATGCCTTGTTCAATGTAAGTAAGTGTTCCCGAGGTTCTGAAAACGCCTATACCTACGAGCATTCCAACAAGGAAAGGTATGATCTTTACGGAAGTAGCAAAACCCTCTTTAGCACCTTCAACAAAGGTTTCAAAGATCGGTACCTTCCTGCGCAATCCTAATGAGATAAATCCTACAATAACTGTAAAGATTATTACACCGGTAAACAAGGATGACTGCAGTTGTACTTGTTCAGGAGAAAGTCCTGCAAAGTAAAATACAATGGCAACAATAACGCATAGCATCCCGATGATATAGGCAAGGAGCACAGGATCAAATAAGTTAACCTTTTGCCTTATGCAGATGTAGAGCAATCCAATAAAAGTAGAACAGAAAGTAGCAATAAGCGTAGGAATGAATATGCTGGTAGGGTCTGCTGAATGCAGCATGGCTCGGTCTGCCATTATGGAAATGGGTATAATGGTAAGTCCGGAAGCGTTTAGAACGAGGAACATGATCTGGGCATTGGAAGCAGTGTCTTTGTCAGGGTTGATTTCCTGCAATTCATTCATTGCTTTAAGCCCGAGGGGGGTTGCTGCATTATCGAGCCCAAGAATATTAGCGCTGAAATTCATTATTATGGAGCCTGTAGCGGGATGATTCTTCGGGATCTCAGGAAATAACCTTGAGAAGAAAGGACCTACTACACGGGAAAGAATGGGGACCATGCCACCCTTTTCTCCAATTTTCATTAAACCAAGCCATAAAGACATCACGCCGGCAAGACCGATAGAAATTTCGAATCCAGTTCTGGCCATGTCGAAAGTAGACTGTAGCATGGCAGGAAAAACAGTGACATCCTGGAAGAAGATCAGTTTAATAAGAGCGACGAGGAAAGCAACAAGAAAAAATGCTACCCAGATGTAGTTTAAAACCATAGCGGCAATAGAGATAATTCCTAAAGAACGCTAAATATATCAGTTAATTCAACCAACAATAAAAATTAGGATTGGATCAAATTGAGGATATGGCATGCAGCGATTCCAGCAGTTTCGGTTCTTAATCTGCTACTTCCCAGCGATACCTTTTTGAAATCTGATCGTAGTGCTATGTCTAATTCTTCTTTTGTAAAATCGCCTTCGGGCCCGATAAGAACCATGTAGCTTCTATTGGGGAGGACAAGGTCTTTCAGGTGATCAGGGTTACTTTGGTCAACGAAGGCAATGAACTTCATTTCTTCCTGTGCGTTGCCGATTACCTGAGGGAAAGGTGTTACATCATTGATTAAAGGCAGTGAGGCTTTTAAGGATTGCTTCATAGCGCTTACAGCCATTTTATGTAAGCGGTCTTTCTTTATAAAAGATCGCTCTGTGTTTTTGCAGTCCATTAAAGTGATACAATCAATACCGATCTCAACACACTTTTCGACAAACCATTCTATGCGGTCAGCATTCTTAGTAGGAGAAATGGCAACATGTATTGAGTAAGGCCGATGTTCTTGCTGAAACTGATGTTGAATCTCAAACAAGCACTTGTTTTGATCAGCTTTGGTTATGACTACCTCATAAAAGTATCCTTTTCCATCGGCGACACGTATGGTATCTCCTGAAGTCTTTCTCAATACCCTGACGCAATGCCTTGACTCTTCCTGATCAAGAAACAAACTTCCTTCAGAAATGGCAGGCTGGTAAAACAGATTCACATCCTATGCGTATTGCTGATGGAGCTTTTCAACAAGGGAAATGTAGTCCGTCATTGCTTGTTCCTTTGACTTACCTTTGATCTCGGCCCATGCATCGTATTTCGCAATAGCTTTAAAGTCAAAGCCGCCCGGGCGATCCCCATTCACGTCACCTTCAGTAGCTTGTTTGTACAAGGCATAAAGCGCAAGCAATTCTTCATTGCTTGGCCTTTTTGTTAGTTCTTTAGAACGAGCTACTGCGCTTTCAAAGTCTTGCTGTAGAGCCATTATTTTGCGCTGCGTTTAGACATTTCTACAAATGGTCTTAACTTCTCGCCAACATAAACCTGTCTTGGTCTTCCAATAGGTTCTTTGTTTTCACGCATCTCTTTCCATTGAGCAATCCAGCCAGGAAGACGTCCCATCGCAAACATTACAGTAAACATATCTACAGGTATGCCTAACGCTCTGTAAATGATACCTGAGTAGAAGTCGACGTTAGGGTAGAGCTTACGTTCAACGAAGTAAGGATCCTTTAACGCAGCTTCTTCAAGCTTCTGAGCAATTTCAAGTACCGGGTCGTTTATACCTAATTTATTCAGAACATCATCAGCCGCCTTTTTAATGATTCTTGCCCGCGGATCGAAGTTCTTGTAAACACGGTGACCAAAGCCCATCAATCGGAATCCACTGTTCTTATCCTTGGCTTTGTTGATCCATTTTTCAGTGTCACCACCATCCTGACGGATGTTTTCCAGCATCACAATAACTTCCTGGTTAGCACCACCATGTAACGGACCCCAGAGGGCGTTGATACCTGCAGAAATTGAAGAATAGATGCTTGCCTTAGATGATCCTACTATCCTTACAGTAGAGGTTGAACAGTTTTGTTCGTGATCAGCATGAAGGATCAGAAGTTTATCAAGAGCCTGAGCAACAACAGGGTCTACTTCATACTGCTCTGCGGGCAGGCCAAACATCATCTTGAGGAATCTTGAACAATAATCAAGTGAGTTGTCAGGGTAATTTACAGGATGTCCAACTGCATTTTTATAAGCCCATGCTGCAAATGTCGGCATTTTAGCAAGAGACCTCACGATGCTAAGGTAAACACCTTCAGCAGAGCGATTAGGATCAAGAGATTCAGGATAGAACGCTGTTTGTGAGCAGAATAAAGAAGCAAGTACACCCATAGGATGGGCTGTTGATGGAAAACCATCCAGTATCTTTTTTACATCTTCGTGAACAAGCGTATGAGTCTTTATGTCGTATGTAAACTTGTCTAGCTGTTGTTGAGAAGGAAGTTCTCCAAAAATAAGCAGGTAAGCCACTTCTAAAAATGTCGACTTCTCCGCTAATTCCTCGATCGCATAACCCCGATAGCGCAACACACCGTTATCTCCATCCAAAAAAGTAATCGCACTTTTCGTTGCCCCTGTATTTTTATAACCAAGATCAAGAGTTGTTACTTTGGCTTTATCCAATAGATCGCTGATATCAATAGCGGTTTCTCCTTCTGAGCCTACAATTACAGGTAGTGTGTATGACTTGCCATCGATAATCAATTCTGCAGTTTTCGACATGTTTAAATAGTTTTTTTACACTGGTTTTAAATATACAGGTAGAATTGGTTTCCAAAAAAAATTGCATTAAAAATAATCGGCTTTTAATTTCATTTTTAGAGCCTAAAATCGATTGTAATCCTCCTTTTTAAGGAATTTTAGTTGCAATTAATCTCATACCCAATGCTTTACAATTAGTTATTGCCTAAAATCAAAGGTAGCCCGCTCTCTCCCGATCCAACAACAACCACTTTAGAGTTCGGCGACTTGGCCAACTCAAGGGTAGCCTCAATACCCCGCATTCTCAGCAGTTTATCTGTCAAGCTACTGTTTACGATGTTATTGGCTTTGGCTTCCCCCTCTGCCGCAATGCGCTTTCGTTCCGCTTCGCTTTTCTCCTTATCCAGGCGAAACTGGTAAGCAAGCGCTTCCTGTTGTTGCTGAAGTTTATTCTCTATAGCAACCCTTATTTGATCTGGTAATTGAATAGACTTTATTAATAGTGCAACCATATCTACGTTGTTTGCATTCAGTACCTTTTCAGATTCTTCTTTTATAGTAGCCTCTACCTCAGCCCGTTTAGTAGAATAGATCTCTTCCGCGGTATATCTCCCCATTACTTGCCTTACCGCAGAGCGTACTTCCGGAATCACCAGAACATCCACATAAGAGACATTGAACTTCTCGTAGATGTAACCAATTTTATCGGCAATTGGTTTAAATCGTACAGTTATGTCGACATGAATGGATAGCCCACTTTTGTCGAGCACATCCATATTCTCATCCTTTGATGTTTCCTGAACATCGTAAATAAATACATCATTCCAGGGTGCTTTCATATGCACTCCAGGCTGTACGACATAATCTTTATTTAAACCCTCCCCGAATTTATAGAAGACAACAGCGCGTTGAGTGGCATTAATCGTGTAGAAAATGCTTGATGAGAGCCCCAGTAAAACGAAGAAGACAATAACGCCTAAGATAATGAAAGGCAGTACTTTACGGTTATTCATAACAGAGTATAGATTAGTGGTGTTTCTAAAGCGGAATGATTCTATAAATTAGGTTTACAGAACCTTTGTAAAGCTACTAATAATTAAGGTGCGTAAGTTCGGCAGCTCAGTATTAAGTTTAACCGGACCATTCGGTATTTAAAGGGGTAAGTAATATTTGTTTATTAATAGTGCTTGATGAGGTGTTAATGATTAGATACATTTAAATATAATATCATTCCTTGAGTTTAATGAAAGCATACTTCCTTATACCGGTATTGTTTATTGCTTTCAATGGTTACTCACAAGTTCAGGAAACAGATAGTCTTGAATTATTACTGAAACGCGCAAAGTCAAATAC
Organism: Chryseosolibacter indicum; assembly: GCF_018598585.1. Taxonomy (GTDB): domain Bacteria; phylum Bacteroidota; class Bacteroidia; order Cytophagales; family Cyclobacteriaceae; genus Chryseosolibacter; species Chryseosolibacter indicus. The sequence goes on from NZ_JAHESD010000053.1 coordinate 32,587, forward strand.
TGAGAAGGTAGACTTATATAACCAACTGGCCGCAACAGCATACAATTATAATTTAGATAAAGCTTATGCATATGCCCAGGAGGCTCATCGAATAGCGGAAGCAGAAAATTATATCACGGGTTTAAGGTACGCACTTATTTACGAAGCAATTTATTATTATGCGAATAGTAAATATACAGAAGCGCTTGGCCTGCTCAAAAGGTGCGCGAAATACAAGATAGAAGAAGATGACGAGGTTAAGGTCTATCAATTGTTAATGAGCGGAAATGTATTTCAGTCTTTAGCCCAGTACGATTCTTCTGAGTTCTACTTTAAAAGCGCACTATCAGTTCAATCTGGTATTAGGAATGAAAAATATAAGGCTTATGCCTTAAAATGTACGGCACGGCTTTATGTAATTCTTTGGAAAAACGAGGAAGCCTTACAATACCTTTCAGAAGCGTTAACATTATATCAGCAGAAGAAAAACCAACGTGCGATAGCAGATACATGGTTTTCAATGGGAGAGGTGAAACACAACCTGGAGGAGTTTGAAAAAGCACACGAATACGTTGATAATGGATGCAACATTGGGGCAGGCTTGAACGATAAATTTTTGAATCTTTATTGTTATATCAATAGAGGTGAGCTGCAATTTGATAAAGGAAACTACCATGAGGCACTGAAAAGTTTGTTAATGGCTATTGATTTAATAGGAGGTCTGAATATGCCAGCGGTTCAGACAAGGCTTTATCGTGACATTGGCAATGTTTACGAAGGGTTAAGTCAGAATGAGATCGCTCTCAAATACTATTTAGAAGCGCTTAAGATTGCCGAACGTATAGGAGAGAAGTATGAGATTGCAAAGGTACTAAGTGGTATAGGATCAATATACAAGAATCAACACAACTTCCACCTTGCCTTCGATTTTATAAACAGATCATTGGCATTAAGAAAAGTGATTGGTGACTTACAAGGTACTGCTATATCATACAATATCAAAGGATCAGCTTTTCTACAGCAAAAGGAGTATGACTCCGCTTTGGTTTACCTTAATAAGGCACTTGATATATCTAAGAGGATAGGTTATAAGCGAGGGACTTTTGATTGCCTCTACAATAAAGCTTTACTGCTGGAAGAACAGAAGCTTTACCGGGCAGCTTTACGAATGCAATCCGAAGCATTGTCTATTGAATATACAACTGGCAATACATATACCACAGGCTTGTCTTATAATAGTATTGGTGGGCTTTATATAAAACTGGGAGATTATAAAAAAGCGTTGAAATATTTACAGGATGCAGAACGCTGTGCCGCCCAAAGCAAATCGCAGGTACTTACAATGAATAACAATTACGCGTACGCTTTACTGTATGAAGCGGAAGGCAATTTCAAAAAGGCGCTTGACTATCATAAAGAATACGCGAAGCTAAACGATAGCATTTACCTTGAGTCTGGTGTTGGAAAGCTTGCCGAGCTTCAAGCCCTGTACCAGGTAGAGAAAAAAGATCAGGAAATAGAATTGCTTAACCAGGGAAAACAGTTACAGGAAAAAGAGATAACACTTCAAAAAGCCCGAATTAAACAGCAAACAATTATTATATTTTCCGTTGTATGTGGGCTGATACTTTTGTTGTTGTTTACGTTCAAAACCTTTCAGTTCAATAAAAGAATGCAGAAAGCCAACCGGGAAATTCTTGAACAGAAGGAAGAGATCCAGGCACAGTCAGAAGAATTGATAGAAGCAAACAGTACGATAGCCAGTATCAATAAAGACCTTGAAGTTAAAATTGAACAACGCACGCAGGCATTAACTCAGGCATATAAAGAACTCGATACATTCTTCTACCGCGCCTCTCATGATTTCAGAAGACCTCTTACTACATTTCTGGGATTGGCCGAAGTAGCCAATATCACAGTTAAAGACCCAAATGCCCTCGAGTTGTTTGAGAAGGTAAAAGATACAGCAATTAATTTAGACAAGATGCTTGTGAAACTACAGTCGATTAGCGATCTCGGTTCGCAAGTGTTAATCTACAAAGAGGTTTTAATCAAAGAGATCTTTGACAGCGTTTGCAATAGCTTTAGGAATGATCTTAATCGTAAGAATATCATTGTGAATAGTGAAATCTTTCTGGTGGCACCACTTATCTCTTATCCTGCCTTGGTGAATATAATTATCGAGAATATGGTTGAAAACGCAGTACACTTCTGCGGTGAGTATGGTGCTTTTATCAAACTGAAAGCATTTAACGATAGAGATGGTGTTACTATAGAGATTGAAGATAACGGTCAAGGGATTCAAAAGGAATACCTTGACCATATTTTTGATATGTACTACCGGGCTAATGAAAGATCCAAAGGAAATGGGCTTGGTCTTTACATTGTAAAAAAGGCTGTTGAAAGATTAAACGGTACTTTATCTGTTAAGAGCGCTTACGGTATTGGTTCAGTGTTTACGGTAACCATCCCAAACAAAGCCTAAGCTACTATCGCTAGCTTTTTACATCAACTACTTTTGCCGTTTCCGGATCCCAATTGACTATCTTCTTATCGAATAGGCTTTTATTACTGGCAAGAGCGGGGCCTGCAGCACGCATGCTGAATATCGCATCTTCTTTTATCGGTGCTTTTTCACGAATACCTTTATAGAAGTTGATGTGATGATCAAGGCTTGCACTGTATTCTTCCGGTGCCTTGTATTCGGTTTCAGGCTGGATCATTTCCGGGGAGCCTGGTAAGTGAGTTTCGTTATACCATTTTTCGTATTCCTTCTGTTGCGCAGTGGTAAATGTATCGAAGGAGTCCCAGCCACCGTAGCCGGGATGTTTAGATGTTTTATTGCGTTCTACCTTCAGCGAATTCCAGCCCAAAGTTATGACCCCATCTGTTCCTACCAGGCGCAACTTCTCATCGCCGCCACCTCCGTCAGCAAAGTTTACACGCGTTTGTAGTGTAAACGCAGGATGTTTATCGGTAGCAGGGTAATCGTATAAACCGCATATGATATCTGGAACGTCGCGTCCATCTTTCCAATAGCGAAGTCCTCCGGTAGCATAAATCCTGTTTGGTCCCTTTGAGCTTGTTACAGTATGGAGTCCTGAAAACAAGTGAACGAAAAGATCTCCTGCTATGCCAGTGCCATAATCCTTGTAATTCCGCCATCTAAAAAATCTGACAGGGTCATAAGCTACCTTAGGAGCATCACCAATAAATGCATCCCAGTCTACAGTGCCCGCCTTTGCGTCGGTAGGGATAGAATATTGCCATGCACCCATACCTCCCTGCCGATCCATCCATGTTTCTACAAGCACCAGTTCTCCGATAACGCCTGACTCAAAGATTTCTTTCGCTTTCAGGGTTACAATTGAACTTACACGTTGGCTCCCTACCTGAAATACTTTTCCTGTTTTCTTTTGCGTAGCAATTACTTCAGCACCTTCTTCAAGCTTATGTACCATGGGTTTCTCACAATATACGTGCTTACCTTTGTTCATTGCTTCAATGCTTATGCGATCATGCCAATGGTCTGAGGTGGCAATAACTACCGCGTCAATATCTTTTCTGTCTAATAGTTCACGATAGTTTTTTGTGACAAAGAGGTCTTTTCCAAAAAGCTCTTTCGCATGATCTAACCTTCCTGAATATAGGTCGCAGACACCAACAAGCTTTACACCAGGAACCTGAAGTGCCGTATGGGCATTGTTAAAACCCATGATGCCCATACCAATGATACCTAAATTTACCTGGTCATTGACGGAAAACCTCTTCCCGGCGAAACGATCAAAATCATTTGTAGAAATAAGCTCTGTTTTACGTGCAAGGGCAGGTGTAGAGCCTGCAATTATAGCCGTGCTGAAAGCTTTTTTGAGGAAACTTCTTCTGGATTTACTTTTATTACTATCCATGGCGAATGATTGTTTTGGTAAGTAGTTAAATAAAGGTTTAGGAATATACGTTATTCAACATGAAAGCCAAACCCAATTTGCCTGAACAGCAGGGAGCAAAGGACATAAAACAAAAAAAGCGATGGCCGCATCGCTTTTAATAAAAAGATATCCGGTGCTAACTACTCAGACTCATCGGTTTTTCCTTCTGACAGTGAAGTAGAGTCCATTACTCCAAATAGTGAAGTTTGAGCAGGAGCAGCTTGTGTTGCAGACTCTGATGCCGGAGTTGGTGCTGGTGTAGCTTTTCTTGGTGCTGAAGCTTTTTTAGGAGTTGCCTTTTTTGCAGTTTTCTTAGGAGCTGCCTTCTTCGCAGCTTTCTTAGGAGCTGATTTCTTTGCGGCTTTTTTAGGAGCACTCTTCTTTGCTACTTTTTTTGCAGCCTTTTTAGGAGCCTTCTTTGCAGCTTTCTTAGGAGCTTTTTTCGCAGCCTTCTTCGCTACCTTTTTGGCCGATTTTTTCGCAGCCTTCTTCGGTGCTTTCTTAGCAGCTTTCTTCGCTTTTTTTGCCATAGCTTAGATTGGTTTTATGTTTATTACAGATTTGAATGAGTTACAAATGTTCGAATATAAAATCGTTTATGCACTAAATTTAATTAAGAGATTGACTTTCCAATAATTTGACGTTAAAAATATTTCGAAGAAAGCTTTATTTCTCAGGATAAATGTTTAAAACCTTACGCATACAATGCACCTCTTATTGTTGAAGAGAACGCTATAAAAAAAGAAAGGCAAGCTTTATAGCCTGCCTCCCTCTTCTAAGAAACCGAAGATTAAGCGTAAAGTGCTACCTTCTGTTCTGCTACCTTTTCGTTCTCAATGTACTCATCGTAACTCATCAGTTTATCGATGAAACCATTCGGAGTAATTTCAATAATTCTATTGGCTACAGTCTGCGTAAACTCATGGTCATGAGAAGTAAACAGAACAGTACCAGGGAAGTCTTTCAACGCATTGTTAAAAGCAGTGATTGATTCCAGGTCAAGGTGGTTGGTAGGCTCATCGAGAATCAATAAGTTGGCCCCTGCCAACATCATTCTTGATATCATACAACGTACTTTCTCACCACCGGAAAGAACATTCGCTTTCTTAAACACCTCTTCTCCGGAGAAAAGCATTTTACCTAAGAACCCTCTTATATAAACTTCGTCTTTGTTTTCTTCTTCAGCGAACTGTCTTAGCCAATCGATAAGGTTATCGTTGTTCTCAAAATACTTCTCGTTGTTAGATGGCAGGTAAGCATGGGTTATGGTTTGCCCGAACTTAAACGTGCCTGTGTCCGGTTGAAGCTCTCCTGCGAGGATCTGGAACAGCGATGTTATAGCAAGACTTTCATTGCTCAGGAATGCGATCTTGTCTCCTTTGTTTACATAGAAGTCAAGATTCTTGAAAAGGGTAGTGCCATTCAATGAGTAACTCAGGTTATGAGCTTCAAGAATCTGGTCTCCGGCAGTACGCTTCTGCTGGAATATAATTGCAGGGTATCTTCTTGTTGAAGGCTGGATGTCATCCAGGTTGATCTTATCCAAAAGCTTTCTTCGGCTTGTTGCCTGACGTGATTTCGATGCGTTGGCACTGAACCGCGCAATGAATTCCATCAACTCCTTGCGCTTGTCTTCCGCCTTCTTATTAGCTGCTGACCGTTGAGAAAGCGCAAGCTGGCTTGACTGATACCAGAAAGTATAGTTACCGGTAAAGAGTCTGATGGCTTTAAAGTCAATATCTACAATGTGCGTACAAACGGTGTCCAGAAAGTGTCTGTCGTGGGATACAACAATTACTGTATTCTTAAAATCCAAAAGGAAGTCTTCAAGCCAGGTAATGGTTTGAAGGTCCAGATCGTTGGTAGGTTCATCCAGAATAAGAATGTCCGGATTACCATAGATAGCTTGTGCAAGTAATACGCGAACTTTCTGGTTACCCGAAAGCTCTTTCATCAGCTTGTAGTGATCTTCTTCAGGAATACCGAGACCGCTTAAAAGTGCTGCCGCATCAGACTGTGCATTCCATCCGTTCATCTCTGCAAATTCTGCTTCCAGTTCAGAGGCTCTTATTCCGTCTTCCTCAGAAAAGTCCGGTTTTGCATAGATGGCATCCTTCTCCTGCATGATACTCCAGAGCTTGTTATGCCCCATAATTACAGTATCCAATACTGCAACTTCATCATATTGGTGGTGATTCTGGCGGAGTACCGCCATCCTTTTACCCGGTTCTAAGCTTACATTACCTCCTGTAGGGTCAATATCTCCTGCAAGAATCTTTAAGAATGTTGATTTACCTGCTCCATTAGCTCCAATTACGCCATAGCAATTGCCAGAAGTAAACTTCATGTTTACCTGGTCAAAGAGTACCCGCTTTCCAAATTGAAGCGATAAGTTATTTACTGCAATCATGTGTTGTTGTGAGAATCAGCTGCAAAGGTAACTATTTCAATGCAGCGAACAATTAACACATAATTGACATTGCGGTTAAAAAGTTCAATAGAGATGAGCCACCACTCACCTGATGAATGTTCAGGGATAGACAGATGAATGATTTAAACCGGCTTGGTCTTTTCAGTGCTCAGCAACGCCTGAATATCTTTGTCGGGCCCGATATTTCGCATTTGTTGCTCTACCCATGGATATCTTCGCTGAACCGCCTTTGACACTGGTTTTACAGTGTACTTTTTAGGATTGGGAAGACAGGCAGCTATTTTTGCCGCTTCAGTACGGGTTAACTTTTTAGCGCTTTTCTTAAAATAGGCTTTTGATGCAGCTTCAATTCCAAATACACCTTTGCCCATCTCCGATACGTTGAGATATACTTCAAGAATTCTCTTTTTCCCCCATACCAGCTCAATCATGAAGGTAAAATACACCTCAAGTCCTTTTCTGAACCACGATCTTCCATTCCAGAGAAATACGTTCTTGGCTACCTGCTGACTGATGGTTGAGGCTCCTCTTATTTTTGTAGGCTTCTTTTCATTGTGTTTCAGTGCTTTTTCTATGCTCTTCCAATCAAATCCATTATGCACAGGAAAAAGCTGATCTTCAGCCGCCATTACAGCAAGGCCTGCATTTGGCGAGATCTCCGAAAACGATACGTAATCACGTTTTAATCCATGTCCGCTTATCCAGCTACCGAGTTGAATAACCGTAACGGGAGGGAAGACCCATTTCAGGACAATGATGTAAATAAGTTGAGCGATGAAGAGGATAAGAACTACTCTTTTGATCAGTTGCCAACTGCGTTGCAGAATACTCATGGATTACTAAGCTAGGGGAATACAAAAATATAAAAACCTGTATTATTGTGATGTTATTTCATCCTTACCGTCATGAAATTTTGTTATTCGTTGATATTGTTCGCTTTCATTACAGCGAATGTCGCCGGACAGTCCAAAGCGCTTGTATTGCAAACCGATTTCGGTACTAAAGACGGGGCCGTGGCTGCGATGAAGGGAGTAGCTTTCGGTGTTTCTCCTGAAATTAAGATCTTTGATCTTACCCATGAGATTCCTGCCTTTAATATTTGGGAGGGGGCTTACCGGTTAAATCAAACAGCGCAATATTGGCCGAAGGGAACTGCGTTTGTATCCGTTGTTGATCCTGGCGTAGGCTCATCCCGTAAATCGATTGTAGTAAAGACAAAAACAGGACACTTTATTGTAACACCCGATAACGGAACTGTAACCCTCATCGCCGAATCATTGGGTATCGATCAGGTAAGGGAAATCGATGAATCTAAAAACAGGTTAAAAAACTCTTATGATTCCTATACCTTTCACGGGCGTGATGTATACGCATACACTGGTGCAAGATTAGCGGCAGGTGTTATTAAGTTTGAAGAAGTAGGGAAACCGTTGGAAGGAGATATTGTAAGACTACCTTATAAGAAGCCCGTGTTTGAAAATGGCATTATAACAGGAATAATTGATGCTCTTGATGTACAGTACGGTAACGTATGGACCAATATTGACCAGGTTACATTTAAGAAACTGGGAATTGACTATGGACAAAAGGTTAGGATACAGATCATTCATCTCAATGAAGTAAAGTTTGATGAAGCAGTGTTGTTCGGAAAAACATTTTCTGACGTAAAAGAGGGAGACCCTGTAGCCTATGTTAACAGTTTGTTGCATTTCTCCGTGGGCATTAACATGGATAATTTTGCTGAGCGCCACAACATAAAAAGCGGAGGCGATTGGATAATTACCTTGCGCAGATAAATAATGGTTTCACATCTGCTTACCGCGTTGATCACCTTTGCTATTACCAACATTGATGATCTTTTAATCCTGAGCGTTTATTTCGCTACCAATCAATTTAAAACAAGACAAATAGTAATCGGCCAGTTTGCTGGTATCGCTGTCCTGATCGTCATTAGCCTTACTGCTTTGTTTATCGGTTTAATCCTGAACGAAAGATACCTGAGCTTGCTCGGCTTGTTCCCCATCTTGCTGGGCATTAAGGGCTTGGTTAACCTAAAACAACAGGACGACGAAGCAGATCGGTTGCAGTCCAGAAGCAGGATAGGGTTTGTATCGGTAGCATTGGTAACAATAGCGAATGGGGGAGATAACATAGGAGTGTATGCACCCTTGTTTGCGAACACCGATCGGTCTGTTATTCCTGTTTATATACTTTCCTTTTTATTCCTTACGGGATTGTGGTGTCTTGGTGGATATCTTCTGGTATCACACCCAAAAGTAAAAGAAACCTTTTCACGATGGGGAAGACTTGCACTGCCAGTATTCCTGATTGCTCTGGGCATCTATATCTGTAAAGATTTCTTCATTTAGCCCCTCGTTCTCTTTTGGTTTCTCAAGGGGACCAGGACAAACAATCTGAAGGTTTAAATACGCTTCAGATTGTTCACCTGGTAGGCTTCTATTCCGAACGTAAGGAGTTTACAGGGTTTGCACTGGCAGACCTGAACGATCGGTACCCCACGGTAAGAAAAGCTATTACAAATGTTGACCCCAATGCTGTAAGGAAAACAACAGGACCTAGTGAAATGCGGTATGCAAATTCCTGGAGAACCGTGTGCATCAGGAAGCCCGCAGCAGGTGCAGCCAGTAAGAAGGCGATCAACAACAGTTTTACAAATTCCTTTGAGAATAGCAACATGATGCTTTCTACCGATGCGCCAAGCACTTTTCTCAAGCCTATTTCTTTTGTCTTGCGATTCGCCATAAACGTTACCAGTCCAAACAGCCCGAGACAACCAATGAAGACTGCTATAAATGAAAAAATATTTAGCAAGGTTGTCATCTTCCGGTCACCACGATATAAATTATAAATCTGTTGATCGAGAAAAGTGTAACTGAAGATATATTCCGGGTAAGCCTGTATCCATTTAGCCTTAATGCCTTCAAGTGCTTCATCGATGTTGGCCGATCTTAATTTGATAGACATGTTGCGGAAATCACTTGCTTTTGTGAAAAGGACAAGTGGCTCAATGGGTTTTTCAAGTGAGGT
>NZ_JAHESD010000054.1 GCF_018598585.1 Chryseosolibacter indicum
GTAACGAGCATCCAGAACTACTACCCCTTCGGTATGGACCAACCCAACAGAACCTGGAATGCGAATGGCAAGTACCGTTATGGGTTCAATGGTAAGGAGAAAGATGACAATGGCGAATGGGGCAGTGCAGTATATGATTACGGGTTCAGGATTTATAATCCATCTATAGGAAAATTCTTAAGTGTGGATCCATTGACAAAATCTTATCCTTGGTATACTCCTTACCAGTTTGCTGGAAATAAACCGATTGTAAGTATTGATTTAGATGGACTTGAAGAATTAGACTATAGGATATTAGAACGTATAAAGACTAATGTCACTGAAGTAAATGTTAATACTGACTTAGCCCCTTCTTCATTCATGGGAGAGAAGACGAGAGTTGTTGGAGGCCGAAAATGGAATGCACGTTGGTCTTTTGCAGAAATGAACAAAATAGATCCTACTTTTTGGAGTGACGCTAATAAGGCCAAAATATTGAATGGAGAATTACCTAGTGTTGATCCTCACTATTTAAATAGGATCGGAAAAGGATTGACCGAAGCCGAATTTGCGAGCTTAGCCGAGGCGGCACCTTTAAATTCCGTAATTCGTCATCACCATATGAATCACGGTAGGTTTGCTGTGGCACTTTCAGAAAATATCCACACCGGAGCAGGCAATACAAAGTTTTGGCATAAAGTAGACTTTAAAAATCCAGTAAGAGGATTAGTTAAAAATGGCTTAAGAATTTTTGAATTAGCAGGTATAGCAATATCTCTACATGCCATCATTAATGGCAATTACGCGGAAGCAAGTCCTCTTCCTGCACCTGATTTCGATTTAGACCAAGTGTCATATGGTCTATTACAACAAGGTATAATGACAAATGATTTTCAAAGAACATCAATGGGGGTGAATATGTTAGATGATATATCTGTTGAATACTGGACGGCAGATGATATGATGAACTTCCTTAACGGTGGAAAGGTAAATGCAACAGAGGGGGGGCAGCGAGTTGACAATGACACCGCAAGGAAATACCCTTACATGAACGTGTTGTATCAAGGCGGATCAATTGGTGTAGTCGAAATTCCAGATTAAATGACGGTCATGAAAAAGGTAGATGATTTTATTTCAGTATACAATGAATACTTGAAAGAGAAAGCGAACAGATTTGATGACGTAGAACTAATTTTAAAAAAAGAAGGACTAAATGACAATTCATTTAAAAGCCCTATACAATATTTTTTAGAGGCATTTAAATTTCCTTCAGTCTACAATTACAGCGGATTTTGTTTTATTAATCGTCCAGCTCCAACGTCAGATGATTTTATACACTTTGCCACTCACATAGACTATAGTTTACTATATGTTCATTGTATTAGTGATGGTAAAGTATATTTATGGGATCAAGAGTATGATCGTATTGAATGGAGTTGCTCAGAAAGTTTGTCTGTTTTTTTTGAGTCTATGTCTGCAATCATGCAGACAAAAATCAAGATGCTCCAAACTGGAACCTATGATCTTGATCAAGAATATTTAAGGAGCGTTTTCCGCTATTGTCTTACTTTAAATGACAACAAAGAAGAATACAAGACTTTTTACGAGCATCTATTAGGGATAGACACAGAAGGGTGAATCACTTATTAATTCATTGTCCTTACCAGCAGTTAGATCATTCTGTCATGCGTTCAAAGAGCTATAGCACATCTGTTGTGTTTTTAATTTATAGACGAATTGTATTTTTTCTCCTGCTTTAGCGCCTTTGCTGGCCAACGTCTTTGGCGTATGTCAATCATTACAAGTATTTAAAATGAATCCTGCCAGCACTGTGCGTGCGGTATGCGTACAGTATGCGTACGTAAAAGGGGCGTGTTTCTCGCAGACATCTCGCACACATGGTGCTGGCATAGTGCTCGCATGGTACATTTAGAAGCCTATCCTCCCGATATTGTTAACTTAAACCTGTGCCATATTGACTCAAAAAAGAATCTAAAATATTTTAACTGCGTATGGATTGAGGTGTATCCACTGTTTTGATCAAAAAAATCATAACACTATGGAGAAATGAAAGGACATTAACGATAAAAAAACAATGGTAGCGTTGGTAGTATTGGAGGTGCATAAAACCTGAGGCAATGCTATTAGCTTAAGAAAGGTATTGCATAGTGACATTCTTCGACTCCTATTGCACACCATTTTGAATTACTATGTGGTTTTTAACAGAAGTATACTTTCTTGACTGAAAAATCACAAAATCAAATACTGTTACGCTTTCAAACATTCTCTTTACATTGTATCTTTATAGCCCAAAATCAGGTCTGTAGAAAGAATAGCAACCCCGAGCCTAACCTGTATGAAGTATCTTCTAACCCTCACATTTTCAGTTTATTTCTCAATTTTATTTGCACAGGAAAAACTTTTTAAACAACGCATGTTTGATGACCTTGAGGTCACCAATACCATTACCAAATCATATAGGGATTCAACAATCACCTTTCAAGTTGAAGCAGCCTCACGTGGAGTAGAGACGGAATTTAATAAAAGATATTTTTGGTTTAATCACGGAGAGGTTAAGCATACACAGGGGGCATTTACTGGCAAACTGCTTCATGGGCCGTACGAAATGCTTAATAGAGAGGGTGTGTTGCTAAAAAAGGGAGTTTATAAACACGGTCTGAAGAACGGTATGTGGCTGTCTTGGCACAAAAACGGAAGTGTTGCATCACGCTATTCGTGGGCTGAAGGAGCACCTATAGGGCAATTTGAAGAATACTTTGAAAGTGGTCAGAAATCAAAGAACGGTACCTTCAAACGAGGAAAGTTGAATGGTAAAGTATACCATTACGGGCGTGATGGCTCATTAATAAATGAAGTAAAGTATAGAAATGGAATTATAGTAAAAGTAGAAGAGAAAAAAGTAAAGAAGACACGTATAAAAACGAAAAAGGCAGACTCACTGACTGATAATCCTACACCTGTTACTGAGAACAACAGGAAAACACGAAGGAAAAAGAAGACCTCAAAGGCAAACCCTGAGAATCAATATAATCCGGGTATACCTCAGTCGATTGATCCATCCACGCGGATGATGTCGCCTGATAAATCAATGAAGAAATCTTCTAAAAGAGCGGAGAGAAAAGCAAAGAAGAAGGCAACGCAGCAACATATAGAACAATCACCAGTGTCTGATCAACAGGTGCCTGCCAGAAAAGAAAAGCGAAGGAAAAAGAAAGCTCAGCCTGTTTCTAATCCTGCACAGCAATGATGTTTTCAGCCTTTATAAAGGCTTGTTTCAATATTTTTCACTTTCGCGTAAAGGGAGGTGTATTACAGCTTACCCTGGGTATTGGTGTGATCATTAGCGTGATTTGTGCAGCCATGATCCTCCTGGTCTACCTGAGCAACCTTCACTTTCTCAAACAAAAATTAGAAAATGACCTCTCAGACAACGCTCTTTCAGGTATTGCTTATGGTATGGCATCACGGGATCAATTGAATTTCAATGAAGTATATTCATTCGATCTTTTTGGCGAAGGAATTGATTCTGTGGATATTATAAGAAAACCATGGGGCATGTTTGAGGTACTGACTGCAGTTGCAAAAAGAGGATCAAATGAGGAGTTAAAAGCAGCAATCATTACTGCACAGCCTGATGATGTTGGTAGGTCTGCCCTTTATATACCGGAAAACAATTCACCAATTTATCTTGTAGGCGAAACCACATTAGTGGGTACGGCTTATCTCCCTGAGAGGAAATTCTCCATGGGTTATATAGACGGACAGGGCTACAATAAAAAAAGTTTTATTGAGGGCGATGTAAAAGGAAGTGAATCTGTGATGCCTTCCCTGGATACAATCCTCATTGCTCAAACCAAAGCGTTTTTTAAAGAAGCACCAGATGGATATAGGGTTAATCGAATTGATTTTCTCCCGGTGGGGCAACATCTTTCTTTTCATGGTCTTCCTAGTAATTATTACTACAGCCAGCAATCAATAGATTTATCCGATTCCATTAGCGGCAATATAATCATTCAATCAGGAATACGCGTTCGTGTGACAAGTAAAGCAAGTCTTGATAATGTAATCATTATTGCACCAGATATAGATATTGATAATGGTTTTACCGGAAGTGTTCAATGCATTGCTCAAAGAAAAATTGTAATTGGTTCAGGCGCAAAACTAAAATATCCCAGTGCATTGTTATTAGCAGGAGAAGAGAATGATAGTTCCATTGTTATCAAAAAGGACGCAGTAGTTGAAGGAGTTGTAGTTATTTCTGGATATGATAAGTCAATTGGAAGTAGAGGAATATTGAGTATTCAGAAGGGAGCCATCCTTCATGGTATGGCGTATGTTAATGGTAGGGCCGACATTCAGGGAGCAATCTGGGGTCATCTTGCAGCGCGTTCTGTTATGGCTAAAATAGCTTCAGCAGAATATGCCAGCCACCTATTCAACGCTGAAATTAATAGTGTCAAGCGTTCAGCATTTCTGCCTGGTTCTCTACTTTGGGCACATACAGAGGAAATAAAAATTGCAGAATGGATAGATTGATAATTTGTGTAAAATGGAGGGTTAAATGTTCATCGCTCATTGAAGTGATTATTGCTTTAATTATTATCTCCGTCATATTTAGTCTGTCCATAACCATTTACCTGAACTTACAAAGAACAGGTTGGAGTATGAGCAAGCTCCAACATCAGATATTAATGGATAAGGTATACAACGAACTGCGCTTCGGTCAAACAGATGCAGAAATAAAAATGGATGAAGTGATAGTTTACATAAATGTTAAACCTCATTCATCGATTGATGCACTTAAGATAATTCATCTGGAGGTGCGTACGGAAGAAGGAAAGCTTGTCGCAGAAAAAAAACATCTTGTGTATGAACATGTTGAAAAGTAAAACAAATGCTTTTACACTTGTAGAGATGCTTGTTGTACTTGTGCTAAGTAGCATAATTGTAAGTATTATATATGTAGCTTATTTTACAATTACCCGATACCAGGTCGATCTTTCACGAAAACAGAAAAGATCAGAAGACCTTACTTCCCTGTATTATCTGTTAAAGAGAGACATACATTCAAGTGTAAACATTGAAGCGGTAAATGATTTATCATTGAATTGTAGCGGAAAAATAAATATCCTCTATCAGTTTACCTCAACGTATACTGTAAGAATGCAGGAAAGCAGGGTTGATACTTTTTATGTACAAGTAACTGCTCCGCTCTTCCTATGGAAAACTTTGCAGCTAACAACTTTCCCATCCAAAGTTGATCAAATTGAGTTGGATGTGCAGGGAGTAGTTCCGGGATTACAAATGAACATTAAAAAGAAATACAGTGCGGCAGACCTTGTAGAAACGGTTAAAGATTCATTACCATGAGTGGAATAAACATTAAAGACATAAGGCCAGTGAAGGAAAGCTCTCAAAAGGAGATGATCTGGAGCTTGGAAAAGATACTTGAGACGGATATTAAATTGTTTTCGCAGAAATTCAATGATAAGAATAAGGAAGCGTTCTATCTTGAGTTGTCAACCTTGCTGGTTGCTGGTCTTGATATTAAATCGGCACTCGAACTTATAGAGGAAGAACAATTAAAGAAAGAGCATGAATCAATTATAAAAGAGATAAAAGAGAATCTTATTAATGGCGATTCCCTTTGGGAAGCTATG
Organism: Chryseosolibacter indicum; assembly: GCF_018598585.1. Lineage (GTDB taxonomy): Bacteria > Bacteroidota > Bacteroidia > Cytophagales > Cyclobacteriaceae > Chryseosolibacter > Chryseosolibacter indicus. Next base: position 5,661 of record NZ_JAHESD010000054.1, read on the forward strand.
CAAAAATCCTCGCACTTTACCCCGTATGAATATTTTAGTGTTCAGATCGGGGAGGAAACCGGCAAGCTTGATATCGTACTAAACCAGTTGTATCAATACTTTAACACAAAATTAAAACAACGTAGGCAGTTCGTTAGCGCGCTTTCTTATCCCGTAATTATACTTATCACATCAATAGGTGCTGTATCATTTATGTTGCTATTCATTGTTCCTATGTTCAGTGATGTTTTTAAAAGATTTGGAGGGGAACTCCCATATCTGACCAGGATCATTATTAAGATTTCGTTGATGATTCAATCAAACTTCATTTTTTTCTTCGTTCTGGCGGGGGTAGTGGCGCTCTATTTATATTTAAACAGGGATGAGATTTGGATGAAGAAATATGCAGCAAAACTTATATGGTATATCCCTGTTGTCGGCAAAATTGTTTACTCGATTCAGTTGGCAAGATTCTGCAGCTCAATGTCATTATTACTATCGTCCAAAGTACCCATTATTAGATCAATTAATTTAATCAGTCAAATGGTAACGTTCTACCCGATTCAGACAACGCTCGAAGAAATGGCAAAGGATGTAATGAATGGAGAGAGTCTTCATGTGGGCATGTCAAAGCATAAGATTTATAGCAAAAGAATGGTGTCCTTGATAAAGGTAGGTGAGGAGGTAAACAGGCTTGATACCTTTTTTGAAAAGTTATCTAAGCAATTTGGAACGGATGCAGAGCATCAAACAAGCTTGCTAAATACTTTTCTAGAGCCCGCGATGATCATATTCCTCGGCCTTGTAGTAGGTTTTATCTTGCTTGCCATGTATTTACCGATGTTTGAAATCTCAACGAGCATTGGTGGTTAAAACTTTTGCATGGGATATCACTTTATTTAAGTTATTCGATTTTCTCAGGGATTGAGTTGATTCAAGATTTTAATTCCGACCTTGTACAAAGTCGAGGACTTAAGGGTAACTATGTCACATCGGCCATTTCTCCAAAATCTGTACGCGTTCCAGCAGGAGACACTTACAGTGTTTCTTCTGACCTTATATTGTCCAGTCCATTACCTGTTGGTTGTTACTTGATTTCAATAGAGAACTGGAGATATCCTGGTTTTTCTTTCACTTCAGTATTGAATGTGGTGTCGGCGAAATATATGTTGAGTGGCAGTATTCTGGGAGAAGATGGTGTACCAATAACAGAGGGGGAACTCTTCTTGTACCGAAAGAATGCAGATGGTGTAGTAAGCGTTGAGAACAGAGGTCACTAACGTCATACAACAATTTTAACATCCCAGTAGGGAGAGGAGAATATGCCCTTTATGTTGTTCCTGACGAGACCAAATTTCGTGAGTATGTTCCAATCGTGATGACTCGATCGCTCACTTTAGACCCATCTTCTTTTGTGAAGATCGCCGACAATAAGACAGTATTCGTTCAGGTTTTGAAGGCAAAGACTATAATAGAAGGATCGAGATTCATTGAAGGAGATATCACAAACGAAGAAGTAACATCGCCTATGGGTAGAGTGGCAAAGGCTACTCAGGTGAGTACAATGCCAAGAGCTACCATTATTCTATTTTCAGAAATGGTGATATCGTAGGGCATACAAAGTCAGACGAAGCCTGTCATTATAAATTTGGGGAACTCGGATTGTCGGTTGATTCCGCTGCTTTCGTCCCAACATTTATAAAATTAGTTTCTAATTGATCTTCCCAATAATAGGGAGGTGATGATTTGTAAATAACTTCTCTACTCCCTATTATGTCAAAAATGACATATATTTACAATTGAAATGAGTACTCTCGATAAGCCGCTTCACGGAGAATTAACGACTCCACCGTGTTCTGCAAAGGCAAGAATAGAAGCAGGTTATTTATTGCGACTCCTGCAGAAAGGCGAGAAATTGTCTTTACCTCATTCGCGGCCAATGCCCAGCATTGGTACTAGATGGCACGAGTTTAGGATTGTTGATGAAACGAAAAATTGGAGAATTATTTATCGGATAGATGCGGTTGCGATTATTGTTCTTGAGGTGTTTCAAAAGAAGACACAAGAGACTCCAAAACACGTGATTAATACATGCAAGATTAGAATTAAAGAATTAATCCCAGCTGTGATCACTACTGCCGTAACTGCCATCCTGCCAACAATGGCTGATCGATTATCATCTATTTGGATAATCCAGTGCTTTGCATACAAATGCCCTCAGCATACTACAGACCTTTAATTCATTACCATCCTGGTGCTTTACGACATTATCATGATCAGTGAATAATATTATTCATTCGCTGATGTAATTTCAATGTCTCTAATATGTTTTTTTTAAATTTCCAACTTGGTACAAGATTTTCCAGTAGGCGATACTGCTATCTTCACTGGTTTGATATTGAGCGCAAAAAGTAGCTAGGATTGTTTGAGGCGCTGAAGGAAGTCAATTCCGAATTTGAGTTTCGACTCCTCATTCCATGGTTGGAAAATGTTACTTCACCATGTACAAGTGATTGTCACACAAAGTAATAAGACACTTGAATGAAATGCTTGTAATTATCTGAGTAGTGCTTTTTGACTTCCTATTAAGCTTGTATAATGATTATAAAAAAAAGGTTAAATTACAGATACTTAGAATGAAAATATTGAGCGAAGAAAAGTTTAAATGGAAGACTGGTTTAGTAACTTATATTTAGGACGAAAATATTCATTTCATAACTACGATGGAAAAAATAGACATAAAGGATTGGCTACAAAATCAAATAGCGCAAGAACTCGGTACTACTATTGAAGAAGTATCCTGTGATGAGGATTTTGAAAATTTAAAACTAGATTCTCTTGCTTTGGTTTCACTTTCGTACGAGCTAGAATCTCAGGCCAATATTGAGATAAGTCCTACTATCTTCACTGAATTCAATACGATCAATAAACTTGCGGCATGGATCAACGCTCAAAAATAGTATGGAATCCATTTACACCTGGGTATTTCGAAAATCCATACGATCACCTGAAGATCTGTAGGGAACAAAATCCAATACATAAAGTATTGACTAATTCCTGGATTTTTTTCAAATACAATGATGTAAATGAAATACTGTCTTCAAACAAATTCGAAGTCTCAGAATTAAGTGATTTTTTTAAAGAGAAGGAACCTTACATTTTTAAAAACTCGACAGCATGCCCATATCTTTCAAAAGGCACGAAAATGTGGCCGATGTATTTAAATAATGAAGAGCATAAGCAAACGAGGGCAGTCATGGGCAAGTCGCTGCTTTTAAAAGGCTTGGACAAAGCGCTTATTGAATTTGCCGACCGTATAAATTACGAGCATCAAGGTAAAAAACATATTGACTTAGTTGCGTATTGTGCACGCTATATTTACTTGGTGTTAGAGCGGATTTTGGGTGTCAGTGACCTCGGTGAACTTGAACAGATAAAGCAGTATTCAAATTGGTTAGCACGAAGTCAGGATGTATATGTACCTCGGCAGGTTTATCAAGAAGTAAATTCGTGGCTTTTATGGGGTAAGGACATATTTGTAGACTCTGGATTTGAAAAAAATGTCAAGCATTACGCTGATCAATCCAACCTGAATTACACTGAGGATGATTTATATTCTATTAGCGCCTTAACATTAATGGCTGCGTTTGAAACATCAAAAGATAATTTGTCAACGGCACTACATTGCATCCTTCAAAGCAACGAATTAATAGAGTACGTTTTGAGATGCAATCAAGAGGAACTGAATATCTTGATTGAAGAGTTATTCCGGTTCTCATCGCCGTTGCAGTATACAATACGCGTTAATAAAAATCCTCTGGAGTATGATGATATTCATATTCCTGCTTACACTAAGCTATATCTTTGCCTTGCGAGCGCTAATCGTGATGACACAGTGTTTGAAAGGCCCAATGATGTACTGGTAGATAGAAATCCTAATGAACACCTTTCTTTCGGAAAGGGAGTGCATTTTTGTCTTGGAGCAAACATTGCACGACAGGAGATGCGTAATTGCTTAAAGCCCATGGTTCAGTTTTTAAAAAACTATAGAATCAAAAACGAAGAAGAAATTCAATGGTCAAAACAAATTTTCATGAGAACAATTGAATCTGTTGCACTTGAAGCCCGGTTTTAAATGAACGGCATTAATCTCGTTTTAGCTTCACTTTTTATATTGATTACAATTCTGGTTACTTCACTTGTATCACAACCGAACCGATGGAAAGTTCTCTTAGTCACAGGTCTGCTTTTCTATTACTGGCTTATTGGTGATAAGATAATTATTGTTCTTATTCTTTCGGGTATTACATATGTCTCCGGCTGCATGATCCATTCTGGAAAAAATGTTGTCTTACTATCTGTGTTACTCTTGCTAGTGCCTTTACTCTTACTCAAAATTTCAGGGGCTGGTGATCATTTTAATAATTATCAATTAAAAGTAGATATAGCTTCAAATAATTGGGGCTCCCTGTTTCAAATTATAGGTCTCTCTTATTTTACATTCAATGGTATCAGTTATCTCATTGATATAAAAAGAAGGTATATCAGTCCTGAAAAAAACTTTTTCTTCTTATTGCTTTACCTTACGTATTTTCCAACAATATTTTCCGGACCGTTGCACAGGGCTAATTACCTGTTAGGCCAATTTAAAAATATTGAAGTCAATGATCATTCGATATCAAGAGGCTTGCGGCTTATCTTATGGGCTCTGTTTAAAAATTTAGTTATCGCACAGCGCATATTTGCTTTAATTAATCGACTTCAACATTCTGAAATAGCTGGTGGCTATTATCTCATTATTGGATTACTATTCTTTCTTTACTTGTATTGTAACTTCAGTTCTTTCATTGATTTTTTCCAAGGAGTTTCTCTGATATTTAACATCAGATTAAAGCATAATTTTAGAAATCGAGTTTACTTTTCAGCATCTCGGCAGGAGTTCTGGCGGGGCTGGCATACTACACTAAATCAGTGGTTTAGAGATTATTTCTTCTTTGTGCTTTCGCGGTATGACAAAAAAGGAAAATACTTAGATGTAATACTGCTTATTACATTTCTGCTCATTGCGCTTTGGCATGGATTTTCAACAGTGATGATAGTATGGGGAACATTGAATGGACTATGGATCGTAATAGAAAAGAAGTTTGAATTTGAGAAGTGGAAGTACCCCAGGGTCCGAAAGGTTTCAGGTGTAATTTATCATTTATCTATCGCGGCTTGTTTAGCGATTATTTTTATTTCACCGAGCGCAAGTTTCTTATACAATAAAGTATTTGTGCAAGCAGCGGAGTTACCGTCAAATTTTCGTGAACAATACCTCGTATCTTTACTGGTTATTAGCGGCTCTCTGGTAATTATGGACTATCATTACGCAAAAGCGAAAGATATGAGATTTGAGGATTATTTAGATACAAAGCGGCCAATTTTGCGATGGCTTATTTATGCTAAACTTGTAATTATCATTTTAATTTTCGGACTAAGCACAGGAATCGACAATTACTACATTCAATTTTAAATTGTATGCTTAGATCCGCTATTAAATTAATTGTGTTCTTTTTTATCACTGCATCATGCATATTCATTCTGAAGAAGAGTGGAACAAAAGACAACGCAAATGTTCGAATCACTTTACCAAAGGCAATGGATACCTCTTTCTTCTTTATTGGTTCAAGTAGAGTCCAAAAAGGTATTGATCCATTAATTATTACCAACGGCTACGATAATGTTAAGGTATTTAATTGGGGTATAACAAGTGGCACTTTTTTAAATAATTGTATAGTGGCAGATTTTGCGATTAAACAGCCTGGTCAAAAAGTGGTATTTATAGAACTCGCCCCTCTCGTAGATGTATTGCCTGATGGACTTTTTAATTTCGCAACACATACGAGATTGGATCTTTTTGGTTCCGTTCTCACATTAACAGCCAATCAGTCATTTTCAGAGCAGTCCATGCTTATGTTAAAGATTATAAATGATTACTTCTATAAGTGCATAACAGTTAGAAACGAAGTAAAGCACATTATTGGACATACGGCAGGTGTTAAAGTAAATGATGATTACGAAAAATGGATTGGATTTAGTCCTTCTAATAGAAACGGACACTACACTACACGTTCTTTTTTGACATCGCAGGAGATTAATAACTGTAGATTAAATTCAATCAATCTGGTTAAGTATCAAGTAATGATCAGTTATCTCGAAGGTCTTGCCAAAAGTAACAATTCCAGAGTTGTTTTCTTTTTGCCGATCACTTCTATGAAGCAAGCTGAAAAGAATATTGTGATACCACTTTACCATACATTACCAGATAGCATGAAGCTCGAGTATTCTTCGCAGTTTCTTCAACAAATGGCTGACGCAGAATATCTACTAGATATTAATCATTTAAATAGAAAGGGTGCAACCACTTATTCTACACTACTCATACCTTTGTTAGAGAAATATAGGTGATTTATTCTATTGTGTTAAGAATAGATTACTAATAGTAAGGGCCTGGGAACGATAGTTAATGATTGAGAATAAAACAGTACTCCTCGTGATGGTGTTTTACAACTGTAACAGGTTCTTCGTCTGAGCCTTCGTGCCTAATAACTCCTGAGCTTGATATTTTCCTGATTGGACTTGATGTCAAGATTCTTCTCAAGCAGCATTTGCTTGTAGTGCTTTTTGTTTCCTTATCCGGGTACCGGATGGTAGCAATCATCTGCCACTCCTTCTCATGAAACAATTTAGCGGTGGCCTTGCCCAAACCAGAAGATGCCCCGGTAATAAAAATAGTTTTGCTCATTTTTTTATCTGCTGTATTTGATAACACCGAGTTCAGCAGTAGGTAGTAGGCACTATGTATATGATGTATCTCTATCGAGTTTGATTGAATCCAAAAATACAAATGAGGCCCTATCAAAACTTTGAAACCAGTATCAAATAATAGAGTGAACTAACTTAGTTACAGTCCCGAAAACTGGCTTGGTGAATAACCGTAGTGCTTTTTAAAGGCAAATGAAAAATGAGAAAGGTCCTCGAAACCGGCATCCAGGTAAACCTCCGAAGGTTTTCTTCTTTGCTCAACAATTTGATAGTGTGCCAGCTCCAGCCGTTTGTGTGTCAGCCAACGGCCTGGTGAAGTGTTAAATGCCCGTTTAAAATCCTTCTTGAACGTCGTAAGGCTTCTGCCGGTCAGATAACCAAATTTTTCTAACGGCAGGTTAAAACGAAAGTTTTGTTCCATAAAAGTTACAAGGTCAAGCTTCCCTGGTACTTCAAAATGGCCCAGCAAGCCGTCCGCCGCAGGATTTATGGCTCTTAAAATGCAAATAGCTTCTTCTACTTTACATGCTGCAATATCTGCAGGCAATGCATCTGCCAGTTCAAAATAAGGCTGTAAGGAGTTAAATAAGCTTTGCAGCAAGAGGTGGTCGGCAAAGATTATCGGCTCATGGCTGCGTTCTGCCATCGGTTTAATTTCCTTGTAATATTGCTCCAGCCGGTACTTACTAAAAATCACTGAGATGGTCACACAAGACTGACCGTTCAGCGGCAGCTTGCTCATCCGGGCGAGTTGATCGCGGGGGAACAGGATAGTGTCGCCGGCAAAGAAACGATAACTACGATCGGCTGCTGCAATCCGTATCCCGCCTGAGATCACACGTACCAGGGCCGGTTGCGGTAGCATCTGCTCCCGGCTGTAATGCACCTCCTTTTTACAGGATATAAAGACTTCGGCAACTTCCTGCATAAGCGCAATTTACAACAAATTCAACCGGATCAGGCTTTCTGCGGCGGCCAAAATCGCCTCTTTCGACGAACGCGGCGACCAGCCCAGCAGCTCTATCGCTTTGGCGCTGGTCAGGTTCATCGGCGTGCCCAGTAAAGGCACCATGCTTTTTACCATTGGGTCTTTCAATGCGGCAATACGCAGTACTGTATTCGGCAGTTGCATCGCTTTAACCTTATCAGCCTTATTGCCCAGGTGGGCTTTTAGAATCTTTGCCACCTCTACCAGCCAGATGCTTTCGCCGCCAGTGGCGATAAAGCGCTCGCCCTTAGCCTTAAGATCAAGCATGGCCCGCAGGTGCAGATCGGCTACGTCTCGCACATCTACAAAACAGGAGTTGATCTTCGGGCAGCCCGCCATCTTGCCGGTCAGCAAATTTTTTATCAGGTAAATGGAATGCGAGTAATCAGGCCCTAAAACTGGTCCCATTACCGCAGCCGGGTTCACGACCGACAATTCCAGCTTTCCGCCTTCACGCTCTATAAATTCCCATGCAGCTCTTTCCGCCAGCGTTTTGGATTTCTGGTAAGCCGGAGCATGAGTAGTATCAGTCCAGACGGTTTCATCGTAAGGTGTTGTTTGCTTTGGATGACCGTAAACAATGGCTCCAATAGCTGAAGTGAGTACTACGCGTTTGATGCCCGCATCTCTGGATGCCCGCAATACCCGCAGCACGCCTTCCCGGGCAGGGATAATCATTTCATCCTCATGTTTAAAATTCAGCTTAGGTGTCGGCGATGCGACGTGCAGTACGTATGCGCAATCTTTTACCGCTTCCTTCCAATGTGCATCACTTGATAAATCAGCTTGTATAAATGTCAACCTTTCACCGGCTTCCACGCCGCCTTCACGCAGCATTGATCTTACCACCGCTTCCCGGTTTAAATCGCGAAGTGTCGCCCTTACCCGGTGCCCAGCATTTAATAGTTGCAGGATGCAGTGAACTGCAATAAAGCCTGCGCCGCCAGTCACGAGCACTAATTCGTCAGTATTTGAATTTGTGTCCATTATTTAATGTTTTGATGACCCAAAATTCGGTTTAAAGCAAACGTGACGCTTTGTTTAAAAGGCGCAATATGCTTTGTTTAAAAGGCGGATATTGTTTAAATGTGACAACTGTGCGATGTCAATCCTCGTCGTAACATATCTTAAGGATTCTGAACAAATTAAGTTGCATGGCAAAATGCTGTTATCACTGTTCCAATCTTAAAATTGTTTCTCCCGCTTTGGTGGACGAGAACCGTCGACCTTTTAGCGTGCCATGGCAATAGTCTTGCCATCTGAGCGGTGTCTACTTTCCGATACAAAATGTGCTTCCAGTTAATAGACAATTACTTAGGTGGGTCACGCAACAAACTACCATCAAAAAACACCGAAGTATAAGTAACAAAACCTAACTATACCGAAATAGATTTTAGGTGTTTGGCGCTCTGACAAAGGTAGATAATGTCACGCATGTCATCAAGAACTTTGTTAAGCCGCTGACTTTATTCATGCACGTAGGCGTTGACTGCACAATCTCTTCAGTTCAACACATTCTCAAACTATATTTGTGCTCCTGTTCGATCTATGGCCAGTTCAGGCCGTCCTGATTCGATCAGGATCGACTACCATGGCATTACAAAAATTACCATTCCGTAACCTCATAGACATCGATAGGAGCTCTCCAACACCGGTTTTCAAGCAGGTTGCGAATGGGATCATACAGCTAATTAAAAGCGGAAAGATCAGGCCGGGGTATCGGCTACCCGCGAGCCGGGATATGTCGACTATAATGAAGCTTAATCGAACGACAATAGTTGCGGCTTATGACGAAATGTGTGCAGAAGGTTGGGCGGAGGTACTTGGCAAAAAGGGAATATTTATTTCTAAGCGATTACCGATAATTAAACCGAAATCTTTCGGAATCGATTTGATGAAGGGTGATGGAGATGTCAGTTTGCCAACTTTTTACAATAAGGTAAACTTTAGCCGCCCACCCTCGCTTGAACTAAAACCGTATCAATTAATTATTAATGATGGTTATCCAGATCAGCGCATAGCACCTATCGCTCTAATCCTTGATCGTTATAAGGCTTTGCTAAACAAACCATCTTTCCACGGTAAGCTTATGAAGGAAAGCTCTTCGGGAAACCAAGCGTTAAGGCGCGAGCTATCGATATTCCTGTCTGCAACAAGAGCGCTAAACATTGAAACTGAAAACGTTCTGGTGACGCATGGCGCGCAGTTAGCCATTTTCATTGCTGCAAGCATGGTATTGAAACCAGGTAGCACTGTCGTTGTTGGTGATTTGAACTACGTTCTCGCAGATAAGCTTTTTGAACAATTGGGCGCAAAGTTGATCAAGGTGGAAGTTGACGAGAACGGTATCGATGTCGATGCGATTGAATCGATCTGTAAAAATTCTCCCCCTGATTTATTATATGTTATTCCGCATCATCATCATCCAACAACAGTAACGTTAAGTGCGGACAGAAGGCAGAAGTTATTAGAGTTGGTTAAGCGTTATAAATTTCCAGTGATCGAGGACGATTACGACTACGACTTCCACTTTGAAAATAGCCCAATGTTGCCATTGGCCAGCGCTGACCATTCCGGCTATGTACTTTATATTGGTTCAATCTCAAAAACGTTGGCACCCACTATCAGGCTAGGCTATTTAGTAGCAAGTGCTGAGTTTATCTTGGAGGCTTCGAAGTTAAAACAATTGGTAGAGATTCGGGGTGATGTATTGTTTGAAGAATCGGTAGCTCATCTCTTCAACAAGGGAGATATGCAACGTCACATCAGGAGATCCGTCAAATTGTATCATGAAAGACGTGATCAATTCTGCAGTCTGCTGGAGACTTCCATGAAGGATGTTTTGCAATTCAAAACTCCACTCGGAGGGATGGCAGTGTGGGGTACATTCGATAACGACTATTCAATCCCCGAGTTGGTCAAACGTCTCGCCTCGAAGGGTATTCACATGAATGACGGCAGTGTGTATAGATATTCTGCAAGAATCAATGGAATCAGGCTAGGATTTGCATCTCTTAATCAAGATGAGATGTCAAAATTTGTGAGCGCATTGGCAGAAGTAAAATCGTGAAAATGAAGGAGAGTGGTGTGGCGACCGTTCAAGACCACCACCGCTCATGGAAGCAATTAATTTGCTAGTGGACCTTCAACCATTCCTCGAAAGTGATATTGCCCTTATGACAGTCTCCAAGTGGGACTAAAAGATCTTTAGGAATATCAAGATGCATGTATCTATTCTGATTATTACCAATCACAACTTTGCTATCTCGCTTATAATCGAGATATTTTTGTACAAAGCGCGTCATCAAATCTTGGTCGGGGCCTGCAATCTCCACGGTCTCATTTCTTGGCTCTTTCAGGGCAAAATAAGATACGTACTTCACAACATCCGCAGCTGCTATTGGCTGATAATCGACTGTTGACACATGAACTTCATTATCGACACCTTGTACAGTAATAATTGTGGTGACATGCTCATAAAATTGGGTAGACCGAATAATGGTATACGGGATGCCTGAACGTTTGATATTTTCTTCTTGCTCCGTCTTCGCTTTTAGATATCCTATATACTGAGCGCGATCTGTTCCAACTATCGATAACACTAAATGATGTTTCACTCCAGCTTCCTTTTCATAACTAACTAAATTTTTTCCAGCTGAACGAAAGAAGTTTAAGGCTGTCTCGTCATCAGGTGATGAAGAATTTGAAAGGTCAATTACGACTTCAGTTCCTTTCAATGCTTCGGCAAGTCCTTTGCCTGATATGACATCGACACCTTTAGACGGTGCACCAATGATAACCTCGTGGCCCTCGGTAATTAGTTTTTTACTGACTTCACTGCCGATTAGGCCGGTTCCTCCAATTACTAAAATTTTCATAAGTAGAATTCAATATTTAAACGTTATTGGATATTTCATCAACCTCAAATCCGCAACAAACACAGTTGAACCGATGACAATGATTCGTTCACCCTTTTTCCTTTGCAGCATAAGGCTTTTTGACAGGTCAAAGTAACTTTTTTAAAAGATTGCAGTGATCATCCAACAATTATAAAAGTGGCAGTCCAAGGTCAAACCCGAACGATTGCCTTGGGTATTAAGAAAATTTGGCATTTGATGGGCCTACTTTTTAATCTTAGGATTCTGATATTTTCAGGTCTTTCAATTTTGAAATGGCGTCCACCTTCATGCGATCAATCAAATGCGCATATCGCTCAGCTGAGACAACATGTTTGTGCCCTAGCAATTTTGAAACCGTGTAGATGTCAACACCATGTGATAGTAGGAGAGTTGCGTGCGTGTGACGGGCAGAATGAAAGGTGATCCTCTTAGCAACACCTGCCGCAATAGCCCATCGACAAAGTTCAATCGAAGTTTTCGAACTGTATTTAAGATGGTTAAAAATCACTCGAGTTGATTCGAGACGTTCACGGAGTAATTCTTTCGCTTGTGGCGTTATTGGGAGAACATGGTAGCGTTTTGTCTTTCGTTGTTTGAAATGAAGATACCAACCATCAACATTGTTACCTTTTACTTCCTCCCAAGTTAGGTGCGCAATATCAGACCATCTTAATCCTGTCAGCATACAAAACAAAAATGCATCTTTCAAAACAGGTTGATCACATTTTGTCTCTACTAGTCGTTTCACTTCGTTCAGTGTTAGAAATTCTCGCATCGCATTTTTAGCGCGAATGGGTCTCGCGAGATTAGCTGGGTTACGTTCGATGATTCTACGGTCGTAAGCAGTGGTCAACGCAGTTCGAACTCTGTTGAAGTAGGAGAGTGCCGTACCTGAAGCCTTGGCTTACCACTTCGCTTATCAACTTCAAGTAAGTAAGCTCTAAACTCTTCGAGCCAGATGTCATCAATCTCTTGAATCGTTGGATTGTCGTCTCCAAGAAAAACAAGTACATGTTTGAAGGCCGAGGCCCAGTTACCAGCATTGTTATCAAATCGAATTTTTTCGCTCGCGAGTTCTGCGAAGAAGTCTCTAAATTTCGGACGTGGTTTTACGACAGCGGACGCATGAAGACCAGTTTGCAACTCAAGAATCCTTTTGTACTTGATTGGTTGGCGAGTTCAAGTGTTGTTTTGTTTTCGATTATCGCAAGGTCATCCGTTGGTGGATTGAGATACAACTTTAAGAAGCTGTAAGAGCGTTTGCCGTTCCAATAAGTGTCGAGGTAGAGTGAGTACCCACCATTCTTGATTCGTCTTGACGTAATCGGACTGGCTCTTTTCGGTTGAGATCATTGATTCTTTTTCGAGACATAACTCAAGCGTTTAGGGATTTCTAAAGACGTCTTTTCACCCGGTTTGTTACCGGTAATTTTTTGTTACTCGAGCACTACAGTAACAATCGAGTAACAAACTGACCTAACGTATTGACCCAAAGTTGAGCACGATGAAAGGCTAACTACCTAATACTCATGGGAATAAAGGCAAAAGCATATTTTCATCTTTGATTTGTGTCGATCTGATTTTCAACGACTTTGAAAGATCATTTCCCGATACAAAACTTACTAAAAATATTATCAAGCAAGTCATCAGTTGTGATTGTGCCTGTTATCTCTCCAAGATAGTGCAGTGCCTGGCGAATATCCATGGCAAGGAAGTCCCCGGTTATCTCCTGATCCATGCCGTCTAAAACCCGTTGTAATGCTTCGTTGGTTTGTAGAAGGTTTTGGTAGTGCCTTATGTTTGTAACCATCACATCACCAGTTTTTACTGATTGAACCTGGAAATAGGAGAGTATCTTCTCTTTCAGTTGTTGGATGTTTGTTTTATTCGCGGCAGAGATAAATAGAAAGTTCTTCTCTTCAAGTTTGGACAGTAAAGATTTATCTGCTTTGTCCATTTTGTTTCCGACTTTGATAAAGGGTATTGAAAGGCTCACCAGTTCTTTTTCCTGTTCTTCAATTTCTGAAAGAGATGCTTGCGTTAAGTCAAAAAGATAGATGATTAGAGAAGCTTTCTTCATCCGTTCCTTCGTACGTTCGACACCTATCGCTTCTATTACGTCTTGTGTCTCACGAAGCCCCGCGGTATCAATAAATCTGAAATTTATTCCTCCTAAGATCACCTCATCCTCAATGACATCGCGCGTAGTGCCGGCGATATCAGAAACTATTGCACGTTCTTCATTTAAAAGAGTATTAAGCAATGTCGACTTGCCTGCATTTGGTTTTCCTGCTATTACGGTAGGTACACCGTTCTTGATTACGTTACCTTGATCAAAGGAATCTATTAGCGATTGCAGGTAAGTTTGAATTTTAAGAATAAGATATCTTAAGTCATCGCGTTTTGCAAATTCAACATCCTCCTCACCAAAATCTAATTCAAGTTCAATGAGTGAAGCAAAGTGGATCAGTTCTTCGCGCAAGCGGTTAATTTCTTTAGAGAAACCTCCTCTCATTTGGTTTAACGCAGCCTGTCTTGCATTATCGGTTTCTGCATTGATTAAGTCTGCCACCGCCTCTGCCTGCGCAAGGTCGAATCTTCCGTTGAGGAAAGCCCGTTTTGTAAACTCGCCTGGTTCAGCAAGTCGTGCACCCTTCTTTAATAATACTTTAATAATCTCTTTTATTATGACAGGAGAACCATGACAAGAAATCTCTATGCAATTCTCTTTCGTAAAAGAATTGGGTTCTTTAAAAAGGGAGACAAGAACTTCATCAATAACCTTTTTGTCGTCATATATAGTCCCAAAATGAAGGGTATGCGAAGGTTGTTGTTGGAGATTTTTGCCTTTAAATACTTTTTGTACTATGTCAATACAATCTTTGCCTGACAACCTTATTACAGCAATAGCAGATACACCTTGTGCGGTAGCTAGTGCAACAATTGTATCGTTCATTGTTCTGAAAAGTTTTCCTTTAAAGTTTTCTCGGTAGTAATTATAAGTTTGGCCATCTGCAATACTTCAATGACGTCCTTTTGATTTACAGCAGGAAAGTCGTCTAGAAACTTAGTTATGGTTTTTCCGTCCTCAAGGTACTCGAATAGTGTTTGTACGGGGATACCCGATCCTTGAAATACAGGTTTTCCTTGCATTATTTCTTTATCAATTTCTATAGCTCCGTATTTCATACCACCGGTAAAGTTAGCTCCTTTGGACAATAAGAACGGGTATCGTAACGCGATGTCGTACCGTGTCGACGGTGGTTCCTAAGATTAAGTCTTTTACCAAGGTGTGACCATGCGCTCCCATCACGAGAAGATCTGCATTAAAAGATTTAACCATTTTAGGAATAGTTCTTTTCGGATTGCCATATCCTATCTGTGTTTCTACCCGATAACCTTTATCGATAAGCTGTTGACTATAGTGAGATAAAGCGTTTGCGTCCTTGTTTGACTCCATATCCCTAATTTCTTGTCCATACACCATAGCGCCTGCTGTTTCAACTACATGTAGTAAAATATAGTTCGCGTTTTTTCCACCTTGTGCAAGCGCACTTCGAATGGTTTGGGCGTCAATATCACTAAAGTCAATGCATATAGCAATACGTTTGAATACTTCAGCTTCTTTTAGTTCAAGAACAGTAGATACTCCATGTGGTATTCTTGATTCTTTTTCACTCTTCCTTTTGCCGATCAGCGGCTTGACCGTAATGTATAACAAGAGGATAAAAGCTGAGGCACATACAGGTACAACAGTAAGCCATAAAATCCAGGCGTCACCACCCGCATCTGCCAGCCACCCTTGAATTTCATTAATTACTAATTTCACGTTAAGAGAAACTATAATGGCTGCAATTATCCACGCTGCAATTTTCACCCAAGGTTTTATAACAAATTGTCCCATCTTTTCTTTATCACCCGTGAAGTGTATCAGCGGGATGATGGCAAAACCAAGTTGTAGACTTAATACAACCTGGCTGAAGACAAGAAGGGAGCCTGTCTCTTCTTCACCAAAGTGAAGGATTACAATGTACGCAGGTGTAATAGCAATAAGCCTTGTAAGAAGTCGTCTTAGCCATGGCGCAATACGGAGGTTCAGATAACCCTCCATTACAATTTGTCCTGCCAGTGTTCCTGTAATTGTAGAGCTTTGGCCCGCAGCTACCAGGGCTATTCCGAAGAGCATAGAGGCCCATTCAGTACCTAATATCGGAGATAGAAACTTATGGGCATCCATTATATCCGATACTTCATACATACCTGCCTGAAAGAACGTAGAAGCAGCCAGAATAAGAATGGCCGCATTTACAAAGAATGCAGCATTTAAAGCTACAAACGAGTCAATAAAATTATATTTAATGGCAGCCCAGATCCCTTGTTCTGTTGCAGCGATTCTTCTGGTTTGAACAAGGGAGGAGTGAAGGTACAAGTTATGCGGCATTACCGTGGCACCGATGATACCAATAGCAATATATAAAGCTTCGTCATTGGGGAGATGGGGCACAAAACCCGTTACCAACTGACCTAAGTCGGGCTTTGCAAGAATCATTTCGATTAGAAACGAGCTTCCTATAATGGCAACGAGGCTTATGATAAAAAGCTCAATCTTTCGCATACCATAGTTATGGAGAAGTAGTATGAGCAACGTGTCAAGGACGGTAAGCGTAACGCCCCAGATTAACGGCAAGTCAAATAATAGCTTCAGACCGATTGCCATTCCAAGAACTTCTGCGAGATCACAGGCAGCAATAGCTATTTCAGCAAGAAACCATAAGGCGTAATTTACACCAGAGCTATAAGTGTTCCTTGATGCCTGGGCAAGATCAAGTTGTCTTACAATACCCAGACGTGCACTTAAACTTTGAAGTAGAAGCGCCATCAGGTTTGACATGAGCAAAACCCACAGAAGGGAGTACCCAAATTTACTACCCCCTGCAATGTCTGTTGCCCAGTTTCCCGGGTCCATATAGCCGACACTTACAAGATAAGCGGGACCGAGAAAGGCTAGTATCTTTCGCCAGCCTTTTTTATTGCTGGCATCAATAGAAGCATGTACTTCGCTAAGTGATTTTCCATTA
Source organism: Chryseosolibacter indicum (assembly GCF_018598585.1). Lineage (GTDB taxonomy): Bacteria > Bacteroidota > Bacteroidia > Cytophagales > Cyclobacteriaceae > Chryseosolibacter > Chryseosolibacter indicus. The sequence continues at coordinate 22,412 of NZ_JAHESD010000054.1, forward strand.
ATAGCAGTTTCTTTATTCATACGTTTCTATTGAATTGTGTATCGTAGTCCTGCAAACCCTTTAATACCTTGTACGGGTGCGTAATTGTAGCTTGTATCAAATGTGTATCCTTCCGGATTGTTTATTGTTACGTTCTTGTCAAAGGGGTCAAACGGTCTTAACAAGGGATGCTTTGGTATAAAATTGAGGATGTTCTTCGCTCCTGTATAAATCTCTAATCCATTGGTGAAAGTCTTAGTGATTTGAAAGTTCATGGTAGTAAACCATGGAGATTTTTCAGGCCTAAAGTCATTAGGCACAACAGGTAAATGCATGGGGCCGTTTAATCTTCCCGTAAGGTCAAAGCTTATTCCGTATTTATCCAAAGCATAGCTTATCGCATAAGTACCTGATACAACAGGAGCAAACATCTGTGGTTTCTTCACCATGTGTCCCGTTTCATCATTCTCTTTCTGGTATACATCCATTACAGTTACTCCTGCCATAATTTTAAGACTGTTTGTAAAGGCTATGTCAGTATTTAAGGTTATTCCTTTTGATATAGCATGACCGGCAATATTGTCGTAAATGATGGAGTCAGGTGCGGTAATAAAATCGCCAATGATTTTGTTCGTGAAATAGGTATAGAATACACTGGCATCCAGGTTTACATATCCTGAAGCATGTGGAATGTTCGTGGCGTAATTTAGGTTTACATTCCAAGATTGCTCGGGCTTAAGTTCATTTTTTATAAATACTTTTCGTGCTCCTGTGAGGGCAGCATGATCTTCTGTAAATAAATTTACTACACGGAACCCATTACCGGTGCTAAGCCTAAACGTATTATTGCTGTTGGGTGAGTATTTCGCACTTACTCTAGGTGATAAAATATTTCCATGACGGTTGTGATGGTCATACCGTATTCCGGTCAGCAATGTCATTTTCTTACTTACACTGTATTCATTTTGTACAAAGAGACCCGGAAGGAAGGTTTCCATAGGTTGGTTTGATGGGTTAGCAGTATCGTCACTGAGGGTGCCAACAGTATTATCATCATAATACATGTATCGAAAGGGTAAGCCAATAAGGAGGTCATGGTTGCCTATCTTTTTATCCCAACGAAGCTGTGTAAATAAAACATGTTGTTCAGCAAAATATTTTATGGCTCCGTAGTAAGAATCCTGCAGGTGGTAATTATATGAACCGTCTAACGTGATATTCTCTTTTCCTGGTAATTGATAGTTTCCTATTGTTTCAAATCGGTTTGTATAAATCGACTCTCCGTAAATCTCATCACTTCCCCTGTATTGTTTATTCCACTGAAGTTCACCACCCCAGCGGTCTTCATACACATAACGAAGGGCCAACGTGGCTTGCTTTTGATTTCTTCTTTCAAACTGCCATTTATTAAAAACGGAAAATCGATTTTGCTGAGTAACATCTGTGAAATTGTCATCATTAATATCAATCTTGTTCCTGAAGTTAAAGTAATTCAAACCCAGCAGTGCTTGTGTGTTTTTCACTTTCCATTTCGTGGAGATATCCCCATTATATTCTTGCAGTGAAGTAGCTGAAACGTCAACGTGAAGGAAAGGAGAGCTAACAGGGTCTTTTGTGATAATGTTGATTAAACCACCTACTGCTTCTGATCCATATAACGTTGAGGCCGGACCTTTTACTACTTCAATTCGTTTAACCATGCTATTCGGTATGCCTGCTAATCCATAAACTGTAGCCAGACTGCTCACAATAGGCATTCCATCAATCAATACCATAGTGTAGGGGCCTTCCATTCCATTAATATGTATATCCCCTGTATTGCAGACGTTGCAATTCAGCTGTGGTTGTACACCATTTACCATTGACAATGACTCGAAGATACTTGGTGTTGGGTTTTTCATAAATAGGGCAGGCGAGTAGATCTCTACCGGAATAGGCGAGTTCATCTTCGTTACCTCTTTCATTGTTCCGGATGTTACGATTACTTCCTTAAGTGCTGAAAGGTCGGGCGTTAGAAGTATGTTGTATTTTAACTGTTTGCCAGAAAGAACTAAAGAGTCAGTCTTATACCCGATGAATGAAATAATAAGAAAAGAGCCTTTCAGTTTTTCACTGCTAATATTCAAACTAAAGTTTCCCTGCTCGTTGGTCGTAGTTCCTGTTTTTTCCGGTAGAAGTTGTACTGTAGCAAACCTCAATGGTTCTCGTGTTTCAGCATCCTTTACTGTGCCTGTTATTGTAACAGTTTGCCCCAATAAACAGAAAGGGGTTATAAATGTAAAAAGCAGTAGGTTCGTAAATTTTATGCGCATAGGCTTACTCCTTTCTTTTACTCCGTTACCAATAAGTTTTCAGAAACATCTCTTGAAATAAACACCTTCTTTTTGTTGTCAATCACTATTTCCAGCGATCCGTCAAATTCAATTCTTTCGAGTATGGTTATAGTAGCGCCGATGTAAATACCGATTTTGCTAAGGTATTGTAGAAATGAGGATGATCCGTCCTTAACGGATCTTACAAAAGCCTTTTTGTTTAAAGCTATCTCCGATAAAGGAACCTGTTTTAATATCTGTATTTTTCCGTTCTTGTCAGGAATAGGGTGTCCATGTGGGTCTGCTGTTGGATAGCCCAGAAATTCATCCAGTTTTTCAATTAATAGTGGTGATTGTATGTGTTCCAGCTGCTCTGCTACGTCATGTACTTCATCCCAACTAAACTTCAGCTTATCAACCAGAAACGTTTCCCAAAGTCTATGCTTACGTATTACCATTAGTGCCTCATTCTTACCGAGCCGTGTTATTTTGACCCCATAATACGGTTCATAAGAGATAAGGTCTTTTACTGATAGTTTCTTCACCATATCAGTAACAGAGGCAGCCTTTGTATTCATAGAATCAGCAATCTCATTTGTTAAAACCGCTTTTGCACCTCCGTCAGAAAGCCTGTATATGGTTTTTAGATAGTTTTCCTCTGTCAGACTCAACATAGCTTAATCAATAACAATACGCAAAAATAAAAGTTTAGGTTAGTCTAAAAAAATTATTATACGTACTTAACTCCTGATTGCGATCTATTTAAAATATTGTTCCAGGGGGCTCTAGATTATCGTTTTGACCGCTTTAAGTAGCTTAGGTTCCTCACTTTGCCAGAAAACTTCCTTTGGATCGATTGTATAGAAGTCGGATTGATTCATTTGGTTGAATAGCGTTGGATAATCTATTTCAGCATAGTTAAACACAACGGCTGCATTATATTGCTTACAGAAATCTACCCAGGGGGTATGGTTGATGAGTATAATGGGCAGCTGCCTTCCAATGTACTCGTACAATTTTGTGGGTACAGAACCCGCTGTTGAAGGATTGGGTGGGTAGGCTATTATTCCAAAATCTGAGTTGTCAATGTATTCAAGAATTTGTTTATGGGGAACAAGGTTGTCACCACCTATAAGTGTAATGAATGAATGAGACTCGGCCAGCTGTCTGATCTCTTTTAAAGTATGCCCTTTGGCAGCATACCCAATGATGGTTAACCTCACTTTGGAACTGAGCTGATGCAGGCCAATTGCAATTTGAATCGCTGTAAATACACCCGTTGACTCTGCAAGGGTACCAGAAAACAAAAGGTTAAAGCTGTGATTTTTTCTTTCCCTTTTGTTAATGGGTGCTGACATGAGTTTGTTTTCAAGTATCGTTTTCCGATTTCCTAAAAACGACAATTCCTGCTCATACGACTTTTCAGCAAGAAAAAAATGATCAACAAATCGCGAAAGTAGGAGTTGTTTAACACCTACGTAACGACTGATAACACCTCTTATAACCGGAGGAAAAGCATTTGTATAAAGAATGTTGCGTTCGTAGTTTTCCTGAACGTCATAAATTATTTTACAACCCGTAAGAAGCTTTGCAATGGATGAGACCAGTAACAATTCGTGTGTTGTAATAATAAATAAAGCAGGCTTTAACTTCACTGTCAGTGAAAGGATCTTCCAGGGGACAAAGAGTCTCTTAGCGCTTAAACGTTTGAAAAATCTTAACTGATGAAATTTAATAGAAGAGACTGACTTACTACAGGCAGGAAACCCGATCACATGCACTTCAACGTCAGGAATAGAAGCAAGGCTTATCCCTAGTTTTTCATACATCCTGGTATCGTCAACCGGTTTAAGCACCGAAGCAATTACTACCTTTCTTTTCTTTACTTCAGACATCCCGTTTTTAAGGTAATCAGTTAATCATTATTATTGCCTTTTGTTGCAAAATACAAACTAACATACTACAAATGGAATTAAAGAATATCATTGAAAAAGCCTGGGAAGACAGATCATTACTTCAAAATGCAGATACACAAAATGCGATCCGCTCAGTTGTTGATAAATTAGATTTAGGAGAGTTTCGTGTTGCTGAACCAGACGGAAACAATTGGAAGGTTAATGAATGGATTAAGAAGGCCGTTATTCTTTATTTCCCTATTCAACAAATGGAGACAATAGAGGTTGGTCCTTTTGAGTTTCACGATAAGATTAAGTTAAAGAAAAACTATAAACAATTGGGTGTACGTGTAGTACCGCATGCCATCGCACGCCATGGTGCTTACCTGAGCAAAGGTGTTATTATGATGCCTTCTTACGTAAACATTGGTGCTTATGTAGATGAAGGTACAATGGTAGATACGTGGGCGACCGTCGGGAGCTGTGCGCAGATTGGTAAAAACGTTCATTTAAGTGGGGGTGTTGGTATAGGGGGTGTACTCGAACCCGTACAGGCGGCACCAGTCATTATTGAAGACAATGTATTTGTTGGTTCCCGTTGTATTGTGGTTGAAGGTGTAAGGGTAGGGAAAGAAGCCGTATTAGGAGCAAACGTAGTTTTAACTGCCAGTTCAAAGATTATTGACGTTACTCAGGATAAGCCGGTTGAATATAAAGGCTATGTGCCGGAACGCTCAGTTGTTATTCCGGGTTCTTACGCTAAGAAGTTTCCCGCAGGTGAATTCCACGTTCCATGCGCCTTAATCATTGGAAAAAGAAAAGAGAGTACCGATAAGAAAACCTCTTTAAATGATGCTTTAAGGGATAATAGCGTTGCTGTTTAAAAGAAATCCAATTTTCTTCAAAACATTACACCAGGAAACACTGGCATGCGTTTGGATTCATAAATCTTTAACACTGAAAGGTTAACTTTGTAGTAAAGGCTATCATGAGAAAACTGCTTTCTGGATTTTGTATTCTAATGCTGCTTACAGCATTTACTGGTGATAAGAATGATATTCATCCTTATGTTAAAAATGAAAGTTTTGGAAAAGGAGAGGTGCTGGATTTTAAAATGACCTACAGTTTTATAACTGTTGGTAAAGGGTCTGCCAAAGTACACCCACAGTATTATAAAATAAACAACCGCGATTGTTTTAAAGTAGACGTGTATGCGAAAACAGTCGGTATGATTGACTGGGTGACTGATATCAATGATCAGTGGGGTGCTTATATAGATACAACGTCCTTATTGCCGCACATGTTTTACCGGAAGATCCGGGAGGGAAGGTATAAGAAAGATGAACAGACCTACTTTGACCATCCTGGTAAGAAAATACAAGTTATTACTGCAGATAAAAAAACGGGTAAATGGAAGGAGCCCAAATCGTATGAGGCTCCTAGCCATGTGCGTGATATGATAGCAGGCTTTCTGTACCTTCGGGTGATGGACCTGTCTAAAATTAAACCTAAGGATACTGTTGTAGTAACCGGCTTCTTTGAAGACGAATTCTACAAGCTCAGCATTGTTTATAAGGGCAAGCAAACCATTAAAACAAAGGTAGGTAAGATCAGGACACTTGCTTTTAGGCCAATTATGCCTAAGAACCAACTGTTTGATGGTGAAGATTCTATTACAGCCTACTTCTCGGATGACAAGAACCGTATTCCTGTAAAGATTGATGCAAAGATGTTTATTGGAAGTGCCGGCGTTGAACTAACAGGCTATTCCGGTCTTAAGAATCCATTAAACCTTGATAAGGATTAAGCCGCAGCTCTTTGTAGTAGCTGCTTAAACTTCTCTATCGTTACCGGCTTAATAACATAATCAGTAACATTGGAGTTGCCTTTGGCCCTGTTCATATCCCTCGGATCGATAGAAGAACTAACCATGTAAATAACCATACGCTTGGCTAATGCCGTCTTAATCTTATCAAAATCCTCGAGAAACATCCAGCCATCAACAAAAGGCATGTTGATATCCAGAAAAATATAGTCAGGTAGCGAGGAGGGGTTGCTTTGGTTGTCTTTCAGGAAAGAAAGTGCTTCTTCGCCATTTTCAAATTGTAAGATTTTATCAGTAAGCTCAGCAGCTTTAATGGTTTTAGAGGCTGTTAATTGAAAAATCTTATCGTCATCAATAACGGCAATAATTGGCTCACTGGGTTGCATCTGACTGGTGTTTACTAAAGTTAATTAAAAAAGTTGAACCTTCTCCTTCCTTACTCTCAATGGTTATCTCCCCGCCCATCGTTTCAATTTGATTTTTTATCATAAATAATCCAACACCCCTACTCTCCGGATGTTTGTGAAATGTTTTTCTAAGTTTAAATACCTGATGCCCGTATCGTTGTAAATTGATTCCCAGGCCATTATCACGTACTACGAGTACGGTATTGTCAGACCGATCTTTGTATGTTTTAAATTCAATATAGGGAGGCCTTTCCGGATGCCTGTATTTTAAGGCATTATCCAACAGGTTTAATAGAATGCTCTCAAGGTAAATATTGGGATATATTAAGGTAGGGCCGTTGTTAAAGTCAAAGTTAATTTGGGCACCAGTATTTGATATCTTGGCATTAAGCATCTTAAATACCTGCTGAAGGACAGCTTCAAACCTAAGCTCTTGCTTTTCTATGTTCTTGTTCTGCTTAACTTTTAAAACCTCGTTCAAGTCGTTAAGCATGTACAATGTCATGGCGCTCGATTCTTTCAAAAGATTCAAATACTCCTTACGTTCAGCTTCAGAGGTAGTGTTTTCAAAAAAGCTTAGTAAGGTTACTATGTTGCCTACTGGCGATCGCAGGTTATGTGATACAATTTGCGTGAACTCCTCAAGCTGATCGTTCTTCCTTTTCAGGTCCTCTGCTACTGCAATAAGCTTTGTGTTCTGTTCAATAATTTGCTCCTGTGCACGCTTTCTTTCTGTTACATCCCTGAATTCCGTAACTCTGATATTTTTGCCTTCATAAGGAATATTTTTTCCATGAACTTCAAGTATATAACGCGTTCCATCTTTTTTAATGCCTTCTACATCATACGCACCTTCAAAACTTGTTTTAATATTATTGATGACAAAATCTCTCCATTCCGGGGCAATCAGCTCTATTCCGTTTTTACCAATAAGTTCATCATAGGTAAAACCTGTAAGGTTGCAAAGGCCCTGGTTACAATCAATTATAACACCATGATCATGCAGTCCTATACCACCAAAGGAGGCAGCGTGCAAAGCCCTGAACCGTTGTTCGCTTTCGCGCAGCGCTTCTTCCGTTTTCCTTCTTTCAGTAATATCCCAATGGGTAGCAATAATTATCTCTTCGCCAAAATAGGTTCCTTTGGTTAACTGAACTTCTACAAGAAATACTTCTTCATTCTTCTTTTTTCCCCAGAACTCAAAACGTTGTATTTCTCCCCGCGCGGCCTCTTTTAGTTTATGGCGTATGAAATCAAAATCATTCTTTTTCTCTGCAGACAGGAAGCCTGGCGTTCTTCCTATAAGTTCTTCTTTGTTGTATCCATACAATACAGAAGCACCACGATTTACGTCTATGATTAATCCATCTTCCCGTTGAATACAGATACCTTCACCTACGCTATCAAATAATTCACGATAGCTCCGCTCACTATTTCGTAGTTTTTCTGACGCTTCTTTTTGTGCTGTAATATCTTGCGATATACCAATAATCTGCGTTACGTTTCCCTGTTCATCCCAGCGGAAAGGTGTATCACGTGAATGGAACCACCGGTACTGGTTGTCTTTCATTAAAACACGATACTCGCTCTCCCGCACTGTACCTGCGACTTCCTTTGTCCAATGGTATAGCTTTTTGATATCGTCAGGGTGTATAATTTTACTTCGTATCTCACCTTTTAGTTTGTTGAGATCTTCGTCCGTATACAAGTCCTTTCCATTAGTAAAAGAGAGCGGTGCTTCTACCTTGTTAATGTAAATTGTTTGACGGGAAGAAAGATCATGTACGTATAAAATGCCGGGCATTGTTCTTTCAATGCTTTCGCGAAAGCGATAATTTTCTTTAAGTGTTTCTTCTGTTTGCCTGGCTTTTGAAACATCCATCATCATACCCAGCATCCGGGTAGGGTCTCCGTTTTGATCAGCAACAAAGAATCCGCGGTCGTGCATATAACAGTAGTCGCCGTTTTTCTTTCGGAACCTGTAATTAACATCATAAGGTGTTAATGCTCCCTGCGCGGTCTTTAACTCCAAGAGTGCCTGTTCGCGATCGTCTGCGTGGATGAGTTTAATCCATCGTTGAATGTTTCCGAGTTCTTCTGATCTATATCCTAAAACGAAGTCACTATTACCACTCCAGACTATGTTGCCTGAAGATATATCGTAATCATAAATTACAAGGCCAGCAGACTTAGCTACCAGTTCATGCCGCGTCTTCCAGTCTTCACGCTCCTGTTCAATGTTCTTTCTCGTTGTTATGTCCTGAATAGTACCGGTCATTTTCAGGGGCTTTTTGTTTCTCCCTAACACCGTTTTACCTATACATTCCAACCAGCGCACCTCGCCATTTAACCACACCAGCCTATGTATAACCGAACAGGTGGTATTGTTAGACAATGCATAGTTTATTCTTTCGGTGACAGCCTTCCTGTCATTTGGATGAATAAGGTTAAGGTAAGTTTCAAAAGTACCATCGAATGCTTCTTTTGACAGCCCGAAGAGTTTGTGCACACCGGCAGACCAGGTAACATCATTTGTTCGAATATTCCATTCCCATGTACCAATCTGAGCTACTTCAAGTGCCAGGTTTAAGCGTTGCTCAACCTCCGATAAATTTTTTAATTTCTTTCTGTAAGATGACGATGCCGAGGAAACAGATTTCTTCTTCGATAAAGATTTCTTTCCTGGTAACTGCTTTCGGGGCTTGCCCTTGTTAATTGATTTTCTGGGCATATCACAATTCCATAGTTAAATATACATTTTTCAATCTATACGGCTTAACTTTAATACAGTTTACGCAGGAGTTTGAATTAAAACAAAAGATCAGGTTATGAGCATACTTAAAGAATTTAAGGAATTTGCAATGCGTGGCAATGTAATAGACCTTGCCGTAGGTGTAATCATTGGTAGCGCCTTTGGCAAGATTGTAACTTCGTTTGTTAATGATATAACAATGCCGCTTATTAATCCTTTGATTCCGGGAGGAGATTGGCGAACAATGGAGGTAGGGCCAGGAATAAAGATAGGATCGTTCTCAAGTACAGTCCTCGATTTCCTGATTATTGCCTTAGTTATTTTTCTGGTAGTAAGGGCAATAAATATTTTTAAGAAAAAGGAGGAAGCCAAACCATCAGCTCCTCCTGCAGATATTGTACTACTTTCCGAGATCCGTGATCTGCTGAAGTCAAAACAACTTTAAACTATTTCCTAAACCTTTGTGCAGGTATCAGGTCTTTAGATCCTGCCTGGTATGTGTAAAAGCCAGTCCCTGTTTTAACGCCTTTATGCCCTGCCTGTACCATGTTTACAAGTAGCGGACATGGAGCATATTTCGGATTGCCAAAACCATCGTGCAATACCTGTAAGATCGAAAGGCATACATCTAAACCGATAAAATCTGCCAACTGGAGTGGCCCCATAGGGTGGGCCATTCCTAATTTCATTACTGTATCTATTTCTTCAACACCCGCAACTCCCTCGTACAAGGAATAGATCGCCTCATTAATCATCGGCATCAGTATTCTATTGGCTATAAACCCCGGATAATCATTTACCTCAACTGGTATTTTTCCAAGGTTTTTGGAGAGCTCCATAATGGTGTTGGTCACTTCATTTGTTGTACTGTAACCCCTGATAACTTCAACAAGCTTCATGATGGGCACTGGATTCATAAAGTGCATACCGATCACTTTTTCTGCCCTTTGGGTAACAGACCCTATTTTGGTAATAGAAATAGAGGAGGTGTTAGATGCAAGGATAGCTTCAGGTTTACAAAAGCCATCAAGGTCTTTAAATATTTTGAGCTTAATATCAACGTTTTCAGTAGCCGCTTCAACAACAAGATCACTCTCAGCAACGCCTGTCTTTAAGTCTGTATAGGTGGTAATATTTGCTAAAGCGGACTTTTTGGTCGCTTCGCTTATCGTTTGCTTACCTACCTGCCTATCAAGGTTTTTTTCGATAGTAGCCAACGCCTTCTTTAATGCTTCAGCATGAATATCGATGAGGGCTACTCTATATCCACTTTGAGCAAAAACGTGAGCGATACCATTTCCCATGGTACCAGATCCTATAACTGCAATGTTTTTCATGTATATCGTCTCGGCCGCCAAAGTAAGAATTAAGCTTGAATTGTCATGAAATATAGGTAAAGCTTTCTTTCAAACATTCGCGTACGCTTTACTAAGGCTTTTGTTAATCAAGTCCGGCTCCACGAGACCCATGCGTTTATTCGCTTGATCTTTCAACGATTGGCTATTTCATAATTGCACCTGTTCTATCCTTAACCCTATAACACTTTCCTATTGCACCCGGAGGTGAGGCAGTAACCAGTCCTATTTCCGCTGTAGTATACATGAAGTTTACACATATATAACCCGCAGATAATCCGTCTCTTTAAGGTACGGGTTATATACGGCTTACATACGGGTTATATACGGGTTATCTACGGATTATCTCGGGGAGAAGTAGGGCTGAAGAGGCTATCAAAAAGGGCTTAAGTGTCGGGTATATTATATTGAAGTTTGACTTTAAAATGCCGTTGACAGCTTGAATGGCAGAACTTGGTCCTGAAAATGACTTTACAGGAAGGGGGTTGGGATTGTTACCGCTAGATGAAAAAGTCGAATAAATGCACGAAACTATAGCATTTATACGTTCAGACGGGTTTTATAGCAAGGCGAATATTAACGCAGAAAGATCCGCTGTAGGTTTGTTAATATGTATCTGCTAAAGTAGAAATGCATCAGCAGCCAAAATTGCGGATATTCTTATTCTATTGCTATCTCTTTTGCCAAACCCATTGCAGTAAACCGAATGCTTAATCGTGATGATTTCAGTGTATCGGCAGTTTGGCATGCAGGCCCCGGAGTAATATAGTAATAATAGAATTTTTGGTTTCTTTTGTAAAGCTCGTTTTGGTCAGGCTTCCCGAGCAATTGCACAATTTCCATTTCATCCGAGCCCAATAATTTTTGTTTTTGCTGTTCTATGAGAGCGGCCATGGCCCTGCGCTTATCGGCGCAAGCGTTCTTATCTGCAATCCAAGCCTCTTGGTTGAAGTTCTCAAGATTGCCCTTACCTCTATTACAAGCGATTAAAGAAACAAGTAGGATAAACAGAATCAAGTATTTGGAAAAGAGCATGTTATTCGCGCAAAAGATGTAGACCTGTGAAATAGTAATGCAATATTAATAGTAACCGTAAAGTAAAGGCTAATATTTCAGATTAGCACAGTATCTATGTCTGCTTCGTTTATTAAACAGCGTTATAAGACAAAAAAATGATAATCTATAGAACATTTGGATTTATGTTCATGGATTTATGGTTTACCTTTACAACAAAATTTCAATAATGGTTTTAAAGATATTTAAAGCGGCGTGGTTCCTTTCGGTGTTGGCTGTTCTTGCTAATCTGCTTTATGTTTATGCGGGCTTGCCGCAAGATGTTATTATTCAGGATGAGGCTTCTGCAAGGGTAATAATAGGAAAGGAGTTTTTCTTTTACGTGCTCACGGGGCTCATCCTGTTCGTTAACCTATTGGTATATGTTATTGGAAAAGTATACCGAGATGAGGATTTTAAGAGCTGGTTCAATGGACTTATCATTACCATAAATGCCTTTTTTATTATCGGAATGAGCCTTGTTCAGGTTTATAACAGTAACGAGGCGTTCAACTATCAAAAAATTGGTTTTATAATTTATGCGACAGTTGCTCTTGTTGTTGTCTGGGCATTAGGTTGGCCGCTTTATACATTGTTCCGAAGATTTTATCCTAAACAAATAGTGTCAGAAGTATAGATTAATAGCATCGTTATCAACAGATTAATCTATTCTATCTAATTCTTTTTTGTAGGTTGTTTTTTTCTTGCTTTGCTTGAAGTGAGGGCAAAATTTATTTTCTTCGGCAAAATTCAGCCGCTCGGTGTTGATGGTTGAACATTTTTTAAACTATCCTTGCTAGATTTTTTTGACGTATGGCTAAATCAGATAAAGAGAACTTGTTTGAGTACAACGAGTCAAGTATCAGATCACTTGACTGGCGTGAACACATTCGTCTACGCCCCGGGATGTATATTGGTAAACTGGGAGATGGGTCGTCTAAAGATGACGGTATTTATGTGCTTGTAAAAGAAGTTGTTGACAACTGTATTGATGAGCATATGATGGGTTATGGAAAGACGATTGACGTTACAATCACCGAGTCAAAGGTTGTGGTGCGCGATTATGGCCGCGGCATTCCGCTAGGAAAAGTTGTAGATGTTGTATCTAAAATAAACACCGGCGCTAAGTATGATTCTGGTGCTTTCCAGAAATCAGTCGGCTTAAATGGTGTGGGTACAAAGGCTGTAAACGCCTTATCTAATTACTTTAAAGTACAAGCTTTTAGAGACGGACAGACCAAGCTTGCTGAATTTAAGAAAGGGGTACTGGTAAACGACCCCAAGCAAACTAAAACTGACGAAAAAAACGGAACATTGGTAGAGTTTGAACCAGACGAAACCATGTTCAAACACTATCACTTTATTCCTGAATACCTGGATGACCTGATGTGGAATTACGCCTTTCTCAATGCTGGTTTAACAATCAATTATAATGGAAGGAAGTTCTATTCCAAAGATGGTCTTCTTGATTTGCTCAGGCAAAAGACAAATCCTGAAGAACTTCGTTACCCTATTATCCATGTAAAAGGAAACGATCTTGAATTTGCGCTTACGCATGGCAATCAATATGGCGAAGAATACTATTCTTTCGTAAACGGCCAAAATACAACACAAGGTGGTACGCACCTGGCAGCTTTCCGCGAAGGTGTAGTAAAAGCAGTTCGTGAGGTATGCAAGAAAGATTATGATGCTGCAGATATAAGAGCTTCAATAATAGGATCAATTGCGGTTAGGATTCAAGAGCCTGTGTTTGAATCGCAGACAAAAACAAAGCTTGGTTCTGTTAACATGGCGCCAGATGGCCCATCTGTTAAAAACTATGTGGGTGACTATGTGGCAAAGGAGCTTGAGATTTACCTTCATAAAAACCCATCTATAAAGGAGGCGCTCGAAAAAAGAATTATCCAGTCGGAACGGGAGCGTAAGGAAATTGCTGGTATTAAAAAGCTGGCGAATGAAAGAGCGAAGAAAGCAAATCTTCATAATCGCAAGCTGAGAGATTGTCGTTATCATTTTGATGATAAGAGTGAAAAAGGAACTGTAAGTCAGATCTTTATTACTGAGGGTGACTCTGCCAGTGGATCTATAACCAAATCAAGAAATGTTGAAACGCAGGCTGTATTTAGCCTTCGCGGTAAGCCATTGAATTGCTTTGGTTTGACCAAGAAGGTAGTGTATGAGAATGAAGAGTTCAATTTGCTTCAGCATGCGTTAAATATTGAAGATGGTCTTGACGGGCTTCGCTATAACCAGGTGATTATTGCTACTGATGCTGACGTTGATGGCATGCACATCCGTTTATTGCTGATGACATTCTTCCTTCAATTCTTCCCCGATCTTGTAAAGGCAGGTCACGTTTTTATTCTTGAAACTCCATTGTTCAGGGTTCGCAATAAGAAGGATACTATTTACTGCTATAGTGAAGAAGAAAAGCAGAAGGCCATGCAAACCCTTGGCGGGAAAGTAGAGATCACGCGTTTCAAAGGATTAGGAGAAATTTCACCTGATGAATTCGGTGAGTTTATAAATGAAAATATAAGATTACAGCCTGTGTTACTTCATGATACTAATCTCCAGCATATCATGGAATTTTACATGGGTAAAAACACACCAGACAGACAGGACTTTATTATCGATAACCTGAGAATAGAGCTTGATAAAGTTGAAAAAGGAGCAGAAGCGAAGATAGCGCTTGAAGAGCAACCTGAAGACGCAGTTGCGTAGGCACTGCGTGTTGTAAGATGTTTTTGATGGAGAGCAGGTTGTTTATTTATAGTTTGTTAACCCTTGTTCTTAAACCAAACCAAAACTTAAAGTAGCATTGAACTTTAACCAATGAGTAAGAAAAAAGCACCACTAGGTAAACCAGTAGTAATATCAACCAATGTCAATGGTTCTAATGGAAACGGAGAAAACGGTGTCCATTCTCTTGCCCTTGATGGATTGTACCAGAACTGGTTTTTAGATTACGCATCTTACGTAATCCTTGAGCGTGCCGTTCCTCGCATTGAAGATGGTTTTAAGCCAGTACAACGCAGGATTATGCATTCTCTGAAAGAGATGGATGATGGCAGGTTTAACAAAGTAGCCAACGTTATTGGTCACTCTATGCAGTTTCACCCTCATGGTGATGCGGCCATTGGTGAAGCTATTGTAAACCTTGGTCAGAAGGAATTACTCATTGAAACTCAGGGTAACTGGGGTGATATTCGCACGGGCGACAGCGCAGCTGCACCGCGTTATATTGAAGCAAGACTTTCAAAGTTTGCCCTTGAGGTTGTTTATAATCCACAAACAACGGAATGGCAGTTATCTTACGATGGTCGTAAAAAAGAACCTGTAACACTGCCTGTTAAATTTCCGCTACTTCTTGCGCAAGGGGTAGAAGGTATTGCAGTGGGTCTGTCAACAAAGATCCTTCCGCATAACTTTGTTGAATTGATCAAGGCTTCTGTTGATATTCTTAAAGGAAAGAACCCAAAGATATATCCTGACTTCCCTACGGGTGGCGTTGCAGATTTCTCTGAGTACAATCAGGGCATGAGGGGAGGCAAAGTAAAGGTAAGAGCTAAGATTGATATTGTAGATAAGAAGACACTTGCTATCAAGGAGATACCTTTTTCTACTACCACCACTTCTTTAATGGAGTCAATTGTTAAGGCAAGTGAAAAAGGACAGATCAAAGTAAAGCAGGTAGTAGACAACACAGCTAAAGACGTTGAAATCATCATCCATCTTCAGGCAGGTCAGTCTCCTGAAATAGCAATGGATGCATTGTATGCGTTTACTGATTGCGAGATCAGCATATCACCAAATGCCTGTGTTATCGTTGAGGATAAGCCGCACTTCATGGCTGTTAATGATATCCTCAAATATAACACCAACCAGACGGTAGAACTGTTAAGACGCGAACTAGAGATTCGTAAGAATGAATTGATGGAGAAGATCCTTTTCTCTTCGCTGGAGAAGATATTTATTGAAAACAGGATCTATCGTGATATTGAAGAGGCAAAAACATGGGAAGAAGTTATCAGTAGAATTGACAAAGGATTAAAGCCTCATAAAAAGAAATTCTATCGTGAGATAACCAACGACGATATTGTAAGATTAACAGAAATCAGGATCAAACGTATTTCAAGATACGATTCATTTAAAGCAGATGAAATGCTTAAAGATCTCGAGAAGCAGTTGAAAGAGACGCAGCACCACCTGAAACACCTGACAGATTACGCGATAGAGTATTACCAGAATTTATTAACAAAGTATGGTAAAGGACGTGAGCGTAAAACAGAGATCAAGAGCTTCCAGTCAGTATCTGCAACAGAAGTAATTGCTATAAACCAGAAGTTGTATGTAAATCGCACGGATGGTTTTGCAGGATATGGTTTGAAACGAGATGAGTATATCTGTGATTGTTCTGATCTTGATAATGTTATTGCTATCCGTAAAGATGGCAAAGCATTAATAACCAAGATCCAGGAGAAGACCTTCATGGGTAAAGATATTCTCTATATCGGCATTTGGAAAAAGGGTGACGACAGGATGACTTATAACGTTGTCTATGCTGATGGTAAGTCGGGCAGAACGTTTGCAAAGAGATTCAATCTTCCTGGTGTTACGCGCGACAAAGAATATGATCTTACACAGGGTAATCCTAATTCCAAGATTCTTTATGTAAGCGCAAATCCTAATGGAGAAGCTGAGACAGTTGAAGTGAAGTTAAGCGCGGCAAGCACGGCACGGAAGAAAATATTCGAGTATGACTTTTCCGAACTGGAAGTGAAGGGAAGAGCTTCCCGGGGAAACATCATTACCCAATATCCGGTACGTAAGGTTGAGTTCTTAAAAGCGGGAGCATCTACCCTGAGTAAGATTGATTTGTGGTATGATGATGCCGCAGGGCGCTTAAATAAAGACGCACGCGGTAAGAAGCTGGGCAAGTTTGATGGTGATGATCAGATCATTGCATTTATGCGCAATGGTTCGTATAAGATTACAAACTTTGATTTGTCCAACCGTTATGATCCTGAAAAAACACTTCATATCGAAAAGTATAATCCGAAGAAGGCTGTGTCTGCAGTGTATGTTGATGGCGAAAGCAAGCAGTACATGGTGAAGCGTTTCATGATCGAAACAAGTACACTTGATAAAGAGTTTGGATTCATATCAGAGGCAATTGGTTCGCGGTTGGTTGCTGTAACCACTTCCGAAACACCTGAGGTAGAGGTAGAGCTTATCAAGGCAAAAGATAAACCTAAGAAAGTTGAGACTGTTAATCTGGAGGAGATTGTAGAAATCAAAGGCTGGAAAGCCATTGGTAACAGACTCTCTGAGTATAAGGTTACGAAGGTGAGTGTAGTGCAGGATGAAGAGGCAGTAGAAGAAGGGGAGGCCAGCGGTGATGCTGAGGTGGCTGAATCGGAAGATTCTCAGTCGCCAAAAAAAAAATTGAATCCGGTGAAGAAGGCCAGCCTTCCATCGAAGAAGACGGCCAAGTCAGTCTCTTCAAAGCCCCCGAAAGGCAACGCAAGAAAAACGAGCAAGGCCAAGCCCTGTAGCTTA
>NZ_JAHESD010000055.1 GCF_018598585.1 Chryseosolibacter indicum
GACGTGTCCGTTCTGAACATTTTCAAACTTGATGTTGTCATCAAAGTCTGCAACCATCTTATCAATTGCAAATTCATTATAACCCTCGATGTAGTTTTGAATAATTCTCTCCCGATAAATCATACTTCCTTTTGTCATTACATCTTCTATGAGTTGGACCTCTTTTTTGTAAAATCAGGCATGCCAAAATAACAAATAATTTTTAACTTAGCTTGCTCGCTTCGCATTGCCTAAGTTTCTGTACCGGGAGATGCTGTTATTTTTTAAACTTTCTTGATTATTATCAGACATGAATCAAACTTGAAGTTAAGGGATGCTCTTTTTGCGATCCATTGCCAATCCCACTCTCGTTTGATTATTTAAATCCGTTTATTGTAGTATTTAAATTGGATGTGTAACCTAATTGGTACTTAATCAAGTCGCATATAACAACATGATGAACATAATTTGAAACAAAGATTACGGATTTAAAATAAGGCTTATGAGAACAACACGAAAACATACAAGCACATACTTAACCATGATCTTAATAGTCTTAATGTTCAATCGTGGTGGGGCCCAAAAGAAAGATTCTGATCATGAAATAAATAACATCATCCTTGTACATGGAGCTTTTCTTGATGGCTCTGGTTGGGAAGATGTATACCAAATTCTAAAGAAGAAAGGTTATAATGTAACAGTAACACAGCATGCGTTAAGAAACTTTGAAGATGATGTGGCGGCTGTTCAGCGCGTGATTGATATGCAGGACGGGCAGAGTATTCTTGTAGGACACAGCTATGGAGGCGTCGTGGTCTCCGCGGCGGGTAATCATCCGAAAGTATCTGGGTTAGTGTATATTGCAGCACACGCGCCAGACGCCAATGAGTCAAGAGCGGAGTTGGTAAAAAAATATCCATCAGCATACAAATCGCTGATTAAGGGAGCGGATGGATTTGACTACATAGATCCCGCTAAATTTGCTGACGATTTTGCCGCTGATCTTCCTCGTGAGAAGGCTACTTTCATGGCTTACTCCCAAGTGCCAACAGCAGACGCAGTATTTCACGCTGTGATTCAAAATCCTGCGTGGCGATCCAAACGAAGCTGGTACCTGGTTGCCAAATCCGATAGAATCATTAATCGAGACTTAGAGCGGATGTATGCTAAACGGGCTAACAGTTTTACTATTGAGCTAGACGGCGCGAGCCATGCTGTCTATGCATCTCGGCCGAAAGTCCTAAACCTAAATTTTCACCTTCAATCTTAAGTCCTGGCAAATGATCAAAGTGAATGTCAATGCCAAAACTTTGAACACATCGTTTTAATTTCATTTAATTCCCGGTCGTACATTAATTGATTACTAAACTACCTTGATGAATACGAAACTACCATATGCTCCAAACTAATGGATGCATGGCAGTTTAGTTTCTCATCTATTACTTAGATCATGTAGCCAAAAGATATTATTGTTTCTGAATCCCCAAAACCTAAACAATTTGGCTTGTCTAAAGTTGTTCAATATTCGGCTGCGCTGAAAGATTATTACGCCTTTAGCCAAAGAGATATATGCACAAATTAATTCACAACAAATCGGATATATTTTTTACCCTTGTCGTAATCAAGTCTAAGCACATAAATGCCAGCACTTAAACTTCTTAAGTTAAAATCCAGATCGAAAAAATTATCCTCATTTTTTTGAACTTCTGTCATAAGGAAACCGCTAGGAAAATGCCATACACTAACTGCAATTGGAATGTCTTCGGTAAGTTCAATTCTCACCTTAAAAGAACCATTGTTAGGGTTAGGGTAAAGTGTAAATGCTTTTACATACTCCTCATAACCCAACCGCCCTGCTTCTTCTTCAACCTCAGATCCAATCACATTTATCTCCTTCGAAACATAGTCAACACATTCCCCCAACCTTGCTGTCATCCCTACCTCATAGCTGCCTACTGATGCAAATCTTCCGTATACAACTTCTCCATTATCTAAAAGCTTATTCATCTCTACAGGAAAATTCCATTCAATTGTTTCCGGTAATGGCCACGAGATGTCAATCATGGCTACTGTATCTCCTACAAACGCTTCCTTCGGTATCATAAACGAAGCTTGCAAAAGATCAAATGATGTAGCCAACAGGAACGTGTCTCTGCCTATACAACCCTTGTCACTTAACACCTCAAGCCAATATGCCCCCGCATCTCTTACTTCCAGCTCCTGTGCTGTACTTGTATAGCCGGTATTGCTACCCCAGTGTATTCTATCCCATCCCTCTCCTGCATTTAACTTGTATGTCTGACCTACGCATAGCGTCACTCCTCCTCCAAGATCTAATGGCAATGCTGGTGTATTAGATAACTTAACTTCCCCTTCTCCCAAACACCCCTTTTGGTCTACTACTGATACGATATAATTACCAGGACATATGTTCTCCTTTATGGGTGATCTCTCTCCTCCTTCCCATATGTACGCATAGCCACCATTGCCGCCTCGTGCTATCACTTCCAATTTCCCATCACATCCATCCTTACAGGTGGACAGTGTTTCTTTTAATACTTCTATCTCTATTGGACTAGGCTCCTCCAGTTCTACCTCTTCTAACAACTGGCATCCATTGGCATCTTTTATCTCAACACTATACTTAGCTGAACATAATTGATTCTGTGTAGGTAAAGTACTGTTATTCCATAAATACGTATAACCTCCTACTCCTCCCAACGCCTCAAGTGTTAATGATCCATCACATACTCCATTACACGTAGGCACTACCTTACTTGTAATCATCATTGACAACGACGCTGGTGATGGAACTACTACTTGCTCTACCACTGTACATTCATGACCATCCTTAATCAATACGTTATGTACTCCTCCACTAAGATTTATCCCCTGGTTCCCTCCTTGTCCATCAGGCCAGGTAATCGTAAATGGCCCATCACCTTCTGTAGTCGTAATCAATGCTCTCCCATCAGATGAATCAAAACACCTGGTTGATTCTGCACTATATGTAGTCTTTGCTCCGTCTGTACTGGTGATGGCTACCTCATCATTCATTTCACAGCCATTCCCATCCTTCACAGTTAATGTATAAAGTCCTCCATATACTCCCAGCATCTGCATATTTTCACCCACCAGATCTCCTGTACCTGAATGCCACTTATATGTATAATCACCTACGCCTCCTCCTACTTCTGCTGTAGCTTCTCCCCGCGGATCCTCACAAAAGGCTGGCATTACGTCTTTAAACAATATCGTAATCAATGGCGGTTGTGTAAGTATATGACTTGTCTCCGTACTACAACCATTACCATCCCTTACCTTAAGAGCATAACTTCCGGCTTGCAAGTTCTCAAAACGAGACGTTGACAACTGCCAACTTGCACCATTGTCTCGCGAATATTCGTAACCCCCCGCACCTCCTGATGCTTGTAGTACAATTAAACCGTCACTACCATTAAAACATGAGATATTTTTATCCTCAGACACCCCCATACCAAGCAATGCTGGTGTTCTTATTGTATGTTTTAATTCTTGTTTACATCCATTATTATCTGACACTGTGATTGTATAATCTCCCGAACTTAACCCTCCTATCTGTTGAGTCGTGGCTCCATTCGACCATGAGTAGCTGTAAACTCCTGTACCTCCTGATCCTTCTACTTTAATAAAACCATCACTCACCCCGGCACATGATACTCCATAACCGGTATAATCAGAAAAATCTGTAAGTAGTACTTCTATCGGCTGAGGATCTACCAATGTAATTGATCCATTACCCGTACAACCATTGACATCTGTTACATTCACTGTGTAGTGACCTGCTTTCATCCTGGTAAGCAATTGTGTATCCTCGCCTGTACTCCAGCTATAAGAATATACTCCCGTACCCCCTGTTACCATCGCTCTCACATTAGCATCACTTGAACCAGAACAACTTATCGCCTGTCCATTATAATTAGTAGTAGACAGTACTGACACTGAAACAGCATCAGGTTCGTTTAACACAAAGCTCGTCTCCGACTTACATTGTGCTGCTCCATATGTAATTATGACTTTATATGTACCCCTACTCAGTAAATCCAGTGAGGATAGGGAAGGACCACTCCCAATAGGTATTCCATTATCTTTTAGCCATTCATAGTTCTCCGCTGTTGCCTCTATTCCGTTTGCATCCTTCACAATAGCCGCCAGTTTGCCATTCGATTCTCCATAACACTTAATATCCTGACCATTATAATCTGATGGTGCTATAATCGATACGCTATGAGCTGCAGGATCATCTATTATCACTGACTTACTTGTACTACACCCCTGACTGTCTGATATGGTTATCGTATATGTACCTGCTCCTTTATCACTGACGCCTGCAGTCCTTTCTCCTGATGACCACAAATACGTAGGCGTACCTATAATCGTTGGCAACACTGGCTGCGCCTCAAGCATTGCTGTTCGATCTCCTGCACACGATAAACCTGAAAGCTGATCAATTGTAAAATCAATAGGTAATGGTGCATTTAATGAAAGTACGTCAGATGTTGCGGTACAACCATTAGCATCGTTTACCGTAACGCTGTAGCTACCTACGCCTACATTACTAAGAACACTACCGGTAGCCTCGTTAGACCAGTGATAACTATAACCTGCTACTCCTCCATTAACTGTACTATTGATAGCACCATCCGCTTTATCAAAGCAACTTACAGGATAGCCTCCATGATCTGATCCCTTCGATAAGCTCACCTCTAACAATGGTGGTTCGTTTAAAGTAACAGATGTAGGTATTGATGTACATCCTTTCTTATCTTTTATAGTAACACTATAGATACCGGTAGTTCTATTAGCAAGCATTGCATCGGTAGTAATGGGTGTAGTGCTCCATTCATACTGATAATCTCCATTACCTCCTGATCCAATCGCGGTAACAGATCCTACCCCTCCGTTACAACGGATGTAATAACCTTGATAAGGAGGAGCACTGAAACTTGCCCTAACTTGCGAAGGCTCAATAATATCAACATATGCTATTTTATTAGCATTGCCTAGTCCACCTTGAGTGGCATTGTTTACCACTGTAAGCTCCCATTTCCCTCCATCTAATCCCGTTATCGTGGTTACCCCTCTACTAACTGTCGGAACAGAAAATGCATAATTTGTATTCAAATTCCTGCAATTGATATAGAACCGATCTACATAAGAACTACCAATGTCTAACGTTACTGCGCCCGTCCTGCTTTGATAGCAATTTGCAGGACTAGGAGTGCCTACAATGGATACTGTGGGAGGTGGAATTGAAAAGGTAACACCAGAGGTAATTGTGGTAGTCCTGGTTTTACAACCGGTCACTATAGCACGAAAGAAAAAGTTTTGTCCATACGCAGAGCCAAATATAGAAGCAAGCTCAGAGGTAGCAACCGTAATTGCTGATGATGTCATTGGTGTAACACCATCTCCTATTGTCTTCAACGGCTGAAATCCGCCGCTTCCTGATGCTACCTCCCACTGATAACGAAAGCCCCATACGGGAAGAGATAAGTTGATGTCCGAACCCGTGCCGTCACCCATAACTTGTATTGCAGGAAGAACTGGTTCATTACAATAAGTAAAGGAAACTCGCGCTCTGGTACCTTCAAAATTCAATGTAGATTTATAGGGATTTGGTACGATTCCGTTTCCGCTTATTGAACCGCAAACATTTCCATTTTGAACATTACGCTTTTGCCCAGAAAAAGAATATGATACTAATTCAGAACTAAAAGTAAGCTGATGAGTTGAACTAATATTAGTACCATTGAATTGTGCATTTACTACGTCACCCATTCCCCCTGGTCCACAGTTAGCTAAAAAAGTAATTGAGATATCTACATAAGAACCTTGTGCTAAGCATTTAGATGAAGCAACTGCAACCAGGAAAAAAGGCAAGAAAAATAATTTAAGAAATATAACGTTGTTAGTCATAAACGCATTTCTTTCAATAAGAATATTTAATATTTTCTTTATCAATCTATCAGCTCTATATAAAGGCTTACCTAGTTTACCATATCATGAAATTAAAATTCCACCTCGACCATTTTTCCCATTCCCGATAAAGCACCCTTTACAAAAACTGCTACTACCTGATAACCATAACTACTACCTGGAGATATTTCCTGGTCAACAAACTCTTTTACTTTAACCGTTTTATATAATTGCATATCCCCATCGTTCATTTTTCGATACACGCGATAAGCCACTACGTCTTTCTCATTATAATTCCACTTCAGTACAATCTTCTTGTTCTCCCTGTCAACTAATGGTGCTTTTACATCTACTGAGGGTTTCGGTTGAGGTAACTTAAAACCAGTTACCACCGGAGCAGGAGGCGATTCGAGACCTGCTTCATCAATGGCAATTACTGTATAATATTGGACATCACTTGTTGTCATCGTATGATCCTGGAAATGATAAAGTGAATCAGTTCCAGACGTTCTACTGCCTACTCTCATCCATTGACCTTGAGTTCCTCTTTTATAAACCTCATACTTCATCACATCTGTGCTGCCACTTGGTGTCCAACGAAGTGTAACACCTTCTTTTTCGGACAACACAGGAAACCAAACAGGAGGCATTGGAGGCACTTTGTCCGGCAATGACAAACTTAAAATAGCAGATAAGACAGATTGATTTTGGTTACGGTCAATTGCCAAAATACGATAATGAACCTTTTCATTCAAGCTTTTTAATTGTACCTGATCAATATAGGAAGTATCCCTTAATGGTTCAGTGGTAACTTGAGCAAACTCTTCGCTTTGGTAGTATGACCTATATATTCGATATCCATAGATGTCCCCTTCCGTATTTTGATTCCACTTTATCCGTACCACTCCCTGATCGTCAATCTTTCCTTTTAATCCTTCAGGAGCAGATGGGGGAATGCTATCTACCAACATGGCAAGGTAAGACATTGAACTAATCGTTCGGCTATCCAGTGTTTTTGCATCAACACGATAGTAATTTACCTGCTCAGGCTGCAAGTCCTTAAAAAATCGACTTGAGGGTGAAACCAAATCGTGATGAATCCTTTTATATGGTCCTTTATCAGAGGGCGCCCTCATTATTTCAAAACCATGAAGAGCATCGTTCTGTTCTTCGGGAAATTCCCATTGGATATTTACAGTCTTATTATCTTCACTAACAGCTTCTTTGATAAAGGGATTTGTAGATACTTGTTTATTACCTTTTACCGAAACAATATTTGAGATCGGCCCCAATTCTCCAAAAGGAGTAATTCCTCTCACTCGATAATGAAATTCCCTTCCAAGAAAAGAAAGGGAATCTACTGCGTATTGATATTTGCTTTCACCACTCCTGCTATTGCTTAGCGTTACCCCTGGCAGATCATTGATTGGTACGAATACAGCACCATCCTCCGAACGTTCAATGACATAACTGGTGTAATATCCAGCATAATCGAGTTGATTCCACCGCAATGTTACCACATTTCCCTTTGTTTCGGCAGTTACTCCTTTCAGGGCAGGTAATATGTACTTCTCAGAAGTATCTATAAAAACGCTGCCCCTTATTGTATCAAAAGGCGTAAAGACACTAATGCGATATAGATACTTTACGTCTTTTTCAATCTGCTTGTCCGAAATATACAGACCTTGTGCCTTCGCTATTATTGGCGACATGTCAGCACAAAACAAAGCAATAGAAAAACGTTGTTCATTTTCTTTTGCCTTGTTAACAATTTGCATAACATCCGCCTGCTCTATGGTCAATTGAAACTCTTCTCCGTATAGAGCCTGCGCAGCAATCATTCCGTACTTATTATCAATAAATTGTTCCCATTTGTCTTCGGGTAAGGGCTTCATAGGCATCGATGTAAGTTGCAGCCGGTCTGCTGGCCTCACTACTTTTTCCTTTCGAACAACAGTAAAACGTTCTATCATATAACCATACTGATTACCTAACAACCAGTTGCTTATTGTAAGCGGTGCCCAACGTAATACTATAGAATCCTGAGACGGCCTCGCTATTACACCGATCTCCTCATGTACCGAAACTACTTTTCCCTGAGCTTTTACTTTAATAGACATGTTACATAACATCATTACCAGTACCAAAACCAATAACACTCTAATGCCCTTCTCTTGATAATGTCCATAACTAGAACGTATATTTCCACACATTGATTGATTCAACATTTCTCTATTGTCCTTATACTGATTTATAACTATTACTAAAAATTGTTAATCGGGGATTGCATTAAACAACTCCCATTCGTGACTACTCGTAGTTTTATTGATATGGGGTATCACATAATTAAGTCGTACTTTGTACTTACCATATTTAGGAAAAGGAAATGTTTTAGTAAGAATTGAAACAAATCTATCCGTTAAACGCTCGGGTTTATCTACCACATAATTGGCTACTTGTTGCTGTAGGCTGCGATAATCGGCATAAATTGGCCGCATCAAATCATAATGAATATTTCCAGTAAGGGAAGAAGCAGTTGCCACTGAACTTCCTTCTTCCACGATCGGTGGATTCCCAAACTGTTCTAAGAACACGGCCCTGATAGGCGGCAATCCAAGGAGAGTGGTATCACGGCTTGTATATATGGATCCTAACATTGGGTATCCTTCATACACTAATGGATGTACATATTGATTATACCATGAGTTTTCGGAAATAACGGCCCTCGGCTGCACCATAGCCGGGTATTCATTATTTCTTTGCAACTCATACTGATCAAAAGACTCATCTCCCTGAAGGTAGGATATTAGCTCTACAAGGTCCCCCGCAGGAGTAGGTATACGCATTGTACTTCCCATCGAAATACTCCGTACTTTGTCACCCAACGTATTGTATTTGCTCGTCCGGAAAGGGGCAGCATACACGGTTTTTGCATCACGTAATGCTAAATCACCCTCTATCTTCTTTGTTGTTAACGTTGCATCTCCAGCGTCCTTAATCTCAGTTTCTACACGTTGAACATTGGCATCTATTACACCTGCTTGCCGGGGTATATTTAAAACTATTAGGTTATACATTTTTTCGTTTTGCAAACCTTCTGACGGAATTATGAAATTAACACGCTTGTCTTCAACATTATAACTTAGCGTTGTCTCTGTATATGTTTGCGTTTCAACATTAGTCATGTGCAATGTCTGGATCCAATCTGCTCCTGGAGTGAACAGGTATGGCTGTCCTTTTCGCAGTTGTATAAATCCCTTGTCATATTCTCTTGGATAAAAGTTAAAATGGCCGAACATTGGATACGATACTGCTACATTAGATGCTGGGATATAGTCTGGTGCATCACCTGTTGTGAAGTTTGTTTCACTTGTCTCCTCCACCTCCTTACCATCAAACACTACAGTTTTCCAAACACCATTTATAAACTCTTCAAATGTAATTTTTATAAAAGCTCTGAGTTCTTTGCGGGGAGGTAATACGTCCCTAGAATCAAATGCCACTACATCCTGTTCATCATTCCAGCGCAAAGAGCCAGGTAACGGGTCTTTACCATCGTATACATTGAACTCAACCAGTTTTCCACGAAATGATCGCTTTCTGTTTTCGATATCTGTAATATCAAACACTTCACCAATTGGAATATTGAAAGCAGTTTGAGGTGCGTTGAATACATCCACTTCGCCAGAGCCCTTTACAGGGCTCATTTCGGCAATGATATTTACATCCTCTAAAGGATTACTCTCACCTACAACTTTACAGTCTTTACCAATTGTAACTTCAAATTTGCAATTTCCTTTTACAAGACCACCTAATATTCGATAATAACCGCCAACAATTCCCTTCATCCAAAAAGGATTAGGACCTTTAGCTTGTAGTATGGCAGCAGCCCCTATACTGAGGATCTCATAATTTCCTTTATAAAATCTAAGCTTTACTTTAATACCTATCTTGCCTTGTACAAATGCATAGGCCTGGCCGTTCGCAAACCATCCGTTTATGCCTATTGGATCATTAGACCCTTCACAATGATATTCCCGTCCATACTTTTTCACCATCATATCGGTTCCTATACCTGCACTGAAACGACCATAAAACATAAGGAAACGAAGATCGCCAGTATCGACGCCAAAATGTAAACCAAATGCAAGTCCGAGGCCTGCCTCTGCTGCATTAAGATCACGCATATAGTCAAGGTTGCGACCGCCAAGGATTTCTGACACTTGATCAGGAGGAGGAGGACTACCAGGTAAATTTTTTCCGAGCATGAAATAACTCCTCACCTTTATTGAACGCAATATCTCAAGACCTATTGGTTGATCAGGCGTGCCAACAAGAAAATACCACTCGTCCTTTGAAAAATGCATCACAGCCCATCCTGCTTTATTCCCTGAACTCACACCTCGCACAAGACCCGCAGCTACATTTACATAGATTTCACTGTTAGCATGAAAAACATCATTTATATTATCAAAATGTATTTTTACACTTCCATATACTTGTCCCTGTATCAGTTCCATAAACTTATCAAGTGACTTGTCGCCCACTGCCGCAGGTACCATCTCCCTTATTTGTGCAGTAAGGTCTCCAGGCAAAGGACTTGTCATTACCCGTACATTTCCAGTAAACGTTACGGAGTTTATACCACCATACCGATTCAGCATTACTTCTAGTGTTACATCACCATTATAAGGAGCCTGACTTGGCGTAGCGCCAAATTTTACCATTGCTTTTATGCCTGTTGTATTTGAATCGGGTATATAGGTAATTCCAGAAGCGCTTTTTCCTAAGGTGCTTATGGAATTGGTACTTTGCTTCATTTTTGAATAAAAGCCACCACCAAACCCATAAGCTGAAAATCCTGGAGCAAGCGGAACACCATTTTCAAATCCTATAAGAGCATCGGCGTACCAATACCGGTAATCTGAGGTTTTCCCGAATAAAGCTTCTACCTGTAGCGATATAGTTTGTATTTTTCCTGATACTGAACCTTTAAACCCATCTCCATAAACAGGGTCTTCATCGAAGAAGCGGATCATTCCGGCAATTTCGATCACTCCTGGCTTCTTATAATTTACACCAACACCGCTAATCTCAACTTTATCAAATTTCAAATCATCCTGATCATTGCCTATCACTTTACCACTTTCGTCGACAATAGGAATGATTTCACGCTTACCCCACACTACTAGGGCTGCAGTTCCGCCAAAACCGCCCTCCTCAGCGCTACCTCCAATATTAATTGTAAGATCGAACCCAAGGCCTATGCGATTCGCATCCTTTCGAACCATAATATTGTTAATAGCAACCGGAAATTTGGACACCGATGATGCTTGTCCCTCTTTACCAAAGCCAAGAGCTTTGATATCAAAGTTAGGTTCTTCGCTACTGATAGTAAGCCCTTCAAACCGAATGCTGTTAAAGCTCGCCTTCGGTCCTTTGCTCAAGGCATTTATGGTAAGCTCTCCATTTAGTGTAGCGGAGGGATAAAATTTATTATCTTTTTCCTTTACGGTTACAGTGGAACCTGCACCCAGATTAAGATCAGCAACCAGAAAAGGAAGCTTCATCTCATTTTTTATAGTCACAGAAAATTGATAATTGCCATCTGCGCTACGCAATGCAACATAAGCTAGTTTCGTTGCACTGCCATCTTGTTTATTCTTAAGCTTAGGTATTGAAATTGTTCCATTCAATTCAAATCCCTGTACTTGATTAGTTACAAAACCCAAGGCTACACGGTCAAGGGAATACCCCCAACCACTCATATCCCCGCCTTCGAGCACATGTTCGCCAAATACAGTACCTGTAAAGCCCAGGTCATCAAGGATCATTTTCTCTACTCCTATAGTAATGCGCGACCCATCACTTCTCTTCTTAGTAAATGAAGGAGGAAGTCTTACCTCCAAGCGTTGAAGGTAAAATCCCTGCCACAATTTGGAATGACCAGCCTCAAGGAATGGTGACGTATAGCCTGGAGGAAATGATATGCCTGGAGGGTTAGCCAGATCGCTCCAATCCATAAAAGCCTGATTTACAGTAAAGCCAAAACCTTTAAGACCATTTACCTGAAAAGGTGGAATGGTCACCCCTACCATAAGATCATTAAGACTTTGGGCATACGTTGTGAAAGTTACTTTCACCCGCTCATCCCCTTGCTTTACATTTCCTTTTGCATCCTCAGGAACAATCAATTCACGTGAAAATTGCACTTCCGCCTCTATACTAATTCCTTTAAAACCATTACAATCAAAGGCTACATAGGTATTATTTGTACCTTTTATTGTAAGTAATGTAGAATTACTAAATTTGATATGATGATCTCCAACAAGGAGGACTTTTGCTTCACCGGAGATACCACCTTCTTTTGAAAGCGGTATTTTCCCATTGAAAGCAATCCTATCTCCAGTTTGCGGCAATTCCAAGGACACGTATACCTCCATAATTGCCCCTTTCGTATTAAAGGTCATCCGGTCAATGAGGATACTATAATCTACCGCTCCTCCTGATTTCACTATACCTACCGGTAACTCTATTTCAGACAATGCATCTAACGTTTCTAGATAACGTTGTCCGTTTTTTACCTCTTCCAAGAGCGAATGGGCATGGTTTCGTTTTTCTAATGTGCTGTCTGCTAATAATACGTTAGGAAGTAAGATCGGATCGAAAATAACAGAAGCATCATCTTTATAATCAAGACCTTGAAATGCTCTGTATATTTCAGCTTTTACTTCAGGTGGAACTTCCTCTGCAGAGGTAAGAATTACTTTCGTAGAATCGGAGTTACTGAACACTGGTGTGGTTAACAGCATCAGGAAACAGCATATCATCATCCTACACAAGTGTAAACGTTCATGCATATACCTTATCATTCGGGTGATTTCTTCAAGTCAGAACCTGTCACGCAGGATCGTATAATTTTTATGTTTAATAAACCATTCGCGCACCGTTTGCAGCGCCACCTCATAATCTTTTGTTTTTACATCACCGCTTTCATCAAGTTCCAGCGGATAGCCCTGTATCACTGGAGCTAGTTGCTCCATTACCCTGTAACCACATGGAATGGCGGCAGGACGCTCGGCGTCTGCTGTGTTACATTCGCTTTCCTGGCGATGGAGTACTTCCACCATATACGCAATGGCATCAGGATGGCGGCTATAAATGAGGTCAGGAAATATTTTATAGATCAAATCATCACCCACCGGAAGCTTACGCACACGCCGCATCATGTCTGCCGAAGCAATAGGATCGCCCATTCGAGCCAATGACACAATAGCCGCCCAACGTATATTCGTAACGTTGCCCTTTTGACTATAAGGCCTGATGTCTTCCTGAAGGTCCTTCAACTCAAGAAAGCCTGCAAGCTTCATAAGTTGATCAAAATGAGCAGACTTGCGTTTAATTAAATTTCGAAGGGTATCTTTGGATGCCTCACCAAAATCGTCCTTTCTGAAAGTGGTGAGATAACTGATAGCCAGCCCTGCATTGCCGGAGTCATTGTCTTTGCTAGCCTGTATCAGTTGATCAACAGCACGTGACCGCACCTGAGACTGCCGTGCTGCATTACCTGTTAACTGTGTAATTGTATATGCCTTTGCACGTACCGTATTAAGCGAATCTTGAATGTATACTGACAAAGCACCAAGTACTGATTTTGCGTTTTCTGCAAGTGTAAATTGTTTTGGAATTGCAGGATATTTTTCAGCCCGTACTTCCGAAAAGTAAAGATGTAATAGTTCGTTCGCCTCTTGCGCATATACACTCAGTGGAAAGACAAAAGCAAGAATGGTAACAATCTTCCTAAGTACGCTCATATACTTGTAATGTATTTTCTTTAGTAAGCTCGAGGAAAAAAGGAACAAACAATCGCTTATTATTTAAAAGCACAATGTCATAGTTATACATATCTGCTGGAGTTACTGTTGACATATAATAATGGTCTGACACAGATAGTTTACGTTTATCAATCGTGACGATCGACTGCACTGTTCTCAAACAGAAATAGAGATAATTTTCATCCTGAACAAAATTGCTTTTAAATGGATCGTCCATTAAATTTTTATAAGTAATAGACTTATTGCGCTTAGTATTTTTGATGTAGATCTCAGTTTCCCGTAATATGTCACCAGTCAGACAGTTTACGACATAAAGTTCATTAAACCCAGCAAGAAGGAAGAGCTTTTCTCCGTCAACTATACAAAGATAACTTGCCCCCTTGGGAAGCTCCCAAAGTACCTCGCCAGTTAGAACATCGAAAGCTGCAATATGGCTCGTGAATACAGCTACCATTACATTACGAATAGCAGTTAGAAAAAATGGAACGTCTATCTTTTTCCCGGATGAATACTTTAAACGGTTAGTATCAATACTCCATTGCATACTTCCATTTTCTATATGATAACAAGCTATAGTGGTTAAGTAGTAAGAAATAAAATAAGGTCCTGAATTAAAACTAAATATTTTGTCTTTCGGTAATACCGAATCTTCTATCTCCCCATTGTGCCTGATAAGCTTATAGGATTTCGATTCTGAACGAATTAGGCATCCCTGTTCAAATACATAAGAACTATGTAAGTAAAGTTTGCCAAGGACTTCAGTAACTATTTCACCGTTTTCCTTCGAAAGAAATGATACACCTTCTCCATTTACTTGCTGAATCAACAGACAACTCTCATTAAATGGCTTTACATGGAATAATGTATCAAAGTTTTTCTCCCAAATTACTTCAAAATCATTATCCTCATGAACAATTTTACTGGATCTTTTAAAAATTGGTCCCAATACTGTTGAGTCTATAAAAACAACACTTGGAACGCCTCTTACATCTTTTATTAACTTCCACATACTTTAAAAATCTTGCTTAAATATAATGTCGAACCATGCTTCTCTTGCATCCAAAAAAAGCTCGAAATCATTAGCATTTTCTATATCCATGCCTGCTACCTTTGCTTCTCTTTTAAAAACGGCAAGTATTTTTTCTGAGTCATCAGTTGGGTTAGGAGCAAAAAGATCTGGTGCTTTATTAGCAAGATAGGCTCTCATATGGTCATACCATGTATCGAGTGACATAAGAGACTCATCAACAAAATAACGAATATCTTGAAACGAGCGAAACTTTAATAAATCCTTGTTGAAGAATTGGGACGTTATTGTTGACGAATAAAATTGATCCCATGACTTACATTCTACATAAACAGGAGGAATCCCTTCTAATATAATATCATAAACGCGGGTAAGATTATTCCCAACATCTGTTGATTCAAAAGCACGAATATTATCAATACCGATTTGGTTTGCCTTATACAATACGAAACCTGCTCCCTTTCGGTATCGGGCATAGTCTGAACCCAGATTACTAATTATTTTCGCAATACCACTCTTATCTTTCATAGTGTAAACGGCGTCAATCAAATTTTGCCCGCTCCATTTATGCACTTTATTAGTAGCAGCGAAATCAATAGCCTTTTTTAGTGATGCAGCGTCAATGACCTGCGGTGTAGATAAAATATCAGATACCCTGGTAATGTTGTCTGCACTTGTTCGAAAGGCACGGTCGCTCAGTACCTCCCATGCACTTACACCCTTTCTATGTGTCGCTATTAAATGCTTCCAGGTAGCATTGGAGTTTGACACCATGTCGCTCCAGAACTGTGAAGATTCAGTTGAGCCGGTCTTAACAAAATCGTAAATCTTATTTTGAAAGGAAGCTGTTCCCTCAAAGAATAACCCACCTGTAGCCTTACCATCAATCACTGTCCCTATCAGCTCATCAAGCTGCCTGTTGGTAAGAGATTGTAGCTTTACCGCAAAATCGTTGTAGAACTGCGAACGGACTTCCAGGTTATCGCCACGATTTATTGCCCACTGCAAAATTCTGGCAAAACGCTCTTTGCCAACCACGTTCAACAGACAATTATTATGTACCCAAATGGCAGATTCTCCTGCAAAATAGGAGTGATCACCCTTCACTTCGAAATTATAGACAGTAGCCAGAGTGTCTATAGGCTTCACCT
This sequence comes from Chryseosolibacter indicum, assembly GCF_018598585.1. Classification (GTDB taxonomy): domain Bacteria; phylum Bacteroidota; class Bacteroidia; order Cytophagales; family Cyclobacteriaceae; genus Chryseosolibacter; species Chryseosolibacter indicus. Next base: position 15,951 of record NZ_JAHESD010000055.1, read on the forward strand.
GTTCGACAACTAACAAATTATTGTCATGTGTTACCAACGTATCACCAACTTTAAGATGTTCAGCTTTTTGCCAATGACCATTAGCGTAGAACGGGTGTGTTGCAGTCGCAAAAAGAAGATTGCCCGCTACTGATATTCTAATGAGTCGCTTTGTAACACTTCTCATTAGCCTTGTAACAGATCTGACACTGTTATTACCTGTTATTTCGTCTCTTGAATACACCTTCATTCCCTTTTCAATCCGATCTACTCTTATCATACCATTAGGAGTGGCAATTGGTGTCTCTCCAGTAAAACACAGATAGTTACCTATAACACAGTACGCGCCGTTTTTGAAACCAATAGCTACATCACCAACCTCCTCCAATAAATCAACATTCTGTCTTCTGTATACTACCGTAACATCTTCTGCCTTTTCAATGGTGGCAAGGCTTTCATCTACAATTTCATCTACATTCACATAAATCTTATTTTCGGCTGGCGCCATCTCAGCAATCCAAGTGGCACTTCCTTCTGACTTCAAAATCTTGAGACCATTTTTAGGAATTTTCGAAAATCTTGTCAACACCGCGCCCGCGTTTTTCCCTGCTGCCAATAAATCAGTCCATGCCCTTCCTGTCTTTGACCTAGCAACATCAACCAGCGCGTTCCATGTCTTTACAACATTTAGCCTTCTGGTGAATTGACTTAATTTTGGGATAGCTTTTGCTCCTATTGTAACTCCTGCAGCAGCCATGTTAGCATAGCCAACCGTAGTTTTGAATGCGTCCCACCTATTGTAGAAATTCGCATTGGCAGCGAGTTGAGCTTTTGTTAGGGAATTCTTTTCTTCTTCAATAGCCAAATCAGCCGCAGCCGTTATCGCACCTGCCGCAGTTAACGCATTCGCCAGTACTGCCAAAGACCCTCCTCCTGTTTCCGGTACCAGAAGTGCCGCTAGCGATATCTCTACGATATTCCAAGCCTTTCTAGAGGTTCGTGCAGAAATCTCTTCACGTATATCATGATCATAGACCAATGCCATGTATGCGGGCACTACCATCTCCTGTCCTGCATCCAGATTTAATACAGCATAATTAGCAGCTACTTTAATTAGCAAAGGCTCAAATGGTTGTAGGGACTGATCATAATGAATATCGTAGTCTTTTATTGGAGAAGGTGATCCTTGTTTAGAAAGATAAACGTTACGGTCAACTATCGAATACTCCTGTCTCAACCTTATATTACCATCTTCGGTAAATTCAATATCACCTTCCTCGTCCATTTGCCCTACTCGTATTGAATGGTTACCATCGACGAAATAGTATTCATTCTCCGATACTGCCCCGACAATGAATTCGTCCATGCCTGCAGGATACTCAACATATTGAAAATCTAACAACCCTGCACCAATCAACCTTTTGTTTAGGGTTAACGAAATACCCAGATCGTTGAATGAATTCTGTATCCATGGGTTAATGATGTTAAAAACATCAACAACATCTTCGTATGCCACTCCATTCATTCTGCCTATTGCCTCTTTCCATAGCATACTAACCCAGGCGTAATTGTTTGCCATAAACCCTTGCTTCAAAAGCTTTACTCGGTCGGCTGAGGGAGTAGCTGCAACGATATCTTTAATTACATTATATCCTTCGTAATCCCACAGGTCATTGTCAGTCAGTAGTAAATTTAATACAGCAATCCTAGTATCAATCTCTAATCCAGTGAAACTGCAAGCACGATACGGATTCGTCAAAATTTCATACAGATCCTCAGCTGAAGTAGTGGGTAATTTTAGTGCAGTTGTAACCTTGGTAATTACACTCATGTCTACCTTGGCAAAGCTTACAAGTTCTTCAAGCGTTTTAACTTTTATATTGGCAATCATCTGGCTTGCCTCTGTCAATCTCCCAGACTCTCCATAGAGTGCCTTGTTAATGGCATCAGTAACAATCTTGTTTACTAAAGCAAAATCGAGTTTTTGCCTTGCGCCAACACATTCGAACAACCCTTCCAGCTCTTTTTCCTTCATGTTGACGATCTGAAAATATCCAATGTAATCTTTCAAAGGACTTTGCTCGTCGAGTACTTCTTCTAAGAATTGTCCTACAGTTTTATCACCAGTAATCATCTCAAGTCGCACATCCTTATTAGCCAGATAAACAGTAGGATTTTGTATTGTCTTCAATCCCTTATCTGACACCTGATATTCAAACAAGAAAGTTTTTAGTCCCTTGGTCAAATCAGCGTTGAAATTGACAACCGAAAAATCTTTAAGGAGACCACCTGATCCATCCTGAGAATTAAGATCAACACTAGTAAAGGAAGACTGAAACTTGGACACATAACTTACAAAGCCTCCATTCTCAATACCTAAGAACAAAGCAATACCACTTTGTGTACCCTCCGGATTAGGCACTGGCGTTAAGCCTTTCGGATAAATTTCATTCGTGCCTGCCATCACGTAACCCTTAAAGACTCCACCCTCTACTCGAGCGGTGTACCATGCTTTACCATCGAAGGTAAAGCCTGACAAAGCGCCTAAAGGGAGAAGATTCTCACTTGGTTTGTTGGTATTAATACGATTATCTTGTGTATAGAACAGTCGATCTAACGTAGAGAACATCACTGACAATACATTCGATGGTAATGTAATGTAGTTGCCCGATGGTGTAATGAAAGTATATGTCCCATCAGGTTTATTGCTATAGTCCTCCAAGTCGACCATCTGCCTTACTACTACACTTTCACTATCCTCATCGTCCTCAAACAAACTTAGCACCATCTGAGGATTATGCATATGATCCCATTGATACTTTACCAACTCATGGCCACTTGGATAATCCATCAGGTTATCCGTACTGCCTTGGCTTAAAGCTGGCAATTCATCAAAGGTATGCTGTAGATTAAAGGCGCCGTGGCCCAATTCATGCGAAATTGTACGATCTATGTTTACACCATTCTTTGCATGATTGGTTACAAAAATAAATCCGGCCTGCTTGCTGCGAGGCATATAACCCAGCGCAGTCGTGCCACTCTTCGGATTGTCTACCAAAAACAAATAATACGTCTCATCCTGCAACTTTCCATACGCATTGATCACAGCCTTCATATCCCCTGTGTAGTTGCTCAATAGTCCACTTTGTCCGTCATCAAACGTTGCAGACAATGCTATCTTTAACGGTTTCGCTATACTTACTTTCCACTCGGCTACTCCTTGTCCGTAAGTTTCATTTACTGCCTTTTGAATGAAAGATGCACTTACTCCTGCTGGCAGTGCCACATCATTCACTGGCACAATTACAAGATTCTTACTTATCTTATCATAGCTCACAAGGTTTAGCTTCCCAATCACATCCTTCTTGGTAGAATCGGATGCTGTTGGATACAAAACCAAAAGCTCTTCCACCGTTCCCTCCGCTTTTCCGAATAGGTTCAACTCAATCGCACTGGCGCCAGAAGCTGATGGCATTAAAGGGTCAGCACCTACTTCAAAGGCAATCTTCCGTACATCTATATCACTACCCGTCACTACTGCATTAACCTTGTCCTGCTCAGTTCCGGATACCGCTTTCCACGTAACATAATCTCCATTCTCCAGTTGCTGGTAATATGGTGCTAGTACATCATACTTCTTTTCGTCAAACCCAAACTTGCCTGCCTTCTCAAATTTTAGTACAATATTGTAAGTTCTCTCGCCGCGGCTCGCCGCTGCTGTTGCTTCCGTTGCTGTGGCCTTCGTAATATTACCCTCTTTGTCAACTACATATCCATTACCTACATCATCCACAATAGAATAGCTTTGTCCTTTTGGAAGTACTGTTGTTTGTCCATCGGTGGTTGCGACTACAATATTACCATCATCATCTTTTGTTACTGTGCCAATGGCAGCACCTGTAATCCTAACCAGAGAATCTGTTGCCACTATATTTACAGGAATTTCTCCAGCTAAAGGTGCATTAGCCGGGTTGATTGGTTTCTCAATATTTAAGAGAAATTTGCTATCAGCATTCCACACACTTTTTATTTCACCGGAGGTGAGCCAGAATCGCTCATTAACAGAAATATTTTTAAATGTCACTCGTACTTTAGCGCTATTAAACCAAGGAACAATCGCAAAACCTTCCCCTGTGTAATTATTTCCAGTGGCTGTTACAGCACGGACTAATACATCATATCCTCCAGCATGAATTGTATCATTTACACTAAGCGGAAACACCGGTGTTCCTGGAACTGGAGTCGGCGGAGGCGCTACATCACTTTGACACGCAAAGTCATTTGCTCCAGCAGGTGCCGTTTTAAAAATTTTAACTGCATTATATTCACTTACCTGAGGATGTTGTTCTGCCCTGACTTGTATTTCATACTCAGAGTCAGGTTGAAGCTTAGAAAGTGTCTTCCATTGCTCTCCGGTTGTACTCTCATACCATGCATCATGACTACGCTTTTTCGGTCGGTAACGTACCCTATAGCTTATGGCCTCTGTTCCAGCCTCAGGCTGATCCCAACGTACCGTAAGTGCAGAGCTGTTTGCGGTTTGCAGGGATAAATTTTCAGGAACACCAAGAGCATCGCCAAACTGAAATACATACACCTCGCTTTTACCATGATTCTTGAAAAGATCTCTTCCCTCAGTGTCCCTTGCGTGTACCTGCCATGCATACCTGCGTCCCGGTAGTAGCGCTGGCTCTGCAGGTCCGTAAACTATTTGTGTAAGATTAGTCGTTACTTCATAAAGCGTAGGTTGACTTAGAAAGGCATCATATGGATTTCTGTTCAAAGGCCACACCTCAACCATTCTAAAAGTGTACTCTGTGGTAAATGCAGAATTTGGTGAACCAGTATGCCTCGGAGTCCATGCAAAAGGAATATTCGTAGGATCAAGGATTTGTAACTTATTTTCGTTGCGGGGAAGGTTCAATATGGGAGGATCATTAAGGATGACCCAGGCCATAGCAGTTCCCTTGTTACTTACTAAAGTATTCCGGTTATAATCCAGTACTTCAATAGTAAATCGATAGACACCCTCCGGAAGCTTCGCTCCCTTTTCATATTGTGCCCTGGTGATACCTGAAAAATCAAGATTAGATGGTCTAAAGTACTCTTCGAGATCTTCACCGTAAACCATTAATGGAACACCTCCTCCTTGTAAAATCAATGGTTCAGATGGTGTAAAACCTTGCTTGGTACGGATGGTGATACCAACGCCATCTATTGTAATTCGCAGCTTGCCTCTATACTCTGGAAGCGTTGGATCCTTAAGAAGAAAATTCACCATCATACGTTGTGCTCCAGGTGCAGTGTAGTCAGAGAGAAAGGGTGTGTAAGGTGGCGTGATTTGTGCGTTAACCTGAATAGGATACACTTGTGCCTTCGCTGTGTGAGCAATAGAAGCAAGGCAAACCAGTATAACTAAAGTCAATATTTTACTCTCAATGTTTAACATCTGCTTATTTCACTCCAAATGAATAACTATATCCTAATGTTCCAGTAAACTCTGTAAAAGATCGAGACGCCGTTTCAGCCTGATTTTGTCGTTTAAGAACAACCATGCTGAGATTCAGATTATGCTTTTTACGAACAGCGTAGTTTGCACTTAATCTTCCATTCATCACTGTACTGATACGTTGTCTATTACTAAAAGTAGTATTGTATGACGAGGATAACGTAGTGCGCAGCTTTTTATCAAAAAATGATTTAGTAACAGAAGCAGTTGGCCCAAGTGTTTTGGTATTAATTCCTGCTCCTGAATTTACTGTACCGTTAAAGGCAATGGACACCATCATATTCGGAGGGACCAAGTTCAATCCATAAGCAGCATTTGCGTTGTAAAACTGTATGCTAGAATTTTGGGACACGTCCCCTTGCTTATCCGCTGCATCCTGAAAGCTGAGGTTGGCATTTAAACTCTGCTTTCTGTTTTTGTTCTTCCCAAACATGTACATTGCAGTCAATGTAGCATTTTGTGAGATTTGAGTATAGTTTAGGGTATCAAGGTTATCGTAAGGTGTGAGTTGATTAATATCCAGAAATTGCGATCTGATATTGGTATAGGTTTGAAAATTCGAGTACGATGAAGAAAAGTTCAATTGTTGGGATGCTGCATAAGTCATATTAATTGAGCTTACCATACGCCGCATGGTGCTTACTTTATTCTTATCAAGGTTATCACGTTGTGTACCTGCACTTACGGCCACATTCATCTTTCCTTGTAGAATAGAAGCAGCACCATTTACGGTGATATTTTCAAGATCATTATTAAAATAGTAAGCCCCCAGAGTTTTATATTGAGGATCAACATGTTCATAAGCCACTCCAATCGTATAGCCATCCTGTTGATAGTTTAAGGATGTTTTAAAAGCATTGTAGTATGAAGATGACAGCCTCGAAGTGTAGAGTAATTTTGCTTTAGCAAGTATGTGATTCTTGTCTACTTCATCAGCACGTATATCACGTGTTAATGCGCTAGTGGCAAATTCTGTTTTCACTATAAACCGATCGAAAATTGTCTTGCTTCCACCAATACTGACTACTAAATTTTCTTGTGGCAACATATTCAGGCTATCCGGAACATACCTTATCGAGTACCTGTCATCCTTAGCGTGAAACAATATCACATCAATTACATCTCCTTCTTGTCCATAACTTGCTTTAAAACCATATCCCACGCGTTTAAAAGCTGGGTTCTGTGCATTATATGAGGTATCTGGCTCAACTGCCTTCAAAAAACGCCCATATAACCCACTAAATTTCCATTTTCCTTCCGGAGCAACATCTACCGCTACACCAGAAAAAATATGGCCATTGACTGTATATGGAGAATACGACATGTTAACGTAGCCGACATGGCCAGTAACAGACTTATAGGTAGGATGTATGCTATATTGATTAAAAGGTTGTTGAAAAGAAGTATTCTGGTTAGACAATGAGAAACTCACCGGAACACTCCATCCATAAAGTGAGAAGTTAATACTTCCAGAAGCAAAATATGAATATGGATCGCGACGCGAATTGATACCCTGAGAAGTATAAAAAATTTGACTAAGAGATAGCCCTCCTGAAATAGAAACAGGCTTTTCCTTACCTACCAACTCAAGATTCTGAGCAAAAATGGAAATTGGAATGCAAAAACACTCAATACAACATAGAAGAAAGGAGAAGTAAAGCCTTCTCATAAGTGCTAGGGGGCTTTATTTTTGTTGTAAAGGTATTTCTATTGCGAGGAACAGTTGCTACTGAAAGGCGTAATCCATATAAGATGCAGTGGTTAATATATAGCTGCAGTTTTTAGTCATTTCGCTGCACTTGTTAAACGGAGCTTTTTTCAAATCTGACAAAGGACAATATTCGAAGGAGACAAAACAAATGCCGTTATGTTGTCATTATTTCATGATTATGAACATGCAGTAAAAGTAACGATAGCGCTCCTCGACAAGCTAAACGTTAATTTTACCAGGCTCTCAGTGGACGAAGAACTACAAAAACATCCTGACTATCCAAGTCTCTTTAGCATTAGCGCGCTTCTTACAAAGCGGAAGGTGGACAATGTAGCGCTGGAAGTTGAACCTGGTAAACTGCAGGAATTGCCTACTCCATTTATTGCCCATACTAATACCGCCGGAGGGAGCTTTCTACTCATTACATCTGTAAATGGAACGGTAAAATACCTCGATACACGTGGTAAGGAAAAGGAGAAGCCTGTGGATGCCTTTCTGAAAGAATGGACCAATAAAGTTTTATTAGCGGAAAGCACATCCGCGTCCGGAGAAAAGGACTATGCGAACAACCGTAAGAAGGAGTTGACTAGCACATTACGAATGCCATGTATCATTGCCGTTTGCATAGGGCTGATTTTTATGTATGCCGTGTATCATGGTGCAATGGCAAACTGGTTGTGGCTTTCTTTGCTCCTGATGTTAAAGCTCGGCGGATGTGTGGTTTCGGGTATGCTGCTCTGGTATGAAATTGACAAGTATAATCCTGCATTAAGGAATGTTTGCTCTTCGAGTAAAATGATTAACTGCGGGGCTATATTGGAGTCCAAGCACGCGAAGCTCTTTAATAGGATAAGCTGGAGCGAGATTGGATTTTTTTATTTTGCAAGTAGTTTTCTGTTTCTCATCCTCACGCCATCTGCAACATTGTCCATAGCTATATTATCGTGGCTTAACTTAATAGCGCTGCCGTATACTGTTTTCTCCGTTGTCTATCAGTGGCGTATAGCCAGGCAATGGTGCCTGTTGTGCTTAACAGTGCAAGGTGTATTGGTAACGGAGGCGCTGGTGCTAAACTTCGTTTACTGGCATCCTGGTACAAGCGCTTCTCTTTTGTACACCGGTATCTTTTATCTGATAGTATCATTATCGCTCGTTATCCTTTTCTGGATGTTTGTAAAACCTGTTCTTAAGAAAGCGCAAACTGCCAGTGAGCTTAAGAAAGAAAGCAGCCGGATAAAATATAAACCCCAAGTTTTTAATGCGTTGTTACGTGAGCAAAAGCAGATCACCACATCTGCTGAAGGCTTGGGGATTACGCTTGGAAATCCTGAAGCCACGCACACTATTATTAAAGTCTGTAATCCGTACTGCGGACCATGTGCTGCGGCACATCACCAGCTCAATGATCTGTTGGACAATAACCGCAATGTAAAACTTCAGATCATCTTTACTGCAACTACTCGTGAACATGATATACGTGCTCTACCGGTGAAACATCTGATGGCATTATACGAGCGTAACGACGAAAAATTAATACAGCATGCATTGCATGACTGGTATGGAAGTCGTAGGAAAGATTACAAGGCGTTTTCCGCCAAATACCGCATGCCAGAAGACAATATCGAGAATCAAAACTTCAGGCTTGCAGCTATGGAGAAGTGGTGTGCATCTATAGGTATTCTTGCCACGCCTACTTTCTTTATCAATGGCTTTCAGCTGCCGAAAGAATATCGGGCGGCAGATTTGAAACATCTTTTTAATTAAACCCTTTCTCTGGTTAAGGCTTGCACCAGGATCAAAGTCAAGCCATCACATATAAAAACTATTGTATGAAAAAATTTAAACAACTAGGCAGAAGCCTAAGCAGCGACGAGCAAAAAAGTATTTTTGGAGGAACTGCACAATGCACTTGTAGTGATGGTACAGTCACCTACTGTACCGGGTCCGTGGCCTCGTGTATGGCAAGCGCTATTAGAGCCTGCGACGGCACAAGTGTCCTTTGCAGAGCAGAGGACAACAGGCCCCAAAACTAGTGAAAAGCACTGAGAAAACGTTCGACGAACAATAGTCGATCGTTTAAATTCCCCTGTAAGCCCTTACCTCTAATTCTTCTTACAGGGGTACTTTAAAATCATTGCTATCATATACGTTAATTACATGTTGGTGCTAATCGCATCCATAGATTTCTGGTCAACGGCTTGCGCCATCATTAAGTCAAGCCGATCAATCTTAAAAGCTAATTTATGATAAACTTTCAAACACTAGGCAGAAGCCTCAGTAAAGATGAGCAGAAAAGCATTTTTGGCGGTGACGACCAGGAAGGCGTAGTATGCACCTGTATTGGTGGCCCTGGTGGGCCTGTCTCCTCAATCTGTGTTGGCCCTGCAGATCGTTGTGTCGCTGCAGCTGTTAGAGACTGCGACGGCACAAGAGTAATTTGTGGTGATGGGGGTGAACATCCTGTAGATGACCAAACTGACCCCGGAGATAATCCCGTTGAACCTTAATCGGTCAATCAAGGTCCTCCTTCTAAATTCCATTGGCAGGAGTGACTTTGAGATCGCCGCAGTTATTAATGGCAAATAAGATGTAGCACAATTATCAATTAAAAAACAATACATGAAGAACTATCAACAACTCGGCCGGACCCTGAATAAGAACGAACAGAAAAATACATTTGGAGGAGACGATCTGGAGCCTGCTGTCTCTATGATATGCATTTGTACCGGTAATCTTAATTACAACGTATCCACAACTTGTGTGGGAAGCAGTGCCACCTGCACATCTAATGCATCTGCAACTTGTGGGGGAGCATTCGTATGTTATAATTCCGATATAGAAGAGCCCATTGATCAGTAGAGCCCGTTGAACCCTAATCCTTCGATATACATCAACCACAACTATTACCATGGCTTTCCCATTTGTTAAACAACCTGATTCTATGGACTGTGGTCCAAGCTGCCTGAGCATGGTTGCTAAGTATTATGGAAGAGATTTCTCGCTGCAAGAACTGAGGAATAGATCGCAGATCGGAAAGCAAGGCGTAAATATGCTGGGCATCAGTGAAGCCGCTGAGGCTATTGGCTTTCGGACACAGTCGTTGCGACTTACGTATCATGCCATAACAAAGGAAGCCAATCTTCCGGCCATTGTACACTGGAATCAGAATCACTTCGTAGTGCTTTACAAAGTGAAGAAAAATAAGCTGTTCATTGCTGACCCTGCACAAGGGCTGGTGTCCTTTTCTCCTGTAGAATTCAAGGCGCATTGGGTTAGTGGAAAGTTTGAAGAGCAGGAAGAAGGTATAGCGTTGCTCCTTGAACCTTCGTCTTCCTTTTACGAAAATGAAAGTGATACATTCAAGAGAGACAATGAAGAATTGCGGATGAATACAATCTTCAGGTACATTCTTCCCTATAAGAAACTAATCTATCAGCTCTTCGCCGGGCTACTGGTAGGCAGCTTGCTTCAGTTGGTGCTTCCTTTTCTAACCAAGAGCGTGATAGATGTCGGGGTTAATACGGGCAACATTCATTTTGTTTATATCGTGCTGCTGGCGCAACTCACGTTGCTGCTGGGGCGGTTAACAGTCGATTTTGTACGTAGCTGGATCTTGCTGCACATCAGTACGCGAATCAACATTTCGATACTCACGGACTTCCTGGTGAAACTTATGAAGCTACCGATGGGCTTTTTCGATAGTAAGAAGACAGGGGATATCCTGCAGCGGATGAACGATCATAGCCGCATCGAGTCGTTTCTTACTGGACCATCATTAAACATTCTGTTTTCGCTCGTTAACCTCGCTATTTTTTCTGTTGTGCTTGCTGTTTTTAACGTGCAACTGTTCGTTGTAGTTATCATCGCGAGTGTTCTCTATTCGTCGTGGGTTTTTCTGTTTCTCAGAAAAAGGAAGGCACTTGATTACCGCCGTTTTGAGGTGTCATCACAAAAGCAGAATGTAACCATACAACTAATTCAGGGCATGCAGGAGATTAAGCTACACGGAGTAGAAAAATCAATGCGATACCTCTGGGAAAGTGTTCAGGGAAAACTTTTCAAGCTCGGGATAAAGGGACTTTCCTTAAATCAATGGCAGCAAACCGGTGCCTTTTTTATCAATGAGGGCAAAAACATTTTCATTACGTTCTTATCTGCCAAAGCTGTTATTGATGGGTATATGACATTGGGGAGCATGCTGGCTGTGCAGTATATCATCGGACAACTGAACAGTCCTATTGAACAGATGATCGGGTTCGTTCAAAGCTGGCAAAACGCTAAGATCAGCATCGACCGTCTTAATGAGATCCATAAGATAGAAGATGAAGAGCCGGAGTATAAGAATCTACGTCAGGAGCTTCCCATCGCATTTGCTCGACAGGTTATCGGCGGAGAGGGGTCGCCCATGCAGTCTGCCACGGATCTAGATTCTTTGGAAGGTATCAAGCAATTACAGGCAAGGTTCTCATTCTCTGGTAATGAACCCACAGACACTCCCGGCATTATTTTCCAGAACATGAGCTTTACGTATCCCGGAGCAGGCAACGAACCGGTGCTAAAAGACATCAGCTTGAAAATACCCAGCGGTAAAACTACTGCCATTGTGGGAATGAGCGGAAGCGGAAAAACTACTTTGTTAAAGTTGCTGCTCAAGTTCTATGAGCCACAACGGGGTGATATAAAGCTTGACCACATTTCGCTGAATACAATCAGCCATCACGTATGGCGGAGCCGTTGCGGCGTGGTGATGCAGGATAGTTTTATTTTTGCAGACACTATTGCAAGGAATATTGCTATTGGAGCGGATGAAATTGATATTGACAAATTGCAACATGCTGTTGACGTAGCCAACGCCGGCGAGTTTATCGACGCGCTGCCCCTTGGATTTAATACCAAAATAGGAGCCGAAGGCGTGGGCATTAGTATGGGACAGAAGCAACGCATATTGATTGCCCGTGCTGTATACCGCGATCCTGATTTTATTTTTCTGGACGAAGCAACGAATAGCCTCGACGCCAATAACGAAACTATGATCGTTAAAAACCTCGCCTCTTTTTTAAAAAACAGGACAGTAGTGGTGGTGGCCCATCGCCTCAGCACTGTTCGCCATGCCGATCAGATCGTGGTGATAAACCAGGGCACCATTACCGAGCGAGGCACGCACCAGGAACTGGTTAATCTGAAAGGAGAATATTTCAATCTTGTAAGAAATCAACTGGAGTTAAACGGATAGGATATGAAAGACCAGCAATTGCTAAATCAGGAGTTGCGCGAGATCACCCAATACAAACCTCACTGGATCGTACGCTACGGCAGTGTGACGCTTTTGTATATCATGTTGATGATCATTGCCGGGTGTTGGTTTATCCGGTATCCCGAGTTGGTTCAAACTTCCGCCCGATTGTCATCGGTAAACATTCCCAAAGAAGTGAGAACGAGAACGGATGGCTTACTGGTAAAACTAAACGTATCACAAGGATCACGGGTAAAGAAAAATGATGTAATCGCCTTCATGGAAAGCACCGCCGATCATGAGGCCATCATCCGTTTATCAGTTGCGCTCGATTCGATCCAGCAGAGGTTAAGCAAAGGTTCTGCTTCGGAAATATTCCCGCTCATACCGCCGAAAAACATACCGAACCTGGGTGAGCTGCAAGCTCCCTATCAGGCCTTCGACCAGGCATTTACAGAATTTACATTCTACCAAGAAAATGGATTCTATATCCACAAGAAAGAAATGCTTCTGGAGGACATTGCCAATCTCGACAGGCTTAACAAACAACTTCTAGCGGAGAAGGCCATCCAGGAGGAAGACCTGAAGTTGTCTGACCAAAACTTCTCGATGCAGGAAAAGCTCTACCATGAAAATGTAACATCTCCATTGGATTATCGCAATGAAAAAAGCAAGTATCTGTCAAAGCAGTTAACACTTCCCCAGATAAGCGCAGCGATCATCAATAATAATGTAATGAAAAACAACAAGCTTAAAGAGATCCTGGAACTTGAAAACCAAATTGTGCAGCAGAAGAATGTGTTTTTACAAGCGTTGCAAACCTTCAGGAGTGAAGTAGACGAATGGAAAAAGAAATATTTACTGATGGCTCCCGCCAGTGGCAAGGTGACGTACACAGAGTTTTTACAGGAGAACCAGTACCTTCCCAATAATAAGCCTGTGTTCTTTGTTAGTCCTGAAAATACTTCCTACTATGCACAGACGTATATACCGCAGTATAACTTTGGGAAAGTAGAAGAAGGACAGCAAGTGCTGTTGAAATTTCACTCTTATCCATACCAAGAGTATGGCAGCGTACGTGGCAGGATCCAATACATTTCTGACATTGCCACAGACAGTGGCTATCTTGCCAAGATTGTTCTTTTAGATGGCCTGCATACAGATCATCGTAAGCAGATGCTGTTCCGCAATGGGCTTACCGCACAATGCGAGATCATCACACAGGATCTAAGGCTTGCAGAACGGTTTTATAATAACTTGCTGACACAATTGCATCGGTGATCGGGTCTGTGTAGTGGTTGGATGTTCTCACTGAATTAAACATTTCTTCTTTCCTGTTAAAGGTCAATAGTCATTGGTCAATGGTTATTGAAATTCAATCTACTAAAGAATGCCCTGCCCTATTGTTTTTTTCAATTGCTTTTGTCAACTATCAACAACTCAAAAAACTATCTACTCTTTCACTCCTCGTTTGAGAAAATTGCACCTGCTATTTACAGGCTGCAATTAGCCTTCGTATGGCTCCGCATGACCACTTGATTAATAACCCCATACCTCAAGCCAAACGCGAATAGCCGTGTATCAGGAATACTCTTGATTACAATGAGGAAACCTTTTAGACTTATAACAACGCGGGTCCCGAAATGCAGATTCCGCGGAGACTGCAATGTTGTAGAAAGTTTTTGCCTTATCCTTTTTTGAGTTCCATAATGACAGACTGTAAGGTATTAATACCCCAATGCTCAACGTACTTCCCGTCTTTAAGCCTTACTATGTCAATTACATCAATTTTAATTCGTTTGCCTGTAGGTTCTATTCCCATCAAGACACCGTTGTGTGTTCCAATAATTGCTTTTCTTGTCGTTACTTTATCGTTCTCTGCAATTTGATCATAGATTTCCACTTTCAAGCCTGGAAATGCAGGTCTCAAAATATTATTGAACGTATTCCACATTCCTTCTGCACCATTAGAGGTTGGCGGAGCGGTTCGGTTTATGAAATCTTTATCCATAATTGCATTGAACGTTTCCCAATTACATTGTTCAATGACTTCGCTGTTGAATTGCCTTACCACTGCTTTGTTTTTTTCCAAAATATCCATTAGAGACTGTTTAATTCTTTGTCGTGTAAAGTTTATAAAATGTATCCGTATATATATAATTATCCTGTTTTTTTAAATGGCTTACAATTTAAAGACACTAAGGCATACGGTTCAAGTCTTACGCAATGCCTAACGCTTGCTTAAGACTTGAACCAGAAATACAGGGAAACACACCTAGACAGTCGGCACTCAACCTGAATGGGAGCATAGTGTTCAAATTATCACATCAATTCGTCGGAACACAAAACTGATGTGGTAGTTTGCCGACTATCTTTTCCGTTTGTAATGCAGTTGCGTTAGTCCCGTATCAAATATCTTTGTTGTTACGAATTCAAGTGTTTGTTCAGGTCTTCCGTCCCGGAAAAGTCTCGTTCCATTACCTAACAAAACTGGTATAACAGAAATTATAAATTCATCTACTAAGTCGTGTTTCAATAATTCATTTATTACTTCTGAACCCCCATCACAATAAATATTCTTTCCTTTTTCAGACTTCAGTCGTTTGACCAACTCGGCTATGTCCCCTGTATAGAACGTAGTCCTGCCTACTTTCGGTCTTGCAGTTCTCGCTATCACATAAACATCCCGTAGTCCGTTGTCGTAATGAGACGAGCCAATTTCTTTAAGCACATAATCATAGGTTTTTCTACCAACAATTAATGTATCAATTGTTTGTGTAAATTGTAAATAACCATAGTCTTCGCCTTCCTTTTCAACGAGTTTTAAGAAACTAAGGTCATCATTAGGCTTAGCAATATAGCCGTCTAAACTTGCAGCAATGAAAAGTGATAAATTTCGCATTATTCTAAATTGTTAATGTTTCTGCAAAATTGCTTTTAGAACAACACACGCACTTTGTAAAAATGCGACAAATTAAAGTAGTGATGGCGAAAGTCCTGTATTTCGCTTGATTTCATTGGTAAGGTGCGCATGGTCGTAATAACCACACGCAAAGGCAATATCTAATAAACACCTATTTCCAGCTGAGTTTTTGATTATACTCAACGCATGTTGAAAACGAATAATATTTGAATATTCTTTGGGTGATAATCCAATGTACTTCTTAAAATTTCGCTCTAATTGTCTTACTGTTGTAAAATTTCGTTTTGATAGTTCGTGGATACTAAGCTGTCCTTTTGTTAAATGTATATCATTGATAACCAATTGCAATTGATTGTTTGTTCTTTTTATTCTGTTGTAAAAAAATTGGTTCAGATAGTTGAATTGGTTGTTAATGATTTTATCAACATCAAATGAATGAAATTTATCAAACTCAACGGTATGGTTAATCATTTCACCTTGTGGTACATAATTATAGAAATTAGCAAAAGATGCGGGTTTGAGGCATACACCAAGTAGATGTGTATTGCTGTCAATAAAGCTGTCTTTGAATGAAGTCATTGCACCGACTACATACGTTTTCGCATACTCCATAGAAACAGAGCCATTGTCTGTCAAACACGTATCTCCCAAATTCATTACTAATCCTGCACAGCCATCCGGAAAATTGCGTTCCCATTGCCCGTCAAGTTTGTCGCCTTTCAATTCCCAATAGGAATGAATAAAGGGTTCTAATTCTTTGCAAGGTTTTATTTCTCTGTATTTCATATGATCTAAATGTCGTTTTGCTTAACTTGTTTGTTCTACTCGCACAAAAACATTAGTGTAAGTAAAAGCCACGCGACACGCGTGCGTTAGCTTGGGGGGGCAACTCATAAACTTTGTCTTGCTTAACGTAGCCGGTCACATACGTTTCTTCAAAGAATTTTGTATACTCATCATGAAGCCGTCCTTCAGTCCGAATAATTTCTTGGACCTCTTTCTTTGTCAACCGTTTCTGATTCAGTGTTCTTCTCTGTCCCATAAAGTTGCCGCTAACGCTTGTATATAAAACGTGCAGGCACTCCAAATTAATTAATTATCTCAACTGTGCCGGCATGTTTTATATACTTGTTGTGGGCTGCCAATCAAGTTGACTTGTCAATTGTTGTCCTTCTACCTTGTGAAATCAAATAATCTAACTCCATTCAAAACAAAGTTTTCTTCCTTGTCCTCCTTTATCTCATTCCAATTCTTAATCTCCCCCTTGTCGTTGAGTTTTAAAATTCGAAATTCACTAACAAAATCAAAAGTTACTTTGCTCTGAATGCATTTTATCAGGGTTATGTCTTGTAAATATTCAATCTTAAATGGAATATTTTCTTTTTTTTAAAAAACTAGCAACCTGTCCCAGTGTTGTGTTTCTATTTTCCTCCAAAAACCATTTGTCAAGAGTCCAAGTTTCATTTTTGAAATTAATTTGCTCGCTGTGATTTATGCAGTCCGCTTGCAAATGGTCATTTTGAATCCCTAAAATTGTTTCTGATCCCGTCCAATAGGAGAATTCATATTGTCCATATTTTATGGTCTGAGTTTCTTCGTCACCAAAGGAGTCGGATGGCTTACCCAGACACTTAATGACGTCATCCTTAGTCGAATGAATTGATATTGTTCCAAAGATCCCTGACTTGATAAATTCTTTTAACTCAATTGTCTCCATGATTATACTGAATCTCTGTCCTTGGCTGGTTGCCCACAACGTTCGTGCATGAGGCGTGGCGGGAATAGGAAGCCTTAAAAATGTATCCGCCAGCTGGCGGAGGAATGTTAAGGCTGACCTGGTCGTCACTGTCCACCGAGACGAAACGTATTTTTTAAAACTAAACTACAAATTTACACGAAACCCCGCCATGACTTATGCACATTGTTGGGTGCCGTAAATTTCAGAACTCAATTATGTACCGAGTTTTATTAGGTGTCTTGTCCAAGGAGCTTTTCCATGTGTCTCCGACCAAAAGCCCCTTGTCATCATATTGATAGGTCGTCCTAGAGGAAACCCCGTTACTTGATTTCTCTCGCAACTCCATCAATTTTCCAGTATCGTCATAGATATATGTCAAGGTGATCGTGGTGTTGAAATAGAAATGCTTGGACTTGTTTTCGGTCACTTGTCCTTTGTCATTGTACTTGTACGTTATTTTTTCTTCCTTCCCAATGGATTCAGTGGTGGTTTGCTCTTCAATTAATTGTTTTCCCGAGTACTTGTAAAGAGTCACGCTATTTCCCATTGTCCCCGATGCCTTAGTTGCCTTTATTTTATTACCGGTTTCATCGTATTCGTATGTCCACGTTAAGTCAATCTTATCAGGATCGAACGACTCCTCTTTAACAAGTTGATTTTTTGTATTGTAGGTATATTTTGAAATCCTGTGAATTCTTCCTTCTGTGTTGAAGGTCCTTTCTTCTGTCAAAAGAGAGTTGTCATTATAGATGAACTCTTTTCTTGTCTTAATTTCATCATTCTTTTTGTCGTTAATTCTTACAATGTCCCCTTTGTCGTTGTAGATGTCAATTGACTTTATAATATCGTCTCCGTCAATTGTCGTTATTGATTTTATCTGGAATTTTACAATCTCCTCTTTAGTGATCTCTTGTCCATAGAGAAACGTTGTCAGAAAAATTGTCCCAAGAGTCAGTCCTAATAGTTTGCACATTCTTTCCAAAATTTATGGCACCCAACGTTCGTGTATGTGACGTTGTGGGGATAGGAGCCAAAGTTAAATGACCGTAGGGAATGATTTTGGCGACCTGCTCCATCACTGTCAACCGGGACCGAACGTATTCTGAAACACAAGCTACGAATTACTCTGCACCCCCACAATGGCACATACACATTGTTGTAGGCAGTTTTGTTATCCTACACTTAATAGAATAACTTGATTGTCCCCAGTCAATTGGTCCAAACTGTCTCGTAAAGCCTTAATCCCTTCAATCTCGGCTTTGGCCAATTCAGGATCATCGTTTTCGGAAAAGTCCTTATTAAATGCAATTAGTTCTTCCGTGTTGAATTTGTCCGCGGTCAACTTATCTAAGTATGCCTGGCGGTGGTCATAGGTCAAAATGATTGTCGAGTTCTGTCGTTTTTCAACAATAGAATTTGCAATGTCGTCATACTTGCTTTTTAACAAGTCGATTCCTTTGTTCTCCACGAGGAAGATCAAAAGGTCTGCGAAGATGTATCCCGAGTATCCAAAGTCCTTCAGTTTTTTAGAGTTTGAGTTCAAATAGTCCCAATAGGTGTCTATTGTTTTCTTGCTGAAGAGTTTCTTTTCGATCTTGACTTCTGCATTGTCCTGAAGTTCATTCAACTTGGATGTCTCAATAAGTCTGAAGTCGGCTATGGCTGACATGTCTGGTTATTTTAGTTCGTTCTTAGTATGGAATCTCTGTCCAGCAAAATTGCCTACAACGTTTGTATATAAAGCGTATGCAGCTTAAAAGAATAACCCTGTCAACCGTTGCCGAATAAATTTACTTGCAGACGTTTTAATAACAAAGTGAACCTGCATATGATTTATATATTTTGTTGTGCGTAGGCATAACGTTACTCTATAAGTTTTTGAACAAAATCAGTTATCGCTGGGATGTTGTCGTAAAGGCCTCTTCCTGCGACTGAAGCCGTTACTGAGCCCAGCCATTTCATTATTTTTCCTGTCAAGGCTGGTTTGTCACTACTGGTGGCTAGAATTGACTTTAATTCTTCGATTTGTTTCTTCTCAACGCCCAACTGCCCTAGCTTTTCCTCGTCACTCCCACTTATCATCTTTACAGTGACAGTCTGAGAAACATTCGCTCCGGCTGCAATACTTGTGGGATTATTGCTTCCGTAGATATTATTCGTAATTATATTTTGAACTTTCTCGCTGTTTTCTTTATTCATAACGTAATCGTTTAGAAGGTTAGGAAATTCATCTTCCAATTCCATTAAAGTATCCAAAAGTTTCTGCTTTGTTTGTTCTAATACATTCTGAAACTGAACCCGTCCAACTTCTCTGCTTCCACTTCTTATGACTCCACCATAACGCTTAACCTGCTCCTGATAAACAGAAGCAAGCAATTGAACTTGTTGCGGTGGAAGGTTAATGACTCCTTTTATATCCTTGATATTAGCGATCTGCTCTTCAACAATAGAAATTGGTTCTAAAATCCTATGATGATTAATTGCGTCTATTACTTCAGCTCCAAAATCTTCCGATAACATCACAGGAAATGTCTGCGTTCTTCCGAAGGGTAATTCGGCAGTCAAATGAACAACACTCCAAACTTTTCTGTAACTCGGTAAATAAGTATCATCAAAATCATATCCTTCTAGTTCCTTATTCAACCATTTTTTTAATGTATCGTTCTTAATTTTATTTTCGACAAGCTTTGCTCTTGTCAACGCTTGGGAAAGTTTGATGTTATCATAAGCTATGTCGGTAATTAAAGCTTTTATCATTTGATCGATTCTATAAGGCGTGGCGGCACACCGAAATATAAAAATTTATCATCAACTGTGCAGCTATGACTTATAGCTTTTGTTGGCAGTAGTGTGTGTTCACGTCTCTCGTGTCCAACATCTTGAAACTTTTCCGTCCTTAAATTCTATTTCTAAAACATCCGGATCGATTCCAAAAAGACTTGGCTTGAATCCAATGTAATAAGTCCATCGCGATCCATCTAAGCTCATGTCCTCTTGTCCCAATAGTTCTTTAATTTCCTCTTTAGTCTTACCAATCAATTTTCCATTGTCAACAAGGTCGTCAGTCATCTCATACCTTTTTTCAATGTCAGCTTGCCATTTTTCTTTATCGAAATCTCTCTCGGGATAGTAGCTCACGTATGCGACCCACCCTACGATAAGTCCAACGTAAATGATTGGAGTCAATAGGAGTGTTGTTAACCAAGTCGTCAGCTGTCTTGTCCCCTGGTCTTTTATCCTTCTAAAGATGAGTCGGCAAAGGAAAAATGTCGGAATTGCGAGAATTAGATTTATGATTATTACATCGAGTCCCATGTGTCAAACTTGTTCTGCTGTCCAGCGCATTACTGCCAACGTTTTGTGTTTATTTAGTTGCGGGAGTAGGAGGGCTTAAAAATGGAGCGCAGCGGAATGTTAAGCCCGACTTGTTCCGCAACTGTCCCGCCTACAGCGGACTAAATTAAGAAACGAATTCGAATTGCCGCACCGTACCCGCAATTAAATAAACACGGTGTTGGCGGCCGTAGCTTATCCGTCCAATAGTTTATGATAGAAGTACACTGAACTATTCCTTAGCTCCTTGTTCGTCTTTTTGATTTCGTTGTGTCCCTTGAAAATCCCCTCAACAGTTGTAAGTCCACCTGCGCTAAGTAGAATTTTAATAATATCATCAACCCCCATCACTCCAAGGAAAATGGAGTACTTAGAAATGTTTTCACCTGCCCCTCTTTTTAGGTGTTTAAAAAAACTATTGTCCTCAAGCTTGTCTTGTAACTCTTTGAGTTGAGGCAGAAAATCATACTTGTATTTCTTTTCGATAAAATCCCTATTGTCTTGGTCGAATGATAGTCCACTTATTTCTAATGAGTAGTTGTTAATCAAGTTTTTAAATCTGTCAAGTTCGGTACTTAGTTCCTCTTTAGCTTTGAGAATATCTGAAAAGCTAATTTCATCAATATTGGGTAGTTTCAAGAGAAACTCCTTGCCCACAAATATTTCATTTATATTTTTTGTACTCAGGTCCTTTTTTGTCGACTGAATATATTTTGATGCAATATCCTCAACTAAGTGGTCAAAAATTGGGTATGTGTTTTTATGGGAGATAATGTCAATGGTTTCATCTAGTATTTGAAAGGCCATTTTCTTTTCTCTTTCGTTTACATCAAGATGTTTTAGCTTGATTGTTCCATTTTCAATAAGATGATGGAATTCGGGCAGTCCGGATTTGATAAATAGGTCTTGTCCCCATTGCTCCATCTGTCCATCAATTCGTTTTAATTCCTTTTTTATTATCTCAAGTTGTATAATTTCTTCCTTTGTTTTCCCTTTTTTATTAGCTAGTCTGTTTTTGATTTTTATGAGTTGCTCCAATTCTTCACCTTGAACTGTTGGGTCAACTTTTGATAGTCCTTTGAAGTATTCTACTTTTTCTTTTTCAGATAAAGTCGATAGTGTAAGAACGTATAGAATTGAAGTCAGACTAGGACTTGTCAATGTTACACTGTCGGAATAAAGTAGCCCTGATTTTAATAATCTAATTTCCTTGTCTAGGTTAAGTCCGTCATTAGGGGAAGTTAGAATTGATGTTTGAAAACTCATTTTGTTTAGCTATGGCCGCCAACGTTCGTGTATGCGCAGTTTAAATTTTCCTTTAAAAATAATTAATCAATTTAAATTGCGCATACACATTGTTGTAGGGGCGTTTGATCTACCTCACTTGTTTATTAAATGTCATAATTCCATAAATCATCACCATTGAAGCCCTTCCTGTCTCAACGAATACAGGAACAATATTTCCGTCTTCGAAAGAAAGAAATCCCTTGGTAAAAGTTTGCTTAGAGTAATCTTTGAAGTCCCCAAAGTCCCATTTATTGATATTCAATAGCGAATGCTCCTTTAGTCCGACTCCCTCAAAAGAAAAGATTCTCCTAGTTGTCAAAACAGTCCATATTTTTTCATCAATAATAGTCGAACAAATTAAAGATTCATTGTCTTGAAGTATGACTGAGTTGCTGACTTGAATATTTTCTATTTCATCTCCCTCTTCGTAAATAAATGTGTAAGGAAAGTCAAAAGGTGGAATTGTACTTCTCTTAATCGCTGCAATACAAATGTCTCTTATTGATTTATCAGGTTTCATTTTTTCATCAAATGCCCTACAACGTTTATGTATAAGCGGTGGCGCTGAGCAAAAATAAAAAAATGTCCTCCTTATCAGCGCCGTGGATTATACATTTTGTTGTGGGCCGTTTAACAACCCATCGGTACTTCGAAGATGATATACTTCTCAGTCGTTATCCCTTTGTTGTCAGTTAGAATTATCTTGAGATTGATACGACTAATTGAAATTCCGCATGGATATTTATTTGGTCCTGTGCATTGTTTTGCTAATTCGGTCCAACGGCTTGAATCAACATTCAAGTGTTTCTCAGTTGCTTCCAGGATTTCTTCAGACGTCACTTCTGGAAACTGTTCTTGGTCTGTGTTGGAATACTTTAAAGTCTTAAATCTATTGTCTTTTATTTTTAGTTCTTTCCATTGTCCGATGTAGTGAGTCCAGTCGGTCAAGTCAACGTGTGGCCCTTCGTCCATAATTGTCAAACTCGTTTCGTAGTTCTGATAGATTTGGATTGTCCCTATGGATGAAGCAGGTTTTAGCAAATATTCTTGTCCTGAAATTTTACTAACTAAGCCAAGTTGGATTAAAATCGTGTCCTTATGAACTTCGGCAAAATAGTTTTCATCATTCCAGACTTCCTCGAATCCTGTCGTTAAGGTCAAGTTTTCAAATTGCAGCAATACTTGAATGCTCTCCTTCGAGTTATCAGTTGTTTCGGTCGTGTTTGCTTGTTTTGATTTTTCGCCCGAAGGCAACTCTGATTTGGGCTTTTCTTCTTTTAGTCCACTGTCAACTAAATTGTCGTTTTGTCCTGGTCGTGAACATGAACAAAGAAGTCCAAATATTAAAAGTATGTTCGTAGCTCTCATGTCAAAGTTAAATGCCCTACAACGTTTGAGTTTATGCAGTTGCGGGATTAGGAGGGCTTAGCAATGCAGCGCAGCGGAATGCTAAGACCGACCTGCTGCGAAATTGTCCACCGTGACCGAACTGCATTTGAAAACATAAACTAAAATTTAACACTACACCCCGCAATTGCATAAACTTTTTGTTGTGTGCAGTTTTTATTCCGGTATCTCAATGTTCCCCTCAAATTAAAGGCAATTTTGTTTTTAAGAATATAGTCGGCTATCCGGTCTGTAATATTTACTGTGCTATCCAATTTGTAGAAACGAGAATCGAGGTCATCAAAGTCCTCTTCTAGTTTATCCAACGCGTTTTCTCTTTCCTCTCGGTCGAAACTGGGTCTCGTCCCAAATCGTTTAGCAGCTTCGTCAATAATTTCCTT